>CASEDF010000005.1 GCA_949286705.1 uncultured bacterium | reverse complement strand
GCTGCCTCCCGTAGGAGTATGGGCCGTGTCTCAGTCCCATTGTGGCTGATCATCCTCTCAAACCAGCTACTGATCGTCGCCTTGGTGGTCCATTACACCGCCAACTAGCTAATCAGATGCAGGCTCATCCTAGAGCACCGGAGTTTTCAAGATTAGTATTTCAACTAAGCTCATATGGGGTATTAGCAGAAGTTTCCCTCTGTTGTCCCCCTCTCTAGGGCAGATTTCCTACATATTACTCACCCGTCCGCCACTTTCCACTGACCGAAGTCAGCTTCTCGTTCGACTTGCATGTATGAAGCACGCCGCCAGCGTTCGTCCTGAGCCAGGATCAAACTCTCCATTGTCAGAAAGTTTATGTCCATCGTTTATATGCGGCTAGCATATAAACTGCTCGACTTTATTTTATCGCTAAGCTTATGCTTTTGCGTGTTTAGAATCATTTTTGTTGAATTAACAAGTATTGTTCTCGCGTTCGCATTTAAACACTTGAAGTGTTTTCTGCTCACGCGGGTTTTCAGCTATTCTGTTTTCAATGTTCGGTCAAAACCTTTGCCACCATTTCTTAGGTAGTTATCTTTTTACTTTTGCAGACTACAAGCTAAGTGCTTGGGGCTAGCTAGAACAGGCAGATGTGCAAAATCATTTAATGCCTTTCTTCACACTTTGAACTCGGGGCATCCCCTTGTCCTCAACCGCTCTTTACTCGCGGTAATTATTATCTTATTACTTCAATTTTTTTTGTCAAGAGGTTTTTTAAAATATTTTTTATTTTTCTTAAAACTTCTTAACTTTGCTATTTATTTTAAAAAGTTCATCGTGCTTTTCGCACATGAACTATCTTATTTCAAAGATTTTTAAAAATCAAGACATGTTTTTTATGTTTTTTATAAATTTATCCGCTTTTTTAAAATTTCAATCTATATCTGGATTTGAGATGTTTACAAATGTTAATAAACACGTGTAAAGCATGTTCACGCATTATTATTGACGACAAAATACAGCAAAAGTTCCATTATAAATTATTAATATATATTAACAAATTTGTTATTTCATGCCGCATGACTTAATATGTATATTATATAAAATACAGAAACTATATAGGAGATTAATCATGATTAAAACTTTTAAACAAGCTGCATTGACTTTAGCTGTAGTATTGGCATGCTCAACGGCTGCTTTTGCGGACGGAAGTGCTTTTACACCGTTAAACTTTGACGATGCAAGCTACAACGGAAATCAAACTACTACAATTACACCTGCACCCACTACAAATCCGCAAGATATTGCAGGAAATGACAAAATGCAGAATGCGATTTTACAGCTTGACAATGCTCAAGTTGACGTAAGAAATGAATTATTAAACTACAAAGCTAAATATTCTGATGTTGATGCTCAATACAAATTGATTAAAGCCGAAAGAAAAGCGCTTGATCAGCAAATCAGAGCTATTGAAAAACGCATCAAACAAATTGACAAGGCTAAAGAAAAAATCAGGAAAAATATGTTATAGTAAAAAGCCGGTTTTAAAACCGGCTTTTTATTGCACCGGTTACATAAAAACTATTATGGGTATGTATCAGCATTTTCTTTCTCTTTTTTGGAGAGGAAAAGAGAAAGAAAATGCTGGCAAAAGAAAGAGAAACACGCTAAATAATTTGCAATCCTGCGGATTGCTTAAGCCCTGACGGGCGCACTCCGTGCCGTTGCAGTATTTTATCCCTCGGCCCCTTGGGGAGAGGGTGTCCGTAGGACAGGAGAGGGGCTAAAATCCTGCAATCTCTAACCGCGCCTTCTTACTCGCTCGCATTAAACGGCGTTACGGCGGCGGAGTTCTCCGCCGACCTTCAGCCTCTGCTCGCTCGCGCTATAATCACGGCACGGAGCTGCTACGCAGCACAAATACCGCGATAGCGAATAATAACTGTAGTCGAAAACAATCTCCATAGGCGTGTATTGTCTGAGCGGTAAAGTATAAGAGACCCTGAAACACCTGACGGCTGCGCCGACGGATACAGGCTCACACAACTCGTACCTCGTTGGTTCGCTTTATAAAGTTCAGGGTGACACAACAAATTTATGCAAAACCTAAAATGTTATCGTGCCTTTGGCTCTTTTTATGTAAAAAACTTATGTTATTCATCAATATAAATTCTCAGGTAATTCCAGTAGCTTCTGAAAACTTTTTTGACGTAATTTTTGGTTTCAGGGTAGGGAATTTGTTCGACAAATTCATCCGTATCGGCATAATTCAAATTCTTTTTCCATCTGCCGATTGAACCGATTCCGCCATTATATGCAGCAATCGCCGATATATCAAGATTATTGAGCATGCTCCTCAACTGCGCATAATATGTATTCCCTATTTTTATATTCAATTCCGGTTTATATAAATCGTTTTCATCAGTTAATCCGTAACCGTAATGTGCGCTTATTTCTTTTGCTGTTGCCGGCATCAGTTGCATTAAGCCTCTTGCACCCGCGGAACTTTTTGCATCCGGATTAAAATAACTTTCTTCTCTGACTAACGCAAGCATCAGGGGTGCATCATTGCCTACCGAATGAGCATATTTTTGAATTTCATCATAATAATCTATCGGATACACCAGTCGCCAGCGAAGATCCGTCCTTTCCGGTTTGGGATAAATTTTTTCCATAGCATCGCGAGCTACCAGCATGGAATGTGAATAGTCGCCTTTTTGATAATATATCCAGCTTTTTATAAAATCATCTTCCGTAATTTCCATCATTAAATCGTAATCTTTTAATTCCGCAAGTTTAAAAATTACGTCATTCTTTGATACATTCGGATAAGGATATTCTACCGGCTGTTCTTTAATATATGCGTTTAAAATTGATGTTTTTATGTGCTTCATCGCAAGATAAGCACGGTATGCATAATATGTGTCAGGATAATTCGCTATGGTGCTTTTATAATAGTTCATATACTCATCATAATTATTTTCATGCTCGGCAATTTTTCCAAGCCAGAACATAACCATCGGTGCATTCTGATTATTTTCATATTTATTCAAAAAATCCTTCCCGATTTTGGCAGCATTTTCAAAATCTCTGGCTTTAATACGATCAAAAAATAAATTTGCGGTAGCTAAAGGCGCATAGCTTCCTTTCGGAAAATTCAAATAAAGCTGTCTGTAGCATCCTGCCTGATAATCAACGGGCGCTGCATCGCATTTTAAACTCCATATATAATCCTTACCCTTTGGTGCGGACAAATTATACAAAAAATCTATCGCATCTGTTTTGGAGTTTGACATATCTAAAAATATATCAACTGTGTCATGTATATCCGATTCATCAACATAAGCCGTATAATTCTGCAAACCGTATTGCGCAAGGTATTTAGCACGGGCATAATTTTTCAAGGCATATGAATTTTTAACGTCCAATGCCCAGCTTTCTTTCAAATCCGTATTTGCAAGTAATTTTTTTGCGTTTTCATAATCGCCGAAAAGATAATAACTCTTCGCCATCAATAAATAATCATCTTTCGCAATTTCTTTATCCAGAGTAAGCCAATTTTCAACAGCATTCAATGCCAGTCGACCATGAGGAGCTTTTTTTAAATAATGTCTGAAAGACATTTCTATATCGTCTTTTACTGACATCGGAAAAATTCTGCCATTTTTATATTTATTCAATAAAATAACACCCAAATAATACTCCGCGGCAATAGCATAATCACTATCAGGATAATCTTTAATAATCTGTTCAAAATATCGCTTTGCCTGATTAGGTTCATCTTCAATAAGCATTTGCGCCGCAAAATATTTTGCCTTAAGGCTTAATTTATTTTTTGTATAATTATTAAAAAGCAGCTGATACTGTTTCATTTCAGACTTTTTATCGCCAAGTTCTTTTGCACACAATGCTTGATGATAGATGGCAAAAGGTTTAAGATTGGACAAAAAACTTACACGCGAAAACAAATAATAAGAATTTTGATAATCCTTATTCGCATAATCTTTCATGGCATTGCTATATATCTGCATTGTCTTTTCCGCCGGCTGATAAACATAAGCGAACAAAAAACCTGTTATAAAACAAACCCCGACAATTATTAATCCTGCTATAAATTTCTGTTTTTTACTCATCTCAATATTAGCTTAACAAAAACCGACCTGCTTTGCAAATGCCTAGCCGTTTATCATTTGTTTAAAAATTGGTCTGTTATTTGTAAAATTTACAGGAGTATCATTTTTTTGAGGTAAAGTTTGCGTAACTACAGGTGCCGGCTGCGAATTATTATTAACATGATAAGATTCAATTGAACGTTTGCCGGTTAACCTTCTCATAAAGTTATAATAACCTTTCAAAAATCCGGTTGCCTCGTTTTGTTTTTTCTCAATGGATTCAAGTTCAGCTCTTGTATGTGCACCTACAGGCATACCTACGGATTTTCTTGTCAAAATTTCGCCAAGTGTAGTATCCACAAGTGTTACCCAGCTCATGCCTGCGAGGGAACCGTTATACTGACTTCTGAATGTTGAATTAAATAAATCAATCAAAAGTGTTTGATAGAACAGTCTTGAACCTTCCTGTACAAAACGTTCTTTAAACTTGGTTTCTGCACCCTCTTTATCATTGCCGTTTGACTTTAACATTACCATGTTATAGTTATCGGTCATCAGGAACCATATTGTTGCAGCTGTTGACGCCGTTTTTGCTAAATTTGAAAGCTCTGCATTTGAAACATTTGACATGGTTGTTACGTTGAACGCTTTTAAAACATTATCATTTACGTAAGATTGGAATTTTTTAGGTGTCATGCCTTTTTTAACCGCTTCTTTCCCGATATTTTCAATGGTTTTTGCAAGAATTTCAACATCTTTTTTAGATAACTCTTTTGCCAATTCTTCGGCGGTTTTTGCTGCAGGCGCTGCTTTCGGGAGCACTGCTTCCACTACTTTATTTACTAATCTATAAGGTAAAGTTACGGTATTAAAAGCAAATCTGAAAGGTGTAATAACGAAATTCACAAATGGCTTTGCATATTTTTTATTTTTGGCGCCTAAATGAATTATGCCTTTTTCATCAGTAACACCCGCGGCTATTTTTTGATATTTTGATGCCAGATCTTTATAACCATTTTCATTAAGTACTGCGATAATTTTGTCAAAACGTTCCTTCGTAATTGTATGATCAGGAGTTACGGTCAATCTTTTATATAATTTTTGGAAAGGTTCCTGAACAATTCTGAACATATCATCAACGGGTTTAAGCTTGCGTAACCCTTTAATACCAAAACCGGCAGCTATAACAACCGCTGAAGCTTTCAATAAGGTATCAAATGATAACAGCGGTTTTTGTTGTCCTTTTTCGGATTTCTTTTCAAATTCAGGATTTGCTTTAAATGACGTATCCGGCTTAATATCTTTTTCAGGAGCATTATTTCTTTCATTTTCGGCGCGGGCTTCTTCCGGACTCAAACGTTTAATATGTTTGCCGTTTGTAAGACGTGAAAATGCTTCCGTCAGCAATACGGTTGTTCCTGTCATAAGCATTATACCGAATTTTGAATTATTAATATATTTATTCAACGCACCAAGTGTTATAAGCGTCAAATACCCGCTGGATAATATTCTTGCCGTTTCCTGTTTAAACCTGGTTTTCTTTTCCTTGTCAGCTTTTTTGGGATCATCATCCATCATACGTGAAAGGTTATAAGCATCATTTGCCAAGAATACAGCAGGCGGTAAACCTGATACAAGTCTATTTAAGGCTCTTTCATGCTTTGTATCATAGGCACCGTATTTTTCTTTATCAAACATTTTAACAGACTTCTGAAACATTTCTGATGAAACTTCGGCACTTGTCAATTCGCCTGATGCAAGTTTTTTAGACAATTTTTGTTGTGTTTCAACAAGTCCTTGCAAAGAATTAATTTTCGCATCAATTTTTGAACGCTGTCTGATGTTTTTAAATAATGGTTTTGCCAGCGTTTCTTCAGACCATTTTTTAAACGGTTTTATTTTACCCAGAAGTTCAACCGTACCATTCAATAAATCAGCAGGCAAAACAGTAAACGGATATTTCAAACCATCCCAAATCAATTGAGGAATAGTCTTTTTATAGATTATTGCCTCATCTCCATCGACTTTCAGCATTTTTTGGGCTAATTTTGAATCTTTTAAATGATCAAACAAATCACCGCCGATATTTTCTATATATTTATTAGTAAATTTTTTAAATTCGGGGATATTAAATTTTACAGCCTGCTTGTAGGAAGGTGCAAGCCTTAATGCAAGACCTGCCACACCCAAAGCGCCCAATAAAACAAGTGTGGGATTTATAGGCTTATGTTTTTTCGGTTCTTCTTTAACCGCAGAATCACCCGTAAAAGAAAGACCTTTAAAAGATAAATCGTTTGAATTATGTTTTAAAGGTCTCTCAAAATATCGATTATTATATTGTGTCATGGGATAGGAACTCAACGGGAGCGATTTGTCGGACACCATGCCTGCCAGATGTCGTTTATTACCGCTATAAAATTGAGTTTTGTCTACTTTCATCGTCCTCCACCCATTGAAATTATTCTCACTCTAATAAAACAAAAAATCAATATTTTTTGTCAGTATTTTAACTTTTTTTTACAAATAAAATTTTCATCCCTGTCTTTGAAAGAATAAAGCAATTTCTTTATGCGGAATAATATGAGAAATTGGTCGACCATGCGGACAAGTATAGGGCATTTTGGTTTTACGCCATTTTTTTATAATCTCCTGCATCTGCCACAGAGAAAGCTTTTGACCCGCTTTAACAGAGGCTTTGCAAGCAGTTGTAATAAGTATTTTTTCTTCAAGCCTGTCAATATCGCCTTCAATATTTTCCAGAATATCCGCAAGAATTTCCTTAGGATTGACTTTTGCAATAAGCATAGGGATTTTTCTGAAAATAAGTTCATTATCGTTCAAAAATTCTATCCCGAAACCGAACTTTTCAAATTTATCCAAATTCTCTTTAATTATCGCCATATCAGTAGATGATACCGGCACAACATCGGATACAAACAGCATTTGAGATGCTATCTGCTTTTCGGACTTAAGTTTCTCATAAATAAATCTTTCTTCCGCAATATGCTGGTCAACGATTTCAAGTCCATTGTCCTGTTCGATTAAAATATAAGTATTTTTGTATTGTCCGATAATATTTTCTTCAGGTTCCGGCTCTTTAATTACAGACTGCTGTATAATTGTCTTTTGTTCAACAATATTTTCTTTCGGCGTTGAAATTTCATCATGAATTTTTTGCATCAAACTATCGGAAACATACATAGTATCATCATCATTATCAATTTTTAGATCCCTTTTGGATACCGGCTGAAGTTCCACAACATTAGTCTGCTGAGGTATGGGCATAAACTCTTTTTCCACATAATTAGCAAGCCCTGCCTCAACCGCAGTCCGCACAAAATTAAAAATCTGATTCGGATTTTTGTAACGTACCTCTTTTTTAGTCGGATGGACATTAACATCCACGTCATGCGGCGGTAATTCAAGATTCAAAACCACAAAGGGATATTTACTGTTTGCAATAAGTGTTTTATAAACCGTATCAACAGCTTTTTGCATAACAGGACATTTAACTGAGCGGGAATTTATATAGAGATGATAATTCTTTTTGCTTGAACGTGTATAATCCGGCTTACTGACCATGCCTGTGATTTTAAGGTGAGATAATTCATCGGTTTTTAAAACAGATTTTAAATTTTCCACAACATCAGATGAATAAACCTCCTTAAGTGTTTGTTTTAAATCACCCTGTCCTGTAGTTTTTAAAACTGTTTTTCCGTTGCGTTTTAATTCAAATGCCACATTTGTGTTTATAATAGCGAGCGATTGAACAATTTCCTGAATATAAGAAAATTCCGTATTCGGATTACGCAAAAATTTCAACCTGACGGGGAGGTTATAAAATAAATCTTTAACCTCCATAATTGTACCGATTGCGCAGCCTGTTTCAGCCTTTTTAACTTCGGAATTTTCACACTTAACCTTTGTTCCTGTTTCAAAGTCTTTTGTTCTTGTAGTACAGGTTAATTTTGAAATCGAAATAATACTTGCAAGGGCTTCGCCGCGAAAACCAAGAGTGTGTATATCAAATAAATCTTCATCATTTTGAATTTTACTTGTGGCATGCTTTGAAAACGCAAGCAATATGTCATCGGGATGAATTCCCGAACCGTTATCCGCAATTCTTATATCGCGGCAGTCATTTGTAATTTCAATACTTATTTTTGAAGCACCCGCATCAACGGAATTTTCGGTTAATTCCTTTACAACTGATGCCGGACGTTCAATGACTTCTCCTGCTGCAATCTGATTTATTAAATGTTTTGACAATTGTTTTATTCTTGCCATTTTACACCTACATATTAATAAAATGCATAATAAAGAAATCTTTTACTACATGGAATTTAGTAAGAATTAATACTGTCAAAAGTGACACTATCATACCAAACGTTACCTTTGCAAGATCCTTTAAAATGTGTTTGTACATTTTTTTCGGTGATTCAAAACGCAATCTGTGATAAAGAGCAATTTCACGACCTGCAAGCAAGCCTAAGAACACCCAGGTTGTTGACATCGGAATATTATTTAATTGTATAAAGTATAACAATAATGAAGCATAAATTAAATCAATAATCGTAGCCGATCTAGGGTCTTGAACATTTGTTTTCATTTTAACAATATTTTGGATTTCGCCGCCTCTGTTAAAGGCAATATATCCCATAAATATAGTACATGCCACAAGAACAAAGATTAACTCACCTAATGACGCTTTTCTCGGCAGATATACAAAAAGGTTTGCCGCATCCTGCATAATCCACTGCGACCACAAAAATGCTGTTGAGCACCATTTTGCAACCATCCACCATTTAGAAATCTCTTTAGAATGCTTTTTTTGTGTGTAATAAAAATATCTTTCAATAGGTCTTGCAATAATATTATAAATAATTAATGCACAAACAAATGCAACTGCGTAACCAATAAAAGATTTTGTGAGCATTAAGCCAATAACGTGGGCATCACTCACAGAAAACATACTTAATATTAAAAACGCTGTGGCAACAGGAATGCCATAGCGTGTCAAAACTAATAATATAATAGGCGGCAAAACATGTATTATCGTAAAAGTATGAGTAACAGGTATTCTGTCCAAACGTCCAAACGACATATCACCGTCATTTACAACCCAGCCAATACCTATCGTCAATATTAAAACAATACTTGTAAAAGCCCATATATATAATGAATTCGTCTTCTTGTTAGCACTTAAAAATGTCCCCAATGTCTGAATAATATCATTGGAAACACATGAGAACATCGCAAGAAGGAAGCCGGTAATCATAAAAAATGTGTTTAAAGTAAAACCGTATTCTAACATACTTCCTCCATTCAATTTTAATCTACTACAAAAACAAATTCATCTAAACGTTTGATTACAAATTTGAAACATTTCTATAAAATAAACCTATATTATTTAATCGGGGGAAGAGAATTGGCAAGATTAAAGACAAATACTAAATTAAGACCGGCAAAAAAAGCGGATCTTCAAATTGTAAAAGAGGTAAAAACCACTAAATACAGCGACATAAACTTAAATGCGTGGAAAGATTACCCCCATATTAAAACCGATACCTTATGGGAATTTCCTTCAAGGTTAAAGGAACACGGGCATTCAAACGAATATCACGGGAATTATATCCCCCAGATTGCACAGCAATTGTACGAAAGATTTACAAAGAAAAACGACGTTGTACTGGATTTATTTTTCGGTTCCGGAACCTCCGGCATTGAAGCCGTAAATATGAACAGACGCTGCATCGGTGTTGAATTAAAAGACGATCTGGCTGAAAAAGTTTCGGAAAAATTCACCCCGAAACAACTTGTAACAGATGTAAATATTATTTGCGCAGATTCCGCCTCCGAACTTGCAAAAGAAAAAATCAAAGCAAGACTTGATATTATGGGCGAAGATTTTGCACAATTTTTAATTCTTCACCCGCCATATGACGATATTATCAAGTTTTCCGACAAAAAAGAGGACTTATCAAACTGCGCATCTACGGAAGAATTTTACGATTTGTTTGAAAAAGTTGCCAAAAACGGATATGACTTGCTCGAAAAAGGCAGATTTGCCGCATTAATTATCGGCGACAGCTACAAAAATTCCGAAGTACAGCCGCTTGGATTTGAATGCATGGCAAGAATGCAAAAATTAGGCTTTGCCCTAAAAGCAATTATTGTAAAAGACATGCAGGGCAACGAACGTGCAAAAGGCAAAACCGCAAACCTCTGGCGCTACAGAGCGCTTGCGGGCGGATTTTATATCTTTAAACACGAATACGTCATGGTATTCCAAAAACGTTAACAAAATTTCTTCATACAATCCCCGAAAACCTGAGAGCGCAATTGCGCTCTCTTTTGCAATCCTGCTACTTAAACAAATCTATAAATTCTATATCAAAATAATTGGAAATTAATATTATTTTATCAAGCGAAGGTATGAGCCTACCATTTTCTACTTTACTTATATAAGATGAATCACAACCAATCAGCTCGGATAACAACTTGCTTGAATAACCTTTGGCTTTTCTTATATCAGATAAATTTTTTCTAAATCGTTTAATTATATCTTCACTCATTATAATAATTATCTGACATTGATAACAAATATTATGGACTTAAAATCCATAATAATTTTTTGCCTTATAACCATCTAAGCTACTACTTATCAATAAATAAAATTACTCAATCTTAAGATTTATTTTGAATATAAAATTCAAGCCGCGAACTACCTTGCAAAACATGCGTCAACAAAGACTTTAGCATGATTTACAAATTAAGATTTGTAAAATTACTATTTATGTCGCACCATAGACCGATGAAAAGTTTCAAAAAAGTGGTATAATAATATTAGAGGAGATAATAAATATCTGCCTGAACCCTGTACTGACAGGAGGCAAAAAGAATATGACAGATTTACAATTTCAAAACGATTTAGAAAAGTTGATCGCAATCTTGCCCGAAAAGGTTCGAAAATACATCACCTATGAGAGTTTGCAAGATGTTATAGAAATCGTTTTGGATATTGGCAGAGTCCCCGAAATACGTCATTCTTCGGGGAAGATTGAGTATCTTGGCAAAAATGAAGTTACAGATGAAGATATTTCCTTTATAACGCAAAGAGTTCAGGAATTTACATCGGATAATCGTTCAGGAATCCCCGGAACACTCCACAGAATAAGTGCAATAAGAAACCGTCAGGGCAAAATTATCGGTCTTACCTGCAGAATCGGAAGAGTTGTTACGGGGACAATTGCTTGTATAAAAGATTTCTGTATGCAAAACAAAAGTATATTATTTTTGGGCAGACCGGGCGTCGGGAAAACAACAAAACTGAGAGAAATCTCAAGACTTGTTGCCGATGAACTCGGAAAGCGGGTGGTGATAGTCGACACGTCAAACGAAATTGCCGGCGACGGTGACGTTCCGCACCCGGCAGTAGGCCATGCACGTCGTATGCAGGTCCGCCAACCGGAATTTCAAAAAGACATAATGATAGAAGCTGTCGAAAATCATACACCTGAAGTTATTGTAGTCGACGAAATCGGTACCGAAGCCGAAGCTCAAGCAGCCAGAACAATTGCAGAGCGCGGCGTTATGTTGATTGCAACTGCCCATGGTAATACTTTGGAAAATTTAATCAAAAACCCGACACTGTCGGATTTAGTCGGCGGGATTCAATCGGTAACCTTAGGTGACGATGAAGCAAAACGCAGAGCATCACAAAAAACCGTTCTCGAACGCGAAAAACAGCCGACTTTTGATATAGTTATAGAAATTCTGGACAGAAACACTCTCGCGGTTTACAAAGACACTGCAGAAGCCGTGGATTATATTTTAAGAGGCTGGCCGATAAGACCGGAAATCAGAAAAGTTGACCAGACCTACGATCACCACGAACCCACAATTTCAGAAGAAATTCACAAACTTGAACAAAAAATTCCTGATTCTTCCGAAAGTCTTAAATTCAGCTTTAACAGAAAAGATTACACCGAAAGCGTCAAAGCCTTCAAAAAGATATACTTATATGCAGTATCAAGAAGTATTGTTGAAAAAGTAATCGAAAGACTTGACTTGAATGCGGAAATAACTCGAAGCATTGAAGATGCGGATATTGTAATCGCCCACAAAAACTTTGCAAAAGGCGGGGCAAAAGTTCTGAATACCGCAAACGATTACAGATTACAGATTTTCTATGTAAAAACAAACTCAATGGCACAAATTCAAAAAGTTTTAAAAGAAGCACTTGATGTCCCCGAATCAAACGAAACTTTACGCGGATATTATGACGATGCGGAGCGGGCTCTTGATGAAGCAAAAGCCGCAATAAATAAAATTCTTGCAGGCGCGGAACACGTTGAACTTCAACCCCAAAACCATCAGATAAGAAAACTCCAGCACGAACTTGTTGAACAGCATAACCTCGAAAGCCAATCCGTAGGAGAAGGCGACCAAAGACACCTCAGAATTGTTGGCGGAAGAGATATGCAGGATAAAAGTGCTTAATGTAAAGAATTATTTTATTTTTTCTCTTTTTTAACAAATTTCTCCTTGTTTTCGTTTAATATAAATAACAAAGGAGCGACTATGGAGATTAAACCTGTAAGAGAATTAGACGGCAACCGAGTTGAACTTGTTTGTGAAAATAAAATTTCCAAAAAATCAACAGTAGTAACTCATTTTTCCGTTCCAAAAGATAAAGCTGATGAATTTATTGCATCATATAAAGAACAAAGAAAAAACAGCACTATATTTTCTTTGATTGGGACAGGGCTTTCTACATTACTCGGAGTTTATCTGGGAGGAAAAGTTGCTAAAAAATCCATTCTTTCATGGGCAGGAGCTGTCGCAGGAGGTATTGCTTTCGGTCTTGGTGCAATAAGCCTTGCCGGCAGACAAGTTTATAAAAATCAGCAAAAACTTTTTGAAAAATATGACGTCAAAGAGATGTTTTATTTAAAAGATAACGCACAAAATCAAATTGAGCCTCAGCCTGCTGAACAGCCTGAAATTTCTTCAAGTAAAATTTCCGCCGGTGCATAACCCGGAAGGATTTCAAGACAAGTTAAAAGTGCCTTTCTGCATTGAGCAATATTATTTTCTTCTTTAAATACCTGTGCAAAAATATAATGCAATTCCGGATCCTGATAAAAATTATCTCTGGCTCTATTTAAAAAGAATAATGCCTGAGGCTTTAAATCATTATTTAAAAATACTCTGCCGATGAATTTGTAAACTTCCGGATTAATCGTAAACATAAAATCTGCGTATCTCACAATTTTTTCAACGTAATCTCCTTTGCAATATGTTATCAAAATATTCAAATCAATTTCCAGAAAATTTCTCAATTCAAAATACGTAGGATAATGTGACACGCAGCCTTTTATAAATTCAAGCATAACCATGCCCCAATTAGCTCTTAAATCAATATTTTCAAGCGATTTGAATAATTCGTAAGCATTTTGAAGATTATCCAGAATTATTTCACAATATGCCTGTTCAAGTTTATAGTTATGGGTTTGAAAAAAATGTTTACACCCTTGGAACTTTGCGGATAAAAAATCTTTTTTTGCTTTAGAATAATCCGATATCATACATTAATAATTTTTATTATCATCATTAAAAGTAAAATCAGGAATCATGGAATTCATCATCATGGCTTGAATTATCTCAGGATTAATTTTTTCACCGTTTTGATACTGGTTAAGCAGAAACGGAACCATATTCATCATGGAATTATTATTGTTATTATTGTTTCCTAAAAGCATGCTGTATTCATTAAACTGATTATTAACCGGCATTGCCATTGGATTGTTAACGGTAACAGTGACGCCTGCATTTTTCAAAGTCTGAATAGCTGACAAAATTTCATCATCGGAAACTTTACCGGAAGCCAATTTTTCTTCTGTGAAATTTTCGCTTTTTTGATCAAACTTTTGGATTTTTTCAATATCTTTATCTTCAAGATCCTGTTTTTTATTAATGGTTTTCTGAATATTTTGAAGCTGTTTTTCTTTTACCTGCTGGTTTAATTCATCAGAAAAGCCATTGCCGTATGGTGAATTTATAAAACTATCCAATTCGGGATCAGTATTTTGACTGTCCGGAGCACAAGTAGGTCCGCCGACAAGACAATCACGTCCTTTTGTAGCATATTGAACAAGAGTTTTATCCGGCTGTAATTTTATAACCTGTTCATATGCTTTTACAGCTTGATCTTTTTTGCCGACACGGGAATAGCACATTCCCATATAATAATACACAACCGGATTAGACGGATCAATTTTGGTCAAAGAAATCATTTCCTGCAAACAACCGGAATAATTTCCTTTTTTATATTTATTAACGGCACTGTTTAAATTAGCATTAGAATAATATATGTCTTCGGCTTCCCACTCGGCTTCGATCTGATCGCCATAAAACTGCTTTGGAGCAGTTGAACTCGCATTTGTATTTGCAGGTTTTTTATCAGGTTTTCTGGTTATATCGTCATAGAGATTATAACCGAAAGGTCCCTTTGTTTCTTTGCCTACTGCTGCAAACGCCGAACTTCCGAATAATATTATTGATAACAGTACTAATAATGTTTTTTTCATACATTTTACCCTTTTTATTTTTATATAATGATTTCTTTCTATAAATCAATTATATAACATTTTTAATAATATTTACTAATATAAATAAATGAATTTAGAGACATTTTTATATAAAAATATTAAATTCGGTTACTGAACACACACCCGCAATAGTTTTGTCTGTAAAGATTTAATTCTTTAGATAGTTTATTTGTCTTTAAGAAACCGTCTTTCTTTTTAAAATCAATAGCTTGGTAAATTAAATTATATTCTCCGGCAATTTTTTGACCGATTTGAGTTAATTTTTGAAAATTTTTATGCGGACTTATAACAATAGATGTCGTAAATTCATTTATACCTAATTTTTTTGCGAGCTGAGCCGTTTTCAAAAGTCTTAATTCAAAACATTTATCGCATCGTCTGCCTTTTTCCGGTTCATTTTCCAAACCTTTTGCAGCTTTATAAAAAGTTTCGGTTTCGTAATCGCCTTCAATCAACTCGCAATTCAAAGCTTCACATAATATACGTTCGGCTTCCAGCCGTTTTTGATATTCAGCTTCGGGATAAATGTTAGGGTTGTAAAAATATATAATAGGGTTATATCCCATTTCTTTTAATAAAGTAATGGGATACCCTGAACAAATTGCACAACAGGCGTGTAGAATAATTTTATTTTTCAATTCCGCCTTCATCTATTACCCATTGTTTTAATTTTGAATAAGATTTTATCCCGACCTGAGTCTTACCGTTTATAGCAGTACTCGGGGTGCCGTTTATACCCAAAGAATATGCTTCATTAATATCTGCTTGAATTTTATGCATTGTATCCAAACTGTTTGCATCATCTTGCAGCTTACTCAAATCCAGATCAAGCTTTTTAGCAATTTCAAGAATTTCTTTTTCTGTGCTTGGCTGTTTTTCAAATAATTGAGTATTCATATCCCAAAATTTGCCCTGTTTTTCTGCTGCGATTGCGTATTTAGCCATCATGCAGGAATTCTGATGAAACTCTCCGCGCAGATATTTATTGCATGCTGTATCCAGCGGCATATTATGGTGGATTACTTTAACATTTTTCATTTCTTTTACAAGTTTATGAACCATTATGTTATATGAATAACACATAGGACATTGATAATCTGTATATGCATGCAAAACGACTTTAGCATCTTGCACACCAAGTAAATTACCGGATACTGCATATTTGTTTTTATGAGGACGTCTGAATTCTTTAAATTCTTTTTGTCTTTTAACCTGCGGGGCAAATACATACGAAACTCCCGTATAAGTTAAAAATGATGCAGCAATTAATGCAACGACACCAAATGCAATTGCATAAGGCTTGATTTTCAAAGCATCTCTAAAATCAATAAAACTATCCTTGAATGCCTGCTTAAATCCAATACCGCGGGCTGCAATCAAACCTATTAAAAGGTTTAACAAATACGTAAACGCACAGAGTACACACAATTTTTTAATTTCAAAAAGACTCAAACATAGCAAAATCATAGAAATTGTAAATGAAATTACACCGAGCGCCGCAATATATGAATACGGATTTTTAAAGACCTCTAAAAATTTTAAAAATCTGATATTTTTAAGCTTGTCAACAAAAAGCATCACAAAAATAAATGCATACAAAAATAATCCCCAATATGCAAGCGGGATTCCAAAAAACTGAGATTCCGTTGTCTTTGCAATTCCGTCGCAATCTATAAATTCATTCACCGAACAAAAACTTGATAATGCATACGGATTAAAATTTGCGTTGTAATAAATAATCGCGAGTTTAATCGTTGTAATAATCCCAATTATTGACAAAATTGAGACGGTAAGTTTCTTTTTATCTGCATTCATCTTTTTCTCCCCTTATTCTTTAGTACTATTTTACACGCCTGAATTCGATAAATCAATAGTATAAAGCAGGAAAAAAAATTCCCTTTTAGTATAATAAAAAAATTAATAATTCATTGCATTTTCATCCAAAACTCTTTTAGTACAATACGATCCCCAGACGGCCTGAGGTTTTGACATATCAGTCATGCAATATCCCTTGCCCAAATCCCAGCCTGCACGAGGGTATACCATAGCCTTTTCACTATCAATATAAAACACAAAAATATCGCGCCCGAGATTACCGGGTCCTTTTTCAATCCCGTTTACATCAACATATATTTGAGAATTTTGCATCGCATATAATACTCCGTCTGCACCTGCAAAACCACCGTTTGTACACAGATTGTAATTTTCATTTTTTAGTGAATTGTCTACACTGGAATAATAGGTAGTGTATATACATTCATCAAGCCAATGTGCACCTTTGAATTGTTTGAATAATAAATACATATTTCTTGTATTAGTATCTGTAAATGACCTGCCATCAACAGCGTCTAAAGAACTTCCCCAGCCCAGACAGGTTAAACTTAAACAATCCGAATTGACCAGCATCATTTTAA
The DNA here is from genome assembly GCA_949286705.1 of uncultured bacterium. Taxonomy (GTDB): domain Bacteria; phylum Cyanobacteriota; class Vampirovibrionia; order Gastranaerophilales; family Gastranaerophilaceae; genus SIG32. The sequence continues at coordinate 114,445 of CASEDF010000005.1, read as the reverse complement.
AACTTTGCTGTAATATGGAATATTCTTTTTTTAAGCCTACAACATATGTTTTCTTTTGATAATTTGATATAAGTGTCGGTATTGTCATGGCAGCCACAATCCCGATTATACCAAGGGTTATAAGCACCTCTGCTAACGTAAAGGCGGCTTTTTTAACGTGAATAGCGTGAGTAAAATGAGGGGTGTAAATTTTTCTGTCGGCTTGGTAAAGCCGACCTACATTGTTGTTACTTCTTACTGCCTTAGTATCATAGTATCTTAGTATCTTTTCCCAAACAATTCCGCCAAAACTCTTGTCCTGTCTATCTAGGAGAGTCGTCCCCCCCCGAGTTTTTCTTTTTTCATGTTTTTCATTGTACTTCTCCTTTTTTTCTATTAAAAACGTTTTCACAAATTTTGTCAAGTTTGTATAGACAGATGTTGAAGTCAAAATTTTTGCATGTTAAAATCCGTGTACAGGAGAGTAGTTTTGAAAAAAAATATATTCAATACATTTTTATCTAAAATTGACGATTTCCCGCTCTGGATTAAGCAGATAATTTTTTTAAAATTGTCTGACGATATAAAATCACAGGTTTGCGAAAAATTTTTAAAAGAAAATTCGGAAAACATTTTTTCGCTATACAAACCTACCCTGACATTTAAAGGCAGTGAAGAATTAAAAAAACGCTCCTGCGGGCTTGATTTAAACATATATAACTTTTTGGATCACTGCGAAAACAATTCAAGCATTCTGGAAATTTCGCTAAACACATTTTTATCAATGGAAGAGGTCGCAAAATACTTTATTTTTTGCATGGAACAAGGCTATATTGAAAAACCCGAAAATATAGAAATTGAGGCAACGGCAGGATTTATTGCCGGTAAATTCAGAACAGGTGAATATTTCAGACAAAAAGGCGCTATAACGGATGAACAATTGGAAAAAGCCATTAATATAAGTTCTCAATCACAGAAAAAATTTGCTGAGATTCTTGTTGAATTAGGGTTTATAACAAGAGATGACGTAGCAGCAATGCTTACATTTAAAAAAGAGGCAAAAAAACGCTTTGTACTGGATTATAATACAGTACCTCAAGGCAAAAGCGAATTTTGCGATAAAGAAGAAATGTATAAACAAAAAATTTCAAATTTAGAATCCGAAAATGCAAAATTAAAAAAACAAATAACGCAATTACTGGAAATCATAAGAAAAGATGACACAGACCTATCCTGAAAAATTGGTAAAATATATTCGTGACGGACTTGTTGAACAAGAACACTTCGGCTATATTGTGTTGTGCAATAAGCAAAAAGTAATCGGTACAACAGGCGAAACAAACAATTATCCGTTCTTTTTAAGATCGTGCGCCAAACCTTTACAGGCAAGCCTTTTGATAGATTTCGGCATGGACAAATTTTTTAATATGACGGAAGACGAAATTGCGCTTTGCTGTGCATCCCACGCAGGAGAAGAAATCCACACAAAAACAGCGCAAGGGCTTTTAAAAAAAATAGGGCTTGCGCCGGCTTCACTAAAATGCGGACTGCATAAGCCTTTATCAAAAACCGAACAAAAAAAATTGCTTTTGAATAGTGAAGTTGAAAATGTTTTCCACAACAACTGTTCCGGCAAACACATAATGATGCTCGGATTATGCGTTATGAACGGCTGGGATATACTGACTTATGATGACATAAATCACCCTTTACAGAAACTCATTAAACAAAGGATTTACGATTTGTGCGAAATTAAACAAACTTATCCAGTGACATCCGACGGATGCGGAGTTCCTATTCATTCCATGCCTTTAGTCAATATGGTAAAAGGTTATTTAAATCTTTTTTGTAATCCGGTTTATGAAAAGCTTACACACGCTTTTTTAAATAAACCATACATCATTGGCGGCGAGGACAGAACCGACACTAAAATTATTCAAAATTCAAAAAATATAATAGCAAAAGTCGGTGCCGGCGGACTTTGTATTGTAATAAATACCGAAAAGGAAGAAGGTTTTGCCGTAAAAATCTGCGACAGCGATATGAAAGCAAGAGAAATTGTTGTTATTGACACATTGAAAAATCTCCGCTGGGCAGATATTCCGGTTGATAAATCAATAAAAACTATTCATGGTAAAGTCGTCGGTGAAATTGTTACTAACTTCTAATGTCTATCCAGCCTTTATCAATATAGTCACCCAAAAATTTCTTGGCATATGCATTATAATCAACTTTTGTATTTTCTTTTTGTATATTATTAAATCCTTTATCATACAAATTCTGCAGTGTTGACATTACGGTTCTAAGATCACTTCTTGAAAATCTTGAACCCTCAATAAATTTCGATATATCCATAAATCTTCGTTTTGCAAGCCCCGGAAGTACCTGTAATTTACCTTTAATTTTACCGCATGCCTGATCCATTTGACAGGCAGCTTCAACATAATCATTTTTCTTCAATGCTTCAACAAGCTTTGGACTGCCGGAGAGATTACCAGTATTAAAGACAAGCCCGTAAAGTGCTTCTTTCTGCCCTCTGGAAAGATTATCAAAAGCATCTTTGCCAATTGCACTTTTGATTTTACTTTGAGCATCAAAAATATCTCTGGCTAAAAGGCTATAAATCTGGTTATCGGAAAGGGTTTTGCCGCGGTAAAAACTTGTATCGCCATGCGCACGTGTATTATGCCCGATACCTATTGTCGGAATTCCACAGTCATCATTATATAAGCGATTACGTTTTTTTTCTATGGAAATCAAATCATTGATAAACTCCTCACTTACACCTGTAGCGTCAATTACGGCATTTTTTGTAGCTATAATTCTTACGTTTTTTACTTCTTTTTCTGAAAGATTTTCAGATGACTTAATACCTTTAAGATTGTAGTTATAAAGCAACAAATCTTTCACAGGAATATTATATTTTTTAGAAATATCAAGCAGAGTATCCCCCTTTTTAACTTTATGAACAACAATGCCTCGATTTAACGAAACAGTATTTGTAGGGGACGGAACATTCGTACTGCCGGATACTTTTTTCCTTTGGGGAGAGGGGGTTGCCTGTTTAGCTTTTATAGCTCTTTGTGCAGCTTCAAGTTCTGCGACCTCGGCTTTATCAGGAATTACAATGGTCTGACCGGGTTGAATATGTTTTGGATTTTGAATATTATTTTTGTACATAATGGAAGCTGTTGAAACACCATATTTTAATGCAATTTTGGATAAAACATCCCCGCTTTTAACGGTATATTTTATATCCTGAGGCGGCTTTGGCGCATCAAAATTATCCGGTTTGGAAAGTTTTAAAACTTTTCCTATATCAATTCTGTCATTTCTCAAATTGTTCCATTCTTTTAAATCCTTTAAAGATATGCCATATTTAATTGCAATTTCGGAAAGCGTATCGCCTTTTTTCACGGTATGCGTTTTGGGTGTTTTGTCAGGAACAGAGTCCGATTTATTTTTTAATTCTTCAAGCTGTACGACTTCTTCTTCTGTTGATATCTCAAGCACCTGATCTTTAAATATTTTATCTTCATTTTCAATATTATTATGAAGCATAATTGCCCACATAGGGACATTGTATTTTTCTGCGATTTTGGATAAAGCTTCACCGTTTTTAATTGTATGTAAAATTTTTTGAGGAGTTTCGGCTACAACATCAAATTCGACTTCAAGATTTTCAAAGCCTAAATCTTGTCCCGCGAGTTTTGGCACGTTAAGTATTTCATCGGGTTTTAATATTTCACTATGCCCGGGATTTAACTCTTTTAACATATCAACCGTAATGTCATGTGCTTTTGCGATACCATACAGCGTATCTCCTGCTTTAACCTTATAACCGGGGACTTTTAAAACTTCGTCTTTTTTTAAATTATTCAAATCGATTTGCGGGTTCAAAAGCGCCAGTTCTTCACGGAAAAGATTAAATTTTGACATAACGGAATATGCGCCTTTACCTTGTTCAATTGTCCAGGAACCGAAAACTTGCTCATTTGCCTCATATGAATCCGTTGTATCACCCGATTCAATAGTTTTAGACACTTTAATTACAGAGCCAGATTTTATAATTTTATTTCCGTTTTTATCTGTTGCCAGATCAGGATTAAATTCTATAAGCTCACTCACAGTAATACCGTAATGATTTGCAATACTGTATAAAGTTTCTTTCGGCTGAACAAGATGAAAGCCCTGAGGAACATTTATAGTTGAATCAATTGCGACTTCTGTTTCAGTACTATTCGCAGATGCCGGTTTTGCTCCCGCATTTTTTAATGTATCGGAAGGCTGCTTTACAGGTTCAGATTCTGCCGGTAATGATTGTTTCGAAACATATATATTCGTATCAAAATTATTTATTTTCACAAAAAACCTCTGCTACACATAAAAAAATACGGATTGGATTTAAAAAAACTTTAATAAAAAATTATTATGTTAAATTAAATTTACATATAAATTTTATACTGATTGCTAATGCCCGAAAGCACAAAATGATGTAACAGAAGCTCAAACACACCTTACTTATGTATTAAAAATTCTATCGCCGGCATCACCCATTCCGGGGACGATATAACCCTTTTCGTTCAAATGGTCATCCACTGCCGCAGTTATGATTTCGATATCAGGGTAATGTTTTTGAATATTTTCAATCCCCTGCGGTGCTGCAATTATACAAATCACTTTTATATTATCTATCGGAATTCCTTTATCCGCATAGAGTTTTATTGCTTCAATGAGTGAATTTCCCGTTGCAAGCATGGGATCCGTAATATAGATATAAAATTTTTCCGGATCAGGCGCTTCCATCGGAACCTTATTATAATACCAGACGGGTTTTAAAGTTTTTTCGTCACGGTACATTCCGATATGTCTTATGCAGGCTTGGGGAAGAATATCAATTGCTTCATCAGTAAAAATCAATCCTGCTCGCAATATCGGTGAAATTATCAAATTAATATCAGGATCAACGGTTTTTGCCTTAAATGTTGTTAAAGGTGTTGTAACCTCTTTTTCCACAAGCGGAAGATTTTTAGCTGCTTCATATAGCAAACATCTTGTAATTTTTCTTGTTGCAATTCTAACTCCCTGACTGTCAGTATTTTTGTCACGCATCGTACAAAGATTTAAAAGTACAACGGGATTATTTATTACTCTTACTTTTTCTTTATTCATGCTTCCACTCCTTAATCCTGCTTTGAAAATCATCTCTGTTTTTTATCATGCTATTCACAAAATCATCCGTTTGTTTTATACTTTTTTGAATATCTTCAGGCTTAACTATTAAATGTTCTGTCGATGAATTTTCCAGCCCCATCTCGTTGGCAAAATGAGAAAGTTTAGTTGCAATGGAGTCAATTTTACCAAACATATCGTTCAATAAACCAATTGAATCATGCAATCTTTTTGGAGTATTAATTACTATAAGCCTTTCAGAATGTTCATTTTCATCCGGCGGATAAAGTTCAAGACTCTTTGACCCGCCGAGTCCGTTAAATTCAACAGTTGCAATAACACCTTTCGGCAGTTTTAACGCCTTATCGTTTATCACAAAACGTACGTACACGTTATTTGTCAAAATTTTTATATTAGTAATATACCCGACCTGAACACCCATGTATTTGACGGGTGAACCTACAATCATTCCGTCAACATCAGGCATAAAAATCTGATAACTCGGAAGTTCCTTATATTGCTTGTAATGGTAAAACCGCAAACCTGCAATACCTAAACACAAAATAACAAACCACACTAAAAATTCAAGCCATGCGTATAATCTTATGTTTTCTGTAAACTTCATAACTTTATTATACATGGAAAATACAGGTTTTACCCCTTGCCAAAAAATTTTTTGTATTATAATATTATAATTGTAAAATATGAGGAAATTTAAATGGAACAAATAATTAAAGTAGCATGGGACTTAAATGAAAATACCGAAAACAGATATCAACTTGTTTATGAAATAGCTGAACTCGCAAAAAAATTAGTTGATGAAAATCAGGCTAAAAAAGCCCGCGAAGATTTCGGATTTGAAGAAAACTATGAAGCAGGATATACAAAAGAAAATCCTGTGGAACATGCTATTATGGTTAAAGCATCAGAAGCTGACGACAACCGTTTAGTCGGCTAATAAATTTTAAAAAGCACAAATGGCAAAACCAATTTGTGCTTTTTTGTGTAGATTTAGGGGTATAAAAATGGAAGAAACAATTAATTTCTTAAAGGAAAAAACAAACAATTTTGAACCTGAAATCGGAATTATTTTAGGTTCAGGACTCGGGGAATTCGCGGATGAATATTGCGAATATGCAATTCCCTATTCCGAAATCCCGCATTTTATCAAATCAAATGTTCAAGGGCACAAAGGCAGACTTGTTTTTGCTGAAATTGAAGGCAAAAAAGTTGTCATGATGCAGGGCAGAAACCACTTTTACGAAGGACATACCATGTCCGAAATTACATACCCCGTTAAAGTGATGAAAAAATTGGGAGTCAAAACTCTTATACTTACAAATGCTGCAGGAGCTGTTAACGAAAGCTTCCGTCCTGCGGATTTGATGATTATAACGGATCATATTAATTTTATGGGCGCAAATCCCCTTGTCGGGCCTAATGATGACACTCTTGGCGAACGTTTTCCTGATATGAGCGAAATTTACAAAAAAGATTTGATAAAAATCGCTGAAAAATGCGCTGAAAAATTATGTTTGGACATCCAAAAAGGGGTATACTTTGCCTCCTCCGGTCCGAGCTATGAAACACCTGCAGAAATAAATATGGCACGAATTTTGGGGGCTGATGCCGTTGGCATGTCAACTGTTCCCGAGGCAATTGTCGCAAATTACTGCGGGTTAAGAGTCCTCGGCATAAGCTGCATATCAAATGCCGCAAGCGGGATTTCAGGTGCCCAATTGTCCCATACGGAAGTAATTGAAACGACCGATAAAGCCAAAAAACGCTTTAAATCACTCATTTTGGAAATATTAAAAAGCATCTAGTCAACATTTGCGGAAAGACAATTTTTTTCATAATGAAGATGCCGAATCATTGAATTCACACGGCTCATCATATCCCTGAACATAGGAATTGGCAAGCTTTGTTTACCGTCAGACAGAGCATTTTCTGGATCATGGTGAACCTCTATCATAATTCCGTCAGCTCCGACAATTAAACCGGCTTTTGTCATAGGTTCAATCAAATATCTCTGACCTGTTCCATGGCTCGGATCCGCAATTACCGGCAAATGCGAATATTTTTTGATAACAGGAATTGACGCTATATCCATAACGTTTCTCGTAAAGGTACTGTCAAAACTTCTAATTCCGCGCTCACAAAGAATAACCCGTTCATTACCGTTGTACATAATATGCTCCGCCGCAAGCAAAAATTCCCTTATCGTACTTGCAAGACCGCGCTTTAAAATAACAGGCTTATTACATTTGCCTACAGCCTTTAATAGTTTAAAATTCTGCATATTACGCGCGCCGATTTGAACAACATCGACATAATCACAAATCATATCTAAATCCGCAGAATCCATAACTTCAGTCACAGTTAACAATCCTGTTTCTTCACTTGCCCTTTTTAAATACTTCAAAGCTTTTTCTTCATATCCTTGAAAATCATAAGGAGAAGTTCTCGGTTTAAATGCACCGCCTCTTAAAAATTCGCAGCCCATCTCTTTTGCTGCAAACGCGACCTTTTGCAGACCGTCATATTCGCTTTCGACTGAACACGGACCGACAAACATAACAGGCTTGTTAGCCCCGCCGATTTTCACACCGTTTTCGAATTCTATAACCGTATCCTCCGGTTTCCTGTCACGGGATGCAAGCCTAAAAGGTTCGCGGATTATTTTAACCTCTTTTACCCCTTCAAGAGCACTTATTCTGCCGGGCGTGATAGATGTTTTATCACCGAATGCATCAATAACAGTATGAATTTCGCCCTGATTTACAATAACCCTGAATTCATGTTCGGTCAAAACGTCAACTACTCTTTTTATATTCTCTTTTGAAGCCGACGGCTCCATTACTATAATCATAAATTTTCTCCTTATAATCTAATTATAGCATAAGAAAAAAGCGGCTCATTTCTGAACCGCTTTTTCCAAATAATTATCCTAACCTAGCAGGTAACGGCTTGTTTAGCTTCAACAACTGCCTGAGCTGCTGCAAGTCTTGCTTGAGGAATTCTGAACGGTGAGCAAGAAACATAATCAAGACCGATTCTGTGAGCAAATTTAACAGAATCCGGATCTCCGCCGTGTTCACCGCAGATACCGCCGACAAGGCTCGGGTTAGTCTTTTTGCCGCGTTCCATAGACATTTCAATCAATTGACCTACGCCTTTTTGATCTAATGTGTCAAACGGGTTAGCCGGCAAGATTTTTTGTTCAACGTAACGGTTGAGGAATTTACCTTCAGCATCGTCACGTGAATAGCCGAATGTCATCTGTGTTAAGTCATTGGTACCGAATGAGAAGAATTCAGCGTATTCTGCAATTTCGTCAGAAGTCAATGCAGCACGCGGAATTTCAATCATAGTACCGAATTTGTATTCAACTTCAACACCTTTTTCAGCCATAACGTCTTTTGCAACACGAACTAAAACGTCTTTTGCAACTTTAAGTTCGTTTACATGACCGATTAACGGAACCATTACCCAAGGTTTAACGTTTACGCCTTCTTTTTTCAAATCGCAGCATGCTTCAAAGATTGCTCTTACTTGCATTTCATTGATTTCAGGGTAAGTCAAACCTAAACGGCATCCGCGAAGACCCATCATCGGGTTAGCTTCTGAAAGGCTTTCTACAACGTGAAGCATTTCTTCTTTTTCGCTTGAATCTTTGCCCAAAGCTTTCAATGTTGCAACTTCTGCAATCAAAGATTCTTTATCAGGCAAGAATTCATGAAGCGGCGGGTCAAGAAGTCTTACAGTTAAAGGTTTATCACCCAATGCTTTGAACATTGCATAAAAGTCTGAATACTGCATAGGCAATAAGTGATCAAGAGCTTCTTTTCTTGCTTCAGGAGTACCTGCGATAATCATTTTTTGTACCCATGGGAGTCTGTCAGGATCCATGAACATATGTTCCGTTCTGCAAAGACCTACACCTTCAGCACCGAATTTCAAAGCATTTTCGATGTCTTTCGGAGTATCAGCGTTAGCTTCAACTTTCATTTGTTTGATTTCGTTAACCCAAGAGAAGAATTTGTTCCAGTTATCGTCAATTCTTGCTTCTACGAGTTTAACGGCACCTTCCATAACAAGACCTTTACCACCGTCAAGAGAGATAATATCGTCTTTGTGGTAAACAGTACCGTCACTGCCTGTTAATGTTTCATTAGAAAGATCGATTTTCAAATCTTCGCAACCTGAAACGCAAGGTTTGCCCATACCTTTAGCAACAACAGCTGCGTGAGAAGTTGCGCCGCCTCTGAGGGTCAAAACGCCTTGTGAAACTGCCATACCGTGAATATCATCAGGGCATGTTTCAACACGGACAAGGATAACTTTTTCGCCTGCTGCGCCGCGTTCAGCTGCTTCTTCGGTGTCAAATACAATTTTACCTACAGCAGCACCCGGGGATGCGTTTACACCTGTACAAATCTTGTGAGCTTCTTCCATTGCTTTTGAATCAAAGCAAGGCAAAAGAATTTGGTTAACAGTATACGGATCAACAAGCTGGATTGCTCTTTCTTTAGTAATAATACCTTCTTCATACATATCAACGGCAATTTTTACAGCTGCAGCAGCAGTTCTTTTACCGTTACGTGTTTGAAGAATCCAGAGTTTTCCGCGTTCAATTGTGAATTCCATATCCTGAACATCTTTGTAACCGAGTTCAAGTTTTTTAGCAATATCTACATATTGTCTGTACAAGTCAGGCATTTCATGTTCAAGTTCAGCGATAGGTTTCGGAGTTCTGATACCTGCTACAACGTCTTCACCTTGAGCATTTGTCAAATATTCACCGTAGAATTTATTTTCACCGGTTGCAGGGTTACGTGTGAATGAAACACCTGTTGCGCAATCGTCGCCCATATTACCGAATACCATTGTTTGAACGTTAACTGCAGTACCGTAATTGTGGTCGATTTTGTTCATGTTTCTGTAAGCAACCGCACGCGGAATATTCCATGATCTGAATACGGCTTCAATTGCTTCTTCCAATTGAACGTAAGGATCTTGCGGGAATTCTTTGCCCGTAACTTCTTTAATAACTCTTTTGTAAACAGGAATTAAAGACTTCCAGCCTTCTGCTGAAATTTCAGTATCCTCTTTAACACCTTCACGTTCTTTAAGTTTTTCAACTTCTGATTCAAAATATTTTTGTCTGTCCATTTCCCATGCAACGGAACCGAACATAGTCAAGAAACGACGATAGCTGTCGTAGCAGAATCTCGGATTGTTAGTCAATCTGATCATAGCTTCAACGGTTTCATCATTCAAACCTAAGTTCAAAATTGTTTCCATCATACCGGGCATGGATAGTCTTGCGCCGGATCTTACTGAAACCAGCAACGGATTTTGATTGTCGCCGAATTTCTTACCTGCTTGTTCTTCAACTTCTTTCAGGTAATACTTAACTTCGTCCATTAACCCTTCAGGCATTTTGTTCCCGTGGTTAATATAATCCATACAAGTTTCTGTTGTAATGGTTAACCCCGGAGGAACAGGCAGACCTAAATTGGTCATTTCAGCAAGGTTAGCACCTTTGCCGCCGAGAAGATTACGCATGCCTGCATTACCCTCTCTGAAAAGCCATACTCTTTTTTCTGTCATAATTTTTCTCCTGTTTATTTAAAATAAATTAAACGACTATACAGGTATAATAACACAAAAAAATAAACATGCATAATAATTTTCAATAAAAACTATTATCTGCCTGAGGCAGGACATTGTGCCGACATTGGTGTTAGCCGCTTTATACGATTATGTGTAAACTATAATACAAGCATTAGTATTACCGCTTTACATAAAAACTATTATAGGTATGTATCAGCATTTTCTTTCTCTTTTTTGGCGAGGAAAAGAGAAAGAAAACGCTGGCAAAAGAAAGAGAAACACGCTAAATAAATTGCAATCCTTTGGATTGCTCAAGCCCTGACGGGCGCACTACGTGCCGTTGCAGTATTTTATCCCTCGCTCCCTTTATGGAGAGGGTGTCCGAAGGACAGGAGAGGGGCTAAAATCCTGCAATCTTTTACCGCGCCTAATGACAACGGCGCGGCTTGAACAAATATTCGACCTTAACGGAACGATACAGGCTCACGAATCACAATATTTAGACTGCTATTTTTTAAAATAATCACAGATTAACGTTTTTTTACGCGGTAAAAGATTTTTTACACCTTCAATAAATTTATTCTTTTGAGAATCTTCCAATTCTTTTTTCAGGATTGCTTTTTCCAAAACGACTTTGTTATAAAGTTCCGCACAAACGGAACTCTTATCCATATGCTCCTTTAATTTGGCGAGCTGGCGCTCTTTTTCTTTTATTGCTAATACCAGTTCTTTTTTCACTATTAAACCTCTTTTATTTCGACATGAAACAGAATAATATTTTTCCGCATTTTTTAAATCGACTTTTTAGGTGATTTTAGCAATTTACGGTTAATAAATCATACTTATAACCTATTTCCATTGCGTTTTTATTTAACGGCAAAAGATTTTTCCTGTGAGGCGGGAGCACTGTATCCAGAGCTTTTTCCAGAATATCAACGGACAAAAACCCGCTTGCTTTTAATAATATTCCTAATGCAAGCATATTAGCCATTTTTACATTTCCCAAATTCACTGCCATTTGGGAAATCGGAGCGAAAACATAATGAATGTCCTCTCTATTTTTCTTTTCTTCGGCAAGCGTTGTATTAACTATTAAATACCCGCCTTTTTTGACTTTAGGTTCAAACTTATCGAACGATGCCTGATTTAAAACAATTATAAAATCCGTTTCTTTTTTGTTAACGGAACTGACCTCATCGTCGCTCATGACAACTTCGCAGTTAACCGTACCGCCTCTCATTTCAGCGCCGTATGACGGATACCAGGTTACATTTTTATTATCAATCATAAAGGCATTCGCAAGCACTTCACCCGCTAACAATACGCCCTGACCGCCAAATCCTGCTATTATAAAATTCTTTTCCATATTGTATTTCCTTTTAACTAAAACCCGAGTTTTACCCTCACCCGAATTTCTAACACTCGTTCCTCGTGTTGAAATTCTTCCCTCTCCCGGAGGTAGAGGGAATTACACCGTTACATCCTTATAAATTCCCGGAACAAATACCGGCATCATTTCATTACGCACTCTTTCATGTGCTTCATCTGGTGTCATATGCCAGTTTGTAGGACAAGTTGACAATATCTCGACAAATCCGAATCCCAGCCCGTGAAGCTGAACTTCAAAAGCCTTTTTAATTGCCTGTTTTGCTTTTCTTATATTGGCAATTGTATCCAGTGAAACCCTTGCCGAAAAAGCAGTTCCGTCACAAAGCGCCACATGCTCCGCAATTTTAATCGGATAGCCGTAATATTCAACATTACGTCCCGTTGGAGATGTTGTCGTAACCTGTCCCAAAAGAGTTGTAGGACCAAGCTGACCGCCTGTCATGCCGTATGTTGTATTATTAATACAAATTGCGGATAATGATTCACCTCTAAGAGCTGCATGCAAGCTTTCCGCCAAACCTATTGATGCAAAATCGCCGTCGCCTGAATATGTGAACACAAATTTATCCGGATTTGCGCGCTTAACACCGGTTGCAACAGCTAATGCTCTTCCATGCGGTGCTTCTATTGCATCTACATTTAAAAAATCATATATTGTAACCGAACATCCGATAGAAGTTGCGGCAATAGTATTCTCTCTTATACCAAGTTCATCCATGACTTCACCCACAAGCCTGATTGCAATCCCATGGTCGCAGCCCGGACAAAACGTATATCTGAAATCCTTCTTGAAAGAATCGGGTATTTTAAAAACTTGTGTTTCCATTATTTCATTGCCCCCTCTATTGCAAACTCCAAATCCTCAACACTCGGCCAGGATCCTACAGGTTTGCCGAAAAATTCAACCGGAACTCGCCCGTTCACGGCAAGTCTTACATCCCTTACCATTTGTCCCATATTAACTTCAACTGTCAGGAATTTTTTAACACATCCCGCCAATTCTTGCAGCCTTTTGTTCGGGAACGGGAACAGCGTAATCGGTCTGAAAAATCCGATTTTCAAACCTTTTTCACGCAATTTTTTAATAGCTGCTTTTACATTTCTTGAAAGACTGCCGAAACTCAATACCAGCAAATCCGCGTCATCCGTATAAAGTTCTTCGTACATAACTTCTTTTTCTTCAAGCAGTTTATACTTATTAAATAAATGTCTGATATGCTCGCATTGAGGACCTTCCGTCGGAGAATAAGACCTGATAATCCTTGCTTCTCTGCCTTTAGCGCCTGATAAAGCCCAGGAAGAATTATCAATTTCAGGATAAGGATATTCACCAAATTCCACAGGCTCCATCATCTGTCCCAAAAGTCCGTCCGCAAGAAGAATTGCGGGATTTCTGTATTTATGCGCAAGATAAAAAGTTTTATAAGTCAAATCAACTGCTTCCTGAACGGTAGAAGGCGATAAAACAATAATCTTATAATCGCCGTCGCCGCCGCCGATTGTTGACTGGTTATAATCACCCTGAGAAGGGAAAATATTCCCCAATCCCGGGCCTGCTCGCATAACACTGATTAATACAACGGGGAGTTCGTCGGACGTAGCATAAGAAAGTGCCTCCTGCATTAAAGATACCGCGCATGAAGATGAAGATGTCATCGCCTTTTTGCCGGTAGAACATGCTCCGAGCGTCATATTAATTGCGGCGAGTTCACTTTCTGCAGATACATAAGCCCTTTTTAATTCCTGCATTTTTCCGCTCATAAATTCGCCGATTTCACTCTGCGGCGTAATCGGATATCCGAAATAACAATCACATCCGGCTATAACGGCCGCATTAGCGATTGCGTAATTCCCTTTTGTCAAAACTTTTTTTCCGGTTAAACATTTTACCATAATCTATCCTTTATAAACCTCTGTTATTGCCATATCCGGACATCTTGTTGCACACATTGCACAGCCCAGACAAACACCTTGAGGGTCATCAAATTCCACTATTTTATCCCCGAGCTTATTTGTTTTGTCACTGACTTTTATAAGATTCTTCGGGCATTCCTTTATACATAAATAACAAGCCTTACATTTTGTACTATCTATAACTATCCGGCTCATATTCACCTCTTCCAACTTATACATTTTCTATTGTACCACTAATTTATACAAAATTAGCTATAATCTTTACAATTGTAATAAACAAACTTAATATTTTTGCGCAATTAGTCATAATTCTGGTACTATATATAAAGTAGGGATATAAGGAAACAATTAAAATGGCTCAAACAGTAGAAGAACTTGCTGAAATTCTGGATAATATAAAACTTGAAGCTGACCGCAATGCGGAAACTTTCGATAAACTTTTAACAAGCATTAATAATAAACTCGAATTCATGTCAAACGATACGGAAGCTGATGATTTGATAAAAGTTTACCTGACAGAACTTAAAAAAACTCTTGAAGAAAGACATGCCCTGGTTGTTTCCGAATTCAATAAAATTGAAAATTCTTTCAAATCACTGACTGACGAACAGTCAAAATTATCAAAAACCTCAGAAATGAAAGAAATGTTTGACATTTTTTCAAACAATATGCAAAGCATTGCAAGAGAGTTGTATAATCAAAAAGAGCTTTTAGCACAGTATGATGAAAGATTCGCAGCATTTACTGAAGACAAAACGGACAAAAATGAAATAATAACATCAGTTGCAGGCATCAGAAAAGATGTTGAGATAATTAACCAGAGTTTTGAAACATCTATTGCAGACATAAATGCCAATATCCAGTCAATTTTTAAAAACTTAATTGTTATGGACCCTACAGCACAAAATGACATTGTAAAACGCGAGTTGGAAAATGTTTACCTGTCCACAAACGCAATTCTTTCGGCATTGCATGTTGTTGATCAAAAAAATGATGACCTTGCACAATCTTTGGAAAACTTTATAACTAAAGACAACTACGAACAATCACAGCAAAAGCTTGATACAATAATTGAAAAATACAATAATATATATGAAAAATTAAATACTGTCACGGAAAAAACAGACCTTGACAGCATTATATATAAAACTACGGAAATTTCCGACAAAATAAATCAACTTCCGCTCAGAGAAGATTTAAAATATTTTTCGGAAAAAACAAACGAATTATCAGAGCAGATTTCAACACTTCCTCAAAAAGAAGATTTAGACGGAATAACAGTTAAGACAACAGAAAATATTAAAGAAAAATTGGATGAAATCTCTCCAAAACCGGAACTTGCTCAATTAATATCCCAAAACAATGAAATTATTGAAAAATTTTCACCTGTTGCGGAAAAATCGGATATTGATAATGTTTTGGTCAAAACTCTTGATATTTCACAAAGACTTAACGATTTACCCACAAAATCCGATCTTGAACAAATTTCAGGTAAAACAATTGCTATTAGCGAACAAATAAACCAATTGCCGCAGCAAAATGACGTGGCGGATATTTATCACTGCGTACACGAGTTTTCAACAATTTTAGATAATTTAAGAGAACAGCTGACATCTTCAAATGAATCGTCCAAACAAATAATTAATGAACAATTAGACAGATTAAACACCGTTTTATCAGCTGTTGTAACAGAAAATGATTTTACGGGTTTCAGACACGATCTTGCGGATTTTATCCGAAAAATAATTGATAATTCTGTAAGTCTTAATGAAAATCTCAATATCAATAAAGACGTTCTTCAAAATTTGATAAAAGAAATTGAAAACCTTGATATCCACAAAAATATTACAACCATTGCAAACGCTCTGGACGGATTAAGAATAAATGTTTCCGACAACGTAGAAGTTTTAAGCACAAAAATCAATGACATTTCATCAAAAATAGATGAACTTTCAAACAACGATGTGGAAAACAGAATAAACGCTTTAAGCGAAAATATATATGATACGTCAGAAACTATCAAAAACATGCAGTCTGAAATATTTGAAAAATTATCAAAAGATAATGAAGATTTGCAGACTA
Source organism: uncultured bacterium (assembly GCA_949286705.1). GTDB lineage: Bacteria > Cyanobacteriota > Vampirovibrionia > Gastranaerophilales > Gastranaerophilaceae > SIG32. The sequence continues at coordinate 98,290 of CASEDF010000005.1, read as the reverse complement.
AACTTACGGGCTTGAATTTTGACAATAATTTTGAAAGTCTGACAAGTGCAATTAAAGATGTTCATAATACTGCGATGAGCAATGCCGAAAATCTTTCAGCGCAAATAGAAACCGTTTCTTCCAAAGTTGATAATATTAAACCGGACGAAATAAATGACAAACTTATTGAAATTAAAGATACGCTCGCCGAAACAGGTCTTGATGTCAAAAGTATAAAAAATGAGATCACCGAAAAATTATCAATTGACGACAGCGATAAATTTACAAGTCTGCACAATAATATAGATTTTTTACGCGAAACAGTAGTATCCGCGCAGAACTCAAACGAAACGAGCCTGACGGAAAAACTTCTCGCACTTCGTGATATGATTACGGACGGTGTCAAATCCGGAGATGAAAATTTCAAAAACCTTCAAGAAAAGCTTAATGAATTTATTGACAAAATTCAAACAATTACAAACGACACCGAAATAAAAATCGGCAATTCCGTTTCCGAAATCACTGATTTAAAAGCAGAAATTGAACAAATTTCAAAAGAATTCACCGAATGGAACTACGGTCAGGAAGCCCGCGATTCAAAAATAGTTAATATGATTTCATCCGAACTCGGTGAAATCGGAGTAACAATTACAACTTTGCAGGATTCAATACAGGCAGGAGTTCATCAGGAACTCTCTAAAAACAGCGAACTTATAGAAAACCAAATAAATAATCTTGTTAAATTTATTGAAGATTTAAAAGAAAAACTTCATACAAATGAAGAAGACGAACCTGCTGTAGACCTGCAAACTCCGCTTAAGGAAATTAAAGACAAAATTACCGCAGTAAAGCAAGAAATTAATTTGATTAATACTGATATAACAGATGTATTAAATTCTAAAGCTGATGCTATAATGCAGGCAATTACACCTTTAAAAGAAACTCTTGAAATATTTTCTAATCTTGGAGAAAACATAGCAACAAAACTTACGGAAAACTCCGAGAACCAAAATACAGCCATATCTAATGCTGTTAAAGAAATAAAAGATACAGTCCATGAAGTTCTTGAAAATTGCGCGTCAAAACTGGATATCGGAGATAAAATAATATCAACAATTAACAATATTCACAACACAATAGAAGAAAAACTTGATAATCAATTATCAATAGATGAAATAAAAGATGAGCTGACTTCCTCTTCTGAGGGTATAAAAACAGCTTTATACGAAAAAATCAACTCTAACACCGAAGATTTAAAAACAATGTTATCCGTTGCAATGAATAATGATGATATAACATGGGCAATAGATAATTTAAAAAGTGATATTTCCGATAAAGTAACACGAATTTTCAACGAACGTAATAATTACAGTGAAATTCTTGATAAAACAAATGAAATTTCAAATAACAACAACAAAATCACAGGACTTCTTGATGCTTTAAACCAGAAAATAGATATTCTTGCAATGTCCGATAATAATGATTTTGCTGTTTTGGATGAAATCGACGAAATAAAAGAAATGATTTCGTCCCAAAGACAACTCCTTACAAATTCCGCAAGTTCCGAAAAAATAAATGCAATCGAAAATCAACTGCAGGATTTGATAAACAAAATTGATATAATTGAAAGTACCGATTTAAAAGATATGCGTGAAAATATAATTTCAGCGGTATTGAACGTATTTGAACAAATATCTTTTATAGAAGAGTCAGAAGATATAAAAGATTTTGTTGAAGAAAAAACAGACGAAATTAATCAGAACTTAATTGAAGTAAAAGAGCGACTGAAACAAATTTCAAATAACGACGACGGATATTCCTATACTTTACAGGATGTGGAATCCGATATTGCCAAATTAAGACTTGTGATAAATGAAATCTCTGAAAATTCTTCACGAGAAGAAATGTCAGACATTTCAGACAATATTCACAAAATTGTAACCTCTGTAGAGGACTTACAAAATTCCTTGACACAGGAACAAATTTCAGATTTAAAAAATGACTTTGAAAAACTTTCAGAGGACATTTTAAGTATCAGCTCACGCACAAACAAGTTGTTATTGACTTCCGATGAATCATATAACGCATTAAATAACGGACTGAACGACTTTAGCAATATAGTATATAAACTTGAAGAAAGAATAAATTACCTTGATAATAAAGAAATCACTGAACGTATCGAGGAAAAACTCGACAATGTTGCAAATGTTGTAACAGGTTCTGCAAATTCTGATAAAGTAATGCGTCAGGCGCTTATGTATATGGGCGAATGGATTGACACAACGAGCGAAAAAATTGAAAGTCTTTGTGAACAGGAAGATACAATAGATGAGGTTAAAAATATTATAGAAGAACTTCAGGATAAAGTCCCCGAACACACGGAATTATTAAACAACTTATCGGATAAATTTGAAGAACAGGAAGAAAGACTTGACCGTTTGGAAATGAAACTTGAAAAAATTATTTCCGCGATAGATGATATTGATGATACTAAATTGACCAAAAAAGTCGAAAAAATTGACAAACAACTGACGAAATTAAGCAACACAATAGAAAAGCTGGCTTCTTATGTTGATGAATAAAGCAATATCTGATTTACAAAAAACATTAACTTCAAAAAACGTATTGACGGAAATTGAAGAAAGATACGCATATTCTCAAGATGCTTCAAACACATCGGGACACACGCATCTTCCCGATGTTGTGGTTTTTGCCGAAAATATCGAACACGTTCAAAATATTATCAAAATTGCAAATAAATATAAATTACCGGTAATTTGCAGAGGCGCCGGAACAAATACTGTCGGAGCCTGCGTTGCGGAACACGGCGGAATCATCTTGAATTTTTCCAAGATGAATAAAATTCTTGAAATAAACCGCGAGAATATGACAGCAAGGGTTCAACCGGGTGTGATAGTAGGCGTATTGCAAAACGAAGTTGAAAAATTAGGACTTTTTTATCCGCCTGATCCTTCAAACCTTGCAGTATCAACAATCGGCGGAAGCATTGCCCAGAATTCCGCCGGAGCAAGAACATTTAAATACGGTTCAACAAAAGATTATGTAATTGATATGCTTGTTGTAACAGCTCAAGGAGAACTTTTAAGAACGGGGTCAAATACTATAAAAAATGCAACAGGGTACAATTTAGGCAGTCTTTTTATAGGTTCCGAGGGTACTTTAGGCATCGTTGTCGAAGCCACTTTAAAATTGATACCAAAACCGCAATGCTCAAAAGTGATAATGGCATATTTTGATGACTTAACAGATGCCGCAAACGCGGTTACATCAGTTATTGAACAGCAGATAGCACCTGCCACAATTGACTTTATGGATAAAAATGCACTCCGAACCGTTGAACAATTTTATCCCGTAGGGCTTTTAACGGATAAAGAAGCAGCTTTAATAATCGAAATTGACGGATACAAAAGCTCAATTGAAGAACAAAAAGACACAATAACAAAAGTTTTGAGGCACTCGAACGCCTCCGCAATACAATATTCATCGACAGATGATGAAGCTCGCAAAATCTGGCAGGCACGAAGATCTTCAATGGGAGCCTGTGCAAAATTAAAACCCAATATAACAACCGATGATGTTATAGTCCCGAGAGAAAATCTTCCGCAGCTTGTAAAAGGTATTCAAGAAATTTGCAATAAGTATAAATTAACAGTATGCATGGTGGGACATGTCGGCGACGGCAGCGTGCACCCGCAAATTCCGCTTGACTTTAATGATAAAGAGGAATACAAAAATTATAAACTTGCTAAAAGCGAAATCTATGATTTGACAATAAAACTCGGCGGGACTCTCTCAGGCGAGCACGGCATAGGCAGAGAAAAACGCGCACATATTTCGAAAGTGGTTAATACAACAGCATTGAATTACATGCGCGAAATCAAAAAAATATTTGATCCGAATAATATTTTGAATCCTTACAAAATATTTTAAGGCAGACATTCCCAGTATTTTTTAGTCTGATCATCAGGACATACATTTTTCAATGCCCAATATGTACAGCCAACTCCGTTTTGTGCGTTTGTAGAATTTTTTGAACAAAAGTTGCTATAATCTTTATAATTCCAATAACTATATGCACCTTCACCTAATGGTATAAGCTTTCGGGTATTATTATCCAATCCAAAATAAAAGATATCATGGCCTAAGGCATTTGGACCGCCTGAACCGTTTACATCAAATACAATCCAGTTAGAGTAACAATTATACATTCCGCCAACAGCACTTCCATCCGCTAAAATTTGCGTTGGTAACTGAGCACATCCGGGATAGTTAATTGAGTTACCCGCATAATCTTTTAACAAAAAATTACCTTTGTTATCTTGATAGTTAAGTTTTTTCCAAGTGTCATAACCATTTACATCGCTGCTTATAACTTTATACCTCTGCCACAGAGCATTGTAAAAATCAGTTTCTCTAATACTGCTGCCTGTGGTCATTGAACCATAAAACTCATTTTGTACAGGAACAATTGACTGCATAAGCATTGAATATGATTTTTTAAATCCGGTTTCCAGCGCTTTTGTCTGATATTTTGTAATTAATGTAGGAATTGTCATTGCCGCAACAATGCCGATTATTCCAAGTGTGATTAATACTTCCGCAAGCGTAAAACCCTTGCGGCATCTACTTAAAGGAGTCGCCCCCCCCCGAAACTCAAAAATACTTTAACTCTCATCAACTTTCTCCTTATTATTTCAATAACCTGTTATTTTCGTCAACCATTACAACTGTCGGCTCAAAATCACCAGCCTCATCAGGTGTAAAATAAGCATAAGAAACTATTATCACTTTATCTCCCGGCTGAACTTTTCTTGCAGCAGCACCGTTCAAACAAATACATCCGGAATCCGCAGGTCCTTTTATAACATAAGTTTGAAATCTTTCGCCGTTATTTACGTCTAAAATATCAACCTTTTGTCCGACTTTAATATTACTTGCTTTTAATAAAGTTTCATCAATAGTAATAGAGCCTACATAATTCAAATTTGCATCCGTTACTGTGGCTCTGTGTATTTTTGAATATAAAAATTCCAATAACATTTTTTACCTCGTACATAAATTATATATCAGACAAAAAAGTGGTGCAAGTTTTCACTCGCACCTTTTTGCTGTTTATTTAATGTGTGCCTTAATGCTGTTTATAAATTTTCTTTGAATAGCTTTCTATAAATGGAGTATCCACTTCAAATACATGAATTCTTGCAGGTCCCAAGTCAACGCGCAATTCACCGTCTGCAGCCTGAACAACACTTTCTTTACCATACGACGGCAAAAGATTTTTCAACTCCTGATTTGATTTTAATGTAGGAACCTTAACTTTACATGCAATTGATCTGTCAATATTTTTATTTGCGACAACAAGAAGTGTTCTGCCTTTGTAATGTCTTGCATAAGCAATAATCTGATCATTTTTATCACCAGATTTATCAAGCTCTATAAATGAACCTTTGTTAATGATATCAGCATATTTATCTTTCAATTTAAAACATTCAGTCAAAAATTGTCCGATTTCAGGATTTTTACCGCCGGGTCTTCTTGACAAATTAAACAAATCAAGCTTGCCGTGGTGAACGGTCATTTCGTGGTTATCAGTATATGTCACCGGATTATACTTATCTTCATAAGGGAATGCATAATAATCACCCGACTGGAAACCGTCAACAATATACGGGTTTAGCATAGGTAAAGTTGCCTGAAGTCCGCTTGTAAGATTACAATAAGCTGTTTTGCCGTGATACATCGGTGAAATATCATCATGAGTCGCAAATGAGCCTATCAATGATTTACCTTTATCCAGACGATTTGACATTTCAAGTTGATCTTCAACATATTTCATAAATTCAGTTGCTGTTGCCATTTCATGGAAAATATGATATTGTCCGTATATCATGTCAAAACCGGCACGTAATGAATCTTCCGGTCTGTCAAACGGCATGTTTGCCTGAGGAGATGCATCTTCATATGTATATGTTTCGGCAAGCCACCCGAATTCCGGATCAAGTTTTCTTGAATAAGGTATTATAATATCCCAAAACTCAACAGGTTTTGCACGTGCCACATCAGCTCTTATACCGTCAATACCAAGATCAACACAAAAATCTATATATTGCTTATGAAGTTCAAGAAGTTTAGGATTTAAAGTACGCTTACCTTCATCTTCCCATGGCTGAAACATTCTGATATCATTCCATCCTTGCGGAGTTTTTGCAAGTCCGTCACGTTCTTTTGCCATAAGTTCGGGTTTTTCAAGGAACATATCATACGAAGCACAACTCGGCAAATCAAGCATAACCCTTATACCACGCTGATGGCAAGCGTCAATAAATGCTTTAAATTGTTCCTTGTCACTTCTTGGATCATTCGGATCAATCAATGTCGGATCAATAGTGAGTATATCTTTCGGTGAATATACAGAACCTGCCGTTCCCATTGCTTTTTTCAATCCTGGCGGATGTATAGGAAGCAGATGTAATGTATTAAAGCCCTGAGCCTTCACCTCATCAAGTCTTTCTATAGCATTCAAAAATGTTCCGTGCTGTTCATTTCCGTCAATATATTCATTACCGTTCAAATCTTTTGCGTTAAATATTCTCGGCAAAATCGCAAGAATTTTAGCTTCATTATTTCTGAAAAGCGTTCTCAAATCATTTTTATAAGGTTTTTGATTAATATGAACATTTGGCTCAATTTTATTCACAAGCGGTGCATTTATTACTGCCTTAGATTTTAAAAATCTTTCCAGAAGATTACCCGGTTTAAAAGCAGGCATAGGAGGATATTCAGCCGGTTTAGTATTAACTTGCTGCGGCTGGTATGAATTAACTTTTTGCACTAATAAATTCGTTGAATTAATCATTCTTTTTCACCTCCGGAGCCTTCATTTTTCCGAAGAAAAATTGTGAAAGAACAGTTATGCCTAATAAACCTGCGCCAAAACCTCCAAACATTTTCAGCCATTTTTTAGTATTAAACATTTCTTTCATTGTTGTGCTAAACATTTGATCAGGTGCCATTCCCATTAACAGGAATTGCTTATACGATTTTGCATTTTTATTCTGCCCGTTTACAATATGGAAAGATTTAAAGAAATATTCAGCATCGCCAATTTCTCTTATAAAATCACGTCTGTAATCGAAAAGTTCATTTGCAATACTTCCGCTTGAAATCAATTCGGAAGTTTTCGGATGAAGTTGATTTTCATATAAAAGTTTAACAACTTCTTTAAAGAAATTCTTATCCTGAGGTATATCAACTTTTCCGCCCTCAACAGCTTTGCCTAAATATTTGTTCTTAACTTTGCCGGCTTCAACTTTTATGTTATCCAAATCCTGCAAATTAGGTTTGGGATTTCTTGTTTTATAAAATTTAGTTATAAAATCTGACGTAGTACCTTCCACGGACAAACTTTTTGCCATTTCGACGACTTCTTCTTTTATCTCACGGGGCATAAATTTATGCAGTGCGGCAGTATGAGCTTCAGGAATTTGACCTGCATCCGCAATACGTTTATAAAAATCAAGTGTATTGAGCAATCTGTACAAAGAACTTCTTATTCCAAGCAATCTATTGGATACAAAAGACAATTGAATATTTTTAGCGGAACCGAACGAACCATTTAACCGATTAACAGTAAGAGGCATTTTTATACCTTTTTCATCCAAAAGCTGCGGTAATTGTTCAAAAATAGAATTTACCGTAGATTTATAACTTCCGCTGGAAGAAGTATTAAGAGCTTCCATTTTGGAATCAAGCAATGTAATTTTATCCCTTAATGCCTGAACAATTTTTTCATATTCGCCATTTTCGGTCGAAACGATATTCTCAATCTTTTCACGGAGAAGTTTACCTACCATTTTTCTATCATATCTGGTGTCGGCAATTTCTTTATCCGAAATATTAAACAATTTAGGCAAGCTTCCTGTTATATCATTCCATGTATTTGCAATAACAGTTTCCGGCGCGGCAGCAGATTTCAAATAAACATATTCATCCAAAACCGCATTTTTCGCTTTAAAATCAGTAAAAATATCTGATATTGTTTTAAGGTTCTTTATAACTTCCGGTGTCAAGCAGGAATTAGATTTTGAATGTAAAGCCTGCGCAATCGGGTTATCTGAACTTTTCACATTGAATAATTTATTTATAATGAGTTTTTCATTTAACGGATTATCGGAATGTGCAGAATTATATTTTTGAATATTTTTTCTGATTTCAGTACCTATAGATGCCAGAGCCTTTTTAACATCAACGTCTGACATTTGAGAACTAAATTTATTTAAAATAGCTTTTATAGCAGCTTTATCAGGTAAAAATTCATCAATTTCAGCTGCAGAAAGAGTTTTGTCAAGTAATACACGGGTATTTTCAATAATCCTTTCAGCTACATTATCACTCATAACAAATTTTTTGTTATTAAGATTTAAAATATCATCCAAATCATCTCTAACTGCCTGAGCTGTAACAGAATCAAATCCGTTTGATAAAATATCCTTAATTTTTTTAACAAGTTCAGGAGTCAATTCTTTACCACGATTTGCGGTTAATATATCATCCAGAGCTCTGACAGAAGATAAGTCTTTGAATTTTGCAGAAGCTGAGCTTACATTTGAAAGCAAATTATCAGCCTTTTTAGCGCGTAAGTTACCGAGATAAGATTTGACCGGCTTTTCGCAGGCATTACAAATTAATGCGCTCAAAACAGGTGTAGCAAATCCGGCTGTCAGCATCCACATTGTATTATTTTGAACTGCAACTTTTTTCATTTTTTCCTGAATAAAGTCCCTGCGGTTGTTCATATCTTTAGGGACACCCATCCAATCGCCTATTTTATTTATTTTTTGATCGCTGTATAAAGACCAAGGCAAATATTGCGGATCCTGAAAGAACATTTTTTCTCTGCCAAAGCTGTCTTCATATTTTTGTCTTATATTAAAGCCGTGTATTAATTGTGCAGGCCATTGAAGCGCAACCTTAGGCCATATAGACATGGCAGCAAAAAATGATGCAAATCCGACCAATTCCATTGCCTTTGCCAGCGGAGCCTGTTTTCTTGTCATCAAATATGCAGCTATCATAAGCCCGCCGACTTTCATACCAATATCATTTACTTTTCCTAATTCATGATCATTTGCTTTACCGGTAAGAGATTTACCAAGAGATTTTGCATCGTAAGCAAGACTTTTAGCAACTGTAGAAGGTGCACTCAAAATACCGCGATTAACCAAATGACCTTTAGAAGGTAACGGTTTTATAAAAGTTCTGTTTGACAAAACATACTCAATATCAAGATTACGGTCTTTCTTATCCGGTTGAACCGCAGGCATATTATTCAAATATGTTTGAATTAAATTTGGTCGCATACTAGTTCACCACAAACTTTCTGTCTTTATCAATCACATCATCGGCTTTAAGCGGAGACGGTTTTTTAACACTAACCGCATTGATGACACCTAAAATTGACGATAAAACCGCAGCACCAATCATAACCTTACCTGCATGTTTTGCCCAGCCTGCAGCGTTTTTAGGTCCGCGATATAATTCTTTTGCACTCTTTATTGCGCTATCTTTAAACACTTTTAACGAATGCTTAAATTTGTCAAACTTCCAAAATTTCAAAGTGGCGACATTAAAATAATCTTCCCAAGGGGTTTGGAAGGCATACGCTACGCCGGCGGCAGCCCAAAAATATGATGATAATATCTTTGCCATATCAGTTTTTGTAGCAATTTTACGGATGACAGGCTTCATTTCCTGATCCGAATCATTCAAATTATCCCCGTAACCCAACTTTTTAGCTATTTTATCATAATATTCATTTCTGGTTTCACCGTGGGCTTCGGATTTATAAAAAAGATCCCATCGGGGAAATTCCTTGCTTTCATAAGCTTTATGGTATTCAATACTTGTAATATCCGTATCGTTAATATTATCAGGTAATTCATAATTTACTTTTGCATAAGGGACTTCAGTATCAACACCCGTAATCCATTTTACCGGAGAGGTTACAAATGATTTTGTTGCAGATTTCAAGATCCCGTAAAACAATACTCCTAAAGCCATTTTACGACCTATTGCTCCGGCTTTGGATCTTGCAAGCGGGGCAAAAAATTTATTTGCAGAGTTAAATACAGACATCAACATCAAACTGCCTATCACATAAGGCACTGTTCCCATTGTCAAAAATTCATAAAAATTGGCGTTTTTACTCCCTTTCAAACCCTTTGCCGGATACAATGTTAACGCGTTTGTAAATTTATCAAAACCTATTCTTGTACGGTTGGCAAAATTGTTTTCAAGCAGAGTATCTTTTGCATAAGGTAATTTTTTACCTTCAGCATTATTACTTTTGAAATTCACGCTTATTTTTGAATTACTTATCGGTGAAATCATTTTTACTCCGCACACATTATGTATAATATAAAGTCTGTCAAAATTTTTTTTGCCATGACTATTTTTTAATTTAACATTTTTTTACAATATTTTTATACAAAAAACGTAAAAAATACAGCCGTCAAAATACCTACTACAACACAATAATAACCGAATATTGCAAGAGAAAATTTCGCGACAAATTTCAGGAAATATTTTATACACAAATACCCGACGAGTCCTGAAACAATTGTTCCTGCAATAATAGCAGACCAATTATAAGTAAGCGCTTCATGCAAATCTATTTTTATAAACGGGTAAACCATAGACGCACCGAGAATAATCGGAATACTCAACAAAAATGAATATCTTGCCGCGGTTAATCTGTCCAAACCGTTAAAAAGTCCTGTTGCAATGGTCCAGCCCGATCTTGAAAGTCCGGGAAGTGCCGCAATACCCTGCGCTAACGCGATAAATATCGAACTTTTTAAATCCACATCTGCTTTAGTCGGGATTTTTTTAGATCTGTATTCGCTGTAAAAAAGGACAAAACCGGTCATAATAAGTAAAATTCCGACAATAGCAGGTGAATACACAAGCTTTTCCGCAACTTTTTCCAGAGGATATGCAACAGCTACGGTCAAAACCGTGCCCAATAATATGTAAAGCCCGACTTTTGCGTTTCGGTCACTATAGTCTTTTGTCTTAACCCCGTTCCACAAGGCTTTTAAAATATCCGCAATTTCTTTTCTGAAAAATATCAAAACAGCAATCAAAGTTCCGAAATGAAGCATGATATCAAAGAAAATTTCCTCATTTGAATGCTGAACTATCTCAATACCCTTAAAAACTTTATAAAAATTAGATGTAAAAACCAAATGCCCGGAGCTTGAAATCGGCAAAAATTCACTCAAACCCTGTACTATCCCCATTAATATTGCCTGTATAAAATTCATTTTTTATTCCTCTTCATAATACGTAGCGCAGGAAGTCTGTGTCTCCCAAACTGAAATTTTATCTAACTGAACTATTTTTTCCTTTAATTTGCCGTAAATAAACCGTGCAATCATCTCACTTGACGGACTTTCACCGTTAAATTCCGGCAGCTCATTGATATCTTTATGATCCAACAAGTCTAAAACCGCATTCAACTCACGTTTCAAAACCTTATAATCAATCAAAATATTACTCCTGTCGAGAGTATCGCCCTTAACATAAGCTTCAACCATCCAGTTATGCCCGTGCTGATTTTCGCATTCACCTTCATAATTCAAAAGGTGATGTGCTGCCGCAAAAAATGCCTGTGTCTTAATTTCGTACATCTGTTCCCCTTTATCAAGAAGCTTTTGGTGTGCTTCCTTCACAAACTATATACTCTTTTTCAATCCCCTGACAATCAAGAATAAAATCGCAAAGTTCTCTGACTGCCCCGCGTCCGCCGTTTTTGGAGGACACAAAATGACAAATACTCTTTACTTCATCCACCGCGTCATTCGGACAGCATGCCAGACCGACTTTTTCCAGACAGCAAACATCCGGCAGATCATCTCCCATATAAGAAATTTCATCATAAGAAAGATTGTATTTCTGACGCAATTCTTCTAAAGTCGGAAGTTTGTATTTTTTCCCTTGATGTAATTCTGTTATATTAAGATTTTTGGCACGATGAGCAACCGTTCCGTTATTTCTTGCGGTAATTATAGCAGTAACAAAACCTGCATGTGCCATTCTGACAAGTCCATGCCCGTCTTTTGCATTAAATGTTTTATATTCAACGCCGTTTTCGTCATACGTAACGCTTCCGTCAGTCATAACTCCGTCAACGTCAAACGCCATAAGCTTAATTTTTTTTGCTCTCTCTTTTAAATCCATTATGCAACACCCGCTTTCAAAATATCATGAATATGGATAACGCCTATGGGCATATCACTGCTGTCAACAACCGCAAGCGCCGTAATTGAATATTTTTCCATCAAATGAAGCGCACTTGCCGCGTATTCATCACCGGAAATTCTTTTCGGATTGACAGTCATGACATCTTTTATTAATAAAGAAACCGTATCCGGATATTTTATCAAAGTTCTTCTGATATCACCATCCGTCAAGACCCCTGCAAGTTTTCCGGAACCGTTTACAATCATTGCCATACCGAGTTTGAATTTTGAAATAGTTTCAATAACGCTTGTAAACGTATCATTTTCGTGAACAATCGGAAGTTTTTCGGGATCAGACAGCATCAAATCTTTAACGTGATACAAAAATCCTTTGCCCAGAGCACCTGACGGATGGAAAATCAAGAAATCTTCTTCGGAAAATCCGCGTTTTTCCAAAAGACAAACAGCAAGAGCATCCCCCATTGCAAGAGTTGCCGTTGTGCTTGCTGTAGGAGCTTTATTCAAAGGGCAGGCTTCCCGTTCCACCGCAATATCAAGAACAACATCACTTGCTTTTGCAAGAGTTGAATTCATATTGCCGGTCATTCCTATCATTGGAACGCCAAATCTTTTGATAAGCGGCAAAAGATTTAACAATTCCTGAGTTTCTCCGCTATTGGAAATCGCAATTATAACATCTTCACGGGTTATAATCCCTGAATCGCCGTGCGTGCTTTCCGCAGGATGCAAAAAGTATGACGGAGTTCCGGTTGACGATAAAGTCGCGGCAATTTTTTTACCGATAAGACCGGATTTACCCATACCTGTTATGATAACTCTGCCTTTACAGGAATATAAAAGCTCAATTGCTTTATCAAAATTATCGCCTATTCTGTCAATTAATTTTAAAATAGAGTCCGCTTCTATTTTTAATACATCTTTTGCAAGATCGTTTATAGATTTTACACTCATGATACTTCCCATATTGTACCCCCACAAATTAATTATACAATAAATATCCGTTAAAAGTATTAAAAATATATAAATTTTTAAAGTTTTTAAACTTTTCGGCGATTTTTATGCCAAAAGGAAACAAAAATGGCTCAAAATATAACAAAAAGCAAATTTTTAGACTTGAATTGCGGAAATTCGCAGCAAATTTTAGAAAATATCCAAAAATACATAAACAAATTTGACTGTCCGGAGATGACTCTTGACCTCACCAAACTCAATATTCTTGATGCAGCAAAAGTTATGATGCTGTCATCCGCCTATCATTATAAAAAATACCCCGAAGGCAAACTCAAATGCCACGTACAATCCGAAAGCGTGAAAAATCTTGTATCAGGATTTTCAACAATCAATCTGGAAGTAGTGGAATAAATTTTACGGCAAGCATTCCCAATAAGTTTTGGTTTCATCATCAGGGCAAATATTTTTTAGAGCCCAGTATGCACAGCCAACACCATTCATATTATTGGTTGAATTTATAGAACAATACGTATTATTATCGGCAAAATTCCAATATCCTGTAACGCCTTGTCCTATAGGCACAAGTGCTCTTTTATTATCAACGGTAAAATAAAATATATCATGCCCCAAGGCATTCGGACCTCCTGAACCATTTACATCAAACACAATCCAATTTGCCGCGCAGTTATACATTCCTCCGACTGCAGATCCGTCAGCCGAAATATTGGTAGGCAGCTGCGGACATTCAGGATACCCTCCGGATACATTCCCTGCATAATCTTTTAATTTATACAAGCCTGTTTTGCTATCGAGATATTTAAGCTTTACCCACATATCTTGAGCTGCAATACTATTATTTTCATCCAGAATTTTGTAATTTTGCCATAATGCATTATAAAAATCATTTTCACGTGTTACGTTGACAGACATTACACCGTAAAACTCATTTTGTATAGGTATAATTGCCTGCATAAGCATTGAATATGATTTTTTAAATCCGTTTTCCAGTGCTTTTGTCTGATATTTTGTAATTAATGTAGGAATTGTCATTGCCGCGACAACACCGATAATCGCAAGGGTGATAAGAACTTCCGCCAGTGTAAAACCTGATATTTTTTTATGATTTTTTATTCTTCTGAACATTTTTACCTCCAATAAAAATATACCACGCTTTACGTACTAACCGTACGTATAATTTACAAAACTTTACGTATAGACTGTACGTATGAACTTTTATTGTGAACTTGGAAAAAACATCAAAAAACGACGAAAAGAACTTGGTTTAACCCAGCAGGAGCTGGCAGACAAATTGAATATGTCACTGAACTTTGTCGGAAAAATTGAAGTTGCTTTTTCCAAGCCTTCACTTGATACATTGATAGAAATTGCAAAAGCTCTTGACACAACCGTTTCCAAACTGACTAATTTTAATTAAACGTAAATTTGACAGTACTGCATTAAAAATATATAATTAGACTATGGATTACGTAATGGACATTTCAGCGCTGCAAAATGCGCTTAAAAGCTTAAAAGATGCATATTCGGAATATAACAAAACCAAAAATGAATATGTACGGGATTCTGTTATTCAAAGATTTGAATATACTTATGCTCTTGCCGTAAAATTCATCCAGCGCTATATTGAGCTAAATATTCCGAATCAGGAAGATTTGAGTACTTTGACATTTAACCAATTAATCCGTCAGGCAAATGAAATGGGAATTCTTCTGAATGACCTTGAGCAATGGATTATATACCGACAAAAAAGAAATATAACTTCTCACACATACAATATAGAAAAAGCAAAAGAAGTTATCTCAATTGTCGGTAAATTTATTGAAGAAATTGAATATCTTATTACTAAACTGAAATGATATACCTTGAAGAAAAATATTTAAATACTGTCAAAAAAATTTTATCGGAATACAAAAACCGCATAGATAAAGTTTATGTTTTTGGTTCGAGAACAAGGGAAAAACACAAAAAATATTCCGATTTGGATCTGGCAATAAAATTTATTACAGGTACAGACAAAAACACCCTGCTTTTCCTAAAAGATGCCTTTGAAAATTCCGAATTACCCATTGAAGTTGACGTTGTTGACTTGGATGAAATTTCCGGCGAATTCAAAAACGCAATAGCAAAAAGCCTTATAGAAATTAACATGATTTAACAAACCGCTTGCAAAATAAGATTTATATAATAATATATAAATTAGCCGAAAGTTATAGGCTTTGGTATGCCTGTAATTTTTTAGTTACTTAAACCAAAAAGGAGATAAGAAAATGCCAAAAATGAAAACACACAAGTCTGCTGCAAAACGTTACAAAGTAACGGCAACAGGCAAAATCCAAAAAAGACAAGCAGGTATAGGCCACTTGCTCCAGCACAAATCAGGTTCAAGAAAACGCAGAATTTTCAAACTGGTTGGTGTTTCTGAGTCACACTTAAAACTGGTTTCCAAAGAGTTACCATACAAGAAGTATTCAAGATAGGAGCATAAAATGAGAGTAAAACGTGGTAATGTTAGTCGTTTAAGACACAAAAAAATATTAAAACTTGCTAAAGGCTTTAAAGGCGCAAGAAGCAGAATTTTCAAAGTAGCAAATACAGCTGTTATGAAAGCGCTTAAATACGCATACAGAGATCGCCGTACTACAAAACGTAATATGAGACGCCTCTGGATTGTTAGAATTAACGCGGCTGTAAGAGAACGCGGCATGAGCTATTCAAGATTTTTGAATGCCTGCAAAAAAGCTAATATCGTTGTTAACAGAAAAATGCTTGCTGAATTGGCAGTTAACGACAAAGAAGCTTTTGATGTAGTGTTTGAAGCTGCAAAAGCTGCAAAATAATTTATTTAAAGCTGATAAAAAAGACCCATCAGATGATGGGTCTTTTTTATTTGCCTGCAATTTCCTCAAGCATCTCATTGACTGTTTTCCCGCCATCTTCTTTAAAACTGTTTGCCTGCCCTATTTTTAAATTACCGGCAGTATCTTTAACTGATTTAAAAGGAAAGATATCATATCCCCATTTATTTGGACCGCTCTTACCGTTTATATCAACAAAAAACAACTGAGGAGAAATATTTTCTTTTCCCATACCATTGATAATTATAGTTCCATCAGCAAGTACCACCGTATAATTTTTATTCATTAACCATTCTTTTCGCATGGCATTTGCCATACCCTGATAAGCATGATTACCGCCATCATAAGTATCCATTCCTTCATATACAGGAACGCACCCATTATCAAAAGGTTTTGTTTTACAAATTTTTGCAACTCTCAAATTTTTTGTCATTTGTTCTCCAAATGTCTGACATTCTGAAAACAAACCATTATAATCTGCAGGTATTGGTTCACCCGTATCTTTCAAGACATACTCGCCAATACAGTTTAAACCATCATCGCTAACTTTGGTACAAACAACCTGTCCATAAGGATTAACGTCCCAATAATAACACTTTGGCTGAACTGTGAATTCATATTCGGCTCTGCGCGCAGCCTGCTGCAACACTGCATAAGTTTTTTTAAATTGAACTTTTAATGAAAAGTCTTGATATTTACTGATTAACGTCGGAATAGTTATGGCAGCAACAATACCTATGATTCCAAGGGTTATCAAAACCTCTGCTAAGGTAAACGCGACTTTCTTTTTAAAGTCGTTAAGATGATAAGACGTTAGGACGTTAAGTTCTTTACTGTGAGTTTTGCTCACTAATCTGTCATCCTGAACTCGTTTCAAGATCTCATCATGAGCTGATAGCCCCATCTCCCTTAATCCCTCTCCCGTAGGGCGAAAAATAGTATTTTTGTCATTCTGAGCTCTCTGCCGAGCAAAACAATTGAGTATTGTTTTGCGAGAGGAAAAGAAGAATCTCTTAAAATTTTTATTGAGATTCTGAAACAAGTTCAGAATGACAGACTCCCTTCGACCACAACTGTGTTGGTCGGGTCCAGCGGCTACGCTGGCCGGGAGAGTCGCCCCCCCCCGAGATTTACAAACCCTTTATTTTTCAATATTGTCCTCCTATCTAACCTTATTTTCTTCTCCGCGTATTAACCGCCCTATATTTTCTCTGTGTAAATAGATTATATACAAAGCACCCAATGCACAATAACAAATGTATGCAAGAGGTTCTTTAAAATACCACATCAAAAAAGGCGATATAAATAATGCAATTATGGAACCTAAAGACACATATTTTGAAACATACGTTATAACAGCCCAAACAGCAGCAATAATTAAACCGACCTGCCAGTTAAGCGCCAGAATAGTACCAACACCTGATGCAACGGATTTGCCGCCTGTAAATTTTAAAAATACAGATTTACTATGCCCTATTATAACAGCAACCGCCGCAAGTACCGGCAGCAAACCTATTGATGCAAAAGATGTTGCAAAAAGTTTAGCCAGCACGACCGGCACAGCACCTTTTATTGCATCCAGAATCATAACGGTAAAAAACCATTTCTTACCCATGACACGTTTTACATTTGTAGCGCCTGTGGATCCGGAACCGATTGTTCTGATATCCTGACCTGTAAATGCTTTGACTATTATATAGCCTGTTGGTATAGATCCAATTAAATATGCCGCTAAAATTACAATTATAACTTCCAATATCATCGCTAAATTCCTTTTGTATAATTATAACACAAAATTAATATTATTAAATACATCATTACAAGAGGCTGAAAAATCAAAGCTGAATTTACCGGAAACGCAAGAGTAAAAGACACTTATTTGGCGCGGGCGTAATTGATGTTACCAACCGAACAAGATGAACCTTATAAATAACAGTTCAACGCCAAACACCGGTATAACTTATTTCAATTTCTTGAAATAAATCATACTAAAAAGAGGCTTCCAAAATTTTGAAAGCCTCTTTTTTTTATTTTATACCGAGTAAATTAAGCCTTGTTGTAAGGTTTTTACCGCCTGATTCAATAGGACCATATGATTTGAACTCCCGTATTCCATTTTGTGAATTTCCGTAAAAAATAGTACCATAAATATCATATCCCCACTTATTAGGACCTTTTTTGCCGTTAATATCAAAAGCATAAACAGCACCAACGCTGTTTTTTGAACCGAATTTTATAATATATGTACCATCTTGTAAAACAATTGCAGGATATGTATTTTTTATTTTGCTATCAGAAAATTCTCCTTCAGGATTGTAGACACCATCAGGATTTTTTTCGGCATTTATAATATCCGAACCTTTAATATTTTCAGGCAGACACCCGCCTGACAATGCATTCTCTTCACAAATTTTGGCAACCTTCAATCTATTTTTAAAAACGTCATTATACAAAACACGACATTCAGAGTGAGAACCCATATAATCCGCAGGTAACGGGTTACCTGTTTCTTTACAATACAAATCAGACGTACATTCTCCATATTCATTTCTGACATCGCATGTTGAAGTACAAACTCCTTTATAAGGACTTTCCTGCCAGTAAAAACACTTTATCGGACGACCTTCTATAGTCTGCAACGTTAAAAACGCCTGCTTAAATGTACTGTAAAATTTTTTAAACTGGTTATTCAGAACCATCTCTTGCATATTATTTAATATTGTTGGTATTGTTAAGGCAGCTACTATCCCTATTATGCCCAGTGTAATCAAAACCTCTGCCAAGGTAAAAGCTTTATTTACTCTCTTGAGATAAGCAGAAACTATTTCCGAAACCATAGCGGAGCCAGAGGCGAGAGCGTCGTCGAGAAAATAGTTTCTGCTTATCTCTATACCGTCAAAATCCTTGTTATATCTACTTAGGAGACACGCCCCCCCCCGTTTTGCAAAATTTCTTTGTTTTCCATAGCTGTTCTCCTTCTTTTAGAATAATTATAGCATATTCTTTTATTTTTGACAAGAAAAAGCAGGTATTTGAACCTGCTTTTTCTTTTTATTTACAAACGGGCTTATGCCATAGCTTTTTCAACGGCAACGGCAACAGCAACCGTAGCGCCTACCATCGGGTTGTTCCCCATACCGATAACGCCCATCATTTCAACGTGAGCAGGAACAGAAGATGAACCTGCAAACTGAGCATCACCGTGCATTCTTCCCATAGTATCAGTCATACCGTAAGAAGCAGGACCTGCCGCAACGTTATCAGGGTGAAGTGTACGGCCTGTGCCGCCGCCTGATGCTACTGAGAAATATTTTCTTCCGTTTTCCCAGCACCATTTTTTGTAAGTACCTGCAACCGGGTGTTGGAAACGTGTCGGGTTAGTTGAGTTACCTGTAATAGAAACATCAACTCCCTCTTTAATCATGATTGCAACACCTTCGTTAACGTCATCAGCGCCGTAGCATTTAACTTTAGCTCTTTCGCCGTCTGAGAACGGAATTTCTTTTTTAACTTTAAGTTCGCCTGTTTTATAATCATATTCGGTTTCAACAGCAGTAAAGCCGTTAATTCTTGCAATAATATAAGCAGCGTCTTTACCAAGACCGTTCAAAATAACTCTTAAAGGTTCTTTTCTGACTTTATTAGCGTTTCTTGCAATACCGATAGCACCTTCAGCAGCGGCAAAAGATTCGTGACCTGCCAAGAAGCAGAAACATTTTGTTTCTTCTCTTAAAAGCATAGCGGCCAGATTGCCGTGTCCTATACCGACTTTTCTGCTGTCACCAACAGAACCGGGCACTGCAAATGCCTGCAGACCCAAACCGATTGCTTCTGCAGCTTCTGCAGCAGTTTTAATACCTTTTTTAATAGCGATAGCGCAGCCCAGAGTATATGCCCAGGAAGCGTTATCAAATGCGATAGGCTGAATGCCTTTTACAATAGCATCAACGTCGATGCCTTTAGATAAACATAAATCGCGGGCTTCTTCCAAAGATTTGAACCCGTATTCGGGCAAAACTTTTTTCAAAGTAGCTTCGCGTCTGTCTTGTCCTTCAAATTTAACTGTCATATATTTTATTCCTCATAATTAACTACATTTATTACCCCTCACCCGAATTTCTAACACTCGTACCTCGTGTTGAAATTCTTCCCTCTCCCGCAAGGGGCGAGGCGGGATTACTCTTGACGAGGATCGATATATTTTACGGCATCAGCAAATCTGCCATAAGTACCGATATTCTTTTCATAGGCTTCTTTAGGATCAACGCCTTTTTTAATAGCGTCCATAACTTTGCCGAGGTTAACGAATTGATAACCGATAACTTCGTTATTTTTATCAAGACCCATTTTCAGGATATAACCTTCAGTCAATGAAAGATATCTAACGCCTTTTTGTTTAGTTGAATGAATAGTACCAACCATTGAGCAAAGTCCTTTGCCCAAATCTTCAAGTCCTGCACCTACGGGAAGACCGTTTTCAGAAAATGCTGATTGAGTTCTGCCGTATACGATTTGCAGGAATAATTCTCTCATTGCAACGTTAATAGCGTCGCAAACAAGGTCAGTATTCAAAGCTTCAAGAATTGTTTTGCCCGGAAGTATTTCACCTGCCATAGCAGCAGAGTGAGTCATGCCGGAGCATCCGATAGTTTCAACAAGAGCTTCCTGAATAACACCTTCTTTAACGTTAAGTGTTAATTTACAGGTACCCTGCTGAGGTGCGCAGCATCCGCAGCCGTGTGTAAGACCTGATATGTCTTTGATTTCTTTACATTTTGTCCATTCGCCTTCTTGAGGGATTGGTGCCGGTACGCCTTTAACTCCGCGGCATACACAGCATTGATTTTCAATTTCGTGTGTAATTTCTATTTTGCCCATTTGGCCTCCTTTTTCATTAACAGTCTATCCTGTTAAAAATTATACTATAAACATAAATATCTTTGGATATTTTTTTAGTATAATATTTTTATATGAATATCTTAGACGAAATAGTTAATGAATTTAAAAACGACGAAGATATAAAAGCCATAGCGCTCGGAGGGTCATCCGCAAGCGGTTATGACGATGAAGTTTCGGATTACGATTTGTATTTTTACGTAAAAAACTCAATAAATCCTGAAAAAAGATTCAAAATTGCCGAAAAATTTGCTGCAAAATACGAAATTGATAATAATTTTTTTGAAAACGGCGATGAATGGATTTTAAAAGATTCAGGAAAAGGTATTGACATTATGTACCGTTCGCCCGAATGGATTGAGGACCAGGTTAACCGCATCTGGAATAACTTTGGCGCCTCTGTCGGATATTCAACATGCTTTATTTATAATATTAAAAATTCAAAAATCCTATATGATACGGACGGCTGGTACAAAAATTTGCAAAACAGGATTAACAGTGAATATCCCGAACAGCTTGCAAAAAATATTATCGCGAAAAATCTTCCGCTTTTATACGGCAAAATGGCGGCGACTTTTACGGATCAAATTCTGCTCGCCGTGAAAAGAGGCGACGTCAACAGCGTTAATCACCGCATAACCGCGTTTTTGGCAAGCTATTTTGACGTAATTTTTACACTGAATAAACAGCTTCATCCGGGCGAAAAACGATTAATTAAATTTGCAAAAGAAAACTGCAAAATTTTACCCGAAAACTTTGAACAGAATATTGAAAATCTTATAACATCACCGATAAACGAAAAAGAAAAATATTTAAAAGAAATTATAAAAGAACTTAAAAAGGAGGTCATAATGACAGAAAACACAGCAGTTCTATCCCAAAATCTCGGGGTATCGGCAGAATTTACCGGAATAGATTTCGGCAAATACTCATCAAAAGTATCCGAATTTGTAAATGAATTCTCATCACGCGCGAACAAAAAAGGACAATTCCTAAACTGGGTAAACTTACCGCAGGAACAAATTAAACGCGTTGATGAAATTTATTCACTCGCCGCAAAATTAAAAAATCAAACAGGCGCTGAAAAATTAAGCGTACTCGGTATCGGCGGCTCAAAACACACAGTTGAACACATGCTCAGCATAAACGGACTTAACGTAAATCAGGACAAAATCCTTTTCTATTCGGACGTTGATTCCGCAAGTCTTGAAAGATACCTGTACAGACTTGGCGATATTACAAAATCAAATTATCTTATCGCCTCAAAATCAGGCTCAACTTTTGAAACAAAAGACGGATTTTTAAGAATTCAAACAATGCTTGAAAATGAATACAAAGCAAAAGGACATTCAAACTATGAAGAACTTGCTTCTAAACACTTTATAGCAGTAACTGACGGCAATGCTGAAAAAAGCGAGCTAAGAAGAACTTCAAATGAAAAAGGCTGGCTGGGAGATCTTTATATCCACGATGATGTAGGCGGAAGATTCTCTGCATTTGATGATCATGCTTTGTTTACACTGGCTTATGCAGGTATGGCAAAAACCGATATGGTTCAAATGCTTGAAGCAGCTCAGGAAATTTCATCCCGCGCCCTGACGGCTGATCTTGATAAAAATATTGCCTTAAAAGAAGGTATTTTCTGGGCAAATGCAACCCTCAACGGAATTTTGACATCAGTTCACCAGTATATGGGTTCAATCTTCGAAAATACTGTTTACTGGCATGCTCAGATGCAGAATGAATCAGTTAAAAATACTCTCAAACAGGTTGCAAAAGTTCCTGATGCAATGCACCACAGTGCAGAAGCTCACTTTAACCCTGCAAACAAATTTGCATTTGCACTGACAACACCTAAAGACCACGGCGTTTGCAGAGAAAATGCAGAAAGCTACATTGACGCATTGAAAAAATCTTACGAAAGCATGGGCTCATTCTTCAACGAATCAGTTGAAACAAAAGGAATGGGCTTAACCCCTGAAGCAGCAGGCGCGATGACTCAATTGAGAGCATTCGCAACTGTTTATCAGGAAATCGTTGAAAAAATTATGCAGGGTATTCAATTCCCCGAAGTTCTTGACAGCGTCCTCCAGCCGCATGTTGAATATTACAAAAAGAACCTTAAAGGCGGAGTCGTTGTTCCGGGAAGAATTTCCGAATAACATTTTTATTAATTTTATTAAGAATATTAATAAAAAAGCGGGTTTAATACCCGCTTTTTTAGCAAAAATATTTTTTACAGACTTTACTTATGATATGAAAATACTTCCAATAACCGGACTTTATTCGCAAATATATACACCTAAAAAAACAAAACTTAATCAAACGGCTGTTTTGCAAACCGCAAACAGACATAATTTCTACGGATATATTCCATTTACGGGTTATTATGGAGATAATCAGCCCGTTAAAAAATTGTATTGGATTACAAGCCGACAAAATATACCAAAACACGACAATTGGACTGATAATCACATCTATGAATACGGGCATAAAAAATGGATAAACGCATACCCGAATGAGATTTTAAAAAGATCACCCCAAGATACCATAAATTCCATAATGACCATTACAGGTAAAAAAAGAATACCCGATTACATCCCGTCACCTGATATCGGAGGCGACACGTGGGGGCGATATGCAAATTACATTGAAATTAATCCTCGTTTAATTGCGAAATACGACAACGGGAAAATTTCAGACGGACTTTTAAATACAATGAAACTTATGACAATGATTCCGCCTTCATCAGACAATATTGCAAACTGTATAATTCTTTCGCAGCTTTATCCGTCATTTTACGGCGATGGAACAACACATGACGAAACTCTTTATCATGTTAATTTACATGACGGCATTAGCAAGAACCTCACTGCTCGCGGTTTGGATTACAGAATGGGAGATGACGAACAGGTAAAAGCTTTTAACGATCTCGCACACCTTCTGGGATTCAAAACAGGTATAAGAATGCCGATTTCTTCAGGTCAACTAAGAGTAAGAGGAGAAGATTTTTCCTGGCAAAAACACGAAAAAGCCTATATAGATGCCTGCGTTTGGGCTATTGAACTCGGATTTGACGCAATATATTTTGACAGTGCAAAACATATTATTGATATGAACGGCTATTGCGGTATAGGTGATGTCCCGAATAAAAAACAAATGGCATACATTTTATACAAAATAAGAGAACAAACCGGACGCACTAATCTCGCATTTATAGGAGAAAAATGCAGTGATAATCCGGTATATCAAGGAATGGGCTTTACTGCCGGAACACACTGGGGTGATTCCATAAATATTGAACATGTCAAACACGAATCAAGGAAACAAGCCGGACGACATAATTATGCTGCGGGACCGGAAGTTTCCAACGACAATGACTACGGAGAAAAAAACTTTGAAGAACGTTTAGTGCGGCTTAATTCATGTCTTTTCGGCTATGATAACCCGAAAGACAAACTCCCGTCATTTATGCAAATAAATGATATACTGCCATTATCGCCTTATATCAATACGCATCAGGTTATGGAACATACAATCCAAATGAAAGGATCCGACGCCTGGACTGAATGCGAACGGCATTTGGACGGAGTTTTTAGGCTCGACAACGATGCAAGAAATTATACGCAAAAGATTTATCAGATATTCAGTAATGCAATGTATATGTAAAAAAAACACATGGTTTGATTTCTTGTTCCACGTGGTTTGATTTTTTCGGCAATATAAAACATAAGTTCTTCTCAATTTCACTTATAACTTTTTCTCAATATCTGCATTAATTTATACTGATTCTAATTAGAGGTTTCGAGCTTTGTGTCGGTTTTGTATCAATTATGATATATTTAACTTATGAAAATTAAAGAAATAACTATAAATAAAACGGATTATATGGATATTCTATTAATTGGCGATGAAGATAAAAAAATGATTAATAAATATCTTGAGCAATCTATCCTTTATGCATTATATGAGAATAATGTATTAACCTCTGTTTGTACCGTAGTAGAAATAGATAATGAAACTATTGAAATAAAAAATCTTGCAACCTATCCACAGTATCAAAATAAAGGCTATGCCACGGCATTGATTAATTTTGTATGTAATAAATATAAAACAAAGTTTAAATATTTAATCCTTGGAACCGGAGAAAATAACAAAACATTGAATTTCTATAAAAAACATGGTTTTCAAGAAACTCACAAACTAAAAAACTTTTTTATTGATAACTACACACATCCAATTTTTGAAAATGGAAAACAGTTGGTAGATATGATTTATTTAAAAAAAATTTTATAAGTTTCCAACCTTAAGAAAAAACTTCCGACCTTGTTCAAAATTCTTAAACCTTATGATATTTTTCTGAAAATTTGCGGAACTGGACTATTCCGAAATAATCAAATTATCCGTACAACTCAAAAACGGTGCGTATTTCACTGAAATTCTGCAAATCTCAATCTATCCGTACAGTCCGAAAAAAGTCCAGTTTTCCAGTTTGATTATTTTGGTAAATTTAATTTTTCCGACCCCGAAATGCCCACACAAAGCCAACTTTACCAAAATAATCTATCTATCCGTACAAATCAAACTGGACAAAAAAGTACAGTATAAAAATTAAAAACTTATTTTTTAAATCACATATTTCAGCAAAAAAGCCCATTAAGGGCTTTTAAATTCTGGGGCGGAAGGATTCGAACCTCCGGATGGCTGGACCAAAACCAGCTGCCTTACCACTTGGCGACGCCCCAATATGGTCACAATTTTTATTTTATCTGCTAAAACTTGGTTGTCAATATTTTAAACCGACTTAAACGGGCTTTTTTCTTTTGCAAAAACTATCCGGACTTCATAACGCAATAACTTTAAAAACACGTTCAACACAGGAATTTCACTTTCAAAATGTCCCATATCGAATAAAACAATCGGACATTCTACAGCCGTATGGAATTTGACATCTCCGGTTACAAAAGCATCCGCACCGTTTTTCACGGCATCTTCAATAAATTCAGATCCGCTTCCCGCACAAAAGGCTATTTTTTTAATATCTGAAACATTTTTATTATTTACCACACGAACATTTTGGGACATTCTGCATAAATTCTCCGTGAAATTTCTCACTGTCAAAGGGCATTCCACATATCTGACAAATGAATGCTGTTCAGACGTAATATAATCACTCAATTCCAGCATTTTAATAAGCTCATCGGTTGTACCGCCCTGTACGCGGTCAAGATTTGTGTGCGCGCAATAAATATTAATATCTTTATACTCAAAAGGCACAAAAAACAACGGATGATGCGAAACTATCATATCACAACCATTTTCCCTTGCCTGTTGAACAACGTCATCAGTCACCGTAAGACATATCATAACCTTTTGCACCTGAGATTTGTCGTGTACATCGACAACCCAGCCGGATGCATCCCATTCTTCAGCAAGATTCAACGGTGCAAAGTTCTCTATTTTGTCCGTCAGCACATTCTTGTCCATAAATTACCTCTAAAATTTGCTCTGCGATTGTTGTCTTTTCTGCTCGCTCAAGCCTTTTTACAATACCGTTTTTATCAAAAATTACAACTTCATTGTAATCACTTGAAAAACCTATATCGCTTCTTGAAATGTCATTTGCAATCAAAAAATCGCAGCCTTTTTTTTGAATTTTTTCTTTTGCATTTTGGATTAAATTTTCACTTTCCGCACAAAACCCAATGACTTTTTGAGTTGTTTTGCGGGCGGAAATCTCTTTTAAAATATCCGGATTTTTGACCAGCTCCAGAGTAATTTCATTTTCAGATGTTTTTTTCATTTTTTGACCGGCAATATTTTTTGCTCTGTAATCGGCAACAGCCGCCGCCATAATAACACTATCCGCCGTATCAAATTCACTATTAACAGCCTGCTGCATATCAAGTGCGGATTTAACCTTTATCACTTTATATCCTCGTGTTATATCAACGGTTGTAATCAAAACAACCTCGGCACCTTGACTAAATGCCGCATCCGCAAGCGCAAGACCCATTTTGCCTGATGAATAATTTGAAATATAGCGGACAGGATCAATATTTTCAATTGTGCCGCCTGCTGTTATGACTATTTTTTTACCGGACAGTTTTTTTTTAGAATTGAGTATTTCAACCGTTCTTTCAAAAATTTTCTCAAGACTGCAAAGCCGCCCGACACCTTCCGTGCCGCAGGCGAGAAAACCCGTTTCCGGCTCTAAAATTTCATAACCGTATTTGCGTAATTTTTCAATATTTTCCTGAATAATCCCGTTTTGCCACATGTTACAATTCATAGCCGGCGCAATCAAAATCGGTTTTTTGAAAGCACTTACAACCGATGTCAAAAGGTTATCACAAATTCCGTTTGCAATTTTGCCGATTGTATTCGCCGTTGCAGGCGCTATCACCATAACATCCGCTTCATCTGCATAAGAAATATGCTCGGGTTTAAAATCGGGAATTTCAAATTCTTCAATACCTACTTCATTTTGACTGAGATTTTGCAAAGTAAGTTTTGTCACAAAATTCAAAGCGTTAGGAGTGCAAATTACACGGACATTTGCGTTTTGACGTTTAAACATACGGATTAATTCACAAATCTTATATGCGGCAATCCCGCCTGTAATTCCTATCAAAACAGTTTTTCCGCTAAGCATTTTCACGCTCCTTTTTAATCACTTTTTCAAGCTCTGAAATTGCCTTATCCAGATTATCATTTACGATTTTATAATCAAAATTTTCAGCTCTTTCAAGTTCGATTTTCGCTTCATTAAGCCGTTTTTGAATAGTCTGTTCGTCTTCCGTATGACGTCCGCGCAAACGGTTTTCCAAAACTTCATAAGATGGAGGACAAATAAAAATCAAAACCGCCTCAGGCATACGTTTTTTAACCTGCAAAGCACCTTGAGTGTCAATTTCAAGAATTATATCTTTACCATCTTCAAGGCATTGATTAATATACTTTTTCTTTGTACCGTAAAAATTTCCGGCAAATTCAGCCCATTCAAGGAATTTGTCATTTTCAATACAATTTTTAAACTCATCGGGCGAGAGGAAAAAATAATTTACCCCGTCAATTTCACCGGGTCTTGGTTTTCTTGTAGTACAGGAAATCGACAGCATAAATTCGGGATTCTTTTCCAAAAATCCTTTTAAAACAGTGCCCTTCCCGACACCTGACGAACCTGATATCACATACAATTTCTTGTTCATTAAAATTATTATACAATGAAAAAATTTTTATGTGCAAAAAAGCGGTCAACATGACCGCTTATTATTAAGCCTTATGAGAATCTTTTTTATATTCATCAATAGCGAGAATTGTACAAAGAATCAGACAAATTATACCGGACACAAGCCAGAAATAAATTGCGCCGTCCCAGTTTTGTTGACCGTTAGACCCGAGCTTATCAACGAGAAAACCCGTTCCTGTAGCGGACAAAAACGCGCCTACATACCCGAAAGTTCCGGTAAATCCTGATGCGGCGGATGCAACTTTTTTGGAGCTGCTTTCAACAGCACAAAGTCCGCCTATCATCATCTGCGGTCCGTAAGTAAATGCCCCCAAAAGCCCGATAATTACGTAATTCAACGAATTAATCGTGTTGAATTTCAAAGCAATTATCGCAAAAATAACACCGACGAGATAAATCAAATTCACGGGCGCTCTTTTGCCTTTGAACAATTTATCTGAAATCAACCCCGCGCAAACAGTTCCGCAAATTCCAACAAGAGGCAGCGACGCAATCATATTTGTTGCCTGATCAAGACCGATATTTTTAGCATTTTTCAAATACATAATCATCCAGTCCTCAGCACCAAATCTGATTATATAAACAAACACATAAGCAACTGCCAGAAGCCAGATTGTTTTATTACACAAAACATATTTTTTGAAAATTTGGACATAAGTCATACTGTCTTCGGCATTTTTTTCATCGGAAGATTTAACTTTTACCGGCTCATTTCTGTATTCTTCAACATCCGGCAAACCGAGGGATTGCGGTCTGTCGCGTAATCTTTCATACAGCCATAAGGCAGTTATAACAGCCAGAGTTCCCGGCACCAAAAAGGCCGCACGCCAGCCGAAATGTGCCGCGATATGACCTGCTATTATAAAGCTCAAAAAAGTTCCGGTCTGGTGCGAGCATGACCACAATGACCATTTTGTCCCGCGCTCGGAATTTGAATACCAGTAGGTTAAACTCTTGGCAACAGCCGGAAAACCTGCAGATTGAAACCAACCGCTTACACCCCACAAAAATGCCAGAACCCATAATAAAACCATTGCCGTCATTTTAGTGCTTAAGCCCAAAAGTTCAACGGCATTTGGCGCCAGTGCAAACAAAATATTTGCAATTGCAGTCATTAATAACGCCGTCGGGAAAAATTTTCTGACGTCAGATCCGTCAGCAAGAACTCCGTTAACAAATTTACCGATACCGTATGTCAAATAAAGCGAACTTCCCAAAAGCCCGAGCTCAGTCGCCGAATACCCGAATTCATCCATAATACCCGGCAACGCTACCGCGATATTTTTCTTACACAAGTAAAATACCGTATATCCGATAAAACATGCATAAAAAATCCTTAACCGCCAATGCGAATACATCGACTTTACTTTCGCCTCATCCCCAATAACCGGTATTGCGGGAGGTTCCTTAAAAAATTCTTTCAATCCCATACTACTTATTCCTTATTATTTGTATATTTCTGGTTTCCGTGAGTTCCTGACGTGCATTTTTGATAATCTCACGTTTCTCGTCGTCAATACTGTGACCGCAAACCAAACGATCTATAAACCCTGTATTTAATTTAACGGCTTTTTCAAATGCACCGATCTCATCCAAAACCTCTTTGATTTCAGCCAAATCATACCCGAAAGACTGTTTTGAATTATATGTCAAAATATCGCCTGATTGCGACGTAATAGGTGTTCCGCCCTGTTCAAAATATAATTTGAACACGGATTTCAAATCCTGCAATTCAGATTGCAAAGTGTTAACAGCCTGCTGAATTCTCAAAAATCTTTCAAACAGATATTCAACATTATCAAGCTGTTTAACTTCCCAATCATATTTTTGCAGATATAATTTTTTCAATTTCGGATAAGCAAGCGCAAGCCCCATAGCATCCGCCATGGCTCTATGATGGTTGTTAAGCTCAACGTTAAATTTATTTGTCAAAGCCTCCAGCCCGTGTGATTCAAGTTCCGGATAAACCTCCTTGAACATCTGCTGGGTATCAATTCTCGGGTTTTCAATACCTTTTCCTGTAACCCTTAAACTTGCTTCATTCAAAAATGTATAATCGAAAATCGCATTATGCGCAACAATAGGATAATCTCCTATAAATTCAAGAATTTTCGGCATAACATCATTTTCTGTAGGGGCATCTTCCACCATATCCTGAGTTATACCGTGAATTGCGATACTTGATTTTCTTATATGCTGCTTAGGGTTAATAAGAGTTTGAAATTCATCTTTAACTTTGCCGTTTTCAAGTCTTACTCCGGC
This sequence comes from uncultured bacterium, assembly GCA_949286705.1. Classification (GTDB taxonomy): domain Bacteria; phylum Cyanobacteriota; class Vampirovibrionia; order Gastranaerophilales; family Gastranaerophilaceae; genus SIG32. Next base: position 67,793 of record CASEDF010000005.1, on the reverse strand, counting down.
AAATTCAACCATCTTCTCCTTGGTATAGTCCAATCCGGTAGTTTCAGTATCAAGGACTATTTCTATTACTTTTTTTCTTGTCATTTTGTTATCCTGTTGCAATCTATTAAGATAATAGCACAAAAAAAAAATCTGTGATAGAATAGCGCATGTAAAAGGAAAAAGGAGATGTCATGTCAAACGCAATAGAAATTAATGATTCATCATTTGAACAGGAAGTTTTGAATTCGGAAAAACCTGTTGTGGTAGACTTCTGGGCACCATGGTGCGGTCCATGCAGAAAACTCGGACCGATTTTGGACGAAGTTTCACAGGAATTAGGCGATAAGGTAAAAGTTGTCAAAGTTAACACTGATGAAAACTTAAAAACCGCACAGGATTATTCAATCAGCGGATTACCGAGTTTATTGGTATTCAAAGGCGGAAAAGCCGTTGAAAGGCTTGTAGGCTTAATGCCAAAATCAACAATTCTTTCAAATGTTGAAAAACATTTATAATAAAATTTAAAAGTTCAAACAAAAAAGAGCTGCTTTTCGCAGTTCTTTTTTGTTACATTGTGTAACAAAAGGGTATTTTTTTTAAAGTTTAAGAACCTTAATACCGACAAATAATACAAAGGAAAGGTACACATGGTTCTTAAGATTTCAGAATTAAGAAAACAATACGGTCTTAATCCGACGTTTGAAACTGAGGCAGAAGCACTGGCATACGAAAAAGAACGCCAGGCTGCTTACGAAGAACGTGTTGCTGCAAAAGTCAAAGAACTTAAAGATTTGTACAATTCCGATAAAAATAAATATTCTAAATTCAAAAATTTCAAAGAAAACGACTGGGTAGAATATGCTAAAATTTGTCTTAAAAGAGATAACGCAATTACAACAAAATATGATTTTAACGGTCTTCCGTCTGTAAACAACAACCCTGAAATCGCTCAATGGGCAGGGTTTTCTTATGAAGAAATTTTGCAGATGGAATCAGACGGTGTACTAATTCCTAAAGAAGTGCTTGCATGGGCTCATTCTATGCAAGATAGTGATGTGACGGCTTATGAAATCAACGATGATCCGAATGCTGAGGAAGAAACAGAAGAAACAGGCACCAATTCCCAAAGCTCAGAGTTTAAAGAACTTCAAAAGAAAGTTCAAACTCTTGGCAACAAATCTGCAAACACACAAGTACAGCTCACACAGAACTTTGATACTTTCAAAGTACTTGCTGAAAAAGCAGAACAAATCAAACAAGAACAGGAATCTACAAAAAAAGATTCTCTTAAACAAATTGAAGAATTGACAAAAGAATGGGAAGAAATCTCAGCAAAAACAGAAAAAGGCGACAAATTAACAGAATCAGAACAAAAACGTTACAAAGAATTAGGTTCAATGCTTAACGGAAAAGACGGTGAGCTTGTAACCGCTATTCAAGCATCAAATGATGATTTGCAGACATTGATTGATTCAATGGACGGATTAAATAACGAAATAACAACAGGCATCGACTTAGGTGATGACACAATCCAAGCTGCAAAACAACTTGCACGCTATGAAAAAGGATATACAAGAAAAAATACAGGTTCCAAAGATGTTATTAATATTACAACAGGTGACATCAGAAATGCTTTACAGGGCAGTCAGGGTAATGATATCGCGGAAGAAGCTACCACAACCGGTAACGGGCTGATCGAATTTTCAAACACTTTAAGCACTCAATTAATGATGAACCAGTATGTATCATTGTATGAATTTGCACAAAACTTTACAAATAATGCAACAGAAACAATCGGACAAACCAAAGAAACAATGGGTGAAAATTTCAACATTGGCTCAGAAGATTCTGAAAACACTGAAGTTGATATGCCCGCAGGCGAAGGAGAAAATAAAGAAGAAGGTTATGATATTCCGGCTTTGCAAGCAGAAGGTGCTGGCATTTCCCAATTGATAAACAAAGTAAAAGAAAATGCTGCAACTGCACAAAAAGAAGCAGAAGACGCAATCAAAGAAGCAGAAGAAACAAAAGAAAATTTAATTGAGAAAAAAGCACAAGCACAGGAAGAAAAGATTTCACAAGCAACAGAGCAGCAAGAAACAGCACAAGAACAAGCAGAAGGTCAAGAAGCAACTCAAGAAACCGCTCAACCGGCACAGACAGCAAAAGAAACTTCAGGCGAAGAAAAATCAATCGATAAAGAAATACAAGTAGAAACAGAAAAAGAATTAACAGCTACTGAAAAATTACAAGAAACCTTGAAATTAAATAGCGAACGCGGCAGATTCAATTCAGATGCTGAAAAAACAATGCAATCAGGCACCATAATGGGACAAACAACCATGGGATTAGGTGCAGCTTTCATAGCAATGGGTGGTACTCAGGTAACTACAGGTTCAGCATTGATAGCTGCCGGAACACCGATGATGTCAAATATATTTACACTTGCAGCCGGTACAGCAATGGTTGCAATAGGTACATCAATGGTAGCAGAAGGTGCCGTAATAATTACAACAGGCAGCATGCTTTCAATATTAGGCGGAACAATCTTCGGCGGAGGTATTGCAGGTATTGTTGAATGTGAAAAAGCAGACCAGATGATTACTCAGGCTGCTGAAGATATTCAAGAAACTATTGAAGGAATTGAACAGGGCGATGAAGAAAACGAAAAATCAGAAGCTGAAAAAGCTCGCGAACAAATGCGCAAAGAAGGTGTAAGCCTTTTAGGTCAGGCAATTTCATTCATGAGCAAGACCGAACAGGAAATGTTTATGTCATTTATAAATATGATTAAACTTTCCTCTATGGGAAAAGATTCCGAAGAAATTAAAGAAGAAGCTGAAATAATAGAACAAATCGTAACTCAAATAACAAAAACCAAAAAAGAAGAACAAGAACAACTATCAGAAAAGAAAGAAAAATCAGAAGAGAAAAAACAAGAATTGGCAGATGCAATGAAAACACCTGACAACAATGAAGGTGTCGAACAAGCAGCCGAAAACATGAAAAACGCAAATAAAGATGAAGAATTTACAGAACAAGATCAGCAGGAACTTGATAAAGTAACACAAGAAATTGAAAATATCGGACTTCAAGGTCAAACAGATTTATTCAACAAGTTACAGGAAGCAGACAACCTTGAAAAAAAAGCAGGCAATGAACAATTAAACGGTAATGCCTCTATTGATTTCGGTAATGTAACCTTAGAAATCGGTAATGAAATGCTTGATTATGATCCGGGATTTATATCATATTTGAATCCTGCTTTAACAACCCTGTTATTGATATACAAAGCAATAGGAGCAAGTGCTGTAGCTACAGGTAAACTCGGACAATTAATGGGTGAAGATAACAACAAAGTTCAATCCTCTGCTCAAAACAAAATTTCTGACGCAAAAACTTCCATTCAGGATAATCAAATGGCAGTTCAAGGAACGACAGGAATTGAAGCAATTAGCCTTGGTGCTGAAACAGAAGAAAACACAGAAAATACTGAAGCGGATAACACCACTGAACAAACTGCTGACGAAACAGCAGAAAATATTGAACAATCTCAAAATGCTACAGAAGATGCAACCGTAGTTGCAACAGTTCCGCCAACAAGCGGCGCTACTGCAGGCGCTACAACAGGTGCAGCTGCAGCATTGAAAGCGGTTGATGAAACCGTTGCCGTTATGACTGATGCCGGAACTTCTAACAACTCTTCTAAAGGCGGATCTACTCAAAAAGATATGAGTGAAATGTCTAATGATCAAGTAGCTGCTGAAGGTAACAAAGTTAATGAAGAAGGTAAAGCCACTATTAAAGACGCAAAAGAAACCCAAAAAGAAGGTGAAAAAGGTGAAGAACAGTCTAATGAGGCAACTGAAGAAGCAGAAGAAGCAAGCAAAGATTCTGAAAAAGTAACAAAAGATGCCAAAAAAGAAGAAAAAGATTTAGAAAAGGAATCTAAAAAAGTTGTCAAACAAATTAATAAAGACCAAAAAGAAATAGAAGAATTAACAAAAGATTCCGAAGAGGCAATGCAAGAACAAAACACATTGGCAGCAGAATTTGAAGCCTTAAATGCACAAACAGAAGAAGCAAATTCACGTATATTAGCAAGCCAGCAATCAGGCGGAGGCATGGCAGCAGGACAAAATAACGGTCAGCAAGGCGGCGGTCTGTTGACATCTTCTGCAGGCAACGGAACAGAAACTCAAAGTGATATTGCTTTAGTCACTGCAAATCAAGAAAGAATGACTGCTATTTCAGGCAGATTTAATGTTTTGACAGCACGTATAAATGATAATAAATTATCTATAACAAAACTTTTCCAATCTTCCAATAAAAATCACAGAAAATATGAAAAAATAACAAAACAAAGAATAAAAATGCAAAAGGCTGCTCAGAAAAAAGAAAAAGAAAAGCAAGCCAAAATGCAAAAATCATTAGCTGTAATAGGCGTAGTTTCTAATGTTTTAACAATAGTCCAAACTGTACTTACCATTCTCAAATTAGTTGAAAAAATATTATTTATAACAGGTAAAGTTACAGCAGGCTTATCAGGTATCCCGATTATCGGTCAAATCGTATTTGTACCTTTGACTACCGCTCTGGAAATAACAGACGGCGTAGCAAAAGTTCAATTATCAGCATTGGACATAGTACTAATTGCCGGTCAACTTGCCTGCGGCATTGCAAAAGCAGCTGTTATGTTTGAAAACGGTCTAAGTAAAGAAGCTTGGATGACTTTGGGTACAAGTATAGCAAGCGCAGCAATGTCATTTATCCCGGCAGGCGGTGCCGCAGCAGAAGCAGCAGGTCAAGCAGCTCAAACAGGTACTCAAGTAGCACAGGCCGGTGTTCAAGCCGGTCAAGCAGCAGCTCAAGCAGCTCAAGCAGGTGCACAAGCTGCAGGACAAGTTGCACAAACAGCAAGTATGACTGCCGGTCAAGCTATAAGCACAGGTTTACAAGCAACTTCAAGTGCCGCAAACCTTGTTGGTTCAACGACACAAATGATTTCAAATACCAATACACTTAATGGTAAACAATCAAGCAAGAATTTGAATACAATCAATTCTATAGCCGGTATCGTATCATCAACTACAGGCGCTGCAGGCGGTATTGCAGGAGGAATGCAGGGCAGCAATATAGGTCAAAAAATAGGTCAGGTAGCATCTGCTGTTGGTACGACTGTAACCTCTGCTTCACAAATCAGTTCTTTAATAAAACAAACTCAAGGCAAAGCCTCCGGTAAAGCCGAAGCAGTTTTAAGCTTAGTCGGAAGTTCATTATCAATAGCAGGTTCGTTAACTAATTTAATCAGCGGTTATGCTAGCTCAGGTCAAAAAGATGAAAACAGCATCGTTGATGAAAAAGGCAACATAAAAAAAGGCAAAAATGATAAGAAAAATTCAGATGATAAATCCAATTTAGATAAGGTTGATGAAACAGATTCTAAAGATTCTCAGAACCCCGCTTCTAACAATCAGAATCCAAGAAATGAAGTTTTAGAAAAACTTGAAAAACCTGAAAATAATCTTGATGAAAAACTTGATGAAGAAGTGCAAAGAGTCCTTACTGCTGACAACGGTGACATTATTAAACCGGAAACAAAAGAAGAAATTGAAGCTGCTGCTTCTCAAGATCCGCAAGAAACTATTTTGGCTGATGAGGGTTCCGAAAATGAAAAAATAGAAAAACTTGAAGAACCTGAAAATAATCTCAATGAATTACTTGATGAGGAAGAACAAAGAGCACTTACCGCTGACAATGGTGAAATTATTCAGCCGGAACGCGGAAAAACTGATGCACAACGTAAATTTGAAAGACAAGAAAGAATGGAAAAAGCGATGAACATTGGCAGTACCGCACTTGAAGTAGGAAGCCAGGGCTTACAAGCTTATTCCGCAATCAAAAGCCTGAATGAACAACCCGAACAAGAAGCTGCCAGAAACGTTCTTCATTTATCAAATATGAAAAAAGGCAAATCCTTAATCAAAAAAATTAAAAAACGCAGAGCTGCTTTATACGGATATGCAGTAAAATAAAAAAACGGGCTTAATGCCCGTTTTTTTTAATAATCACTTATTTGAACATCGTCATCGTCTTTTAAAGACGACAGATCATCATGACTTGTCACGTCAAAATCTTCCGGCAGCAATTCATCATCCGGCCAAACCGTATCAGAATCATACCTTGATGCATGCAAATTGTATGATGCCGTAAAATCCGAATTACTCAAATCGGATTCGGAGAATATACATCCCGCCAGATCACAATCCGTAAAATTGCAATATGTCATCTCGGCATAACTGCAATCCGCACCCGTCATTAAACTCTCGGTAAAATCACATTCCAAAACTCTTGCTCTCGTAAAATCAACCGATGTCAAATCCGCATTTGAAAAATTTACAAAAGATAAACTGCAATCCGCAAATGAACTTGAATTCAAATCAACATCAGAAAAATCAATTTCTCTTAAAACAATTCCGGAAAAATCAGTTTCACTCAAATCGACTTCTTCCTGATCAATCTTCCACTCGTTAAACTTTTCCGGATTTCTTCTTAATAAATCAACCAATTCTTCTTTTGTATAATCTATCATTCTGTTCTCCTTAATTTTCTATCAAATTCATTTGAATTGCCAGTAAAACCGCCTGAGTTCTATTTGTTACCTTTAGTTTCTTAAAGATACTATTCATATGACTTTTTACGGTAACTTCACTCAGAATCAATTTTTCAGCAATTTCTTTATTATTAGCACCTTTTGCGGCTAACTGCAAAACTTCTTTTTCTCGTGAAGTCAAAGTTTGTACAGATTTATCAGACGATGTGAAAGGCAATTCTTTGGGTAAATTTTGCTGACGTCTTGAGCGTCTTAACACAGCTTCCATTCTGGCTAAAAGGTTTTGCAGTATAAATGGTTTTATTATATAGTCATCCGCACCATTTCTGAGTCCTGCTACCATTTTTTGTTCATCATCGACTGCTGTAATCATTATAACAGGAACATGTTTTGTTTCAACATGTTTTCTTATTTCTTTTAATGTTTCCCAGCCGTTCATATTGGGCATCATAACATCCAGCAGTATAATATCAAACTTATTTTGAGATAATATTTTTAGCGCCTGAATACCATCCCCGGCGGTAAAAACATCATATCCGTAATGAGGAAGCGCTTCTTTCAGATATTTAGGGTTGTCGTCAACAAGTAATACTGTTGTCATATAATCCTTTAAACAATTTTATTTTTAAGTGCTTTTAATGCTGCTTGAAGCCTGTCATCAACTTCCAATTTTTGTAAAATATTTGCCACATGCGCTTTTGTAGTATTAATACTTATTACAAGCATTTGAGCGATTTCCATATTGCTGTAACCCTCTGTCATAAGTTTAAGTATCTGAGCTTCACGCGTTGTCAAATCATAATCTTTGCGGTTATTATCCGTATCAAAACTCGGAGAATTCGCACTCGCTTTTAATACAATATGCGCAACGCTCGGATCAAACCATGCCGCACCGTCAGCCACGGATTGAACAACCTGAACAAGTCTTTGAGGGTTAATTTCTTTTGAACAATAAGCATTTGCGCCTGCCTTAAGACTGTTCAAAACCTCTTTTTCATCATTATGAGAAGTCAGCATAATAACTTTTACATCTTTATTAGATGCTTTAATTTGTTTAGTTGCATCAATCCCGTTCATTTTAGGTAAACCCAAATCCATAATGATTATATCAATATGGTTGTTGTTAAAAATATCAATGGCAGCTTCCGCAGAATCGGCTTCGAAAATCCTTTCAACGTAATCTACGCCTTCAAATGTCGTTTTTAAACCGAATCTGGTAAGTTCATGATCTTCTACAATAAGTATGTTCATATACTCAATTCCTCTTTTGCGGGTGCGTAATCAGGGTTCAGCATGATGCTTTTTCTGAAACTTCTTTTGGCATCGCCTGTCAGACCTTTATTTTTATAAACAAGTCCTTGATAATAATAATATCTAAAATCATTTTCGTCAATATATTTTGCGATTGCAAGATAATTTGACGCAAGATTAAGTTTATTTGCGCCTATTGCAACTCTTGCCAGATCAATCCAGCCGTCTTTGAATTGTAAATTAATTGCAACTGATTTTTTAAGATAAGACAATTCTCTTGTTTTGTCCAGTAAAGCCATATTATAATACGCTTCATAACAATCGGAATGAGTGCGCAAAATTTTTGAATAAATTTCAAGCGCTTTCTTATTTTTCCCGAGTTTTTGACATGTATCAGCCACTTTTATATCCGGAGTATAAGATTGTTTTTCTTTTGAGGCAGCGTTTTCATAATATTTTAATGCCGCCTCAAAATTATTATCTCTAAATGCCAGATCACCGAGAACCAGTAATGCTATAACATTTGATTTATCGAGCTTATAAGCTTTTGTTGCATTATCCTCCGCTTTTTCAAATTCTTTTAAATCATAATAAACACGTGACAAAAGGGCATAGACATTTTTATTGTTGCTTTTTTTGGTGTTAAATGCCGTTTGCAGGGTTCGCATTGATTTGTTAAGCTCATTTTCGTAATAAAAATAGTATGCCAGATGATATTTTTTTTCAAACTCATTTTTTTTGGTTTTGTAAAGAGTATACTGTTCAATTGAATCAACTTTTCTTTTGAATTGAGTTGTCAAAAGGTTTTGTTTTTTAATATCATCAACAACCTTAAGCGCATTTTGAGGTTTATTTGATTGAGCAAGAATCTCTGCCTTCAATTTTTTATAATTCAAATTCTTCGGATTTTTACTGATTGCTGTATCAATATATTTTTCCGCATCAATAATATTATTAGACTTTAAATATCCAAGAGCAGCTATATAATTAGCGTAATCATTTTTTTGAAGAAGTGCGGTATTTTTAACCAATTCCGCAGTAACTTCACGGCTCTGGTCATTATAAACAATATTCGAATACATTTCGGCAAGATAAATTTCGTCATTGGGTGAAAGCTTTACGGCAGGAAAATAAAAATGCTTTACGTCTTCCGAGAGCATATATGAAATATCTTCATCCTGAAGCTTCGACATAGAAAGTTCCGACAAGTTAAAAAAGCCAAGATCCGCCATTTTTTCTGCCATTTGAAGGTAAACATAATCAAGCGGGGATACACTTTCTATCAAAACCTCAAAATCCGAATATGACGATTTCACATTGCTTTGAATATATTTATTCAAAGCAATTGCATATTGATTGTGGATATCATTTTTAGTCAATGTAGCCTTTTTAGGCACCGATATAATGTCTTTATCTACGGGAAATTTAGTTTCCAGAGGGTTAACAGGCTTAATGAGGTCGTTAATATTCAAGGCATAAGCATTCACAGAGCATGCCGAAAATATTAATATTAAACTGACCAATTTTTTTATCATTGAACCTCGCTGCCTGAATAATAATGATTAAACAAATCCACAATATGTTTGTTATATGAATTCTCATCATTAATAAAATTATATATATCCAAAAGATTGTAATGACTCAATAGCTCTTTATCCTCATCTTTGAAAACAATATGGCTTTCGGTCAAAAACACATCAATTATTTTATCTGCTGAAATTGACAGGAACACATCGACAATATTTTTATCAAAATGAGTACCTGAATCATTAATCAAAATTCTGATAACATTTGCGATAGGCATCTTGTCACGGTAATGACGTTTTGAGGTAATGGCGTCAAAAACATCGGATACCGCAAGAATTCGACCTCCGTAAGGGATTTCTTCGCCTTTCAAATGTCTGTAATAACCGGAGCCGTCCCATTTTTCATGGTGTGAGCAGGCAATATCCGTTATAAGCTTAAAATCATCGGACATATGAATTTTTTCCAATATGTCATGCGTAATTTTAACGTGCTGCTGAATATGTGCATATTCTTCCGGAGTTAACTTTCCTTCTTTTTGCAAAACAGCGTCACGGATACCGATTTTGCCTATATCGTGTAATATTGCGGCTTTTTCAATAATTTCTCTGTCATGAGGCGCCATATTCAAAGCATCTACAATAAGCATGGTATATAACTTAACTCTGCTTGAATGACCGGATGTAATTTTGTCACGCGCATCAATAGAGGTTGCAAGCGTATCAATAAAACTTTCGAAAAGTTCTTTTTGTTCTTTATAAAGTTCTTTTTGCTGTTCAAATAGTTGTGCATTTTCTAAAGCTATGCTTGCACTTCCGCCGATTGCAACAAGAAGATCTTCATCATTTTTTGTAAACACACCGTCTAGTTTGTTCAAAACCTGAAAAGCGCCTATGATTTCCTGGTTATTATTTTTAATCGGCATACAAAGGATTGATTTAGTATGATAGCCGGATTTGCTGTCCACATCTTTGTTAAATCTCGGATCGCTGTAAGCATCGGCGATATTAACGCTTTCACCGGTCTGGACAACATAACCGGCAAGCCCTTTATCCGCAGGAAAACGAATTTCCTGACTTTCCATCCCGAGAGCTACCTTTGACCAGAGTTCATTTTTTTCTTTATCAAAAAGAAAAACCGTACATCTGTCAGCCTGAATTGCATTTTTTGTTTCTTCGGCGATAACTTTTAACAAAACATTTATATCAGTCAAAGCAGTGATGGAGCGCCCGATTTTTACCAATGATACAAGCGGATCGCTTTTCATGGGAAGTGAAAATTCCATTCCGCTTTGAAGCTGATTTATTCGTGCGTTAATGTAATCCGACATTAAAAATTCATCATTTGCCTGAGCGAATTCTTTTGCGTTGTTGTAATGCAAAAGTGCGACATCGTTATTTTTTTCATCAAAATTAATGTTGCCTAATGCAATTTCGGCAATAAGTTTTGCGGTATTGCTTTTTGAATGCTGCGCCATATAAACCGCATCATTTATTGTTTCAAGAACGGTTTTGTATGAATTTTTATCCAGAAAATAAGATGTCATAGCAGCAAGGCTCATACAAACAGAAATATATTCGGACAATTTCATAGCCGTGAATTTTTTCTGAGCCTCCAAAAAACTGTATTTTGCACCCTCATAATTCTTATCATTAAGTTCACTTATCCCTTTTCTGATAAGATCTTTACCCTCTAATTGAATATCTAAAACTTCCGTCATTTATCATCCTCTTTTTAATCATTGTACAATATTTCCGCAAATTTTTCAAAAATAGTTACATTTTTTCAAAAAATAATTTAATTATATGAGGAAAATTCCGCAAAATATGATAATCTTGAATGGTAAATATAAGGAGATAATATGTCAGATAACTTCAAAACATTAAAATGTCCTGCATGCCAGAAAGAAATGACAAAAGTTTTTGTACCGTCAGAGGGTGTAAATGTTGACATCTGTTTGGACGGATGCGGCGGAATTTACTTTGACACGAGGGAATTCAAATATTTTGACGAGCAGGATGAAAATATAGACGAAATTGTAAAAGCAGCTGAGGGAAGAACTTTTCAGCCAGTTAATGAAAATCTTCCGAGGACCTGTCCTGTTTGCGGCGCAAGAATGGTAAAAAATTACGCAAGCGTCAAAAAAGAAGTTAAAATAGACGAATGCTATGCCTGCGGAGGGAAATTTTTAGACCACGGCGAATTGGAAAAAATCAGAGCGCAATATGCAACGGAAGAAGACAGAAGCGCCGACATAATGAAAGAAGTCTACAGCACGGTCGGATTGGAAATCAAACGGCTTGAGGCAGAAAACGAACAGCTCCGCGCAAACCGCTCACCGCTGAAAAAACTGTTTGACAAAATGATTTACGGATAATAAAAAGACCGCTTCGGCGGTCTTATTTTTTAAACTTTTCAATTTTATCCAAACTGTCGCTTTCAAAATAAATTCTCAATAACGGTTCTGTTCCGCTCGGGCGGACAAGCACCCAGCTTGCGTTATCGTCAAGATAGAGCTTAACTCCGTCTTTAAAATCTTTTCGCAAAACTTTCATGCCTGCAAATTCATCGGTTGTTTTGAATTTATCAAGAACTTTTTCGATTTCTTCACGGGTTTCAAGCTTCAAATCAACCCTGTCATTATAGAATTTACATCCGGCAAGCTGCTGTATTTCCTCTTGCAATTCAATAAGAGTTTTATTTTCATAAGCCATTACTTCTAACACGAGAAGATTAGCAAGAATTCCGTCTTTTTCGGGAATATGCCCTCTGATACTCAAGCCGCCTGATTCTTCCCCGCCAATAATCGGGTTGAATTTTCGCATGGCATCGCCTACATGTTTGAACCCGACAGCAGTTTCAATAACTTCCACCCCGCATTTTTCGGCAATTTTGTCCAGCATAAGGCTTGCACCGACTGTTTTTACAAGACTGCCTTCCATATTTTTATGTTTTTTCAAATGTAAAAGCAATATCGCAATAATCTCATTGGGCGTAACATATTCGCCGTTTTCATTAATAACCCCGAACCTGTCGCCGTCGCCGTCATTTGCAAACCCGACAGCATTAGGCGTTTTTTTAACCATTTCTATTAAATCCTGCATATATTGAGGTTTCGGTTCAGGCATTCCACCGCCAAATTGAGGATCATGGCGCATATTTATTGCGTCAAATTTTATATCTCCATTTGAAAGTATTTTGTCAAAATACCCTATCGTCGCAGAATACAACCCGTCAAAAATAATATTTTTATTAAGTTCACGGATTTTATCAAAATTTATTAATGATTTTATATGCTCAAAATATTTCGGCGCAAAATCAACCTCTTTAACGCTTCCTTTTATCTTCGGCTCAAATTCCGCCTCAAGATTTGCCACAATTTCATCCGTAATATCACTTGTTGCAGGACCTGCATAATCAGGAATAAATTTTATTCCCAAATACTCGGGCGGATTATGCGATGCCGTAAACATAACCGCACATGCGTCTTTAATTCTGGCATTATACGCAAGAACCGGCGTCGGAATAACCTTATTACTTAATAAAACTCTAAAGCCAAATCCAGCAAGACTATCCGAGCATTGTTTTGCAAATTCTTTTGCCATGTTTCTCGGATCATAACCGACAAGAATTTTTTTATATATCCCGAAATTTTCAAAAACATACTTTGCAATCGCTTTTGTAACAATTTCCACATTTCCTGCGGTAAAATCTTTTCCCACAACAGCTCTCCAGCCGTCTGTTCCAAATTTAATATTAGCCATTTGTCTTGCCCTTTTTATTTATTATGTTATAATTTTAACTGAAATACGGAGTTTAGTAAATATGGAATTTAAAAACGTATTAAATATTGCATACCTTGGTCCGGAAGCATCATTTTCAGAGATGGCGCGTGACGTTTTCTGCCAAAAATACAATATAAATACATTTTCAACTCCGTTAAAAACTATTCCGGATGTAGTTGAATTTGTGGACAAAAATCCGTTTACACTCGGGGTTATCCCTGCCGAAAACTCAATAGACGGTACGCTCAGAGCATCACTTGACAGTCTTATGATGACAAAAAACTCAAATATAAAAATTCTATCCGAAGTTGTTTTGCCTATTGAATACTGCCTTTTGTCAAGAACAACGGAATTTTACAGCATAACCGGAATAATCGGAACGCCTTATCTTCTCGGTAAATGTCAGGAGTTCATAAAACACGAACTTCCGCTGCATTTGAATATTATTGAAAACACTACGATGTCTGAATGCGCAAGAAATCTTGCGAACTACAACCTTACCTACGGCTCCATAGGAAACCGAAAAACCGCCGAAACATACAGGCTGAATATCTTGAAAGAAAACATAAATGACGACAAAACAAACCAAACCAGATACATTTTAATCGGCAACTTTGAAACACCTGTTACCGGAAACGACAAAACCACAATAGCTTTTGCAACCAACAATACCCCCGGTGCTTTATTAGAAGTTTTAAAAATATTTTTGGAAAATGACATAAATTTAACCTACATTTCTTCTCAGCCTTCAAAAGATGACATGGAAGAATACATTTTTGTAGTGAATTTTAACGGTCATATAAAAGAAAGAAATATAGCCGACGTCTTAAATTCAATCAAATCCAGAACAATATTTTACAGATTTTTAGGTTCTTATGAAAAAAGTCAGGCATAATTTTCAATTTTTTTGTTATAATAAACAAGAGGGAAAATTATGGAAATAAGAGAAGAATTTATAGAACAGGCAAAAAAATTATCACGCGGGGCAGAGATTTTACCCGGCGGAATTGAAGAATTAGCTGTAAAATTACAGCATGCAAAAGATACAAATACACCTTTAAGGGTAAAACTCGGCATGGATCCGACAAGACCTGATTTACATCTAGGGCATACGGTTGTAATGCGTAAATTAAGAGAATTTCAAAAACTCGGTCACAAAGTTGTTTTAATCGTTGGCGGTGCAACGGCAATGGTCGGAGACCCTTCCGGAAAATCCGAGACAAGGCCGTCATTGACAAAAGAACAGGTTGAAGAGAATGCCAAATCTTATTTTGAACAGATGTCAAAAGTTGTAGACGTTGAAAAAGCCGAAGTTGTAAATAATGCCGACTGGCTCCACAAAATGAGTTTTACGGATCTTTTGAAACTTGCGGCACAAATGACGGTTGCGCAGATGATGACCCGCGACGATTTTGCAAAACGTTATGCGGAAGGCAGACCGATTTCAGTTCATGAATTTTTCTATCCGCTTATGCAGGCATACGATTCTGTTGTAATTGACGCGGATATTGAGCTCGGCGGAACAGACCAGAGATTCAACACCCTTTTGGGACGCCAGATTCAAGAAGCTTACGGCAAAAAATACCCGCAAATGGTTATGCTTTTGCCTTTAATTGAAGGTACTGACGGACTGGTTAAGATGTCAAAAACCTATCCGGAACATTGTATTTCGCTGACCGACAGTGCAAAAGATATGTTCGGCAAATTAATGAGTATTCCTGATACATTAATACTTAAATACTTTACGCTTTTGACTGACATATCCGATATAGAACTTAAAAATATTGAAGAAAGCCTGAAAAATCCTGAGGTTAACCCTAGAGATTTAAAACTTAAACTCGCCTATATGATTACGGAAGAATACCACGGAAAAAAAGGCGCAGACCACGCTCAGACAGAATTTATAAATGTGGTTTCAAATAAAGGAATTCCGGAAGACATCCCTGAAGTTAAAACAGAAAACGGCAAAGGGATGTTGGACTTGTTGGTTGAACTCAACTTTGTACAATCAAAAGGTGAAGCAAAACGCTTAATTCAAGGCGGCGGGGTAAAAATTGACGGTGAAAAGATTACCGATATGGCTTATACCCTGAACTTTGATGAAAGTGTAATATTGCAGGCAGGTAAAAGAAAATTTGCCAAACTGGTTAAATGATTTTCCCTCTCCTTTTGGGAGAGGGCAGAATTTCTTAACAGGCACAAGCAAGTTTAGAAATTCGGGTGAGGGTTGTTTATGTTCAAACTTATAAAACGCGGAATAACAAAAGTAAAAGAAGATATACAGGTAATTTACGACAAAGATCCGGCAGCAAGAAACATTTTGGAAGTCTTGTTGTGCTATCCTGGGCTTCATGCGCTTATTGCCTACAGATTTGCACACAGATTATACAAATGGCATATTCCTTTAATCCCGAGAATAATCTCTTATATCACAAGAATTATAACAGGAATTGAAATCCACCCCGGAGCAAAAATCGGCAGAAGATTTTTTATAGACCACGGAGAAGGTGTTGTAATCGGTGAAACAACAACCATAGGCGATGACGTATTAATTTACCAGCAGGTAACACTCGGCGGCACGGGCAAAGAACACGGCAAGCGCCATCCGAGTTTAGGAAATAACGTTATAGTCGGTGCAGGCGCAAAAATTTTAGGCAACATTTCAATCGGAGATTATGTAAGAGTCGGAGCAGGTTCAGTTGTTGTGGAAGATGTCCCTGAATATTCAACTGTTGTAGGCGTCCCGGGAAGAATTGTACACCGCAAAATCCGCGACAAAAACGGAGTTTTAATGCACAACAGAATTCCCGACCCTGTCAGATGCGAACTTAACAGGCTTAAATATGAAGTTCAGGAATTGAAAGAAAAATTGAACATAACGTAAATATTTTATGCTAAAATTTATTTGGAGTAGAGATAATGAAAGCTGTAGTATTTGATAAAGAATTAAAACTGGTAAAAGATTATAAAAAACCCGTGCCGCAAAAAGGCGAAGCGTTAATCCGCGTAACTTTAGGCGGAATTTGCAATACGGATTACGAAATCACAAAAGGCTATATGGGTTACGTCGGAGTTTTAGGACATGAAGCTGTCGGGGTTGTTGAAGAGATCAACGATTCTGATCAATCACTTTTAGGTAAACGCGTTGTGTCAGAAATAAGCTACGGCTGCAAAGAGCCTGACTGCCCCTATTGCGCGGAAAAACTTTACCGTCACTGCCCCGGACGCCACACCCTCGGCATCTGGAGAAAAGACGGCTGCTTTGCCGAATACTTCACCATGCCTTTGGAAGTTCTCTTTGAAGTACCTGATAATGTTACTGATGAGCAGGCCGTATTTGTGGAACCGCTTGCCGCAGCATGCGAAATAACGGAACAACTTCACATAAAACCTTTTGAAAAAGTTGTAGTTCTCGGCGACGGTAAATTAGGGCTTATCACGGCACTTACACTTAATGCCCAAAATATTGACGTGATTCTGGTCGGCAAACACCAAAACAAACTTGACATTGCAAAAGCTCAAGGGGTTGAAACACACCTGTTAAATGATTTTGCGGTTGAGAAGAAATATGACGTTGTAGTTGAGGCTACAGGGTCAATTTCAGGTTTTGAAACAGCGCTTGCACTCACCAAACCCCGCGGAACTCTTGTTTTAAAAAGCACGGTTGCCGCCTCTAAAGAATTCAATCTTGCGCCGATTGTAATTGATGAGATTACCGTCTTAGGCTCACGGTGCGGTCAATTCGGTGCTGCATTAAGGCTTTTAAAATCCGAAAAAATTGATTTTTCACCGCTGATTTCCGCAACTTATCCCGTTGATGACGCGATTGAAGCTTTTGAAAAAAATAAAGAAAAGAATACACTGAAAGTCTTAATTAAATTCTGATTTGCTTAAATCAATCTTTTAGAATAAAATAAAAATATGTTTGATAGTCTGATAATTAAATTAAAAAGTATAACACTGCTTGACAAATACATTCTCAGGCAGGTTATAGAAATGTTTTTGATGGGGGTATGCGTATTCACATCAATCATATTTGCATCAGACACCTTCATTACACTTATTAAACAGATATCGCTATTTGGAATTCCGTTTAAGGTCGCATTAATGATGATTATCTTAAACCTGCCGTCAGTTGTTGTTATGACAATCCCTATGGGTGTACTTCTGGCAACGGTTATGACACTTAATGATTTGAGCTTGAAATCCGAAATTACGGTTATGAGAGCCTGCGGAATAGGTCTTAACAGAATTGCAAAACCGATTTTTGTATTTGCAATTGTAATGTCAATTTTCAGCTTTTTTATAAATGAAAGCATAGTACCTGTTATGACAAAACAGTCAAAAGATCTGGCGCTGTGGGCGTTGGGACAAAAAAACATTCCTGACGGGAAACAGAATTTTGTGTTCAAAGAATTAAATGACCACGGATTTTTAAAAAGATTATTTTATGTTGGATATTGTGAAGATAAGACCCTGCATAACATAACAGTTCTTGATACGTCAAAAGAAGGCACTATTCAGGTTTTGCAGGCAAGAGAAGGTAAAACCTCACCTAAGGGCTGGAATTTTGAAAAAGGTGCTATTTATACTGTTGACAGGGAAGGAAAAGTTCTTAATACAACGCTATTTGACGACTTGAATGCTCAATTCGGTGTTGATATGTCAAAAGAATTGAACAAAAACGTTGCAAAAGAAATGAATTTTCCTAACCTTGTAAAATATCTGGCAACGACCAAAATTGATGCCGACCAAAAACGTGAGCTTGTTATTGAATTATTTGACAAAATTGCATTACCCGTCACAACAGTTGTACTTGTTCTAATCGGTGTGCCGCTTGCGATTACGCCGCCGAGGGTAAGGTATAACCGCGGATTTTTATTCAGTATTTTAATAATTTTCATATACTATCTAATCAGGGCGCTTTCAATATCATTCGGTGAATCCGGCAAGCTTGAGCCGTTTTTAGCTGCATGGATGCCTAATATTGTTCTCACTATATGGGGTATGATTTTGTATTACAAAAAAGTGTTCACTATTGAATAAAATTCCTCTTTTTGCAGGTAAAAAATTGAATTTTTTTATCGTAAAATGAAATTATGGATAATAATCGTAACTTTTTTAACGTTAGCCCGATAAATTCAGTTAAACAAAATCCGTTTACAAGCTCCGAGAATATTTTAGAGGAGCCGAAATCCGCGGTATCAAATCCTATGCAAAACAGGCTTAACGGATACGATTCAAACATTTTAAACGACAAAACATTACCTCAAGGCAACAGCGAAAAGCTCAAACTTGAATACAAAATTTCCGAAAAACAAAAGGCGTTGACGGACATAAACGGCAAAATTAAAAATGCCGAGCTTTACGGTACGCAGACGGAGGTTTTGAGCCTCAGAGTCCGCAAACAAAGGCTTGAACAGGAACTGTTTGAGCTGAACCGCGAATATGCTGATAAAAAAATTAAAATGCCCAAAGGAGAAGTTTTTGAGCTTCCGTGGATTAAAAAGGCACAGACATTTTTTTCAAGAAAAGTACTCGCAAAAGTTTCAAAAAAATTCAATTCAATTGTATTTTTAGGGGACTCTCTTGAAAAATTATCCGCAATAAACAAAAGCGTTGATGCACTGATAGAGATGAAAGTTCCGTACGGGGAAAAAAACGACAACTACGAAAAGCTGACTGAATACCTTTATCAGGCGAACCAGCTCCACACACAAATCTCAAGAACTCTGGGAGATATAAAAAATCCGCAAAAACACGTTTAACGACTTAACCGGTGATAGATTGTCATTGAATTATTACTTATCGCCAAGCTTGAAATCAGATCCGAGTTCTTTTTCCAGAGCTTTAATAACATCAGACAACTTGACACCCATGGCTTCGGCAACAAGCCAAACATTGGAAATTCTGCTGTCTATTATGCCGTTTTCCATTCTGTTAAGATTACTTTTGTCAAAATTATAATCATCAGCCAGCTTGGCTGCAGTGCATTTAAGTCTGGTACGCCTGAAAGTTTTAAGAACTTCGCCCAATTTTTTGTCAAAATATCTTGTTTTATCAGTCTTTTGTCTCATAAATAAATTATATCCAAAAGTTCATAATAATGCAAGAAATATAAAAGATTATTTAAAAAATATTTACATAAAGATGACCTTAAAGCTTATAAATCAAAAGATTTGACTTATTCGTCAATTAGTTTAAAGTCTTCACCAAGTTTTAAATGAAAAAATCAAGCTAACTCTAGATATTTTCAACCAAATCTTTAACACAGCAATTCAAAGCATTTGCAATGTCAATAATAATAGCAAGACTCGGACATTTTTCGGCTCTCTCAATACAACCAATATAATTTCTTGTACTTGAAATACGAAAAGCCAGCTCTTCTTGGGAAATATGCATTTCTTCACGGCGGGTTCTAATATTATTTCCTAATATTTTAAAATATTTAAGATTCTTGCTATTATTACGTTTCATAATATGAACTTTTATTCATCTATAAGTTTAAAATCATCACCAAGTTCTGTTTCTAAAATTTTTACCAAATCCGACAATTTCATATCTAAAGCATTGGCAATTTTCCATGCTGTGACCAGCTTACACTCAACCAAAGCATTCTCAATTTTATGAACCGTTGTTTTTCCAATCTCATATTCATTTGCAAACTTATTTAAAGACAACTTTTTCTTATTTATACGAAGATTTTCAATTGTCTTACCTAACAAAATTGATATCTGTAAATTTTTGTCAACAGGCTCTTGCATTTATCCATAATAATTGGTAATCTAATTTTGTGTGTACCCTACAAGGAACAAAAATGAACTCAAGCTAAAAACTACTTCTTCAAAGCAGTAACAACATTATAAATAGACGAAAGCACTTCTTCGCTGCAATCAGATAAGGAACGATTAATTTCACGCTTCAAGTTTATTTGTTTCTCAGTAGGTTCGGGATTTCTTGATTTAAAGAAATAACTTATTTCTACATTAAAATAATTACATAACTTAGCTAAAACCTCGCTTGAAATAAATGTTCTGCCAGTTTCAATGAAAGTTATAGTCTGTACTTGCAAGTCAAGAATTTCAGCTAATTGTTCCTGAGTCAATCCTTTTGCAACTCGAGCTTTTTTAACATTAGTACCAAAAATTTTCTTTATGTCACTGCTTGTTACCATAATGTATATGGTAATTTATTTTTTTGGCTATATCTAGTTATTTTAATTAAAAATTCTTTATTACAATTAAAAATAATATTATTGTTAATAAACTTTAATTATTCTTATTAAATGAAAAATGTATAAAATTTTAAAACAAACAATCACATCAATACTTATATTTCTTGCGGTAATTCCGCATGTGGCTTTTGCTTTACGGTTTTTGTTTAACCCGTATGCGGATTGGGTTTGCAACTTTGCCCGATTTGCACTTGACCTGCCCGATAACTTCTTGATTAATGATTATTCGGTACGCAGGGAATGCTTTTTTGAAATCGTTGTCGCGTATTCAATTATCTTTGTTGTCTTTTGCCTTGAAAAATATAAAAGGAGAAAACATGACTTCCTTCTTTAACAAAAAAATTCTCGTATTCATATGGATTAATATCACATATATTATTTATTGCTTTTTGCGGATGGGAAATATTCCTGTGGAATCCGATTTTGCACGTTCAGTTGCCTTTTTAGAGTTGTTTTATGAGGCATGGATTTATTACCCTGTAATTAATCTTTTGTTTTTTGCCGCCCTTAAGACTAAACTTTACGGCAATGTATATATCGTCGGGTTCGGGATAATTTTGTATTACTATATAGCACGCTTTACAAATATTTTGATGAACTGTCAAACACCCTGTGACGCAGGGCTTTTGATTAACTTCGGAATAAATATTTGTCTTATTATTACGGTAATTATTTTTATGATACGAAAATCAAAACAGAAAATACCGCGCAAAAAACTCATAAGCATAGATTTGGACGGCGTTTTGAACACATATTCCGGGCAATATGCCAAAAACGAAATTGCCCCGATAAAAGACGGCGCTTTTGAATTTTTGCAAAAATTATCCGAAGATTACCGAATCGCAATTTTTACGGTACGCGACAAAACCCTTGTCCGAAACTGGCTTATCCGAAACGACTTAATCCAATTTGTCGAAGATATTACGGATGTCAAAAACCCTTTTTCTTCAATATTTTTGGACGACAGAGCCATCAACTTTGACGGAGATTTTGACAAAACTTACCGCTTAATCAAAAACTTTAAACCCTATTGGAAATAACTGATATTAATATAAAACATAATGTGTAACTCGTCCTTTACCCGTTTTCTTCAATATTTTTTTATCTATTAAATCATTAATATCTAAAGTTGCGGTATCTTGTGAGCAATTACACATTTTAGCCCATTTAGTTGTCGTAAGATTTCCTTCAAAATTATCCATAAATCTGTTTAAAACTTTTATTTGCCTTTCGTTAAAAACAGTATTTGTATGTTTTTGCCAGAATTCTGCTTTTTGCAAAACTTTATCCGTAATCTCTCCGCTCGATTGAATAGCAATCAAAAGATTTTCGAAAAACCATACAAGCCAATTCGTTATATCCATTGAACCCTTTTGCGTTTTTTCCAAAATCTCATAATAACTTTTTCTATTCTTTTGAATCTGAGCAGACATTGAATAAAAACGGAATTTACTGTCATCACTTCTTGCTAAAATCATATCGGTTAATGCTCTTGCAATTCTGCCGTTTCCGTCATCAAACGGATGAAGAATAACAAACCACAAATGCACGATTGCGGCTTGTATCAGAAAATCTGTTTCTTTTTCAGTATTTATATAATTGATAAGTTCATTCATCTCACTTTCAAGTAATTCTGCCTTCGGTGCTTCATAGTGAACTTTTTCATTACCTGCATAACCTGATACAACCTGCATTGAACCAAGTTCATCAGTCCTGTATCCTCCGACATTAATTTTATACATTCCGCTGTAACCGGTTGGGAAAAGTGCTGCATGCCAACCTATCAGCCTGTCCTTAGTCATCTCTTTAGCATAATTTTGTGTAGCATCAAGCATCATTTCCACAATAGCCTCAATATCTCTTGAAACAGGTATTTCTCCGCCGATATCAATTCCCAATCGCCGTGCTATAGATGAGCGAACAAGATGTTTATCAAGAATTTGCCCTTCAATTTCAGATGATTTAATAATATTTTCCGTTAAAACCTGCAACAACGCATTATTTTTAACATCAAATCCTAACAAATCCATTTTGCCAAGCAGATATCCCTGTGCTTTTCTGATTTCTAAAAGCAATTTTTGAATTTTTTCTCCGCACCATCTAAAGCTGTGCCAGTCTGCGTTTTGGTATATATATTTCATTTTTTCTCCGAATATTTTACGGATATTATAACATTTTTCTCCGAATTTTTCAAGCCCAAAATCTATTCCTGCACCAAAAATTGCGCCATACAAAGCGTCTTTTGCGGGTTATCTTTTGAAAACACCTTCATAATATACAATCCGGGCTGCGATATCACGACATAATCATCGTAATAATACATCTGATCATCCTTTAACACCGCTGAATAACTCCAGTAAAGATTATACCCTAATGTCATATATTTATTGTCTTTTTTTATTACCTGAATATTTATGGCGCGGGTTTTAATCTTTTTCGGTATGATTACAAGGTAATATATCCGCTCATTCGGCCGAAAAGCTGTACTGTAATTCATAACATTATCAACCGTAATTTTGTCATGGTTAAACAGTATTGCCGCTTTGTCACGATTGCAGCCGCATGTACAAAAAACTACTAAAAATACAGCTAAACAAAGAACTAATTTCTTCATTTTTCCAGACTTCTTATTTTATCCTGAACCTGTGCAACGTTTTCCGCATCTTTATTATATTGCAGGAATAATTTGTAATATTTCAAAGCCTCAGGTTTGTTTGCCTCTGTCTCATAAGCTATTGCCAGAGCATAATAGGCATAAGCATAATCAGGCTTTAATTCAACCACCTTGCTGAAAGATTTTTTTGCATCGGAATAGTTTTTCTCATTTGCATAAGCTAATCCCAAATTAAACCAGCCATCTGCATATTCAGGCTTTACAACAATTGCACGTTTGTAAAATTCAGCGGCAGTTTTGTTGTCATTTTTCAACCCGTAAATGTTGCCTATCTTAAGTAAAGTAACTTCATCGCCCGGATTTATTGTCAAAGCTTCCTGATAATTTTGAATTGCTAAATCAAAATCTTTTTTTCTATAATTTTCATCGCCTAAAGCAATTAAATCTTTATTTTTTGTCATATCAACAGATTTTTGCTGTTTTTGCAGGATATCACCCTCTGAATTAAGTGAAATTTCCGGCAAATCATCCCCTGCTTCATTTGCGGCCGGCTGCTGACTGTACAGAGCAGATATAAAATCCCCATATTCTGTGCTGTATAATGATTTTTCAGGATTTAAAGCAATTGCTTTTTCATACATTTCAGCAGCTTTTTCATTCAATTCCAAGCCCCTGTATGCCTTTGCCAACCCGTAATAAGCGTAATCATCCGCAGAATCACGCGCTACTGCTTTTTGAAAATACTCTGATGCCTTGGAATAATTCTTGGCATTCAAAGATACAAATCCCTGTGCCACAATTGCCTTTGTCAAATTTGCACTTACTGTCGGATTATCCTTTACACCCAAAACCTGCTCATATAACGCAATTGCTTCATCGTATTGTTCCAATGCATGAAGCGCAAAAGCCTTATTGGTTTTAGCTTCTAAATCATCCGGTTTAACTTTCAAAACTTCATCATAATATTTTAAAGCAGATATATAATCCTTTTTGGCATGATAGCATTCAGCCAAATCTTTTTTTACGTCTGTATCATCGGATTTTATGGCAATAGATTTTTCAAAATTTGTAATGGCAGAATCTATATCGTTCATTCGCTTATACACAATTGCCATATTTTTATATGCTCTTGCGTCAGTCGGATAATTTTGGGCATAAATTTTATACTGCTCAATTGCTTCTGCGTTTTTCTTCATATCCGCAAGAAGATTTGCATAATCCAGTCTTATTGAATGCAGATTCGGTAATTGCTTAAATACAATTCCGTATTGTTCGAGCGCCAAATCATTATTATCAAGCTCTTGATATGCAAGTGCCAGACTTATATGAGAAGATGTATTTTCAGGATCCAACTCAACTGCTTTTTCCAAAATTTCGGAACCTTTAGAATAATCACCTGTTTTTACAAGTGCAATACCATAATTTGCATAATCCTTAAAGGTTGACGAATTTTTGTTATAAAGCGTTGTATATTCTTTAACTGCTTTTTCCGGCATATCCATAACAAGATAAGCTGCTGCAAGATTTTCACGCGCCTCTTTATGCTGAGGATAAATTTCCAAAAATCTTACGTAACTTTGAACCGCAGATTTATAATCCTGCATTTTATATTGAACATTTGCAATATTTAACAAATTATATTTGTACTCGGGAAAAATTTGTATTGATTTATTATAAGCCGCCAAAGCCTCCTGATATTTGCCCTGAGTTTCATAAATACTCCCGACACTTATATAAACAAACGCATCATCCGGCTTTAATTCCAAAACTTTTGAATAAGCCTGCAAAGCCAGATCATATTCACCCAAATCGGAATATATTCCGGCAAGTTTGGTATAAAGCATGCTGTCATTGCCGGCGAGTGCAATTGCCTGTTTTAACTTTTCAATCGCATCCGGCAAATTATTCTGATATTCGGCAGAACATGCCTGCTGATACAATGTATTAACCTGAGGTGTCATTGCCGCTTGTGCATTAATACCTGTGGTTATACTCATTGCTATAATTGTTGATATTAAAAGATGCTTTTTAATTTTTACTACTCCTCAGTTAATTTACATTTTACCAAAAAATTTATTCCATGTAAAGTTAGATTTAAGTTCGAATAATTTTACCCGACTTAAACTTCAAAAAATTTTACTTCCATAAAATTAATCCTCAAGAATTATTAATTTTACCGCTATAATTCTCGGGCAAATTCTTTACAAAAATTTACAATCAAATCCCTTTTATGGCGCAAGTTTTTGTATTTTTATACTTTATACTACTAGAAAAAATCAGGCAAATATGATATAATAATACACAAAGTTATATAAAATATAACTAAATAAAAAAGGAGTAGGATTCTATGGCAACACTCGTAACAAAGACCGAAGACAAAAAGGTCAAATCAAAATTCAATGACGAGTTCGAAAACTATTTAAAAGCACAATGCCTTAAGACAACTTTTAATGGTTTGGAACTGGAGACATTCTCTTGGTACAAAAAAGTTTTAGGACTTGCTTAAACACAAATTAATTTTAAAAAATCAAAAGTCGGCTGTCATCGAAAGCCGATTTTTTAGTATTATGACAATTTACGTATAAGTTCATGTGCTTCTTCGCAATCCGGAAAAATTTCCACAGCCTGTTCCAGAACTTTTAATGCAGAATCTTTATCTTCAAGTTTTGCATAACATTTTGCACTATTTAACAGAATATTAATATTCATCGGGCTTTTTTCAAGCAGATTTTTAAATATTGAATTTGCCTGTTGAAAATCCCCGAGTTCATAATAACAAAGCCCCAACAAATTTTCACAATCGCTTGTCTTATCACCTTCATAAGATTTGACTAAAAACATTTTTGCCTGTTCGTAATCTTTCAGCAAAAATCTTATTTTACCTGCAATAAACAACAAAAACGGCTGATCATTTGCAAATTTTAATGCTGCATCAATCTGCTCTTTTGCTTTTTCCAGGTCATTAAGCTGAATTTTATTTAAAGCTGAAAAAGCAAGCGCATTCGGATTTTCCGGTTCAAACTCCAGTGCTTTTTGATACATTTCATCAGCACGTTTAAAATCTGTTGTAGCGTGAAGATAATTTGCATATTCAAAAATTATTGAATAATTTTCGGGTGCGAGCTTGTATGCTGCTTCAAACTCATCTTTTGCGTAATCAAACAAACGCTTTGTAAGATAGATTACACCGAGATCTTTATGCGCCGGAGCATATTCAGGATTAAGCTCAATAACTTTTTTCAAAATCTTCTCAGCCCTGTCAAAATCATTAGTCATAATGCAAACATGTGCAAATTCATAATATAGTTCAAAAGATACATTACCCTGAATTAAAATCTTTTCAAAAATCTGTTTTGCATACTGCGGCTGATTAAGCTTTAAATAAAGATTTGCGAGCTTATGCGCCATATTAACAGACTTAGGATTGAGCATAACAAGATTTTGCAAAATATTTACGGCAAGCTGATATTCTCCGATTAATTCATAACAGCATACCAGATTATATTGAAAGTTATGTTTTGCCGGAAACTGAACAATCAGATGTTTATAATGTTCAATAGCGGAATGTATATCGCCTGATTTTACCTCCGACAAAGCTAATGCCACAAGATAATTATCGGACGGCTCTTTTTCATAAGCCTTTTTAAAATATTCACAAGCCTCTTTATGTTTGTTTTGAATTTGAAGGACGGATCCTATATTAAAATATGTCAAAGAATTTTCCGGATCATATTCGCTTGCCTTGAGATAATTTTCGTATGCCTTATCAAGATTGCCGATTGTGACATAACATGTTCCGAGGTTATTATAAAGCTGGGAATGTGAAGGATTCAAAGCAAGTGCCTTTTCAAGATAATAAACACTTTCTTCAAATTTTTTCAAAGACATACCGGCTGTACCGATTATATAGAATAAAGTATAATCCTCACCCGCGAATTCAAGTGCTTTTTTACCCAGTTCAATTCCTTTTTCAGCTTCATTGGATTTCACATAAACAACGCAAAGATTTTTATAAGCATCCAAAAATTCCGGCCTAAGCTTTATAACCTCCAAATAAGCTGTTTTCGCGTGTAAAAAATCTTCCAGATTATCATAACAATTTGCGAGATAAAACCAGCTTGAAGCGTCATCCGGCAAATATTTTACTACCGTTTCAAAAACACTTTGCCCCTCTTTGTATTTTTCCAGATTAACATAACAAAGCCCCAAAAGCTTTAAGGCCTCAATATTTTTGCCTTCAGATTTCAGAATTTCTTCTAACTTTTCCTGCGCTTCTTTAAATTTATTTTCCGCAATAAGCTCGTTTATTTCTTCCATAACATTTATTATACATTAAAAAAGTTTTCATGTATAATTTAGATATGAATATAATTCAAGAATTTGACACAATAGCCGCAATTGCAACGCCTCTTGGGACAGGCGGAGTAGGTGTTATAAGGATTTCCGGCAATGAAAGTTTTGATATAGCTGAAAAAATTTTCAAAGGCAAACCGCTTGAAGCCGGCAAAATTTCTCACGGCTGGATAGAGGACAACGGAACAAAAATAGATGAAGTAATTGTTCTTTCTTTTAAAAATCCAAACAGCTATACGGGAGAAGATGTCATAGAAATTCAATGCCACGGCGGCGTAAATGTTGTGAGGAATATTCTTGACCTTGTTCTGAAAAACGGCGCAAGGATGGCTGAACGCGGCGAATTTACCAAAAGAGCCTTTTTAAACAAAAAAATGGATTTATCCCAAGCAGAAGCGGTTGCGGACTTAATCCATGCAAAAACCCAAAATTTTGCAATACAATCCGCCAAAAATCTCTCCGGTGTGTTATACAGAAAAGTAAACGAAATCCGGAGCAAAATTTTCAACAGCCTGTCGCTTATTATTGCGGCAATAGATTTTCCGGAAGATGTCAATGAGCCTTCATATGATTTATTAATCAGCCAATTTGAAGAAACCGTAAAAGAAGTTGACAGCGTCCTTGCCTGCGCAAAATCATCGGATATTTTAAGACAGGGCATAAAAGTAGCAATCGTCGGCAAACCCAATGTCGGCAAATCATCACTTTTCAATAAATTACTAAATGCAAAACGTGCAATTGTAACGGATATTGCAGGAACCACAAGGGATGTTTTAAAAGAAACTCTTGATCTGGATGTTGCGGTTACTCTTATTGATACGGCAGGCATAAGAAATACCGATGACGTGGGACAGGTCGAAGGAATAGGAATTGAATTTTCAAAACAATCAGCAGAAGAAGCTGATTTAATACTATTTGTCTATGATGCTAAAAGCGGTCTTAATAAAGAAGATGAAGAAATCTATAATCTTATCAAAGACAAAAAACATCTTATTATCGCCAACAAATGCGATTTAACCGACGACAGGACAGATAAGAACGCAATTTACATCTCCACTTTAACAAATGAAGGACTGGACGATTTACGCAAAAAAATTAAAAATATTGTATGTGATTTTTCCGCGGAAGAAACTGAATTCATAACAAACAAACGTCAAACAGATTGTCTTATAAAATGCCGCGACAGTTTAACAAAAGCTTTGGATGCCGCAAAATCACAGGAATTACAGGATTTAATAAGTATTGATTTAAAATCAGCCCTGCTATTTTTAAATGAACTCACGGGCGAAGTCATAACCGATGAGATTTTGAATAATATTTTTGACCATTTTTGTATCGGAAAATAATTAGTAAGTAAAATATCTGTCAAAGTCAACATCATCAAAGCTGCACAACAGCTTAAAAATATCGTCATGTTCATCCATACGCTGAAAATTATATTCATCAAATTTCCAGAATTTCGGATTAATCCCCTTGACACGTACAATCCCTGCATCTTTTAAGATATTGAGCTTTTTTTTAACAACTTCGACAGGCAGCTCAACAAGCTTTGCAAGCTCAACGGCCGTAATGCCTTCCGATTTTTCGCATTTTTCGGGCGTCATAAACATCAATTCAAGCCCGACTTTTTTAAGCTCTTTGTCTTCATATTCCAATTCGTACTCGTACATAAAGCTATTTTACTCAAAGAGTAATAATTTTTTATCATATTTATGGTGGAAATATAAAGTTGCGTAAATAAGCCTGTATTGATATAATAAAAAAGTAATAAATACTTTGGAGGTTACGAATGGACGCAAACACTTATCACAACTACTTTTCAGCCAGGGGGGGGGGGCAGTAGCTTAACCTCCGAACACTACTCTTTTTCAGGTCATCCTGAGGTGCCAAAGGCACAACAACATTCTAGGGCTTTTTGGAATTTTACAGGTCATCCTGAGGCGTTAGCCGAAGGATCGCAAAAAGTTAATGAGATGCTGAAACAAGTTCAGCATGACAAAAATACCTCCCCTCGCCCCCAGGGGAGAGGGATTAAGGGAGAGGGGCAAGACTGTGACAAAACCGTGAGCGAAGCTCACAGTAAATTCTTAGTGCCTTACTGCCTTAGTAACTTAGTATCTTCTAAAAAAGTCGCGTTTACTCTGGCGGAAGGTGCTACGCAGCGGATTTGCACAAGAACGGAGCGCAGCGAGTTCGTCCCTGCGAGCAAAACCACGCTTTTGCGAGCTGTGCACAATCCAAGACACGTAGACATGTTTGACAATATTCGTCGTGCTGCGTTTACCCTCGCTGAGGTTTTAATAACCCTCGGCATAATCGGCATTGTTGCCGCCATGACTATTCCGACGCTGGTTGCGAATTATCGAGAAAAAGTATTCGTAACAAAATTAAAAAACACCTACAGTATCCTGAACAGTGCATTTGATATGGCGATTAAGGAATATGGACCGATTAATTTTTGGGGAGCAAATAATAGATACGATATAGAACCGATATACAATAAAATTATGCCTCAATTTCTTAAAATTTTAAGAACATGTGAAGCAAGCAATGATGAAAAAATATATACAGCCTGCTGGGGTAAAGACTACTACAAACTGGATAAATCTTATCTGGATCATCCGGGAAGAATGAAAAAAACTTTTATACTCAATAATGGTACCTCAATAAAATTTTTAGGGTCGAACGGAGACAACGCTGCAGAAGTATGGTGTCAAGCATATAAAAATTCCACTGAAGAACGCGAATTGTATTTTAGAAATTGCGGAACCGTTACAGTAGATTTAAACGGAAGCGCTTCACCAAATCAAATCGGAAAAGACGTATTTAAATTTGATATATATCGTGATGGGATTTTACCGCAAGGCATGCCCAACAGAACATATACTGGTTCATCTTTTGAGAATGCCTGTCTGAATAAAACTTATACGGGAATTAATATAACATGTACAGCATGGGTAATTTATAACGGCAATATGGATTACTGGGATTGTGATGATTTATCGTGGAACGGCAAACATTCTTGCCGCTAGATATTTCTAAATACTAAACACTTTAACAGCTCTTGGCAAAATGCCGAGGCAATACGATATAACGATGCCGTAATTGGTTATTGGAATATTTTTATTGTTTGCGACTAGAATTCTTGATAAAACCTCGCGGCGGTTTGTCATGCATGCCCCGCAATGTATTATGAGCTTGTACGGGGTTATATCAGGAAAATCATGTCCTGAATAATTTTCAATAATCAACTCTTTACCGGTCTTTTGCTTAAGCCAGTTCGGGATTTTAACTTTTCCGATATCGTCATCAATTGCATGATGAGAACAGCTTTCAAGTATCAAAACTTTATCGCCGTCCCGCAAATTTTCAATAGCCTGCGCACCTTTGACAAATTCATTAAGATCACCTTTTAATCTTGCAAAAAGTATCGAAAAAGAAGTTAACGGAATATCGTCAGGAACAATTTCCGCAACCTTTTTAAATGCTTGAGAATCCGTTACTACAAGTGCCGGCGGTGTTTTTAAATTATCCAGTGCATCTTTCAATTCGTTTTCCTTCACAACATACGGAAGGCAGTTACTATCAAGTAAATCCCTTATTGTCTGCACCTGAGGCAAGATAATTCTGCCTTTCGGAGCTTCTTTATCAATCGGTACAACAAGAATTACCGTGCTTTTTTCAGGAACAAGGTCACCTGCGATTTTCGGAGTGTTTACAAAATCCTCCGGCAAAAGCCTTACAAGTGCTTCCTTAAACCGGAATACGATATCTTTATCACTGACAGTTGACGTATATAAAACGTTTTCATAATCCTCAAGCGAAATCCGTTTTACATCACACTTATTAACAACAATTAAGTACGGTATATTAAGCTCTTTGAACTTTTTAATCAATTCTTCTTCATATTCATCAATTCCGTTATAATCACAGACAACAACCGCAACATCACAACGGTTAATAATTTTCATTGTTTTTTCAATACGCTTTTCTGCCAAATCTGTTTTGTCATCAAGCCCTGCCGTGTCTAAAAAAGTCACAGGACCAATAGGCAAAAGCTCCATTGATTTTTCCACAACATCTGTTGTTGTTCCTGCAATATCCGAAACTATTGAAATACTTTGATTGGAAATTTTGTTTAATAATGAAGACTTTCCGACATTGGTTTTGCCGAAAATTCCTATGTGAAGTCTCATTGATTTTAGCGTTTTCATATTAATTCCCCGGAGCTATTTTAACACAAAATCAAATAAAGATTTACAAGTTCTTATTTTTGTCATACAATTTTTTCATAAAGATAGCTTTTAAGGAGAAAATATGAACGAGCTTTTAAGAAAAACGGCAAAAGAGCAATCTGAAGCCTTGAGAAATAAAGAAGTTTCCGCTGTTGAGCTTACAAAAGCGGCATTGGAAAGAATAAAAGATATTGACGAAAAATTAGGTGCTTTTAATTCTTTAACCGAAGAAACAGCGCTTGAGACAGCTAAAAAAGTTGACGAAAAAATTGCGCGCGGTGAAGAATTACCGCTTCTTGCAGGTATTCCGCTTGCACTAAAAGATAACATGAATCTGGTAGGTTCAAGAACAACCGCTTCAAGCAAAATTTTAGAAAATTTTGTGTCACCTTTCAACGCAACTATTTCACAAAAATTACTTGATAATCTCGTTCCTATTTTGGGAAAAGCTAACTTAGACGAATTTGCAATGGGTTCTTCAAACGAAAACTCCGCATTCAAAAAAGTTCATAACCCGTGGGATTTAAACAAAGTTCCAGGAGGCTCCTCGGGCGGTTCAGCAGCAAGTGTTGCATCATGCGAAGTTACTCTGTCACTGGGTTCCGATACGGGCGGATCAATAAGATTACCGGCATCATTCTGCGGAATTGTAGGTATGAAGCCGACCTACGGACGTGTTTCAAGATACGGACTAATAGCATTTGCATCATCACTTGATCAGATCGGACCTTTTGCAAGAACGGTTGAAGATGCAGCAAATCTTTTAGAAGTTATCTCAGGTCACGACCCTAAAGATTCTACATCATTGAATCTTCCGGTAGAACACTACGCCTCAAGCCTGAATAATGATATAAAAGGCTTAAGAGTCGGTGTTATAAAAGAATTAATGTCGGAAGGATTGTCGGAAGATGTCCAGAAAGCCGTTGAAAATGCAATTGAATGCTACAAAAAACTCGGCGCCGAAATTGTTGAAATTTCTCTGCCGAATTTGAAACATTCAATCGGAATTTACTATATTCTTGCAACAGCTGAATGCTCATCAAACCTTGCACGTTTTGACGGTGTAAGATACGGTTACAGAACACCTGATGCTAAAAATCTTCTTGAAATGTACACCAAAACCCGTGCGGAAGGTTTTGGCCCGGAAGTCAAACGCCGTATAATGCTCGGAACTTATGCTCTAAGCTCCGGCTACTATGATGCTTATTATAAAAAAGCCCAGCAGATGAGAGCATTGGTAACGCAAGATTTTGTAGAAGCGTTCAAAAAAGCTGATGTGTTAATTTCACCGACATGCCCGAACACTGCATTTGAACTCGGTGCAAAATCAAATGATCCGTTAGCAATGTATTTGACAGATATTGCAACAATCAGCGCAAACCTTGCAGGTATTCCGGGATTGAGCGTTCCTGCAGGATTTGACAGAGACGGTATGCCGATAGGCTTGCAAATCCTTGCACCGCAATTGCAGGAAGCTAAATTGTTCAATGCAGCGCACAAATTTGAACGTGCAAACGATTACTATACAAAATTAGCTAATATATAACGGGGTATTTAATGACTATTAATACTGAATATCTTGAAAAATGTATTGAAACGCTTGAAAAATCATATCAATTGATTAAAACAGTACCGGAAGGAACAATTGATTATGAAATGTACCGCAATTCTCTGGTAAAAAGTTTTGAGATTACGCTTGAACAAAGCGGAAAACTTTTGAAAAAACGTCTTACACCTTTTTTTGCGAGCAAAAAAGCCGTTGATACACTGACTTTTAAAGATTTATTCAGAGAAGCAAATAAACATTCTCTTTTGACGGAAGATGAAGTTATCCGCTGGATGAAATACCGCGACAACCGCAACAACACCGCACACGATTACGGCAAAGCATTTGCGGAAGAAACTTTGACTCTTATGGACGAATTTTTAAAAGATGTCTATCACCTTAAGGATATTATAAGTAATGGCTGAATTATTTATAAAACCTGAATATCTGAAAATGCTGACTGATATTTTTGACAGTTATTGCCCTCACGCAGAAATCTGGGCTTACGGAAGCAGAATAAAAAATGAAGCTCATTCCGGCAGTGATTTGGATTTGGCAGTAAAAGATTTTCACGGAGACGATAAAAATATTTATGATTTAAAAGCCCTTATCAACGAAAGTAATATACCGTTCATTGTTGATATTCATGAATTAAAACAATTACCCGAATCTTTTCAAAAAGAAATTGAAAAAGATTATATTGTTATATACGGCTAAACTTTTACGTTTTTTAGCTGATTGATTTTAGAGAAAAATTTATTAAAATAAGGTTATGAGAAAAATTCTTGTAACCTTATTTTTAATGATGTTTGCTTTGTGTGCAGCGGCAAAAGAGGTGGATTACGAACAAATCTACAGAGATTTACCCGTTCCGGAACACAAATACGTTCACAATATTGACCCCGGAGAATATTACGACATGAAAGACACTTCATGGTCGCCTTATCCTTTATTCCGCCTCACAGGTCCATTATTTTTCAAAACAATCACCATAGAACCGGGCTACTACCTTCTGACTCCGAGAGAACACGAAGGCAAATGGTATATGCTGTTTAAAGTTCAGGGCAAAATCAAATACATAATCCCCGTGTATGAAAGGGATATAACGCCGGAATTTTTCTATGACGAAAACCTTCCAAAACCGCAATTAACATGGTCACAAAAAGTGCATATAAACTTTCTGGATTTTGTCGGAAAACATTTTCAAAATTCCAAAAGAAAACCCGCACCGCAAACTTACCTTGAAGCAACCGATCTGGATAACAACTTCCTGTCGCTTGTTGTATACTGGGGTACTCACAGATACTATATGATATTCAGAACAGTCGGCTTATAAATACTATTCTTCACCCTCGTCAGAATCGTCAGTTTTAATCTTATCAACAACCATTTTTGCCATTTCTTTTGCAATAACATGTTGAGTTGCTTCAGGACAATTCTGAAGCATATTCATGGCTGTTCTGAGTGTGGTATCTATATCGTACCAGCGACCTTTTCTGTTGTCGTCCAAACCTGACCCGACAGCATTAATAATATCCTCAACAGCTTCAAACTTTTCATCTTCAATGTTGTGTTCAATGATAATTTTAATCAAATTCAAAGCGATTCTGATTTGAGTTTGATCATCGCTATGCTCAAGCGTACTTACTGCCTGCGACAATACGGGATCCTTGTCATACCAGCGTCTTTGATGATTACTATACTCTTCTTTCATCTTTCCGTCTCCTTTTTATCCTAATTTAAAAGTAACTCCTTTTGTGCCTTTGGGGTATTCCCACTTTAAACTCTGTTTTACACAGGCAATTCTGCATGCGCCGCATTCCAGACAGTTTTCAAAATTTACGATAAGTTTTTGGTGTGTTTCATCCCACTCATAAACATTTGCGGGACAAATTTTTGTACAAATCCTGTTTGTACAAATTTTACACATTTCATTATCCGGTGTCAAATGAGAAACCGTATCAGGCGTATATTTAACCGTAAACAATTTATCTTCTAATACCATTTTAAAATGCTCCACAAAAGCCTTATCCCATGCCATATATCGCTGATTATATTCATAAACTTCCGTTCTTTAAAGAAAGTTCCGACAAAATTATAATATTTTTGACGTTTCGGAACACTGTCAACAGATGTAAACATTTTGAAAAACCCGTTAACAGTTCTCAGATAGTAATCCAAAAACGCATCGCTTTTTTTATGTGCAATATCCATCAAATCTTTATATGTCTTCAAATCCTTCATAACAAAAGAATTTTTAAGTTTTTCTTCATAAAGCCGCAAAGTTTTGGCGGAAAAATCATTTTTATTTAAAGCTTCAAGAGCAGTTTCAGCAGCAAGCTTACCGCTGATCATAGCAAGGTTTGTGCCTTCCCAGTGAAGATTATTAACAAGCATCGCCGCGTCACCCGCAATCATAACACCATCCGCAAAAAGTTTCGGAACCTTATTATACCCGCCTTCCGGAATCAAATGCGCTGAGTATTCCTCAAGTTCTCCCCCTTTTATCAAAGGTGCAATAGTCGGATGTTTTTTTAATTCTTCCAACATGTCATACGGACGTATTCCGCGCTCAACAAGCTCGCTTAACGTAATCCCCAGACCGATAGTTATTGAATTCCGGTTTGTATACATAAAGCCCAGCCCTAACATCCCGAGCATCGGACCGCCGAAAATTTCATAAATACACCCCTCGTCATCCGATATATTAAACCTGTCGTTAATTATGTTTTTATCAAGCTTAATAACCTCTTTCACGCTCAGAGCAACGTCTTTTGGCTGAATATCTTCACGCAAACCGATCTGTTTTGCGAGAAGTGAATTGACACCGTCCGCAAGAATAACAATATCCGCGCAATAATCTTCAAGCTCCGTCCTGACGCCCGTGACCTTGCTATTTTCAGTCAAAAGCTCTTTTACAACGGTCTTTTCAACAAGATAAACCCCTGCTTTTTTGGCTTCTTCCGCCATCCAACGGTCAAATTTTGCGCGAATTACCGTATAACTTCCGGCAGTTTCTGTTTTATTTTTATAAGAAACAACAGTGCTGTCATCTTCACCTAAAATAGCAAATTTATGTTCAACATTACGCCTTTCAAGCGGTGCAGACGTTTCAAAATCCGGAAAAATTTCTTTTGTCGGCTGTGTATAAATCGCGCCGCCAAAGACATTTTTACTGCCCGCAAAACTTCCGCGCTCAATCAAAACAACTTTTTTGCCTGCTCTTGCAATTGTAATTGCGCACGAAATACCGGCCGGACCTGCACCAACGACTATTACATCTGTTTTTTTATTTTCCGTCATTTCCTCTCCGTGATATTAATTATACACTAAATTTTATTCGTTGTAAAATAGTTAATATGATTATAACTGCAGGAAAATATAAGGGGCGAAAAATTACCGCACCGGATGAAAATATTACCCGTCCGACGCTGTCCAAGGTGAGAATGAGTGTTTTTAATACTCTGCAGTCAATGATAGATTTTGAAGGCAAAAGTTTTCTTGATATGTATGCGGGATCCGGTATTATGGGGCTGGAAGCAATCTCCAGAGAATTTGAATCCGTCGTTGCAATCGAAAAGAACCCGAAAGCCGCTGCCGTCATTAAAAATAATTTTAAAAAATTTGATAATGCACCTGAATTATTTGTTGGTGACAGCTTAAAAATCTGCTCTAAATTTGACCGCGAATTTGACGTAATCTATATTGACCCGCCATACTTTTCAGAGATTTACGAAAAAAGTTTAGAGGCAATAAAAAATATTGCCTCTGATATAATAATTCTGGAACATGTTGACGATGTTGATTTTTGCGGTTATAAACTCATCAAACAGAAAAAATACAGCGATAAATTTGTAACGTTTTTATCGACTATTTAAAACATTCTTCATACATCTGTTGAAAGGTTTTCCCGCCTTTTTCAGTTGCATAATTGAAGGGGCGTTGGATAATTGAAGCTATACCTGCATTTCTATTCCCTGAAAAACCAAAGGTAAATATATCATAACCCCATTTGTTTGGACCTTTAGCACCATTTATGTCCGCAACAAAAATAGGCAAACCCGCTAAATAACGAGTACTATAACATACAATATATGTTCCGTCAGCTAAAACAAATACAGGATATTTATTTTTCACAGGGGAATCAGCAAAAATTCCTGCAGGGTCATATTCTTTATCCGGATTTTGTTCTGATTTTACAACATCCGCACCTCTAAAGTCTTTCGGCAGGCAGCCCTGTTCATATGCCTTATCTTTGCATATTTTTGTTGTTTTCAATGTTCTTAAAAACAATTCTTCGTAAAAATCACTGCACTCTGAGCTTAGACCGTTTATATCCGTCGGAATGGGTTCTCCTGTTTCCGCACACCTATATACAGTACAGTTACCGTATTGATTTTTTTCATCTTCATCACATGTCGGGGTGCATTTGCCCGTATATGGATTTGTGCCATCCCAATAATAACACTGTACAGGTCTGCCCTCTTTTGTTTGTATCCCGATTACTGCCTGCCAGAAAGTGCTGTAAAATTTCTTGAATTGATTTTTTAATACTGCCTGCTGAATGTTATGTGAAATTGTCGGTATCGTCATCGCAGCCACAATCCCGATTATACCAAGGGTTATAAGGACTTCAGCCAAAGTAAACGCGACACGACGAATGTTATCTGACATGTCTACGTGCGTAGCACACTCGGCTAACGTGAAGGCGGCTTTTTTAACGTGAATAGCGTGAGTGAAGTGAGGGGTGTAAATTTTTCTGTCGGCTTGGTAATGCCGACTTACATTGCTGTTACTTCTTAGTGCCTTAGTGCCATAGTAACTTAGTAACTTTTCCCAAACAATACCGCCTAAAACCTTGCTATTTCTACCTGGAGGAGTCGCCCCCCCCCGAGTTTCTCTTTTTTCGTATTTCTCATTGGCTTTCTCCTTATTTTTGGGTTTATTATATCAAAAATTTTAATTTTTGGCAACAAAATAGAGCCGGTCATAAATGACCGGCTCTTCAACTTATTTTTCAAAAAACTATTTTACTAATTCTTTGAATTTTTTACCAGCTGAGAAAGCAGGAACTGTTTTAGCAGCAATTTTCAATACTGCACCGGTTTGCGGGTTTCTACCAGTTCTAGCAGCTCTCTTACGCGGTTCAAAAGTACCAAAGCCAACTAAAGTAACTTTTTTGCCTTTAGCAACAGTTTTTTGAATAGTTTCTAAAGTCGCTGCGATTACATCAGCAGATGCTTTTTGAGAAACTTTTGCTTTTTTTGATACTTCTTTTACTAATTCTTCTTTGTTCATTACGAACCTCCTTCTTCCTTTTGCCTACGGTAAATTAGAAACCATTTTCCGCATGCTTTTGTATATCGACAAAACTTATTATAGCATTTTTTTTGTTTTTGGCAAGCCTTTTTTTAAAAATTTTTTAAATATATTGTGGATATCCACCGACAAGCTCACCTCAAAAGCACACTGTGCAAAGGTTTTAGTCATAAATAAGTTCTAATGATAATACTCGGGATTTATACGGGCAAACTTAACATTTTTGTAAAAATATTGTAAAATTTGGTATGCATTATAGCCCTGTTTTGCCAAATTATTAGCACCATGCTGTGACATGCCGACACCATGCCCGTTTTTTTTGACATTATCGTCATATGAAGGGACAGATCTTATGAAAGGCAATTCGCTTCCCCAGACATCGGATGAATTAATGGTTTGTCCGCCGGCTGACGCTGAATAGTATGCCGGAATAATTTTTAAATCATAAGTTAGTACCAAACCTTTTGTATCATCAACAATTTGGTTTGTTTTATACGTTTCAACCGCAGCACCGCCATACACTTGATCCTCAGTTGTATCATTCAGGTCATATCCGAATTGTGCACGCTTGCCCAAATTAGCAAGAGCAAAACTTCTTGCGGCAATTGCCTGAGCTTTTAAA
The DNA here is from genome assembly GCA_949286705.1 of uncultured bacterium. Taxonomy (GTDB): domain Bacteria; phylum Cyanobacteriota; class Vampirovibrionia; order Gastranaerophilales; family Gastranaerophilaceae; genus SIG32. The sequence goes on along the minus strand of CASEDF010000005.1, from coordinate 28,715 downwards.
GCTTCCGGCTCCCATCCGGACGGCATTTCTGAAGGGACTACCCCTTTTATGTAATCTTCTATATTAACGTTATTTATAACTGTCAATCTGCCGTCTTTATTCTGTATCATCAAGTTTCCGCGGTACCATTTGTTTTTTACACTGACAAAGCCTTCTTTTTCGGTTTTCAAAACGACATTATCGCTGTCAATTTTATAATATTTGCCGTTATATTTAATAGCAATTTTATTTCTGTAGGGGCGAACCTCATAGCCCCTCATTGCATCCAAAGAGCAGACGCTTTTATTAGTATTTGCATCTATAATAACAGCCTCGGTACTTGCCCCTATACCAATTTCTTTAACAGCGGTTTGAAGCCCTATCTTTATGGCAAAACAAGGACTCTGGATAAAAAGATTTAATATACAAACAAAACAAGCTATAATAATCTTTTTCATACAATTATTATAACATATTTAAAAATATGTTTGCTTAAGCCATTTGATTGATTTTTTTAGGCTCTTTAGCCCAATTAGTCCCAACTTCCTTAGCCAAATCCGTACCGAATTTTTCACCAACGGAATAAGAAGCAATAGACGCGCCGACAAATAATAATCCTTTTATAACTGCGCCTGCTTTGCTTCCAACAGGAAGTTTTTCAATAAGCTTAGGCAATAACTTTTTAGCAGTAGCTTCGCCCGCAAACATTGTAGATAATGCAGCAACTTCCTTTATTGCCGCAGAAGTTTTATCATCAGACATAGCAACCTTAATACCGCCTGATACACAAATCAACGGGTTAACATTTTTTGTCGCCCATTTCACACCTTTAACAGCATAATCTACTGCTTTACTCTTTTGAGCCAAGTTTTCAAATACACTCACCGCTGCATCTGTACCTTGTGCAATGGCTTTATTATATTTAGAAACCTGATTAAGTACATTTATACTTTGAGCCGCAGCAACCGGTGCTCTGCCGATTTCACCGTTCTCGGTTTTATTGACATTTCTGCATGCGAATATTAATGATGAAACTGCATTTGACATAATTTTACACACTTAAACACTATACACACTTATATAAAGTTTTTTTTTTAATAATAATTGCGTACTTAAAAAAAATGTTTACAATTGTAATATTTAATCTTATACGCACTTTATTGATATTTTTGAAAAAACTGTTATAATAACAATTATGAAAAAAATTCTTTCGGTAATATTTATAATTTTTGGACTGGTATCATTTTCGACAGCGGAAGAATTTGATAACATCCAATTGCCAATGAGAGATTATGACGGTATAGAGCTTCCTGCCGGGACATTTATTCCTATTATTAACACTCAAGATATATCTACCGAATATTGTCCGGAAGGTTATAAAGTAAAATTTATAGCATCTAACGACTTATTTTTGCATGAAACAAATATTATTCCCAAAGGCACTGAATTTTTCGGATATGTTGAAGAAATTCACGAACCTGTTATAGGTACTCACGCATCAATGAAAATACGTATTAACAAAATGCTTCTTTCCGACACATTTGAAATTCCTATCAAAGGTTACATCTATACATCAAACGACAACCTTATAGGAGGAGGTCTTTCCGCCCCCGCCGAATATGTAAAAGTTCCGCATTACCAGCAAAAATTTCAAGGACGCTTTTGGTCCCACAGAGGACCTACGCTGCAAATAAGACCGGGCGGTAAACGCTTAATGGGAGAACATACAAAAGTGAATGCCGGCGAAGACGGCTTAATTATCCTTACTGCACCTGCCTATATAACACACACCTTAACAAATTGACAACTTTTTAATAATAAAATAAAATGTAAAAAGAAAGGGGAGAAATATGTTAAAAAAAATTAATTTAGCTGTCGCAGCTTTACTTTTAACAGGAACATCCGTATTTGCCGCTGCAAATTACAATTATACACAAAACACTCCTGCACCGCTTTATCAACCGAATTATTATCAACAAAATAATTATAACTATAATAACGGAACTCTAAAAGGCAGTGTCGTTAGCGTACCTGCAGGTCAACAGTTTAAAACTGTAGTTACAACACCTTTAAGCTCAAAGAATTTAACATTGGGTCAAAATGTTACATTAGCACTCGGTTCAGATTTTTACTACGGTAATAATCTGATAGCCCCCGCAGGAAGCTCGGTTACAGGAACCGTCCTTGAAGTTTCAAAAGCCAAACGCGGCAGTATGAACGGTAAATTACTTGTAAGATTTACGCAAATTACAACGCCATACGGCATACAAATTCCTATATCAGCAGTAATCAAAACAGATGATAATACGGGCGTATTAGTCGGTGGAACAAAAATTGATGTCACCAAAGAATATACGAAAGATTTAACTATAGGCGCGGGTGCCGGTGCACTTTCAGGTGTTGTATTCGGAGCATTAGCCGGCGGCAGTGTAGGTAAAGGCGCTGCTTTAGGTACAGCTGTAGGTGCAGGCGGAGGACTGGTTAAATCCATCATCGATAAAGGAAATGATGTGGAAATTCCGGCAAATGCTTCCATTGAATTGATGCTTACCCAGCCAATCACTGTCAATCCCGCACTTTATCAAAACAATTATTAGTAAATCAGGTAATAATATTATTCAAGATTTCAACTAAAATTATTACCGGAAATACAAAAGGGAAAAATGTCTATCTTAGGAAAATACACAGACAATTTAATAACAGAAGAAGATGAGCAAACAAACGGCTACACCACACCGGCGGTTTTAAGAAAAGATAAAGATGAATTAACTTTGAAAAAATCCATTGTTATCTCAACAATCTTACACCCGTCTGTGCTTGTGGCAGCTTGGCTTAGCTTTCTTATTCTGGCATTTTTCGGAATTAATTTTGCATTATTTGAAAGACCAAAACCTAAGATGAACGATATTGAATTTGTACTTGTTGACAGGGAGGATACTCCTTTAAACAAAAACACACCATACCGTTCTGACAGAAATTCCCGAACAGGCGGAATAAACGATCCGACAAGAAAAGTTTCAATGCCGTCACCTGCACCTTCCAAGGCACAACCGGCACAAGTACCGACGGCAAGTACTCCGACAAAAAGACCGGAGCCTGTTAAAACACCCCAAACACCGGCTAAACCTGTTCAAAAACAACCTGCAGCACAAACGGCACCTGCTAAAACTTCACAGCAGGCAAAACCTCAGCCGCCAACAGCTCGTCCGAGTTTAAAACCTCCGATGACGCCAAAAACAGCATCAAAACCGTCATCAGCATTTAAAGTTCCTGTACCGTCAGGCGGCACGAAATCAGGAAGCTATTCTACAGGACCGATAAGCAGTTCCGGTTCATCCGCAAAAGGCGGAGGTGCGAGTTACGCACCAGCTCCGTCACTTGCACCAACAGGCGGCGGTTCATCTTCAGGAACACGTCTTGCCCAAGGAGGAGGAGGCGGTACGGGTAATATCGGCAACCCCGGAGGCGGTGGCGGCAGACCCGGAATTGATGCAATCAGAGAACCCGATTTCGGACCTTATATGAGAGATCTGCAAAGAAGGATTAAAATGAATTGGGATCCTCCGAAAGGAAACGAAAGTAAACGTGTAGTTCTTTTATTCAAAATCGCAAAAGACGGAAGATTATTGACTTGCAGTGTATTCAAGTCGTCAGGACTTCCGAGTGCGGATAAAGCTGCAATAAATGCGGTTCAACTTACAGCACCATTCAGACCGCTTCCTGCAGAATACAAAGGCTCAAGTATAGATATTCAATTTACGTTTGATTATAACGTATTTGGAGCATCAGGATATAACTAAAGTACATAAAAAGAGGATAAAACTATGGAATTATTATTACACTCAATCAAACTGGACTGGCCCGTATTGCTGCCGATTTTAATCTGCTCAATACTTGTTGTTGCAGTAGTTATCAACAGATTTTCTTTCTACAAAAGAAACAAAAGGGACGTTGTTCTTTTTATTCCTAAATTACAAAAAGAACTTGCAAAAAACAATCTTCAAGGCGCACAAAGTCTTGCAATCCAATGCGGCGGCGTAATTGGTGAAGTTACTGAAGAAGCTGTCAGAATTTTCTCGGAACAAAGAAACGGTTTTTCCCGCTCATTCGATATTGCTGCGGCACTTGCAACAAGAAAACTCGAAAGCCACCTGACCATTTTAGGTACAATCGGCGGTGTGGCACCGTTTTTAGGTTTGTTCGGAACGGTTGTAAGAATTCTTTATACATTTCAGGATCTGGCAGTACAAGGCAATCAATCAGCAGCAGTTGCAATGGGTATCGGTTCCGCTTTGATTGCAACCGCATTCGGTCTTGGTGTTGCGATTGTTGCGGTTATTTTCTACAACTCTTTCCAATCCATTGTTAAACGTTATGAAGATGACTTCCAGTTAATCAAATTGCTCTTCTTAAGCTTTGTTGACTCGGAAGATGAAACAACCATAACATCTCCGACATCTAATGCAATATAAGGATTAATAAAAAATGGCAATGAATTCAAAAAAAGGCAAGCTTTTTACAGAAATCAACATAACACCGCTGACGGATATTTTCCTTGTTCTGTTGATTATTATGATGGTTATTGCACCGTCATTCCAATCAATAGATAACACTATTACGGTACCGGAAATCAACAGCGGCATTGCCATTGAACAAAATAAAGCGGAAATTGCAATTACTAAAGAAGGCTTGATGTTCATAAACGGTAAACAAATCACGCCTGACCAACTGGTAGATGAACTTTTGGCAATAAGAGATATGCTCGAAAAACCTGAAGTGGTTGTAAAAGCAGATTCACAGGTGAAAAGTTCCGAAATAATGCAGGTTATGAATGCTGCACAGGATGCCGAATACAAAAAATTAATTGTTGCAGGTGAACCTTTATCCAAAAAAGAACAAAAAGAACTTAAAAAAGAAAATGAAATCAAAGGGTAATAATAATGTCCAGAAACCGTGATACATTTAATGAAATTAATATAACACCGTTAACTGATATATTTTTGGTACTGTTGATTATTATGATGGTAATTGCGCCGTTATTGGATCAGCAGGGTCTAAATTTGACAGTACCTGAAATGGTTGATCAGGAACAAATTCAAAATAACGAAACAAAAATATTATCAGTCACGGTGTCTGCAGATGACAGATATTATATTGACGGGGAAGAAATAGCTGCTGACAGCTTGGAAACGACGTTAAAACAGCTTGCAAAGGATTATCCCGACGGATTAATGATAGAATCCGACGGTGACGCAACCCACGGTGCCGTTGTTAAATTAATGGATAATGCGAGAAATTCAGGCATAACAAGCATTTCCGTAACGCAAATTTAATAATCGGTTCCGTATAAAATTCTGCGCATTTCTTCAATATTTTCATTTATTGTATAACTGCTGCCGATTGTATAAAGCTCATTTTTGGCATTGTCAATATACGGATGCAAATTCAAGCCGTAATCCTCTGCCCTTTGTAACATGCAATCAATAATCCTTGCCCCGTAAACACGTCTTTGCCTTTTATCCGCATCATTCAAAAAACACTGTACAAAACTTTCGCCGTATTGTTTTCCGTATGTGGAATCCCACCTGTTCATTATTTCTATAACATTATTTTTTTCAATTTTTAATAAAGCACGCTCAAATCCGATATTATTAGTACCCAAACTATCAATTGCATCATAAAGCCAATCACAAACTTCATTGACCTCTTCCATATCTGCTTTTGATATACCGGTATGAGCCAAATAGCGCGGATCTTTTTTGTTAAACGGTCCGTTTACTGACATTTATTCTCCTTTAATATCTCTCATATATATAAAAACTTTTCATTATTAAAAATTGCTTAAAAGCCCGTTATTATTACAATTTAGCAATATTTTTTTCTGGTATTTTTACCTATACACATTTTAATCTTTTTGCGATATAATAAAAAAGGATTTTATTAGTGAGAGGTTAATTAAATGAACAAAAGTCAATCTGCAGGTATGTATATAGTATTAGCTATAGTTGTACTGGTATTTGCATCATCAGTATTTATGGCAGGCCCGACAACAAGCACAAGCGAACTTTCATATTCAAATTTTATTGAAAAATTAAACAATAAAGAATTCAAAAAAATTGAAAAGGCAGATGACTACTTAATTGCAATACCCGCAAACCAGCCGGCTGCGGAACAAACCGTAAAAGAACAAAGCCCTTTCGGCATTGTAGAAAAAAAAGTTCCTCAGGTGCAATATAAAGTTTTAACACCTGATGATCCGGATTTAATGAAAAAATTGGAAGCTGCCAATGTTGAAATTACAGTAAAAAAACCTGCCGAATCCTCACAGTTATTGGGAATTCTTGGCTCCTTATTGTTACCGCTTTTATTTATAGTTTTTCTTGTTGTAATGGCAAAAAGCATTCAGGCAGGCGGTTCTCAGGCAATGTCTTTTGGCAAAAGCAAAGCAAAAATGCTTTTGGACAGCAAAGTAAAAACAACATTTAAAGATGTTGCAGGTATAGACGAAGAAAAGAAAGAACTTGAAGAAATAGTCGACTTTTTAAAACACGGTGAAAAATACATAAAACTCGGGGCAAAAATTCCGAAAGGCGTACTTTTAGTCGGCGCACCCGGTACAGGTAAAACTCTTATGGCAAAAGCAGTTGCCGGAGAAGCAGGCGTTCCGTTTTTCTCAATAAGCGGATCTGACTTTGTTGAAATGTTTGTCGGTGTCGGTGCAAGCCGTGTAAGAGATTTGTTTGAACAGGCTAAAAAACATCAGCCTTGTATAATTTTCATTGATGAAATTGATGCCGTAGGTCGTCAAAGAGGCGCAGGTTTGGGCGGCGGACACGACGAAAGAGAACAAACCCTGAACCAATTGCTCGTTGAAATGGACGGATTTGATGAAAACGTTAATATAATAGTTATAGCGGCTACCAACAGACCCGACATTCTGGATAACGCACTACTAAGACCGGGAAGATTTGACAGACAAATTGTAATTAATCGTCCTGATATTTTGGGCAGAGAACAAATTTTACAGGTTCATGCAAAAAATAAACCGCTTGCAAGTGATGTTGAATTAAAAGTTCTTGCAAAACGCACACCCGGATTTACCGGTGCTGATTTGCAGAACCTGCTGAACGAAGCGGCACTTCTTGCAGCGCGCCACGACCAGAAAGAAATAAATATGGAAAATCTTGAAGAAGCTATTGACAAAGTTATGGCCGGACCGGAAAAGAAAAGCAGAATTATATCTGATGAAGAAAAAGAAAATACAGCTTACCATGAAGTTGGTCACGCCCTTCTGGCAAAACTTTTAAAAAATACCGATCCTTTGCATAAAGTATCAATAATTCCTCGCGGCATGGCACTCGGTGTTACAATGACTTTACCTGAAAAAGACCACCTGACGATGAAAAAATCTCAATTGCTGGATAGAATTACAATGACACTCGGCGGACGTGTTGCGGAAGAAATTGTTTACGGCAAAGATTCAATCACAACAGGTGCTTCAAATGATTTGGAAAAAGTAACTTCGCTTGCAAGAAATATGGTAACAACTTACGGGATGTCCGAAAAAATGGGTAACCTGCAATACGGAAAAAGCGAAGAACACGTATTTATGGGACGTGATTTCGGTCATACAAGAGATTTTTCTGAAGAAATTGCCGCAGAAATTGACAAAGAAGTTAAAAAGATTGTTGATGAACGCTATGATATAGCAAAAAAACTTCTCACAGAAAACAGGGATATGCTTGAATATATTTCAAAAACTTTACTGGATGAAGAAACTATTGACGAAAAACGTTTCGTGGAATTAATGGAAAAAGTTCAAAGTGAAAGGGAAAATTCATAAAACTCTTTACGCACTTGAAATAAATATTTTCAATCCTGAAAATAATTTTCAAATTGCAAAAGAGTTCTTTCGTACAAAAAAAAGGGGACTATTGATTGATAAGGCACAATCAAGTGCCTGTGACATCTTGTGTCTGAAATTCAACGCAAAAACCGAATCCGATATCCCCAAAGCAGTAAAAATTTTAAAAACTCTTTTGCCTAAAATTTCAAAACCGTTGATGATAAACGGAGTATATGATAATAATCTTAACATAAAACTTTTGCCCGCACTTATAAAAATACTTGACAGAAAATGCATAATATCTTCTGTAAATGAACAAACATACAAAAAAATCCTGCCTGCTGTCATACAAGGAGGTCATAATCTTGTTCTTAAAAGCCCTATTGATATAAATTTATGCAGAGAATTAAACATTTTAGTAACAGATGCCGGCCTTCCTCTTGAGCAATTAATAATTGACACAGATATAGGAGGTTTGGGATACGGGCTGGATTACGGATATAGTATTATAGAAAAAATAAAACTTGAAAATGATGAATATTTAAAAGTACCGATTATAAGTTTTGTTTCTCAGGAAAGTTTACGAACAAAGGAAGCCCAATATGATATGTTTTCAAATAGCTGGGGCGACATAAAAACACGTGCAAATATGTTTGAAATTGCGTCAGTGTCAGCAGTAAAAGCTGCAGGTGCGGATATTATAGTAATGTATAATCCGGAAAATATAAAAGTTATGAAAGGACTCTCATAATGAAACTTTCAGGGCTTGAAATTTTCAAATACCTTCCCGGCAGCAAAAAAGCAGCGCACACGAATTGTAAAGAATGCGGATGTCCGACCTGTATGACGTTTGCCATTAAGCTTTCACAAAAACAAATATCTTATGACCGATGTAAATATATGGCAGAAGAACTCAAAACATTATATGCCAAAAATATAAAAGCCGCTCAAAAAACCGTAAAAATTGACGGGTTGAAAATCGGAGGAGAAAATGTTCTATACCGCCACGAAAAAAAATTTATAAATAAAACTGTGTTTGCAGTTGTTCTCGACTGTAAAGCTTCTGATTTTGAACAAAAACTAAAACGAATTAAAAATTTTGAAATAAATCGTATAAATGAAAAATTAAAGGTCGATCTTGTTATTTTAAAAAATGCAGAAAAACACACACTTAAAAATTTATGTGATGAAACAATTTATATTGAAGAAAAAGACTTTTTAAAACTTTCCTTAACAAGAATTACGGATAACAATTTCGACAAAACTGCCCAAAAGCTGATAAAATTTCGGACAAAAGCTATTACGGAACACGATGCAAAATATTGTGACCCTGTATATGTTTATTTTAAATCCACAGCAAACAAATATAACTTATGCGCAAGAGCAAGTTATTATATATGCAAATACGCGAATATGCTTGTTTTTGAGGATTTTGACGAAAGCCTTTTTGCAACACTGATGACACTTCGCCAGAATATATACACAGACCCGCAAAAACCTTTACAGGTAGAGGCAAAGATTTATGAATTCAACAATCCTGATGAAAATTCGCTTGTATTTATGACTACAAATTTTGCACTGACATTTCACGCTGTTGCAAATGAACTGCAAAACTTAAAAGTGCCGTCATATCTTATAGTAACACCGGCAGGCGGAATGAGCGTATTAACAGCCTTTTCTGCGGAAAAATTCACATCAAAAATGGTTGCAAAAACCTTAAAAAAATTCGATTTAGCAAATAAAGTTAAAACAAGAAAAATAATAATCCCGGGGCTTTTAGCTCCCATGAAAAACGAACTGGAAAAAGCATTGCCGGAATTTGAAATAATAGTGGGAACAATAGAGGCATACTCCATTGCAGAATTTGTAAAAAATCTTACTTAAATTTTTAGCGTATTTATCAACGACATGCTATGTTACCCCCGTACTCAACCTTATCAGGACAATTAATATAAGCTTTATTACCATATTTCATTACCCAATTTGAACAAGTACTGCCAGTTATCTTACATTCTTCCAAAGTTTCGATATTACCATAGACAACTAATCTTCCGGTCGAATCAATATTAAATTTAAAGATGTCATGTCCATATGCATTAGGACCGTTTTTTGGAGTATTTAAATCAATTAGAATGGTTCCATTCATTGCATAAAAAAAGTAAGATATACCATCATTTGTAATAAATCCACGAAACGTATTTTGTGCTAAGCTTGTAGCCTGCGAAAATTTATCAATTTTGTAAATTTTAGCATTATCATAATCTCCAATACATGCCGTATTTGAAACATCGGGAAGCGCGCAGTCAATCGCCACCTTAAAATATGGTTTAAAATAATTTGCGAATTTTTCATGTTCTTCTTGAATATACACACCACCGGCCTGAAGATACGTAAGTTTTAAAAATAAACCGTCATTTATCGCCATAAGTTTTGCCTGCTCCAAAGCAGATACGGCTTTTTTAAGCCTGATTACATCGGCTTTTTCCCTATAATTTTGAACTAACGCAGGGATAGTCATTGCTGCTACAATACCGATTATACCGAGGGTTATCAAAACCTCAGCCAGAGTAAACGCGACACGATGAATGTTGTCTGACATGTCTACGTGCGTAGCACCCTCGGCTAACGTGAAGGCGGCTTTTTTAACGTGAGTGAAGTGAGTTTTTTTGTCATCCTGAACTCGTTTCAGGATCTCTTGTTTAACGTGAGTAGAGTGAGGGGTGTGTTTTCTGTGAGCTTCGCTCACGGTTTTGTTTTCTGAATTATAATTTGCATTTGCTTCTTTGCCAATTTCGTTGTCGGTCTGGTAATGCCAACCTACTTTTCTGTTACTTCTTAGTGCCTTAGTGCCATAGTATCTTAGTAACTTTACACAACCAATACCGTCAAAACCCTTTTCCTGTATACCTAGGAGAGTCGCCCCCCCCCGAGATTTATGCATACCCTATTTTTCATTTGATTATTCCTCCTTATTTCAACTCAAATTCATTCACAAGCAGCACCTGAATTTCTCCGGGCATAAGATTAACCTTAAACTTATCCTTTTCTGCAACCGGTGCCGTATCCATTTCTACGGGAATAGTTAAAAAAGAATCATTATAACGCGGAACCTTAATAACTGCTTCATTATTAGCTCTAAAATTCATATTACCGAAGACCAAAACTGTAGTTTTATTATACGACAATCCATACGCAAAAACAGAGGAATTATTTGTTTTTAATTCAACAAATTTTCCGTTTGCAACAACTGGAGCTATAAACTGTTTAAAGCTGTTTGCCATAGCAAAATCCCTTTTGAAATTCGTATTTTTACCGCCGGGCTGACGTGAAAAATTAAATATATCAAGCTTACCTCTATGTACAAAATAATATTCATCATCAGTATAAGTAGCACGAGCCTTTTTATTTCCCCACAGATAAATATAATTATCTGCTGTATCAAAACCGTCTACATAATAAGAATTTACCGGCAGCGTTGAATTAAGCCACAAAATCATATTACTGTACGGCTGTCCGTTAATTAAAACAGGACTTAATTCATCATGTGTTGTGAAACTGCCTATAACAGCCTTTTGTTCACCATATTTATTTTTTAATGAATTAGTAAATTTGATATGCTCCATTAATTCTGATGCGGTACGCCAGTCTTTCATATTAAAGTAACTTGCATAAAAACCGTCAAAACCGGCTTCAAGCAACTTATCATAAGGTGTGAAAACCGCATCTTTTGAAACTGCTTCTGTCCAGGAATCAGAAGCCTCTGCAAGCCACATAAACTGAGGATCCCTTTTTCTTGAATAACTTATAAGCTCCTGCCAGAATTTTGCAGGCTTAGTTGTAGCTACATCAGCTCTTATACCGTCAGCCCCGAGCTGCATTACATAATCAACAAAACCTTTATACAGGTTATAAACATCCATGTTAATATTATTTTCATTACCTGCATTCAAAAGTCTTACATCAGTCCAATCAGACGGAATTACAGGCTGCCCTGAGTCGTCTTTGACAAAAAGTTCCGGACGTTTCAGATAAAGATCATATGCCCCGCATGCCGGAAGATCAATCATTACTCTTATTTTTCTTTTATGTGCTTCGTTAATAAATTTTATTGCCTGTTCTTCCAACGACAACGCTGTTTTATCACTTTTTAATTGTGGATTTAATTCATTAAAACTTGCTGCGGCATATAAAGATCCTGCAGACCCCAGAGCTTTAGTTTTACCGACAGTCATAACCGGCATTACATGAATTGTATTAACACCTGATGCCATAAGCTCATCAAATCTGCTAATTGCATTTAAAAAGTTACCGCTTTCTTCACCTTCGGATACATCAATAATTCCGTCCTTATTAATATCTTGCGCCCCAAAAGTCCTCAAATTTATCTCATAAATTATCGCATTGTTATTCAAAAACAAAGACCTTAAATCATTAACCCAAACGTCAGATGCAAATACATTTGACACAGATAAATATATTACACAAAGCCCTATTAAAAATTTTTTAATCATATATTCCCCTTCTTAAAACCATCTTAGCAGACAGAGGAATTTTTTGCAAATAATTATCTTGTATATTTTCTGTCTTTTAACTCATCAGGCAAAAACTGCTGATAAACCTCCGGTGCATCATGAGTATAAATATAACCAATTCCAAACCCGTATTTTTGAGCATCCTTATAATGCGCATCTCTTAAGTGCATAGGCGGAGGAAAATCCTTGCCTGATCCGATATCCGAAAGGGCTTCATCAATTGCACAAATAGCCTCATTGGATTTCTTGGCACGGGCGACGTAAATAACGGCTTCTGCAAGAGGAATTCTCCCTTCCGGAAGCCCCAAAAGTTCAACTGCCTTGTAAGCATTAACTGCAACATTCAACGCCATAGGATCAGCCAACCCGACATCTTCCGCCGCACAAACTATTAATCTTCGCGCAATAAATCGAGGATCCTCACCCGCCGTAATCATTTTAGCCAAATAATATATAGCAGCATCAGGGTCACTTCCCCTTAGACTTTTTTGAAACGCCGATGCACAATCATAATGTTCCTGCTGTGAATATCTGGTATTCCTTTTCTGACAAATACTTTCAATAATATTAACCGTCAAATTTCGTCTGTTATCTTTTAAATCACTTGCGAAATAAGCATTTTCAACAATATTCAACGCATATCTTGCATCACCGCGGGCAAGATTTACAATAAAATCAATAACACCGGACTCACAATCCATTGCGGTATAATTTTTTGCAAGGTACGCAAATCCTTTTTTAATAATACTTTCCATGCTTTTATCGTCAATAGAATTGAGTCTTATAACCTGAACCCTTGATAAAAGTGCCGGAATAACCTGAAATGAGGGGTTTTCAGTAGTAGAACCTATCAAAAACAACGTACCGTTTTCCAAATGCGGCAAAAGAGCATCCTGCTGTGTTTTGGAATATCTGTGGATTTCATCTATAAACAAAATGGTTTTTGTCCCGACACGCAAAGCTTCTTTTGCACTTTCTACAGCTTCTTTAATTTCTTTGACCCCTGAAGTTACAGCGGAAATTTCAATAAAATTCGCATTTGTTTTTGTTGCAATTAACCTTGCAAGAGTAGTTTTGCCGCACCCCGGTGTCCCCCAAAAGATTAAAGAAAATAACCTGTTCGTTTTTAAAAGATTTAAAATAGGACTATTAGGCGCAACAACATTACTCTGCCCTAAAAAATCCTCTAAAGTTTTCGGGCGGAGAACTTCCGCAAGCGGTACCTGCTTATTTTGATTTTCCAGTTCCGTAAATAAATTATTCATAGTATAATTGTAACATCAAAAGAAACGGGTGTCGAATGAAAAAAATTCTTATTATTTTAGGACTTATTCTCATATGCGGGTTATTTTTTGCCATTTATAAAACAAATATTATAGGGCAGGCTGACGGCTCGACTTCAATTTTTATAAATAAAAAATCCCAAAATGAAGTGGTTTTCTGGACACTGCAGATGAGCGATTTTTCAGAATATATTAACGGAGTTATAAAAGATTTTGAAACAGAAAACCCTGAGATTAAAATAAAATGGATAGATGTACCTTTTTCAGAAGGGGAAAAGCGCACACTTGCCTCAGTATTAAGCGACAATCCTCCTGACTTAATCAACCTTAACCCTGATTTTACGGCAATTCTGGCACAAAAAGGAGCTTTATTCGAAATAAATTCGAACTCCACCGAACAATTTGTTCCGCAGATTGTTGATTCATTAAAATACAACGGCAAACTCTATTCAATTCCCTGGTATGCGACTTCAGCCGTTACAATTTATAATAAAGATTTGTTTAAAAAGGCAAATTTAAAAGTTCCGGAAACATATTCTGAAATGGGACAAATAGCCAAACAAATGAAAACAAAGACAAATGCTTATATCTGGCTTCCGAACATTTCTGAAAATGACACGATGCTTAGAATTCTGAACAAATACGGCATCAATTCCGCAGAAAATATTAATTCGGCAAAATCAGTTGAAGTCTTTGACTTTTTCAAGACTCTTTACACAAATGATCTTATCCCGAAAGAATCGATAACCCAAACCCACAGGGAAGCCCTGGAAAAATATATGTCCGAAAATATTGCAATGTTTCAGGCAGGTGCTAATTTTTTAAATATGATTAAAGAAAATGCGCCGTCTACCTATGCTCATACGGACGTTGCCTCACAATTAACAGGCGATATAGGACAATATGACTTTTCTTTGATGAATTTTATAATCCCTTTTCGCGCCAAAAATAAAGAAGCAGCTTTAAAATTTGCTTTATTTTTAACTAACGAAAAAAATCAGCTTGAACTCGCAAAATTAACTAATGTTATTGCAGTAAACAAATATACGCTGAAAGACGACTTTTATACAAAATACGATAATAGGGATTTGATGTCAAAAGCACGCGTTATAAGCGCAAAACAGTTATCTAAAGTACAGCCGGCTCTAAAATCCCAAAGAAATCAAAAAGAAATTAATACCCTCATAAATTCAGCGACACAAGAAGTTTTACTTAATAAACAAAACACCCCGTCCATTTTGAACAGGGTGTCTAAAAATTGGAAAATTTTTAACAACGGCAGCAAAATCCGCCAAACGCAGGCATCCCAAACATCATAGGAGAGCCGAACATCATTGGTGCAGACCATGCGGAATAATATCCAAATCCGCCAAACATAGGCACCGGAGGTGCCATAAACAATGATGTAGTAAGTGCTGCTCCGGTCATACCAACAGATGTTGCAAACGGATTATTTCCCGTAAAGGTATTCATAACACTATTCATAGTAGAACCCAAATAACTATGTGTCGTCTTATCAATAACATTACCCAAAAGGGCATTCCCAATACCCATACTGGTACTGCCCAAGCCGTAAGATATTGCCTGACCAACATTTGCACCGTTATTTCGAGCCTCCAGGTAATTAACTACACCGTTCAAACCGGCAAGCCCTGCCTGAATACCCGTTACAGTATCTGAAAATCCCGGATTATAACCGCACCAATAAGTCATTAATATACCTCATTTTATATACTCTATATATATAAACACATTTAGTAACAGAATAATTGCCATGAATTTTATAAATGTTAAGTATTGTAACAGGATATAAATAAAAAATTAAAGTTTAAAAGGCATAATGCCGATTAAAGAAATACAAGGAAAAAGGGATAATCTGATGGGTCTTAATGTAAATTACACTCAAAATTACAAAACCGGCATTGATACTTCTATTTTAAAAGAAGTATCTGCTGAAATCCTCAAAAGAGCGCAAGCAAAAGCTATGAATGCTCAAACAGGTTCTGCAAACAGCGTTTTTAAAGCCGCAGATTTAGGTTTGGATTTATATCAAGGGAAAGTAGATACCCAAACCGCCCGTCAGATTGCAATGAACAATTCAGGTATTCAAATTCAACTCAATGAGAATGTTTTGAATTCAATCAAATTTTTAAACACACAAGCAGCTCAGCAAGTGCAGAAAAATGTTGAAGGCAAACTTGCGTTTTCAGTTTATGAAGGTGCAGATGTACAAAAAGCTGCAGAAGCACCCAAATTCAACTCAATTATAAGTTTCAGCACCGCAAAAGATAAAAAGGGTTCAAATCCTTTCTATCACGGAGAACTTTTGGCTGACGGACACAAAAAAGAAGAAAAACGCGAAGATATTAACATTTTTGGTTAATAAAAATCTTCGTCTTCAGTGTCTTGATTAGTGTTAATTGTTAAAGATTCCTCAATTTTTTTGTTTTTGATATCCTCTTTGGACTTACCTTTGAGGGTAATCTTTTTTTTCTTTGCATTGATAACATCTGCAACATTCATCATAGCAAGAGAATTCAATGTTGCACGCAAAACAGCACTTTGGTCCATATATTTATTTTGTTCTTGAGCCTCATCATCTTCTCTTTTTTGCTGCGCAAAATACTCTCCACCCTGACCCATTTTGTCATCCTGAGTACGGGCAGCGGTGCCGGATATGTCGCCGCTTTTAAAATTAAATGCGCCGCCGATTCCAAAAAATCCTGCAGATCTGTTATCGACCATAAGTTTATATCCTTTGTGTTTATTAGATTATAACTAACCTGATGTAATTTTAACTCCACTAAATAAATTAATTTGCTACAATGTAAAAAAATATTTACATACTGCAATTATATCACTTTTATTGAAAAAGACAATAAACTATGGTATTATAAAAATACAGAGGATTTAGATATTAATATGAAAAAAATTAAAGCATTCACTTTATCCGAATTAATGGTAGCTCTGGCAGTATTAGGGATATTATGTGCAATTGTACTGCCCGGAGTAATAAACAATAACCCTAACCAGAACAAAATGATGATGAAAAAGGCTTACAATGTTTTTTTGGATGTAACGAATGATTTAATAAATGATACAGAGAATTATCCTGTCATATACGGCCTGTGTCCTGACACCAGAGAAGGCGGTTATCTTGGATTTGATTGTACCGAAACAGATTCAAAGTTTCCATATCTTTTTTTAAAACAATTTCAATCAAAAAGCACGTTACCGCTGGATGAAGACACAATGAAATCAGATGCCAATTATACACGTACCGGACAGGCTAACTGCAGCGGAGCAGGAGCATCCTGCTACTTTTTTAAATCAGAAGACGGAATAAGCTGGTCATTTGAAAAATCCAAATTAACCAAAGGAAGTTATACTGATACTATACTTATAGGCGTAGACGTTAACGGCGATAAAAAACCTAATTGTTATCAAGGCAGTACAACAGAAAACTGCAAAAACAGAAACAATAATTTTGATCAATTCAGAATAAAACTATATGCAAACGGAACAGTAAAAATACATGAAGATGATGAATGGGCAATGGAAGCGATTCATGCAAGTTCATCATTAACAGAATAACCGGAGGAATATGAAAAAAACAGCTTTCACATTATCAGAATTAATGATAGCGCTAACCGTACTCGGGATTTTATGCGCAATACTATTACCTGCTATTGTACGAACAATGCCAAATCAAAATAAGGTAATGATGAAAAGAGCATATTACACAACATCAAATGTAGTCAGTGACTTGATTAACGACCCTAATTTATATTCACCAGTTGATTCCAGCGGTAATACAAAAGTAGGCTTTGATAATATGGAAGAAGTAACTTATAGCGGAAAGACCTATGGCGGCGCTATGACAAATGATGGTAATGGTGCATTTGCAAAGTTTATAGGGTTATTTGCCGCTCATTTAAATATAGATGGCGAAATTGAAGATACATGTCCGAGTTCAGGCTCAGGAGGAGGAATAAGTATATATAGCAACTGGAAATATTGCAGAATATTTACAACTCCCGATGGCATTCAATGGGATTTACGAACAACACATACAGTTGAGACATTCAAAACAACCACCGTCATTACCGTAGATGTAAACGGTGACAAGAAACCAAATTGTATGCAAGGTGATTCAAGCGCAGACGACAAATGTAAGTCCAGAACAAAAGACTTTGACAGATTTTCAATGCAAATAAGCGATGATGGAACCATAACAATTCCCGAAGCACAAACCTGGGCAAGAGAAGCTTTGCAGGTAAGTTCATCTTTGACAGATTAATTTGTGATATAATAAAACTATAAAGCAGCCGGATAATCGCGCAGAAATGTGAGGAAAGTCCGTGCATTCAAGGACAGGCCGCCGGAGAAACTCCGGACGACGTGAGTCGGTGGAAAGGACCACAGAAATGTCGAATTTTGGCTAGTGCGCCGCGTGAGTGCCATAAGGCACGAACCCAGCACGACCAGGTGAGGAAAACCACGCTTTTCCGAACCGCCAATAATTCGAGGCGTTAAACTTAACGCCGAGACTGCCGATGGATTTTATATCACAGGCGATGGTGCAACGGTGAGTTAAGAGCTTCACCAGTGGTATCGAGAGGTATCAGCTAGGCAACCCCCGGTCGAATGCAAGATTAAATCGAAGGTTATAAAGGCTGTCCGCCCACTTCGGAAAAATCGCTAGAGTTTGCGGGTAACCGCATTCCCAGACAGATGATTATCTAGAAACAGAACACGGCTTATGAACTGCTTTATAAAATAAGAGAGGAAAATATTTCCCCTCTTATTTTAAATATAATAGACAATTGTATGTAAAGATTACTTTAAAATTAGGACTTTATAATGTGTTTATGCTATAATTTTGGTATAAAAGGGAGTAGAAGGAGAAAATTTTGAGCCAGCAGAATATTTTTAATGACGGAAAAATTGTTCCTGTTAATATAAGAGAAGAAATGAAACGTTCATACATTGATTATGCAATGAGCGTAATTGTAGGCCGCGCGCTGCCTGATGTAAGGGACGGCTTAAAACCTGTTCACAGACGTATTTTATACGCAATGAACGAACTTGGTATGACACCTGACAAACCGTTTAAGAAATGTGCCCGTATAGTCGGTGAAGTTCTCGGTAAATACCACCCGCACGGTGATACAGCTGTATATGAAGCTTTAGTTCGTATGGCTCAAGACTTTTCAACAAGATACTTAACTGTTGACGGACACGGAAACTTCGGTTCGGTTGACGGCGATGGAGCTGCTGCAATGCGTTATACGGAAGCCCGTATGCACAAAATAACTCAATCAATGCTCGCGGATATTGACTGTGAAACGGTTGAATTTGAACCAAACTTTGACGGATCATTGCAGGAGCCTTCTGTTTTGCCCGTAAGACTTCCGATGCTTTTATTAAACGGATGTTCAGGAATTGCGGTAGGTATGGCAACAAACGTTCCACCCCACAACCTTTGCGAAATTGTTGACGGCACGGTTGCATTAATAGATAATCCTGACATCACAGTTGACGGACTTATGGAATATATTAAAGGACCTGATTTCCCGACTGCGGCAACAATTATCGGATTAAATGACATAAGACAGGCTTATGAAACAGGCAGAGGCTCTATTAAAATGTCCGCTGTTGCAAATTTTGAAGAAATTGCAGGTGGCGGCGGACGTCAGGCAAGAACAGCCATTGTTATTACCGAAATTCCTTATCAGGTCAATAAATCAATGCTTATTGAAAAAATTGCCGATCTTGTTAAAGAACAGAGAATTAACGGCATTTCAGACATTCGCGACGAATCCGACCGCGAAGGAATGAGAATTGTTATTGAGCTTAAACGTGACGCGAAACCCGATGTTGTTAAAAATAACTTATTCAAATACACCCAGCTTGCAACGACTTTCGGCGTAAATATGCTTGCATTATGCGGCAAACAGCCGAGATTATTGAATTTAAAACAAGTTCTGGAAGAATTTGTTGAACACAGGGTTGAAATTGTTACAAGAAGAACTATTTTCTTCCTCAAAAAAGCTAAAATCAGAGCGCACATTTTGGCAGGTTTAATCATAGCACTTGGTTCAATAGACGAAGTTATTGAAATTATCAAAAAATCCAAAACTATTGAGGATGCAAGAACAGCTTTAATGTCAAGATTCGGGCTTGATGCAGACCAATCAAACGCTATTCTGGAAATGCAATTAAGACGTTTGACAGGATTAGAGCAGGATAAAGTTAAAGCCGAATATGATGAATTAGTCAAAAAGATTGCAGAATACGAAGATATACTTGCAAGCCGCCAGAAAGTTTTGAACATAATTAAAACAGAACTTTTGGAAGACAAAGAAAAATACGGCGACGACAGAAAAACCCAAATTCTGCCGGAACAGGGCGAAGTTACAATTGAAGACTTGACTCCAAACACACCAATGGCTGTATTTATAACACATCAAGGGTATCTGAAACGTATTTCACTTGATACATTTGAACGCCAGAACCGTGCAACACGCGGCAAATCAGGCATTAAGACAAAAGAAGACGATGACATACAACACTTCTTCACGGCAATGATGCATGATAAAGTATTGTTCTTCTCATCAAAAGGAACCGTGTACAGCCTGAATGTATACGACTTCCCCGAAGGCGGACGTCAGGCAAAAGGCTTGCCGATTGTAAACGTTCTTCCGATTGAACAGGATGAAAGCATTACGGCAGTAGTTCCTGTAAGCACTTTCTCACATGACTTGAATTTAATTATGCTGACGAAAAAAGGTTACATCAAACGTATCGAACTTGATAACTTTGCAAACATAAGACGAAACGGCATAATCGCAATCGGACTTGAAGAAGGCGACAAATTAAATTGGGTAAAACTTGCAACCGCAAAAGACGAAATTATAATCGGAACATCCTGCGGTATGGCAATCCGATTCCCGATACAGGACTTAAGACCTCTCGGCAGAAGCGCACGCGGCGTAACTTCAATGAAATTACGCACCGGCGATGAAATTGTAGGATGCGATATTGTCCCGAAAGATTACGACGCTGACCTGCTTGTTGTAACTTCTGACGGTTTTGGAAAACGTACAAAACTTTCAGAATTCAGGACACAAAACAGAGGCGGTATTGGTCTTATTGCAACCAAATTCAAGACAAGTTCATCCAGACTTGTTGCCCTGACAATTGTAAAAGACAGCGACGATATAATGCTTGTTACGGCAAACGGAATTGTAACAAGGATTAACGCAGGCTCAATTTCGCAGCAAGGTCGTCCGGCAACCGGTGTAAGGGCTCAAAACCTTGTTGACAACGACTCTGTTGTTTCAGTAAACAAAATTATTAATCCTGATGAAGATGATGTAACTATTAAATCAGAAACTCCAGTTCAACCGGAACAGGAAATTGAACAGACAAGTCTGCTGGATAATAGTCAGGAATAACAAAATAAATAATTTAGACAAAAAAATACCGGTCATAAAGACCGGTATTTTTTTTAAGAATTAACCTCTGATTTTTAACTTTTTAATCAAATCTCTGTATTCATCAAGATTTTGATTTTTAACGTAAGCAAGTAATCTTTTTCTTTTACCGACCAACATCAAAAGACCTCTTTTTGTAGCGAAATCTTTTTGATTAGTTTTCAAATGTTCGGTAAGTTCAGCGATTTTTTTGCTCATCATCGCGATTTGAACGGCAGCAGAACCTGTATCTTTTTCGTTTGCACCGTATTTTTTCACGATTTCTTTTTTGTTTTTCAAGTTAATTGACATATTGTTTTTCCTTTATTGTTGAGTGACATATTGGCGTAAGCACTCTACAAAGGAAATTTTAATATATCAAAAAAAAATTGCAATACCTAAAACATTACATGTTAAATATAATTAAGCATTCAGAGTTCTGGCAGTTAAAAATGCTTTAAACGCAGATGTATTTGCAAAATTAAATTGATCTCTTGCACAGCCTAAATCAATATCAGCTTCAAACAATGACTTTGCGGACAAATTATATTTTTTAAATGCATCATTGTATTTGGAAGAATTTTCACCAAACATATTAGTTGCATATTTCAAATTCTGAACAGCATTATATTCCGCATCTTTCATCGCATCATACTGGGCGAGTGCAGCATAATATCGGGCTTCAGCCTCATCTTTTTTAGCTTCTTTTTCAATTGCCCAGCCTTTAACAGAAGCATTTATTTCATTAACATTATCCTCAGCCTGTTGTAACTTAAAAGCTCTTTGAAAAGTAAAAGCCGAACCGAGTTTAAGAGCCTTATCCAGATAATCTGAATAAGACATAAGATTTTTGAACGGCGAATTCTTAAATTGCTGCTCTGTTAAAATCCCATTTGTCTGATCTACTCTGCTCATAGCTGTCCCTTATATTATCCTCTTTTATATATAAAGTATATAACAGCCCCGAAATTGCCTTTTTTGTTAAGTTTTATTACATAATACATATTATCGAAACATAACAAAGCACTCCTGCTTATATGCCTCCGATAATATACATTATGTAAATATTTATTTATGTTAAAATAAAACTATGATAGAAAGATATTCACGCGAAGAAATGGCAAAAATTTGGACATTGGAATCCAAATTTCAATATTATCTTAATGTAGAAATAGCGGTTTGCGAGGCTTATGCGGAACTCGGCGAAATTCCGAAAGAAGATGTTCTAATAATCAAACAACGCGCAAGATTTGATGTAAAACGCATTGACGAAATCGAACGTGAAGTCAGACACGACGTCATCGCATTTTTAACCAATGTCAACGAAAGTCTGGGCGATTTAGGAAGATATATGCATGTCGGTCTTACAAGTTCCGACGTAATTGATACGGCTTTTGCCCTGCAAATTCAAGACAGCGGCAAAATTATCCTTGAAGATTTGAATAAAACCATTAATTCAATTAAAAAATTAGCCGAGAAACACAAAAATACAATTTGCATAGGACGTTCGCACGGAATACATGCGGAAATTATGACATTTGGCGTAAAATTATGCAGCTGGATAGATATCCTTGAACGCCAGAAAAATAACTTTGAACATGCGCTTGAACAAATCCGCGTCGGACAAATTTCGGGTCCTGTTGGCACTTACAGCAACATCTCACCCGACGTTGAACAAATTACATGTAAACACCTCGGACTTAAGCCTGCAAGAATATCCACACAAATTATCGCAAGAGATTACCACGCATACTTTATGCAGTCTTTGGCTTTGATTGCAAGTGTTATTGAACAATTCGCAACAGAAATCAGACATCTGCAAAGGACTGAAGTTCTGGAAGTTGAAGAAGGCTTCGGAGAACACCAAAAAGGGTCTTCAGCAATGCCCCATAAGAAAAATCCGGTTTTATCCGAGAATTTATGCGGACTTGCAAGAGTTGTAAGAGCAAATTCTATCGTTGCCTTGGAAAATATTCCGCTATGGCATGAAAGAGATATTTCCC
The DNA here is from genome assembly GCA_949286705.1 of uncultured bacterium. Taxonomy (GTDB): domain Bacteria; phylum Cyanobacteriota; class Vampirovibrionia; order Gastranaerophilales; family Gastranaerophilaceae; genus SIG32. Next base: position 5,594 of record CASEDF010000005.1, on the reverse strand, counting down.
ACAGTTCCGCAGAAAGAATAATTTTTCCTGACAGCTTAACCCTTGTGGATTTTATGCTGAACAGATTTAACGGAATTGTTGAAAATCTTGTTGTCCACAAAGACAACATGCTTAAAAATACTGATAAATTCGGCGGGATTGTATTTTCACAAAAAGTCCTTTTAACGCTTGTGTCAAAAGGTTTAAGCCGCGAAGAAGCCTATTCAATTGTTCAAAGAAATGCGCTTGATGCCTTTAACAACCACGGGAATTTTAAAGAAAACCTATTGAATGATAAAGATGTGATGAAATTGCTCACACCACAAGAGCTTGACACAATTTTTGACAAAAAAGCCTTCCTGCAGAATATTGATAAAATTTATGCAAGAATTTTATAAAAAACTTGCTCTATTTTGGAACATAAGCTAAAATATACATTGAGAGGACAGTATGACAAAGTTAAACATAACGGTATGTATGGGAAGTTCCTGTTTCGCCCGCGGCAATCAGGAAAATTTAGCTTTCCTTGAAGATTATATAAATGAACACGGAATTGATGCAAATATAGAGCTGGAAGGCACAAGATGCGAAAACAAATGCGCATCCGGTCCAAATATCTACATCAACGGCAAAGAATATAACGGCGTTGATATAGACAAATTAAAAAAAATTTTAGAACAAAATGCATAAAATACATCCTAAGGAGAATCAATGGACAAACAAAATCCGGTTTATACGCTTGTAAACGAATGCCACGACTGCTACAAATGCGTTCGTGAATGCCATGTAAAAGCAATCAAAATAGAAGACGGTCATGCATCTGTAATTCCTGACAAATGCATTGCTTGCGGCGCATGCGTAAAAGCATGCCCCGCAGGAGCAAAGCGTGTAAGAACTGATATTGATAAAGCACGAAAATTATTGCTTTCTAAAAAAGATGTTTATGTATCACTTGCCCCATCATGGAGCGGTGTTTTTGAAATGTCTGAAGAAAAAATTATATCCGTATTAAAACGTTTGGGTTTCAAAGATGTGTCCGAAACCGCATTGGGAGCTGAAGAAGTTTCAATAAAAACGGCGGAATTATTGAATAACGCAGAAAAAGGTCTATTTATATCCAGTGCATGTCCTGTAATAGTTGACTTTATTAGACATTATCATCCGGAATTCACTAATAACATTACACCAATAGGTTCACCTGCGATGACACATGCCAAAATGCTTAAAGAAAAATTTGGCGAAGAGATTTCAATCGTATTTATAGGTCCCTGTATCGGCAAAAAAAATGAATCCGACCATGGAGAATTAATAGATGTTGCACTGACATTTGAAGAATTAAAAATGTGGATAAATGAGGATATCGGCGATATTTCAAATGTTTCGTCAGACAATAAAAACAAATTTGTTCCTCACTCTGCCCACGAAGGTGCCTTATACCCCATAGACGGAGGAATGAACGAAACAATAAAAAAAGTCGGAATAAAAGAAAATATACAATTAATTGATATATGCGGACTGTCAAATTTTGAGAGAGCTTTAACAAATTTAAAACCCGGGAAACTTGATAAAGTCATTTTTATAGAAGGCTTATCATGCGAGGGCGGATGTGTAGCAGGACCGTGTATTTCAACCGACAAGGCCGGTATAAGCGTTGTATCAGATGTACTTTCAAACGTAAAACATCGTCTGGTAGTACCCAAAAAACCTACAGTTGTTGTAGATATTGATTACACCTCATCAAAAGTTAAACATAAAACTTATCCTTTGGAAGATATTTTAGAAGCACTAAAAAGGATTGGTAAGCATTCGGTTGATGATGAATTAAACTGCGGAGGATGCGGTTATCCTACATGTCGTGATATGGCTGTAGCACTTTTAAACGGGGATGCAGAAACTTCCATGTGCGTATCATATATGAGAAAAATTGCAGTCAGAAAAGCTGCGGCACTGTTTAGATGTATGCCGGCAGCAGTTGTTATGGTGGATAAAAATATGAACATTCTGGAAGCCAATGACAGCTTTATGAAAATGTTTACAGGAGATATGTATGAAATTTTCAAAGCAAGACCTGATGGAATGACAGGCGCCGCAATTGACAGAATTGTAGATTTTGCTGATATTTTCAAAACCATATTAAAAACCGGCAAAGATCTTCATAAAGAACGCTATCCTGTTAAAAACCGTCTGCTTGATATAAGTGCGTTTACAATTGAAGAAAACGAAATTGTAGGTGCAATTATAACCGATGTAACTCAAACAGAAACAAATCGTGAAAAAATTTCACAAAAGGCACATGAAGTTATCTCAAAAAATATTTCAATAGTTCAAGAAATAGCCTGCCTTTTAGGTGAACACATGGTAGAAACCGAAACACTTTTAAGTTCAATTGCAAACGATTTTGACGATAAGGATGAAACTACGGAGGACGTAAGTGTTCATTGACATTGATTGCAGTCAAATGAAAAAATATGATCAAAATGCCTTCGGAGATTATTTTGTATCAAAAAGATATCCGGATGAAGCTCGCCTTATAGCTGTTTTATCCGACGGACTCGGCAGCGGGATTAAAGCAAACATTTTGTCTTGTATGACGGCAACTATGCTTTTACAATTCATAGAAAATCAACAAATTTCAATCCGCAAAGCAGCCGAAATTGTAATGAATGCGCTTCCTGTATGCAAAGTCCGCCACATAAGCTATTCAACATTTTCTGCAATTGATGTTAATGATGACGGACATGCCAAAATAGTCGAAGAAGGCAACCCTGAATTCATCTGGATAAGAAACAACGAAGTTTTGAAACCGAATTTTGAAACAATACAATCAAAAACTTTCAAAAACCGCAAAATGAAGATTTACAAAATAGATTTAAAACTTGGTGACAGACTTATTTTTTGTTCTGACGGTGTAACACAATCGGGACTTGGCGGAGGAAGATTAAAACTGGGCTTAAGACGTGACGGATTAATTGTACTTTTACAGGACAAACTAAAGGAACATCCGGATATTTCAAGCTCTGAATTGTCCCACTATCTTGTAAACCAAGCACGAAATATTGAAACAGACAGACGACCGAAAGATGATATATCCGCATGTGTTTTATATTTCCGCGATCCGAGGGAGTCGTTAATATTTACCGGCCCGCCGTACCATCAATCAAAAGACGCTGAATATGCCAGAATGTTTGCAAATTTCAAAGGCAAAAAAGCAATATGCGGCGGTACAACAGCCAACCTGATATCCAGAGAACTAAACAGACCAATAACAATGGATACCACAATAAGTATAGGAAAACTACCTTCATGTTCTTATATGGACGGTGTGGATTTAGTGACCGAAGGCGTTTTAACTTTAACAAAAACATTGGAATATCTTGAAAACGGTACATCGGATATTGACAACGCAGCAGGAAAGCTGGTAAACTTTTTATTGGATAGTGATTGCATAAACTTTATGGTTGGAGCAAAACTAAACCAGGCGCATTATGATCCGGCACTTCCGGTTGAAATAGAAATTCGTAAAAACATAATCAAAAAGATTGCAGAAGTACTGCAAAGTAAATATTTTAAAAAAGTAAGCATACAGTATATATAAACGAGAGGATAGAAGTATGGACAAAAAAGTTAGTGTTAAGGTGTGTTTAGGAACAACATGTTTCGTAATGGGTTCAGCAAATTTACAGGAATTGATTGAACTTGTTCCTAAAAAATATGGTGACAGAGTAGATGTATCAGGCGTTCCGTGTCTTGGCTTATGCTCAATCGACTGGGAATTTTCAAAAGCACCGTATGTAAAAGTTGATGACGATATTATAAAAGAAGCAACCGTTGAAAAAGTTTTAGCAGCAATTGAAAAAAAATTAAGTTAGTAAGGAAAAAGAAATATGAGTATGAATAGTGCCCCGAAACAAACTTCACACCTGAAGCGTGAAATTTTAGTAAGATTAATAAAAGCATACTTAAGCGACGATTTCCCGGAAAACACGCGCTTAATCCCTTATGCAATGCGTCCGAAAGGGAGTGAAGTTCCGTACAGATGCTGTATCCACAAAGAACGCGCAATATTACGCGACAGAGCCGTTGCAGGGCTTGGAATGGCAATTGAAGAAGCTGATGACAGCATTGAATTATCAACACTTGCAAAAGAATCTTTAGAGCGTACAGAGCCTGAAAAAAATCCTCTGACAGTACTTACAACAGCTTGCAAAGGATGTGTACCTTCAAGGATTTACGTAACCGATCTTTGTCAGGGTTGTGTTGCAAGACCTTGCGTAAACACCTGCAAATTCGGAGCAATAAGCATACAAAACGGTAAATCGGTAATTGATCCGGAAAAATGCAAAAACTGCGGAATGTGCGTTCAAGTTTGTCCATACCATGCAATAACCAAAATTATTGTTCCCTGCGAAAACGCATGTCCTGTAGGAGCAATAGCCAAGGGCGAAGACGGTCATGCAAAAATCGACTTTGAAAAATGTATTTCATGCGGCAAATGCGTTGCAGCATGTCCTTTTGGAGCAGTACATGAAAAAAGCCAGATTATTGATATATTAAAAAATATTAAATCCGGCAAAAAAGTTATCGCAATGGTAGCACCTGCCATTATGGGGCAATTACCTTGTACACCGGCACAATTAAAAGAAGCTATAATGAAATTAGGATTTGCGGATGTATATGAAGTAGCTCAGGGTGCTGATGTTACGACAAAAACAGAGGCAAAAGAATTTGAAGAAAGACTTGAAGCAGGCGCTGAATTTATGACAACTTCATGTTGTGCGGGTTACAATGAACTTGTTGAAAAACATATTCCTGAGATGAAACCTTTCAGATCAGACACAAAAACCCCGCTTTACTACACGGCAGAAATTGTTAAAAAAGAACATCCTGATGCTGTAACGGTATTTTTCAGCCCGTGTAACGCAAAACGTAAAGAGGCAATGCAAAATCCGAATGTCAATTACGTATTGAATTACGAAGAACTCGGCGCATGGTTTGTAGCATTGGGAATACAGGTATCTGAATGCGGTGAATCCAAATTTAAAACAGAAGCCTCTGCCGAAGCCAGAAATTACGCAGTAACAGGCGGTGTTGCAAATGCGGTTCAGACAATGCTGCCGGAACACTTGCCTACATATCCTGTTATAATTAACGGATTAGACAAACAAACCATACGCGATTTGAAAAAATATGCGAAAAACGGAGTTTGCGAACTCGGCAACCTGATTGAAGTTATGGCATGCCCCGGAGGCTGTCTGGGCGGAAACGGCACTGTAAATGCCTATAAGCAGGCACTCAAACAATTAACGGGTTATGTAAACGAAAGCGAACACCTTGTAAACGAAGAAAAAATAGAAAAATAAAAAGAGCCCGAAGGGGCTCTTTTTATTTCTTGACAATTTATTAAAAATAATATTTAATAAAGGAAAAAGGAGATTAAATATGTTGAAAAAGGTTGCACGAAAAGCGGTTCAGATAGTCGCCCCCCCCCGATATACAGACTAGACAGGGCTTTTACCTTAGCTGAAGTCTTAATTACCCTTGCTATTATTGGAATAGTTGCCGCTATGACTATTCCGACGCTTGTGGCAAATTATCAAAAAAAAGTTTTAAAAACT
>CASEDF010000004.1 GCA_949286705.1 uncultured bacterium | reverse complement strand
TGTAAGGAATAAATTCATACAGGGATTAGCCGATAGCGGATTAATGTCCCAGGAGAGTGCAAACATATATATGGGGATACAATATTCTCAGGCAATGGGAAATGGGACGACTGATTTGGTAAATACAACAATTGAGCAGATGACTTTGGCTGAATTGTTAGAATATTATGAATCAGGTGAAGCGGGAGCAAGTCCTTATACATTTGATACTAATAGTTGGCATGCCGCATTGGCAAAAGATGATTCAAAACTACATAATTGGGAATTCCGTAATGGCGAGTTGGGTAAAAATGGAGGCTTAAGCAGCGGAAGTATTTCTTTAAGCGATATATTACAGGGTAACTATAGACTTGTAGTAAGTTTAAACTATAAAGAAAGGAATCACAGAGGCGGCAATATTGATAAAATGGTAAATAATGTTGCAAGCCTTGATATTTGGGAATGGTTGTTCGACGAACTTGAAGCATTATTAAATGTTTCAGGCGATTCAAATATTGCAGCAGCATTAAGTTATGCAAGATCTCAAACGGAAGCTCTTTTGAGCAATGATAATTTGGCATTAGAAACATCCGGTGATACCAGAGAGGGCGGGCATTATGGTTTTAGTGGTGTAAAGAATACTTTGGACGGTGTTAATAGTGATTACGATAGTAATTGGTTTTCAAATGGACACCATAGATATGAAGCGGTAAAATCCAATTCGGATTATATTGGTATTTGTACTCAGTGGAATACAATGCCGGATATAAAAAAGACATACAGGGCAGATGGTGTTGCTGTTAACGTTACGAATATAGCATATGCATTCTTGACTTATTTTGCATCACGAATGGAAGGTGATGTCAGCGATATGTATAAAGTAGACACTACCAAAGGCAATCGTACGGTAAGCGCAAGTAAGCTGATAAGTTTAGATGATAATTTTATGAAATTTGACATTGTAACCAGCACCGGAGTCAATGCGGATCAGGCATTACTTTCAGGCTTCTATGATGCAGTATTCAACCAGATATGCTTACGCGGCTGGACAGAGAATAATCAGGTTCAAGATACTGATTATATGCAGGAAATGTTGAAAACAGGCAAATTCTTCATCGCAACCTGTGGTGATGACGGTTATTATTATCAGGGCAGCTATTCAACCAATACTTATGTGAGAGAGATTACGGATGATGATGCAATCGCAAGAGCCGAAGCACGATATAATACCGAAAAACAGAAACTTAATCAAAAAGAAGAAATGCTTGATTTGAAGATGAAAAATCTTGATACGGAAATATCATCACTCACAACAGAGTATGATACGGTCAAATCGGTAATTTCCAAAAACATTGAAAAATCCTTTAAACGTTATGATGCATAATAGCTCTCAGAACTGAGGGCTTTTTTATTACATCCCTGAAACATCAGGTAAATCTATACTTTTTAAACGTTGTTCAATTCTTCTGTACCATTTTAAATGCTGTTTGAAAAGAATTTTGTATTCACCAAGCTCACCTGTTGAAATATCTTTCATCTGGCTGTCACAAACCTCTTCCATTGATTTTTCAAGGAAATGAGTGAATTCTTTTCGATCAACGTTCGGATCGGTTAGTTCAATTCTTTTGCCGAATTCCACAAGCACTTCGGGTCTGTTATCTCTTAAAAAGCAATAATCAATTGATATCGGAATAAGATTAACTTTGCCGTATTTTTTAACCGCGTTTTGTGCAATATAAGCAAGTCCGGTTTGAAATTCTATAGGTCTGAAATGCGGCGGACGTATAATCCCCTGCGGGAAGATAAATAAAATATTCCTTAAATCTTTTAATAATTCAACGGAGTATTTTAAAGCTTTCATAGCGGATTGCGGTGATTTTTTGCATACGGAATATGCCCCTCCGCGTCTTAATAACGGAAATCTGTTTAATTCTTCAACCATTAAACGAATTTCTTTATGGCAGATTCTGTGCGAAATATTGTATAAAACAATCCCGTCCCACCAGTTGCAGTGAGGCGCAAATATGATTGTCGGACAGTTCTCATCCCTGTTAAAATAATTCTCGGCATTTTTATATCTGAATGCGTAAAATCTGTTCTGCAGCATGTTAAAAAAGAACAAGCTCGCAATAGTAAGCCAGAATTTGTTTGTCTTTGCCGGTTTAAATACCTCGTCTTTGTTACGAAGTTTTGTAGGTGGTATGTCTGAATATAAATGTTCTTCCGCTGTTGTTTTCATAGAATTATTGTACTCCGACAAAAATATAAGTAAAACACTTAAAGTTCGGTTTTTAAGAAAACTTTACTATATATTACTCCGCCTTTTAAAATTTTGCAAGTTTATAAAAATTGTAACGGCATTGGTTTCAGCTGTTATAAAGGTTTGATGTCTGCTTTTGCAATGTGTTTTACCTGATGGATCCGATAATCAGTGTCGTAATGTTAACAATTAAACATAATTGTTTGACATGAAATTCGGGTTATTTTAAGATTTTTTTAAAGAGGAAATGAAGTGGATATCTTCAGCTGTAGCCGCAACCGTAAAAGCCGGAACACTCAAAAAGATATGCTGTCTACGTGCTTTTGGAAGTGTATCTTAAGTTGTCCTCTTGATGAAATCAGAGGATTTTTTAATGCATTTGTCAACGGTACATACGCAAAATACCAGAGTAGGGACGTGCCCTCACGGACTTCCTATGGGCGCGTGTCCGATTTGTAACGGAATGTCAGGCGGCGGTGCCGCTAAAAAAGCTGATTTCTCGGCAAAACCCGGTGAAATGAGCTGGAATGAATGCGCGGCTATAGGTGCTTTTTTAAAAGCTCAAAAGGCGGCTCAACAAGCCAGAGAAGCGGATTTTCAGGCACATTTGCAGGCACTTGCAAAATTTCAGAATACAATGGCAAATGCGGCGCAGCGTGCAGCACAATTAGCGCTTATAATACAAAATTCAATGCCGCCTCTTATCGCCAAACCTCTTGCATTTGTTATGAATAATATTGTTGCAAACGGAATTAATGTTTTTAAAAATATTCCTGCAGCTATTACAAATTTCGCACAGAATTTTTCACAGAAACTCGCTGATATTACGGATAAATTAACAGCTGTTTACGGAGAATTAAAAACCGCTGTTCAAAAAAAAGTTTCAGAGACTTTTAAAGATATTAAAAAGAAAATAAGGTCAATTTTTGGAATTTTTGAACCTACTGATACGGATGATGAAGATAAAAAAATTGAAGAAGCAAAGCGCGCCTTTGAATTAAAATCATTTATACACAAACTTTACAAAAAATTAAAAGATGGTGAACGGAATGAACGTCAATCAATTTAGAGATGGTGAAACAATAAGACAAAACAGAAATTTAACGCCGATACAAAAACGCAATAATGCTTATACAAAAGAAGGCGTTATAGTGAACAGTTTTTATAAAGATCCTGCGAATCAATCCGATTTGCGTGATACTTATGATATGCTTTTAATCTCTGATGATGCACGATTGCCTAAAAAGCTTATGGAAAAGGAAATCCCCGTAGACAAAAGTCTTCTTCCCATAAGCGGGATAGTCACGGGAGTTATGGGGGCAATTGCATTGCTTACGGCTTTTGTCCGCCGTAATACCAGAATAAATCTCAGTATATCAAATATGAAAAAGCTTCCTGCACTGACAAGAAACATTGCCATTAACGAAGAAACTCATCAAGCGCTTTATCAAATGATTCAAGCACCTAATCAAAAAACAATACTCGCAGGAATCGGGGTTTTGACGCTTACCGTAATGGCATTTATGGGAAAAACATTTTTTGACGGGTTTAAAGATGTTTGGGTAAAACGCAGAGAGGCTGATATTCAGAAAAATCTTCAGGAAAATCTGATTGATGTTGAAACACAGTCGTTCTCGGGTAAAATGCAAATAATGCGCAGTATGCTTGCAAAGCATGCAATTGAATTCCAAAAATATTTGTCTGACGACAAAGAGAAAAAACAACCGGATTTTGGCTGGAAAAAATATAATCCGGTTTCATTTACTTCTAATGTGAATAAAAAAGATAATGATTCAAAAAGAAATTCTATTAATTATGTATTACTGGGTTTAGGCACATTCGCATCTATTATAGGTTTTGGCTTCATTGCAATGCGTAATTTGAGCAAGAGTAAACTTCATCTGGATAAGTATGTAAAAGATACTAAAGCAATAATTGATGATGTTATAACCCATTCTACCGCAGAAACAAAAGACGCGGATAAAGTTAAATTGAAACATCTTTTCCGTGCCATAGGTGCTGAACCGGCTGATATAAAATCATTTACGGCTAAATTGAATTGGGATAATACAGAAATCTCCAAGTTTGAACGCGAAGTTATAGAAGAAGTTCAGACCTCAACCACAAAGGTTAACGAAGCAATGGGCGGCGACGGCACGCCAAAACCTTCTTTCTATTCTCACGTTAATGATTACAGAGCATTTTTCTATAACTGGTTATTGGATACTTCTAATCCGCAGTTTAAACAGTTGTTTTTTGGCATTACCGCTTTGACAGCCATTGGCTATGGCGGCAAGCTTGTCGGTGATGCCGTAAAAGATGTTCAGGTTAAAAAAATAAATGCTGAAACCGAATTGCAATTGCAAAAACGTCTTGTATCAACAGAATTAAGAAACTTTAAGTCTAAAAAAGACGCTGCAATTCAACCTTTGGTTTATGAATTTTACCGTCAGGTCGATGCGGGAAAATCAAAAGAAGAATTAAAAACAATGGCGGAAAATATACTGTTCGAGATTAAAAACGGTGCGCCTTTTGTATATTCATAGCGGAGGATAAATAATGTATATTAATCCGATTAGTAATATAACATATTTACCGCCGCAGATGCCGAATGCTTATAGAAATTATGCGGTTGTAGATCCCAATAAAGTGGATACATTTGTTAAACAGGGTGAAAATGCACTGCCTTATATTGCGGATGTTTTACAGCATTCAAATAATGAAACACAAATCACGGAAACTTTGTATATATTGGACAGAATGATTGATAATGGCACCAAAAATGTTGATAAAATGTATCCGGTATTATCACGGTTTAACAATACAAAATCACCGAATATTCAGACGTTTTTGTCCGGAATTTACAGAAAAATTCAGGTGCCTGATGCTTTTGGTCCGTTAGTCAAAATGCTCGTGCAAAATTCTTTAAACCCTAATCCTGCACCGTTTTTTGATCCTAATGAAGAAATCGGCGGAGCGATTTTAAGTTATATATCTCCCCGGTTTAGAAATTAGTTTTGTAACGATTTTGTAACATGATTCGTATAAAAATTAAAGAATAATACCTAAAATGTCGACATGGTACATGTAAGTACAAAACTTGCAGAAAGGAAATCGACACGCTATGGGTATGGCAGCGTCACAAGCTAGATTTTTAGGTCTGACGGCCAGAAAAAGCAATGTTGAGTTTGAAGGTCAACAAATCAACCAGCAACGTACAACATTGTCTAACCAGTCAGCAAATTACTATAGTAGTTTGCTTGGTATGTCCGTGCCGACTCCTCCTTCAGTAGATAATTATACAAAAACCGTTTATACATTTAATGATGGTGCTTTAACAAATACAATTACTACTTTAATAGCACAAAACGACGGATTATATACTTTAAGTTATTTATCACAATATGAAGATGAATTTACACCTGTTGCTGCGTCCACAAGTGTTGTTAATAAAGACGAGGCTAATAACACTTATCATGTAGGTTCAGTACAGTTGAGAAAATTGGGTGATAAAATAGCCAGAGATGGCGACGGAAAATATGTTGGAAATCCGCCTGATGAATACTTAAGTTCTTTATCTAAAGACCAATTAGATGCTCTTGAAAAAGAAGAAGCTTCTTATGTTGCACTTTTGGATGAAAAATACGGTACACAGGATGACGGTTGGATGGTAAGATATATACAGAATTCATCAACCGGTGTATGGTCTCCTTATTTTTATAAAATGTCTGATTTGGAGGGCGCAGGAGTTGTTACTGATAATAATGGTAATATAACTTCAGCAGTCAACTGCTACACCATGGGTTCATCTACAAAAACTAATGAAATCAAAGGTGTTGAAGATTGCAAAATTGAAAAAGATTCAACCGGCAGATTTATAGCCGTAAGCATTCCATCTGAATGGAATGATGCCGGTGACGTTACGGATTATATTACATATACATTAACCACATCAACAGTAACCGATCAAGATGCTTATGATGATGCAATGAACCAGTATGAATATGATAAATACTTGTATGATCAATCAATACAAGAAATTAACGCACAGATTGAAATTATTCAAGCTCAAGATAAAAACCTTGAATTGAGATTGAAACAGTTAGACACAGAACAGGATGCTATTTCTACAGAAATGGATGCTGTAGAAAAAGTAATCGAAAAGAACACAGAAAGTTCTTTCAAAACATTCGGATAATCCGTAAAAAATTTCCTTTCCCTTTTTTCCTTTTTCCTATTGATTTTCCAACGACTTTTTTCCAAAGAAGTCGTTTTCTTTTTATATCTTGTCAAAAAATATAGAAAATGCTATACTAAGTAAATAAGGAGAAAGCCAATGAAAAATACGAAAAAAGAGAAACTCGGGGGGGGGCGACTCTCCTAAGTAGACAGGACAAGGGTTTTGGTGGTATTGGTTGTGTAAAGATACTATGATACTAAGGCAGTAAGAAGTAACATTCGTCGTGTCGCGTTTACTTTGGCTGAAGTTCTGATCACCCTTGGCATCATCGGTATAGTGGCAGCCATGACAATACCGACACTTGTAAGCAAGATACAGGAAGCCCATTTTCATGCCAAATGGAAAGAATGTTATGCAATATTGAATAACGCATTTAAAATGGTTGTAGCCGAAAATCCAAGAATGGTAGTTACTGCGGCAAATGAATATGATTTAAGCAAAGAATTTATAGAAGCGATTTTGTCACATCTACAGGTAGTTGATACGTGCACTATTTATGATAAATATGAAACAGGCATTTGCGATAATTATTCCTCTTGGTCTGATAAGGATATAAAATACAAATGGTCTGCTTTAAATGTTGGTGATCCAAGATATAAAACTTTATCAGGTGCTAAGTTAAGAGGTTATGATTTCGGGTTGTATGCAGCTTTACTAAAAAACGGAGCGTCAATATATTTTGGAGGCTCACATAGTGGTTCAACAATACTGGTAGATGTAAACAATTTTAATGGCGGACCGAATATTTTAGGAAAAGATTTGTTTGCTATACATATGTGCAGCGGGATAATTCTTGCGATACAATACATAGAAGATTTATATTTCAAGCCGTCAGGAGATGAAGGAACAAGAACTGAAAAAGAAGGTTATGCCGGCTGCGATGAAAGTATTGGCTCCAATCAGCCTAATTACATATTTGAATCATCAGGTGCCGGATGCAGTTACAAATATTTGCATGAAAAATAAGCCGGTTAATTTTATTGATTAAATAACTTTTTTTGATATTATTAAATTATGAGTACACAATACCAAAAAATCTGTGATGTTGTTAAGGCGGATTTAGAGAGAGTGAACAAGAATTTAGTATTGAGTTTTGCATTGCAGCCTGAGCTTGATGCCGAACTTGAGAATTTTTTGCAATCACCATCCAAAAGAATACGTTCTTTAATGACAATATTATATTTAAGAGCATCAAAGATATATCTTTTGCCTGCGCATTACGAGCTTTTGGCGGCAGTTGAGCTGGTTCATAATGCATCTTTAATCCATGATGATGTTATTGATGAAAGTAAGCTCCGCCGCGGCAGAAAGACTTTGAATGACAAATTTGATAATCAGCTTGCTGTAATTTCAGGTGATTATCTTTTGGGCGAATCTTTAAAAAAACTTGTGAAAATCGGTTCAATCCCTGTAATGGATATATTTTCAGATACTGTTAAAACTATGTGCCTCGGCGAGGTTAATCAATATTTTAACAGGTATAAAAAGACTGATATTGAAAAATATATTGAAAAATCATATCAAAAAACAGGTTCATTATTTGAAAGCGCATTAAAAGCTTCAATGTTGCTTGCAGACAATGCTGCGGATGAAAAGACGCTTGAATTCGCGTCAAATTTCGGAATTGCATTTCAAGTCAGGGATGATTTATTAAATGTAATGGAGTCTGACAATACAAAATCCGCGAATGATTGCGACGAGGGAATTTATAATGCTGCAATGATTTTGTCGGATAACCTTCAAGACGGTATTGAAAAAACAAAAGATTTGTTAAATAATTATGTCAATTGCGCAAAGCAATGTATTAATGATTTAGAGGAAAGCATATATAAAAAGTCATTAATGGAGCTTTTGGAGTTGTTAGAGGATGTTTAAGGAACAAATAAAAGCATGGTATAAAAGAAATCAGCCTGCAATAAAAGAAACTGTTGATACGGTTGTATTTGTTGTTGTGATGGTAATAATAATAAGGTTTTTCATAGGTGAAATCCGCTGGATTCCGTCAGGGTCAATGAAACCTACACTTGTTGAAGGTGACAGAATTTTTGTTGAAAGATTTTCCAGATTTTACAAAACCCCTGAACGCGGGGATATAATGGTATTTTATCCGCCATTCACCGAGTTGAAAAACACGCCGTGGAAGTTGTTTTCAAGATTGACCGGTTTTTTCTGTAAAGATGTTGCTTATATTAAGCGTGTAATAGGGATGCCGGGTGATAAATTTGAAGTAAAACAGGACAAAGACGGTAAAAGCACGGTTTATATAAATGACAAACCGCTGGATGAACCTTATGTAAGAAGTGTTTACGACTATACTCCGTGTACGGAAGCCATGTATTGCGGACCGTTTATAATTCCCGAAGGTGAATATTTTATGATGGGCGACAACCGCGGGAATTCCCAGGACAGCAGATACTGGGGAACTTTACCCAAGGAGCGTTTTGTGGGTAAAGCAGTATTTTTATTCTGGCCGTTTACAAGGGTAAAAGTATTACATTAGCATATGGTAATACTTCATATAATCCGCCATTATACTTGAACTTACCGCATTTGCAACAGTTGCTTTTATTGCTTGTTCGTTGTCTGTTTTAGATATTTTTTCAGGTTGTTCTGTTTGTGTTTGTTGCTGTTGTTGGGCTTGTTCAGCTTTTGTCTGTTCAATATATTGTTCTACTGTTCTTTGAATTTCATCTCGAAGTGCTTTATCACCTGAAAAAGAGCCTGTTGACTGGATACCTGCTTCTTCCAAATCGTTCAAAATCTGGCTCCATTCATTATAATTCGGGACGGTTGTTCCTTGTGCCGCCGCAGCAGCTTTAAGTTGTTCCAGATCTTCTATACTGTTAATTTTGTCAGCCATTTTTACACTCCGAAATTTTACTCTCTTATATTATATATAAGTATTTTATTCCCGTTTGATTTCAGCTGAAATCATAAATGTAACATTACGTAATATTTAATATTTGTTGCAAAATATCTTTAAACAAGATATAATTTTTAATAAATAGAGGGAGAATATATGAAAAAAACTTTTAAATTCGGATTTACTTTGGCGGAAGTCTTGATAACACTTGGTATTATCGGAGTGATTTCAGCGATGACCATACCGACATTACTTGTAAATCATCAAACAAAAGTGAAAATTGCACAAATGCAGAAATTGTATAATGATGTATCTAATGCTGTTGTGGCTGCTCTTGCTGATGAAAGAGTCGATACACTGGATCATACGTATGCGTATGCGGATATTGACGGTGCTATTGAATTTTTGAAAAAATATTTGAAAGTTTCTAACGAATGCACACCTGCTGAATGTTTTGCTGCATCATACAGTTCTTTGGATGGTTCGGCAAGTATCACGACTGATGAAATGTTTAGGGACAGTGTTCGATGTTTGAAACTTTCTTACGGTTTTCCGGTCTGTGTGTCTGATGTTGATGCGTACGACGGGTATACAGGTCATGGTTATATCCGTTTGGTTTTTGATTTGAACGGCAAAAGCGGACCTAATACTAATGGTCGTGATTTATTTAATTTTGATATTTATTCCGATGGCGTGGTGGGTAATTCTTATAATGTTGGTAACGAAGATTGGTCCTGTGAGGATTGGGCTGACCAAGTCGGATACCGTGGCGCATGTTTTGATAAAATCATGTTGGACGGTTGGAAAATGGATTATTAATGTTTAATTAAAAATAAAATAATTAAAAATATTAAGAAAAATTTACAAAAAGTCGGAAAGTTCTTTAAAATCCGACTTTTTCAATTGGTTAATTTTATTGAAAGAGTGCCATTATTAAAAAAACAAAATAAATATTTATAATGATTTTTGCATGCAAATTCAATAATATTGCTTGCAAACAAATATTTTGCAAATATAATTTTTTATATGGGCATATTATGCCTGAATTCACAGTCGAAATAATGAGGAAAATATGTCAAAAGACGTAATAGAACTAGAAGGTACAATACTTGAGGCAATGCCGAATGCAATGTTCAGGGTAAAACTTGAAAACGATCATGAAATTCTGGCGCATATTTCAGGGAAAATCAGAAAGAATTTTATAAGAATTCTTCCGGGCGACAGAGTAAAAGTTGAAATGACCCCGTATGATTTATCCAGAGGCAGAATTACCTTCAGATTAAAATAGAAAACATCTCACAATTATAAATATAAAGGAAAACAAAATGAAAGTAAGATCATCAGTAAAAAAGATTTGCGATAAATGCAAATGTATTAAAAGAAAAGGAAGAATCGCAGTTATCTGTGAAAATCCAAAACACAAACAACGTCAGGGTTAAGCGGAATTTATTTTAGTGATAAATCCTATTTGCTTTGACAGGAGCCGAACCTGCGGGCATCAGCAGGTGGAGAGGAAGTATTTAAGCCTCTTACCCAAAAAAATCTAACAACAGGGGCGGATAAACGAGTGTGACGGTTTGATTAGAACTAAGCCCGCATTGAAATTCCAATTCCGCCAAAAGCCAAGAAAAGGAGAAAAATAAATGGCAAGACTAGCAGGGGTAGATTTACCTCGTAACAAAAGAATGATAGTAGCATTAACCTATATTTACGGTATAGGACCTACAAGAAGCGCAAAAATTCTTGAAGCTACAAAAATATCACCTGATTTAAGAACAGATGATTTAACAGAAGAAGATATTAAAAATCTTCGTAACGAATTAGCAAACTACCACATTGAAGGTGACTTAAGACGTGAAGTAACAATGCACATCAAACGCCTTCAGGAAATCGGCTCATACAGAGGCTTGCGCCATAAACGTAACCTTCCTGTAAGAGGTCAGAGAACAAAAACTAACGCAAGAACACGCCGCGGCAAGAAAAACGGCGCAGTTGCTAAAAAGAAATAGCGCTACTTAGTGCCTTAGTAACTTAGTAACCTAGTAACTTAATAAAAAGAAAGATAAAAAGTAAAGGATAACTAGAAATGGCAAGACCAGTAAAAACAAAGAAAAAAGAAAAGAAAAATGTATTGCAGGGAGTTGTACACATACAGTCAACTTTCAATAATACAATCGTAACTTCAACAGACACCCAGGGTAATGCTATTGCATGGGCAACAGCAGGAGCTACGGGTTTTAAAGGCGCAAGAAAAGGTACACCTTTTGCAGCTCAATCAGCAGCTGAGCTTGTTGCAAAAAAATCCATAGATCAGGGTATGAAAAAAGTTGAAGTTTACATCAAAGGACCCGGTTCAGGTCGTGAAACAGCTATCAGAGCTATTCAAGCTGCAGGTTTGGAAATTACTCTTATTAAAGACGTAACTCCTATCCCGCATAATGGCTGCAGACCGCCGAAGAAAAGACGCGTATAGCGCACAATTATCAGTAGAACCGCGGGGGCTTGCTTAAAGCCAACAAGCAAACCATAGACGCCCCGCAAAAGTAAAGGAGAAAAAATGGCAAGATACAAAGGACCTACAAATAAATTATTCCGTAACTACGGTGTAAAAGATTTGTCTAACAGAAAATTAACATCTTCTATGAGACAAAGTGCTTCAGGTCAGCACGGTGCAGTCAGAAAAAAACTTTCTGAATATGCAATTCACTTGAATGAAAAACAAAAAATCAGACTTACATATCTCGTAAGCGAAAAACAATTTGCAAAATACTATACAGAAGCTGCAAGAAGAAAAGGCGTAACAGGTACAATTTTGTTACAACTTTTGGAATCAAGATTAGATAATATCTTGTTCAGAGCAGGTTTTGGTATTACCCGCAAACAAACAAGACAAATCGTAAACCACGGTCATGTTCTTGTTAACGGAAAAAAAGTTGACATCCCGTCATACCTTGTTAAGCCCGGCGACGTTGTAACGGTTAAAGCAAGAAGTTCAGCATATTTAAAAAATGTGTTGGAAATGATTGATTTGGCATGCGCACCTGCCTGGATGACAATTGACAAAGATGCTTTGAAAATTACATTTGACAGAATTCCGGAAAGAGAAGAACTTGATCCTGAAATCAAAGAACATTTGGTAATTGAATATTATTCTAAATAAGGGCTTATAAAATCCCAAACGAAAAATCAATAGTTATTATAAAACTAGGAGAAAAACAAATGGAATTAAAAATTAAATGCGTTAATACAACAACAAGCTCAGACGGTTCACAATACGGTAAATTTGTAATTGAACCGTTGGAAAGAGGCTTTGGTACTACAATCGGTAACTCTTTAAGACGTGTATTACTGTCAAGTCTTGAAGGAACAGCAGTAACATCAGCCAGAATTGAAGGTATTACTCACGAATACACAGCAATTCCGGGTGTTTTGGAAGATGTTATCGACGTAATGCTTAACCTTAAGGGCTTAGTTGTAAAAACCGATTCAAAAGATGCACAACATTTAAGAATAGATGTTGATCGTCCGGGACCGGTTCTTGCAAGTGATATTCAATTACCTGCAGGTGTTAAAGTTGTTAACCCTGACTGGTTAATTTGTACCGTTGCTGACGGCGGTTCATTCCACGCCGATATTATTGTGGAAACCGGCAAAGGTTACGTTGCAAATGATGTTCCCAGAGATGCAAAAGGTTTATCAATTGACGTATTGCCTATTGATGCAACGTTTATGCCTATCAAACGCGTAAGCTACAATGTCGAAAATACTCGCGTAGGCGATATGATTGACTTTGATAAATTAACTCTGGAAATCTGGTCAAACGGTTCAATTGATGTTACAACAGCATTAAGCCAGGCTTCAAATCTTTTGATTGACCATTTTATGCAAATCGCATCAATAACCGGTCAGCCTGTTATAGCACCTGTTGCATCAGTTGAAGAAACAGAGGAAGAAGATTCTAATGTTCCTTCAATGACCATTGAAGAATTGGAATTGTCTGTCAGAGCATACAATTGCTTGAAACGTGCAAGCATCAATTCAATGGCTGAATTGTTGAAAAAATCAGAACATGATTTGTTGAATATTAAAAATTTCGGTAAAAAATCTTCAGATGAAGTTATCGAAAGACTTCACCATTTCGGATTGGAATTAGCTCCAAGCCCTGAAATGGAAGAAGAAATCGGCTAATTAAGATATTAAATTAATAAAAAGGAAAATAAAAATGAGACACCAAACTAAAAAACATACGCTTGGAAAAGCACAAGACCAAAGAGAAGCCTTGCTGCGTTCTTTAGCGACTGAACTTTTTATGCACGGTGAAATCAAAACAACTATGGCAAGAGCAAAGGCTTTGAGACCGTATGCTGAAGAGATTATCACTTTTGCAAAAAAAGGTGATTTGAACAGCCGCCGCCAGGCCGCTAAATATATTTTCGACAAAGAAACAGGAAAATATATGGACCTTGCAACAGGTGAAGTTTTTGACGCACCTCAGGCTGACAAAAAATTGGCTGCAGAAACAGTTTTGAGAAAATTGTTTGTTGTAATCGGTAAAAAATATTCTAACCGTGAAGGCGGTTATACAAGAATTTATCGTTTGCCGCCAAGACGCGGAGATGCCTCTGAAATGGCATTAATCCAGCTGGTATAACCTATGCGTTATGCCGTTCAGGTTCAGTATATAGGTAAAAACTATGCCGGAAGCCAGTTGCAAGCCGGAAGTGACTTACCGACAATACAGGGAGAACTTGAAAAAGCACTTAGTACATTGATATATGGTAATTCCATAAATAATAACCGGCCGGTTAAAACAATCTTTTCCGGAAGGACGGATAAAGGAGTAAATTCCGTCGGACAGGTTGTTCATTTTGATTGTGACAAACCTATTGTTGCTTCAAAGTTTGTCTACTCTTTGAATGAAATACTTCCCAACGACATATCCGTTACGGACTTGAAAGAGGTTGACCCTAAATTTCATGCTCAAAAATCGGCAAAAAAACGTCATTATGTTTATGAATTTGTTAATCGCAGATGCAAAAACGCTTTTGACGGTGATTTGTTAAGAGTTAAGTATGATATTGATATAAAAAGGATGCAAAAATCACTGGATTATATCAAAGGCGAACATGATTTTTCAAGTTTTAAAAGTTCCGGAACGCTGAACCCGAGCAAAGTTTGTTTTATCTATGAAGCGAAAGTTTCACGCGCCGGCGACAGGGTGATTATTGATATTATAGGAAACAGGTTTTTGTATAATATGGTAAGAGCCATTGTCGGAACCCTTTTAGAAATAGAAGGGCATAACCTGCCGCCTGAGCATATGAAAAATGTTCTTGAGGCAAAAGATCGGAAGAAAGCCGGTCAAACCGTCAATCCGTACGGATTGACACTTGTAGAAGTAACATATTAAATTGGAGATAAAGCATGAAAACATATTCAGCAAAACCTCTGGAAGTTGAAAGAAAATGGTATTTAATCGATGCCGAAGGTGAAATCCTGGGCAGATTGGCTACCAGAATTGCTAATATTCTCAGAGGCAAAAATAAACCTGAATATACACCCAACGTTGATACAGGTGATTTTGTCATCGTAATCAATGCTGACAAGGTTGTTGTTTCAGGTAAAAAAGAAACTGATAAAATTTATTATCATCACACCGGTTATCCGGGCGGCTTGAAATCTGCAAGCGTAAAAGAAGTACGCGAAAAAGATGCAAGAAAATTAATTGAAAAAGCAGTAAAAGGCATGCTTCAGCACAACACATTGGGCGATACTCAATTTACTAAATTGAAAGTCTACAATGGTCCTGAACATCCGCATGCTGCTCAGAAACCAATTGTATTAGAAAAGGAGGTTAAATAATGGCTGATAAAGAAATTATAGCTACAGGACGCAGAAAGACCTCTATTGCAGTTGTAAAATTGGTTAAAGGTAAAGGCAGAATTTTTGTTAACGGTAAAAAATTAACAGATTATATCGGAAACAGACCTGCTATAGAAATGTTAGTTTATAGACCCCTTGTTTTGACTGACAATCAGGATAAATATGATGTCAGAGTAAAAGCAGTAGGCGGCGGTGTTGTTGCTCAATGCGGTGCAATCAGACACGGTATTGCAAGAGCGCTTGTAAAATCAAACGAAGAATACAGAAACGTATTAAGACTTGAAGGTTTGTTAACACGTGATCCGCGTGTTAAAGAACGTAAAAAATACGGTCGCAAACGTGCAAGAAAACGTTTCCAATTCTCAAAACGTTAATATTTCAAAAAAAGCCGGTTTTGAAACCGGCTTTTTTTTGCCGGTCACATAACAAGTGAGGCACGACATCATACGTGTTTTGCATATTCTATGAGTATCTTGACGCAAACTCGCTCATGTCACCCTAAACTTTACAGGCTCACACAAAATTTTGAGATTCTGAAACAAGTTCAGAATGACAAAATTTTGGTTCGCTTTGTATCGTTCCGTTAAGGTCGAATGTTCAAGCCGCGCCGTGATTATAGGCGCGGTTTAAGATTGCAGTATTTTAGCCCTTGCCCCTTTAGGGAGAGGGTGTCACGTAGTGACGGGAGAGGGGCTAAAATACTGCAACGGCACGGAGTGCGCCCGTTAGGGCTTTAGCAATCCGTAGGATTGCAAATAAAAACGCGTGTTTTTCTTTTTCGGTTCACTTTTTCTTTTTACATCGCAATAAAAAGAAAAAGTAAACATAAAGAACTACCCATAATAATTTTTATGTAAAGCGGTAATACTAATGCTTGTATTAGTTTACAAATAATCGTATAAAGCGGCTTCACCAATATCGGCACAATGTCTTGTCCTCAGGCAGATAATAGTTTTTATGTAAAGTGTCGTGCCTTTGGCACAGGTTTTGTATAAATTCGTTATGTAAACAAATGTTACAAAAAATACAAACACTGAAATCGGACAAATTTAAAATACTTTATATATTTAAGAGAAGAGTACAATATAAGGAGAGCTAATATGTCATTTTTAGCGGTAGATTCACAGAAACAATTATTTATTTTGCAGAGAAACCAGCTTCAATTTGAGCAAACTCTTGTAATGAATGAAGCAAACTGGGTTACAAAAGAAATGGGTTATTATGCCAATGACGCAGGTGATGATGCAGATTTGGATAATGATTCTTATTACATTGGCTTACAAGCTACTGAAGAGTATTTGGAATCAAGACAGGATACTTTGGATTCACAAATCCAATTGCTTGATAACGAAATTTCCAGCTTGAAGACACTGGTTAATAACAATATTAAAAACAGCTGCGGCTTGAACTTGATAGGCAGCTAATAGT
Source organism: uncultured bacterium (assembly GCA_949286705.1). Lineage (GTDB taxonomy): Bacteria > Cyanobacteriota > Vampirovibrionia > Gastranaerophilales > Gastranaerophilaceae > SIG32. The sequence goes on along the minus strand of CASEDF010000004.1, from coordinate 257,918 downwards.
AAAAACGCCTTATTTTAGGCGTTTATTACTATTTTCGAAAAGTTCAACGGTGTTTAGCATTAATGATGTAATTGTCATTGGTCCGACACCGCCCGGAACAGGTGAGATATACGATGTAATTTTGGAAACATTTTCAAAGTCGACGTCTCCGCGAGTTCTACCCGTCGCATCTTTGAAAATCCCTACGTCCACCACTACACAACCGGATTTTAACATTTTTTCTTCTATTATATTTTCCCCTACTGCAGAAACTAATATATCTGCAGTTTTTGTTATGTCGGAAAGATTTTTTGTATGACTGTGACAAATTGTCACAGTTGCATTTCGGTTTAACATCATTTGTGAAAGCGGCTTGCCGACAATATTAGAACGTCCGACTATTACTACGTGCTTGCCTTCAAGTTCAATGTTATATTCGTCAAGTAAAAGCAATATTCCTTTAGGTGTACAAGGATAAACAAAAGGTTTTTCGCCTGAGAAAAGTTTGCCGAAATTATACGGTGTAAATCCGTCAACATCTTTTTGCGGATTAATCATATTAATTACTTTTTCTTTTGAAATATGCTCCGGAAGCGGTAATTGAACAAGGATTGCATCTACATTGTCATCTTTATTAAGTTCGTGAATTTTTTCCAGTAATTCATCTTCGGATACTGATGACGGATAAGTAATTATATCTGAATTAATGCCGATTTTTTCCGCAGTTATCTTTTTATTATTTACGTAAATTCTGCTTGCAGGGTCGTTTCCGACAAGAATAACAGTAAGTGACGGTTTTTTTTCAAAACCTTCTATTTTGATTTTTAAATCCGAAAGAATTTTTTCTTTTAATTTTTTCCCGTCAAGAATTGTTGTCATACTACCTCATTGCGGAAGATTTAGCCTGAAATAGAATTCTTTAATTGCATCTTGAACAATTTTTGATTCTTTTTTTACGGTATTTTCTTCCAAACTTTTATCATAAGGGATTACACCCAGTACATCTAAATCATATTTTTGTAAGAGGTTATAAACCTCACTTAATTTTTCATTTTCCGCTTTATTTATTACGACACCCAATTGACCGCCTGCAGCATATTTTGCGCTGAATTCTTCAATACGTTTAGCAAGATGTGCGGAGTCTTCACTCGGGTTTGCAATAATAAGAGTTGTGTCTATATCAATATCAACAAGCTGATTTAAGTATTTCAAATCAAATTCGCAGTCAAAAATAACAATATCATATCTTTGAATAAGTTTATAAACCGCATCATTAATTTGACCGGTAATCGGGCATCTGCAATCTTTTGACCCTACAAGCCATGAAACAATTATATCAACATTTTCATCCAGCGACACTACAATATCTTCCATTGCCCATTCAATGAATTCCTGTTTGGTCATATTTTCGGGAATACCTGTTTTGTATTCGTGTTTACCGCTTCTGATACCATAAATTGTGTTCCTTATATCCAGTCCAAAGCTGTGACCGAGTTCACCTGTCAAGTCATTATCCAGAAGAAGGATTGTTTTTTCGGGAAACATTTCTTTTAGTATATTTAAAAATGCTTTAGTAATAGTAGTTTTACCGCTTCCGCTTTTGCCGGTAATCGCGAGTTTAGTTGTCATTATACCTCTCTTTTAGTTCAAAGGTCAGTCGCATTGCTTTTTGGGCAAGTTCTTTGGACAAAGATCCTGCGCCGCACGTTGGTGTTACAAAAGAATTGTCCATTATTAGTTTCTCATTAATCCCTTTTTTAGTCAAATAGTTAACAGCTTTTTTAAATTTTTCATCCAGAATATCAGGGTTTGCATTTTCCAGTGCGTCTTTGTCTTTAGTCGGGACAATCCCCCAGGCTATTTTACCTCCTTTTTCAAGAAAGTTTTGAATACTTTTATGGAAAATACTTAAATTTTGTGCATATGAATATGCATCAAGGCTTATAATATCAATTCCTGCTTCAATCGGGACTGTCCAGTCACATTTGCCGCAACAATGAACACCGGACATCCCGCCGTTTTTTTGAATTATATCGGAGATTTCTTTAAGCATTGAGATAACTTCTTTGCGTAAAATAGTAATATAGCTTGAAGCACCGAGTTGTGTTAATGTCGGTTCATCTATAAAGATTATAGGGGTTGCGCCTGCTTTTTTGATTTCAACCACTTGCCATAAAGCTTTTAAAGATAGGGTTTTTATGATTAGTTCTTTAAGTGTTTCATCATATATGGCGCATCTGCCTTTTGTATCCGTGAGCATTGTTGCAAGTGTAAATGGACCCGTTAGTTGACCTTTTGCTTTTTTACATTTGTTTTTGTTAATCAATTCTATAAAAGATTTGAATGTTGATGAAAAATTTTCACTAATTGAATATTTTTGGAGCAGATTATAGTCTTTATTTTTTATTATTGTTTCATAATCTGTCAAAAATTGTTCTAATTCATTAAAAAAAATGCTATTTTCCGTGTTAAAGTGAAACTCACCATCTTCAGGCATAAAAAATGAAGGCATCCCTTCCAAAAATTGAAAAGACATGTCTTCATTTTTACTAACTTTTGCCAGCTGCGGCCAAAACGGTATTTCGGAAAAATAGTTTTGGACAATTTCCATGGCTTTCAGGGGGTTATCATAAGGTAATGAACCGATTGCCAGACACTCCATTCAAATACCCCTCAAAAAATTATTCTTCTTCAGTTGTTGTTTCTTCAACTTCTTCTTCGATTGATTCTTTAACAACTTCTGATGCGGTTACCACAACTGCCAATTCGCATTTAACTTTAGAAGTTAATTTGATAAGCATTTTGTATTCACCGATTTTATTGATAGGAGCATTCAAAGAAACATTTTTTCTGTCAACTTCAATGCCTGATTTTTCTTTCAATTCTTCGGTTAATTTTTTAGTTGTAATAGTACCGAACAATTTTCCTGATTCACCTGCTTTTGCAGACAATTCAAGTTTGCCGAATTTTTCAATTGCTTCAGCTTTTTTAAGTGCTTCTGCGTGTAATTTTTCTTGTTTAGCTTTAATTCTTGCTAGATTTTTTTCACGGTTTTGGAGTGCGCCTTCCGTTGCTATTTCGGCAGCTGCCTGAGGCAGTAAGAAGTTTCTTGCATAACCGTCTTTAACGTTAACGATGTCGCCTGCTTCACCTAAATTTTGGACATCTTTTTTTAATATAACTTGCATAATAACATTCTCCTTTACTATTTATTATCGCGTTTAAGCCAATGCTATAACAAACAAAATCAATTGTCGAGCATTTTTTGCGGATTGTTACATATATAAATTATTTTATATCAGGGAAAAAATACCTGATGCCGTCATCACCGCGCCAGCGTATGTATCCGGTTTTTGGAGATCTGTCAAGATCAAGAACGCTTACAAGCGCCCAGTTTCCGCGTATTACGTTAAGTTTAATTTTTGTCGGCATATTCATTTCTGCCAGCAACTGTGCAGAATCGTCCGTTGCACTTCTTATATTTTTAACAGAATCGGGCGCTCCTTTGAGAATATACAGACCGTATTTGCGTCCGTACATATTGTAAAAGTGGATCCAGCTCATAAATTTATACGGATCATCTTTTTTAATCCAGGCAGTTTCGCCGGTTTTGTTGTTATAAATTATCTGAACCCAATCTTCTGTTTCATCCGTTACCGCAACAAACCCCAGTTCTTTTTCAGGGATAAAGACAATGAAAAGTTCATTAAACTTTACTCCTTCCGGGAAAATATCTACGGCAGACCATTTAATATTATTAATTATGCTTGATTGATCATCCGGCTGCTCATAAAGTGTTATATCTTTAGATACCTGATATAAACCGATAGTCCTGAGGTCATTAGGTTCAACATTCACAGGCATGATATTTGCCGCGTTTACCGGTAGAATTAAACCAAGTAACAAAACCAAAAGTACTATCAGTTTTTTCATAAGAATTCTCCTATTCTCTGAAAGTTATATCAGCGTAAGTTTTTTGAAGTTTTTCTCTGACGGATTGCATTTGTTTTTCAATAATTTCGTCGGTCAAAGTTGCGTTTTCATCCTGCATTTTTATGCGGAAAGCAAGACTTTTGTAACCTTTATCAATATTTTCACCCTGATAAATGTCAAACACTTCGCTTCCTTTGAAAATATTTTGCTGAACAGCGCCTTTTATGACTTTTTGAATTTCGTCAAACGTAACATTTTCGTTTATTACAAACGCTAAATCGCGGCGGACTTCAGGGAATTGCGGAAGTTTTTTGAAACGCGGCACAGTTTCTTTAACCGCTGAGATTAATGTTGTCAGATTTAATTCAAATAAAAACGCATTTTGATTAAGTTTCAATTTGTCTTTCAAAAGCGGATGGATTTGTCCGAAATATCCGATTCTTTCCGGTTTTTTGCCTAAAAGCAGAATTTCTGCGGTTCTATAGGGGTGCATATAGTCGATATCGGAGCAGAGGTTTAATTTAATTCTTCTTTCGACGCCGAGAACTTCAAACAGATGTTCAAAAATGCCCTTTACGGTATAAAAATCAAGCGAGCCGGTATTTTGCCATTTTGAATTTTGTATTTCACCGGTTAAAACACCTGCCAGGATTTTGGATTCCGTAACGCCTGTTATTTTTTCATCAGCTTCGCCCGTAATTTTATAGGTTTTGCCGATTTCGTAACCCCAGAAATTTTTCTGCCCGTTGTCAAAATTGTTTTTCATAACGTTCAAAACGCTTGCGGCAAGTGATTGACGCAGCATTGAGTATTCTTCGCTTGCAGGGTTTTCGACATAAACTGCTTTTTCCTGTTCAAACGGTACCATAAATTTATCAAGGAATGATTTACCGATTAATGAACTTGTGATTATTTCGTTAAGTCCTGAATCCTGCATAAGTCTGTTTACTTTTGCGGTGACTTTTTCTTCCAGAGAAATTTCCGGCATTTCATTTTTGGCGGGAAGTGTCGGCGCAATTTTGTCGTAGCCGTTTATGCGGGCAATTTCTTCTATCAAGTCAATTTCGCGTGTTGCGTCATAAGCACGCCATGAAGGTACTGAAAATTTCGCAGCGGCTTCATTCCCGCCGAGTTTTTCAAATCCAAGATTCTCTAAAATCGTGCAGCATTTTTGAGGCTCAATTGTGCATCCGAGAATTCTTTTTACTTCAGGGAATCTTAAAGTTATTTCAATCGGATCAAGTTTGTTTTTGCCTGTTTCAACGACGCCTGTAACTTTTGCGTCAGCGTATTCCGTCATTAACTGCATTGCGCGCATTAAGGCGGGTTTTATTGCTTCAATATCAACGCCTCTTTCGTATCTTGCGCTGGCTTCACTTCGGTAGCCCACACTGCGGGCAGATTTACGATTTGTAACAGGAGTAAAATATGCGGCTTCAAGCGCAATATTTTTAGTATTGTCGTCGATTTCGGAATTTTCACCGCCGAATACACCGCCCAGACATACTCCGCGTTCTTTTGTTGCAATTAAAACGGTATCAGTGGTCAAAGTTCTTTCAACGCCGTCAAGTGTTGTAAGTTTTTCGCCTTCTTTTGCACGTCTTACGCAAAGATATCCGTTTAATTTGTCAAAATCAAATGCGTGAAGAGGGGTACCGTATTCAAGCATTACGTAGTTTGTAATGTCGACAATATTGTTTATTGCACGTACGCCGGACGCAAGAAGCCTTTTTTGCATCCAATCGGGCGACGGCTTTATTTTAATATCTTTTATCAAACCTATTGAATAATATTTGCAGACATCGTCATCTAAAATTTCAACATCAAATTCATCTGTTGATAAATCTTTTGTGCATTCAATTTTGTTGAATTTCAGGGGTCTGTCAAATATTGCGCTTAATTCTCTTGCAATTCCGAGGACGGACATTTCGTCTCCTCTGTTTGCAGTCGGTGCGACATCAAGTATGTAATCTTTTTCAAACCCTAAAACATCTTCCGCATTAAGTCCTATTTCTACATCGGGGAAAATTCTGTTAAGTATCAAAATGCCGTCTTCTTCCTGATAATTTCGTTCCGCAACCCCTAACTCATCAGCGGAACAAAGCATGCCCTGAGATTCAACGCCGCGTATCACAGCCGGCGTGAGGGTAAACATTTCTCCTGTTTTTCTGTCAAGAACCTGACTTCCGACGCTCGCATAAGGAACAATCTGACCTTCCGCGATATTTTGTGCGCCGCAGACAACAGTTTTGAGTCCTGATCCTGTGTTTACGGTTACAAGATGTAATCTGTCCGAATTCGGGTGATTATCAATTTTTTCGATTTTTACTGTTTTTATATTGGTAAATTTTGGTTTTATTTCTTCTACAGCCTCTACTTCCAGACCGCTCATAGTAAGCTCATGTGCGATTTCTTCAGGCTCTTTATCAGATAAATCAACAAATTCATTCAACCAGTTTAGTGATACTTGCATTTTATTCCCTCTTTTATCTTTTATACACCTAAATTGTAGTACAAAATAAACAGATTGTAAAATAGTTGTGTAAACAAAATTTGCGTAAAGCATACACTTGTTCTTGATAAAAAATATTTTTATGGGATAATTTTTGTGTAGCTTAAATAGCAGAAGTACACAATTATATAAGGAAAGACAAAATGGCTAGAAAAACTCCATTAGAAAAAATCAGAAACATTGGTATTGCCGCTCACATTGATGCCGGTAAAACCACTACAACAGAGCGTATTTTGTTCTATACAGGTAAAACTCACAAAATCGGTGAAGTTCACGATGGTGCTGCTGTTACCGACTTTATGGAACAGGAACGCGAAAGAGGTATTACAATCCAATCCGCTGCTGTAACAGCATCCTGGAAAGGTCACCAGATTAACATCATTGATACCCCGGGTCACGTTGACTTTACAATTGAAGTTGAACGTTCTTTGCGTGTATTGGACGGCGTTGTTGCTGTATTCTGTGCGGTTGGCGGTGTTCAATCTCAATCAGAAACCGTTTGGCGTCAGGCTAACAGATACGAAGTTCCGCGTATGGTTTTTGTTAACAAAATGGATAGAACCGGTGCTAACTTCTATCGTGTAGTTGACCAAATAAGAAACCGTTTGGGCGCTAACGCTCATCCTATCAGATTGCCTATCGGTGCAGAAGATCAATTCAAAGGTCTTATCGACTTATTTGAAATGAAAGCTTATATCTATACCAACGATTTGGGTACTGATATTAAAGTTGAAGATATTCCTGCTGATATGGCTGAAAAAGCTCAACAATACAGAGATGCTCTTGTTGAAGCGATCGCTGAATGCGATGATGATATCATGATGAAATATCTTGAAGGCGAAGAAATTTCAATTGATGAATTGAAAAAAGGCTTGAGAAAAGGTGTTTGCGATAACAAAATTGTTCCTGTAACATGCGGTACAGCTTTCAAAAACAAAGGTGTTCAGTTGTTACTGGATTCAATTGTTGAATTGATGCCTTCACCGGTTGACGTTAAAGCTATTGAAGGTGAACTTGAAGACGGTACAAAAGTTGAAAGACATTCTTCTGATGATGAGCCGTTCTCAGCTCTGGCATTTAAAGTTATGACAGACCCTTATGTCGGTCGTTTGACATTCTTGAGAATATATTCAGGCAAATTGACTTCAGGTTCTTATGTTCTTAACGCTACTAACGGCAAAAAAGAACGTATTTCAAGACTTGTTCAAATGTACGCTGATCAAAGAATTGAAGAAAATGAAGTTTTTGCAGGCGACATCTGTGCGGCTGTAGGTTTGAAAGATACTACAACAGGTGATACATTGTGTGATGAAAAATCACCGATTATCCTTGAAAAAATGACTTTCCCTGAACCTGTAATTTCAGTTGCTATTGAACCTAAAACAAAAGCTGACCAGGATAAAATGGGTATTGCTCTTCAAAAACTTGCTGAAGAAGATCCGTCATTCAGAGTGAAAACTGATAATGAAACAGGTCAGACAATTATTTCAGGTATGGGTGAACTTCACTTAGACATCATTGTTGACCGTTTATTACGTGAATTCAAAGTCGATGCTAATGTTGGTAAACCTCAGGTTGCTTATCGTGAAACTATTCGCGGCAACGCTGATCAGGATTCTAAATTTATCCGTCAATCAGGTGGTAAAGGTCAATACGGTCATGTTAAGATTAAAATTTCACCTGCTGAAGAAAATGCCGGATTTGTATTTGAAAACAAAATCGTCGGCGGTGCTATTCCTAAAGAATACATTGAACCTGCAAGAAAAGGTATGGAAGAAGCACTTGAAGGCGGTATCTTAGCAGGCTATCCGATGATTGACGTTAAGGTTGAACTCTATGACGGTTCATACCACGAAGTCGACTCATCTGAAATGGCATTCAAGATTGCCGGTTCTATGGCAATTAAAGAAGGCTGCCGCAAAGCAAAACCGTGTATCCTTGAACCTATGATGAAGGTTGAAATTGAAGTACCGGAAGAAAACACAGGCGACATTATCGGTGATATTTCATCACGCAGAGGCCGTGTTGAGGGTATGGAAATTATCGAAGGTACCGGAATTCAAAAAATCAATGCGATTGTACCTCTCGGCGAAATGTTCGGTTATGCAACGGATATTCGTTCAAAAACTCAAGGCCGCGGTACTTTCTCAATGGAATTCAAATGCTACGAGCAGGTTCCTGCAAATATCGAAAAAGAAATTATCGAAAAATCAGGCGCCGCAAAAGCATAATGAATTTGATTATTATAAAAAAAGAGCTCCCTCAAAGGGAGCTCTTTTTTTATAAACACCGCTTTATAAAAGCGGTGTTATGAAAATTTAGTATGGAAAATGGAATTTTTTTAACTGAATATATTGAATGATTTTTCTACGTTTTTGTCTACGACGCTTTTTACGGATTCATATTCAGTCTGAAGCGCATTGTGTTCGGTATCTAATTTTTTCAGTTCGAGGTCAATAATGCTGTCTTTCTTTTCAAGAGATGCAAGATCCTGATTATATTTAGCTTCAACTCTTGCAATCTCACGGTCGTCTTCAACCTCTTGGATCGCATCATCATCGCTTATAGTTGTTGATACAAATCCTTTTTCGGTTGCAGAATAGTATTCAAGAAGAAGTTTACCTTCCGTAATTTGTTGTTCAAACCATACATCATCTTTAATTGTATCGTTTTCATTTTCTTCCGTGTAGTAACCGTCTGAAGCCATTTTGTTAAAAATGTTCCTCAAATAATCTATATAACCCTTTTCAATGTCGTTTGCAGTCTGTAATAAATTATTTGAAACCTTGCCGTCATCCGGATTTACGTGATCATAAGTTCCATCACTATAATATTGGCTTGTAATTGCAATCGCGTAATCATAAAGTTCGCGTTGTTCCTTTGTTGTGCCTTCATAGTTAATTGCATTAGTCACCGGATTTGGCAGTATTTCCCAAGTAGGATTACCATTTTCATCCAAAACAGGATTACCATCTTTATCAAGATTTGGTTTACGGGTTATTGTATAAGTTGGATAGCCGTTAAATAATGTATTATCGCCGTTGAAAGTTTGATAACCAAATTCTATCGCGGCATCACCATATTCATGTTCTTCATCGTCAAATGTAATTCCAATCGATGTGAAATATTTATCCCATGCGTCGTGAATCTTTTGTAAAGATTCATTTTTGGCAGCTTCATCAGTGCTTGTGCTTGTGGCGGTTAAATCTGCCTGTGTGTAGCCTAATTCCGCAAGGAAAATATTAAAGTCACCGTTACCGGCTTCAAAAGCTTTTGCCTGTTTGTCAGTAACAAGAATTCTGCCTTTGGTATCTGTGACAATGTATTGTCTGCCAAGAGCAACGGAGTCGTAGCCGGTCATAAGATTATATGAAATATCCGAATAATTTGCGATAGTGCCGTTAAAGCTTGTAAGAACCTGTAATTTAGTTGCAGCAAGCGCATTGTTATAATTAGTATTCAGCTGCTCTGTTTCATCCGCAAGGCGCTGTTTGGAATATGAAAGCGCTTGACCATTGGCTTCATTATCACTTAGTCTTGCAGTAATGCTGAGCAATCTGGCTTGTCCTGCCGCCATTCCCATAAGCTTTAACGTTCCTTTCTAAATACTTCGTATTTACTTCTACGGAAGATTTTTTACGGAACTTTAGTATTTTAAAGAAATTTGTTAACAAAATGTTACATGAAGTTATACTAAAAAGTAATCCTGTAATGTTTACAGGATTACTTTTTCAGGAATTTTATTTGTTTATTCACCTATTGCCTGACGGCATTCTTCGCAGATACCGTTTTCGTCAAGTTTTCTGTATTTCCAGCAGCGTTCGCATTTTTCGCCTTCAGCTTTTGTAACCCAAACGGTGTAATCGTCTTCAGTATATTCATTTAATACATCTGACGGTGCTTCGTCCGTTACGTATGCTTGCGATGTGATGAAAATATTTGCAAGTTCATCTTCATTTGTTTTTAAAACGCTATTGTCTGCTGTTTTTACGTAAACCGCAACCTCTAATGAGCTTCCGACTTTTTTATCGGCTCTTAAAGGTTCAATTGCGCGGGTTACGACTTCACGTGCTTTCAAGATTTTTGTGAAATCTTCTTCCAACTGCGGATTATTCCATTTTTCGTTTACAACAGGCCAATTTGAAAGCAAAATACTTTCCAGTCCGCCTTGTTGTGATTTTGGAACATTTTGCCAGATATCTTCCGCCTGATGAGGCATTACAGGAACAAGCAGTCTGACAAGAGTTTGCGAAATTTCATACAAAACCGTCTGGCATGCACGTCTTGAAAGTGACTTTTTGCCTGCTGTATACAATCTGTCTTTTACAATATCCAGATAAAATGCGCTCAGGTCAACTGCCGCAAAGTTTTGGAGGCTCTGGAAATATTTGTAAAATTCATAATTTTCAAAAGCTTCCGTAACCTGTTCAATTAACTGATTTAACTTATAAAGCGCGAATTTATCAAGTGATTTAAGTTCATCATATTGAACATAATCTGTTTTCGGGTCAAAATCAAACAGGTTACCGAGCAAAAATCTTGATGTATTTCTTGTTTTTTTGAAAATTTCAACAAGCTGTTTGATAATATTGTCGCCGATTTTGGTATCATTTCTGTAATCGACGGACGCTGCCCAGAGCCTTAATACATCTGCGCCGTAGGTTTTGATAATATCATCCGGTCTGATATAATTACCCAAAGATTTAGACATTTTTCTGCCGTCTTCCCCGAATACAAAGCCGTGCGTAAGAACTGATTTATAAGGTGCTTTGCCCTGAGTTGCAACAGAGGTCAAAAGTGATGACTGGAACCAGCCTCTATGCTGGTCAGAGCCTTCAAGGTACATGTCAACAGGCGTATGCCCCAACTCATCCGAACGTTTTTCAACAACCGCACGCCAGGTTATGCCTGAATCAAACCATACATCCATGATGTCGTTTTCTTTTGTAAAACAATGGGTTTTGCCGCATTTCGGACATTTGAAGCCTTGAGGCAAAAGTTCATCCGCGCTGTATTTTACCCATGCATCGGAACTTTCTTTTTCAAAGATTTTAGCGACATTTTCAATAGTTTCATCGGTTACGATAACTTCTCCGCATTCTTTGCAATAGAAAACGGGTATAGGAACCCCCCATGCTCTCTGGCGTGAAATACACCAGTCAGAGCGGCCTTCCACCATGTTTGAAATTCTGGCTTCTCCGCTTGAGGGAATCCATTTAACTTTTTTAATTTCTTCAAGCGTCTGTTGTCTGAACTTATCAACTTTTACAAACCACTGCGGTGTTGCGCGGTAAATTACGGGGTTTTTACATCTCCAGCAGTGCGGATAGCTGTGCTGAATGTCTTGTTTTGCAAGTAATGCCCCGCATTTTTCAAGTTTTTCGATTACAATTGAGTTGCCTTTATAGTAAGGAACCCCTTCCAAATCTTTATCCTGAACCTTATCCGTCCATACACCTTTTGAATCCAACGGAGAAAATACTTCAATACCGTATTTTAATCCGACTTCATAGTCCTCAAGACCGTGTCCGGGAGCTGTATGAACAGAGCCGGTACCTGCATCAAGAGTAACGTGTTCGCCTAAAATTATCGGTGATTTTCTGTCAACAAGCGGATGTTTTGTGTTTAAAAGTTCCAAATCCGCACCTGTGCAGGAGGCGATTACGTTGATGTCTTTTTCTTCCCAGCCTACATCTGCTAAAAATGCGCCCAAAAGTCCCTGTGCCGCAACATAAATGTCACCTTTGTATTCAAAGAAGGTGTATTCAAATTTCGGGTGCATTGAAATCGCCATGTTTGAAGGAATTGTCCACGGAGTTGTCGTCCAAATTACCGCGTAAATGTTTTTGTCATTCTGAACTTGTTTCAGAATCTCCTTGTTTATTTTTTCCGTTGAATCATCATCAAACTTAAATCTTACATAAATTGAAGTTGATGTGTGATCTGCATATTCAACTTCGGCTTCTGCAAGTGCCGTTTCGCAAGATGCACACCAGTAAACCGGTTTCAAGCCCTTTTCAATATAACCTTTTTTATACATTTCGCCGAAAACTCTGACCTGTTCCGCTTCAAATTCGGGATTAATTGTCAAATAAGGATGTTCCCAATCACCCCAGACTCCGAGGCGTTTGAATTCTGATTCCTGTCCTTTCAGGTTTTTATGGGCGAATTCGCGGCATTTTTCACGCAATTCAAGAGGAGTGAGCGCGCTTCTGCCGCCTTTAATATTTTTCACGACAGCGTTTTCAATCGGAAGCCCGTGCCCGTCATAACCCGGTACATACGGGGCATAAAAGCCTTTTTGGGATTTGTATTTAATTAAAATGTCTTTTAATATTTTATTTAAGGCTGTTCCGACGTGAATTTTTTCGGAGCTTAAATACGGAGGACCGTCGTGAAGTACAAAGCTGTTTGTCTTATCACGCTGTTCAATATTTTTTTCATAAACATTTTGTTCTTCCCAGAATTTTTGGGTCTGAAGTTCTTTTACTGTTGCATTTGCTCTCATCTCAAGTGTTGTTTGAGGCAAATTCAGGGTGTTTTTGTAATCCGTTTTTGTTTGTTCGCTCATTCTATTCCTCTATTCGTAACTTTTTCATAAATATTTTTTATGCCCGAAAAATCCCATTCAAGTTTATCATGGTCTGTTTCGTCAATAAATTCTTTCATTTTTCCGTAGTCAAAATCATTTTCCCAGCGTGCAATAACAACTGTTGCAACACAATTGCCGATTAAGTTGACTGTTGTTCTGCCCATATCAAGGATTTGGTCAATGCCTAAAAGTATTGCAACGCCTAAAAGCGGAATGTTAAAGCTTGCAAGAGAGCCTGCAAGGACAATTAAAGAAACTCTCGGAACTCCTGCAATGCCTTTGCTGGTAAGCATTAATGCAATCATCATTATAATCTGCTGGTTTAAATCGAGATGAATCCCGACGATTTGGGATGAAAATAATACTGCCATTGCAAGATAAAGTGTGCTTCCGTCAAGGTTAAATGTGTAGCCGGTAGGCATTACAAATCCGACAATATTTTTAGGTACTCCGAATTTTTCCATAATTTCAATGGCTTTAGGAAAAGCTGCTTCCGAACTTGCTGTTGTGAATGCCAGAATTGCGGGTTCCTGAATTGCTTTTATAAGATTTCTGAAAGAAATTCTTGCATATTTGCAGGCAATAAACAAAACTAAAAGGACAAACACGGCAAGTGCTGTATATAATGAAAATATTACTTTTGCATAATTTTTAAGAATTGAAAGTCCGTTATCACCTACGGTTGCGGCAATAGCGCCAAAAATACCCAGCGGTGCAAAATACATTACATATTCCGTGAATTTAAACATAATTTGTGAAACGGAATTTAAAATTGCCATGACCGGTTTTGCTGCTTTCCCGACAGTACACATTGCAATTGCAAAAAATATTGAAAAAACAACTATTTGCAAAAGATTTCCGTCAGCCATTGCTTGCACTATGCTTGTGGGGAATATATTCATTACCATATCGGAAATTGATGTATGTGCATTCGCCGTTGCCATTAATCCGGCTTCGTGGAGTAATACAGGGTTATTGGCAACATTTTCCGATACAAATCCCATTCCGGGTCTGAAAATATTTGCCATTGTTAATCCGATAATTAATGCCAAAGTTGTTACAACTTCAAAATAAATAATGGTTTTCAGTCCGATTTTCCCAAGGCTTCTTATATCACCGTGACCGGCTATTCCTACAACCAGAGTCGCAAATAACAGTGGTGCAATAATCATTTTAACCATTCTCAGGAAAATTACGGCAAACGGACGCATTTTTACCGCAAATTCGGGGAAAAAATGTCCAACTAAAACACCTAATATGAGTGCTATAAATATTAAGGCTGTAAGTTTTGAATGTTTCAAAGAAATTTCCTCTGACTATATTATATTATAAACATACAAAAGAGGAAATTTTAATTTAAGAAAATTTAATGACCGACAGGTATTTGTATATATTTTAAAAATATGATAAAAAATTAAATAGTGTAACAGTTTTGGCATGCTGTTGCGCGTAAATTAAAACTGATGTAAAATTGTAGAACAATCATGCTTTGAGGCATGCTGGGATAGAATTACTTTTAAAGATAACAGACTATGGAGGTTAATGTGGCAGATTCTACGTGTATTGATGATGTATGTTTATCCGAAAACGCGATAAAGGTTTTGGAGAGAAGATATCTTAAACGCGACAAAGATGGTAATTGCACCGAAAGACCGGCTGATATGTTCAGACGTGTTGCAAAAACTATTGCAGAAGGTGATTTTAAATTCGGAGCAACACAATCCGATGTTGATAAACTTACTGAAAGATTTTATAAAGCGATTACAAATCGTTATTTTATGCCGAACTCACCGACTTTAATGAATGCAGGCAGGGAACTCGGACAATTGGCGGCTTGTTTTGTATTGCCGGTTGAGGATTCTCTGGAAGGTATTTTTGAAACTGTTAAAAATACTGCGTTAATTCATAAATCAGGCGGCGGTACAGGTTTTTCTTTTTCAAGATTAAGACCTAAAAACAGTGTTGTAAGATCTACAATGGGTGTTTCATCCGGTCCTGTATCATTTATGGAAGTTTTTAACGCTGCAACAGAAGCTGTTAAACAGGGCGGTACACGCCGCGGAGCTAATATGGGTATCTTAAGAGTTGATCACCCTGATATTTTAGACTTTATTGAATGCAAATCAGATAACAATAAGTTGAATAACTTTAATATTTCTGTTGCAGTAACCGATAAATTTATGGAAGCATATCTTAACGGCACCGATTATGATTTAATTAATCCGCAGAATAATCAGGTTGTCGGCAGATTAAGCGCTAAAAAAGTTTTTGATATGATTGTTGACGGCGCCTGGAGAAACGGTGAACCGGGTATTGTATTTATTGACAAAATGAATTCCGATAACCCGACACCTTTAATCGGACAGATAGAATCTACAAATCCTTGCGGCGAAGTTCCTCTATTGGCGTATGAAGCTTGTAACCTCGGTTCAATTAACCTCGGCAGAATGGTTAAGGAAACCTCATCAGGCGTTGAGGTTGACTGGGATTTGCTGGCTGAAACCACAAGAACTGCAATCAGATTTTTGGATAACGTAATTGCGGTAAACAATTATCCGCTTCCGCAAATTTCCGAAATGGTTCAAAATAACAGAAAAATCGGATTAGGCGTTATGGGCTGGGCTGATATGCTTATGAAAATGGGTATATCTTATGCATCAGAAGAAGGTACTAAACTCGCAGGTCAGGTTATGGAATTCATAGATTATGAATCAAAATGCGAGTCTATTGAACTTTCAAAAGAACGCGGCAGATTTAAGAATTTTAAAGGCAGCGTTTATGATAGTGACTATTACCTTTATAATAAATATAAAGGCAAGTCTGCCGGAAAAATTTCAGACAGTCAATGGAAAGAATTGGATGAGCTTATTAAACAATACGGTATCAGAAATGCAACCACTACGTGTATTGCGCCGACCGGTACAATTTCTATGATTGCAAGTGCATCAGGCGGTGTTGAACCCTTATTCGGTCTTGTATTTTCAAGATTGATTATGGACGGTACCGAAATGCTCGAAATCAATCCGATATTCAAAGATTACATGGTATCTCACGGACTTTATAGTGAAGAATTGATGAAAAAAATTGCAAAAGATGGTTCAGTTGCACATGTAGACGGAATATCAGATGAGGTTAAACATATTTTTGTAACGGCTCATGACGTTTCACCTTACTGGCACGTAAAAATGCAGGCTGCGTTCCAGTTGCATACAGACAACGCTGTTTCAAAAACCGTAAACTTTGAAGAACATGCTACAAGAAAAGATATTGAAGAAGCTTATATTCTTGCATACAAAAATAATCTTAAAGGTATTACGGTATACAGAAACAATTCGCGTCAATTCCAGCCTATGAATTTGGATGACAAGAAAAAATCCGAAGAAAAGGCAGAGGAAAAAGTCGAAGAAGTTAACGAAATCGCCAGCGAAGAACCTACAGGCGAAATTAAAACGGTTAAATGTCCGGAATGCGGCAATGAAATTCAAATGGCAGAAGGCTGCTTTATTTGCTTGAAATGCGGTTATTCAGGATGCTCATAAGTCTTATCCGTAATAAGAAAGAGAGTGAAATGAGTACCCTCATGGGTACTCATTTGTTAATGTTTGTAACAAAATATATAAATAATAGCAATAAAAATTTTTAAGAGTTTTAATGTAAGTGTAGGTAGAAATTTTGAAAGGGCATTAATATGTCAATAGCAGCAATTCCTGGTTATGATGTTAAAAAAATAGGCAAAGACAGATATTCAATAGCTGTTACAAACGGCAACATGGGCGCCGCTGTTGTAAACAGAGCGCAGCTTGAACAAATAGCCGATACTTACGGCGTTCGTGTTAAAGATAATTCAAAATCCAAAAAGATTGTTCTTGGTATTGTTGGCGGTTTGGCTGCTGCAGGTGCAATTGCTGCAGGTATTATTTACCGTAAAAATATCGGCAAATTTTTTGCAGATTTAAGAGCAAACGGATTTAGTAAAAATGTTGAAAATGCTAAAGAAGGATTAAGCAGAGCATATAATTCTGTTGCAGATTTTGTTGCAGATAAATGGGTTAAAACTAAGAAATTTGTAAAGAACCTATTTAAAAAACAACAAAAAGCGGAAAATGCAACTGTTTTCAGCAGAGGTTTAAGTCCCGAATTGGAAAAAGCGAAAAAAGCAGGTATTTTGGAATATGTAAGAGGCATTGACGAATATGCAGCAAACCTTAATTCAAAAGCCTTGCACAAAGAAAAATTTGATGAACTTAGATCTGCTTTTGCAGGAATAGTATCAAGAAGTTCTCTTAAATAAAGATTAAATTTAAAAAACACCGCTCCGGCGGTGTTTTTTTTGTGCTATAATTTTCGGGTGAGGAATTATGATAACTGAGATTGAAAAATTAACAGCCCAAGATATAGTTAAAAGTACTAATTTGCAGCATATAGCAATTATTATGGATGGAAACCGCCGCTGGGCAAAAGAAAGAAATCTTCCGTCCGCGATGGGGCATAAAAAAGGTGTTGATGCTTTGAAAGCAGCTCTAAAAGCATGCCATAAATTCGGCGTGAAATATTTGACTGTGTATGCATTTTCTACAGAAAACTGGAACAGAAAACCGGAAGAAGTTGCGTTTTTGATGGAACTTTTAGCCAATACCATAAAAAATGAACTTCAGGAGTTGCATGAAAATGGCGTTGTGATTAATTTTATCGGTGATTTGACAAAATTGAATCCTAAATTGCAGAAAATTTTGTATGATGCAATGGATTATACAAAAGATAATACGGGTGTCAGGCTGCAGATAGCTTTTAATTACGGCTCCCGCGATGAAATTGTAAATGCGGTTAGACATATAATTGAAAAAGGTGTAAAATCGGAAGATATTACGGAAGATTTGATTTCCAAAGAACTTTATACAAAAAATATTCCTGATCCTGATTTGTTAATCAGAACGGGCGGCGAGATGAGGGTTTCAAACTATCTTTTATGGCAGATTGCTTATTCGGAATTTATTGTAATGCAAGAATTCTGGCCGGAATTTGATGAGGAATTGCTGTCAAAAGCCATTTTTGAATTCGGTCACAGACAAAGACGGTACGGTAAATAATGAAAATAGTTTTTGCAACGGGGAATAAGGATAAATTAAGGGAGATAAACGAAATTTCACAGGGCAGCGGAATTGAATTTATTTTGCCCGAAGCGGGTTTTAATCCTGTTGAAGACGGCTTGACTTTTGAAGAAAATTCCTATAAAAAAGCAAAAGAAGCTGTCAGAGTATCACACAAAATGTCGCTTGCGGATGATTCAGGGTTGTGTGTTGACGCATTAAACGGCGCCCCGGGGCTTTATTCCGCACGTTATGCGGGGACTCAGCAGGAAAAAATTAATAAAATTTTAAAAGAACTTGAAGGAGTATCCGACAGAAGTGCCAAATTTGTATGCGTTATGACGCTTTTGGATGAAAACGGCGAGATTTTGCATGTTTCAAAAGGTGAATGCAAAGGCGAAATTGCAGAACATCAATCCGGTGTAAACGGTTTCGGATACGACCCTGTTTTTGTTGTCGAAAATTACGGCAAAACAATGGCTGAAATGTCCGAAGATGAAAAAAATCAGATTTCACATCGCGGCAGAGCCTTAACGGATATGCTAAATTTTATACGAACTTTGCATTAATTTTTGTATGATATTACTATTGCAAACCTGATTTGTTTTTGTTACGATTTTTGTTACAAAACCATACTTTTATCAGGGGAGAGCAATGAAAAAAAATATAATTATTGTATTAATAGTAGTTGTTGCGGCAATTTTCCTGAGGTATATTTCGGGTATTGTCGGTGAATATATAAGTACCAAGAGAATGAAAATGCAGCCTGCACCCAGTGTTCAGGTCGAGCCGATAGGCGAAAAAGAGATTATCAGAAGTTTTCAGGCTCCGGGCCGCGTAACTTCCAAATATCAGGTTAATGTACTTGCGCGTATTTCCGGATATTTGCAGAAAAGTTATTTTAAAGAAGGCGATTACGTAAAACAAGGTCAGGTTTTGTTTCAGATAGAGCCTAATGAATTTATAAACACTGCAAATATTGCAAAGGCAAATGTGGCGAATACAAAAGCACAGCTTGAGTATGCGGAAAAGCAGCTGGCACGTGCAAGTGAGCTTGTAAAAAAAGATTATATAGCAAAAGCTCAGTATGATCAGATTTTGTCACAAAGGGATGCCCTGAGGGCACAGCTGGCATCAGCTCAGGCAGCTTATCAGGACAGCCAGAGAAATTACGGCTATACAATGGTAAAATCTCCAGTAAACGGCAGAGTCGGTATTATTACCGTAACCGTCGGGAACTATGTATCGCCGTCGTCAGGTCCTTTGACAACAATTAACAGTACGGATCCTATATATGTTACATTCCCGCTGGATTCCAACGATTTTGATGCGTTAGCCAAAGCCGATATGGAAAATTATAAAAACCGCCGGGTTGAACTGTATTTTAATAACGGCGAAAAGTATGAACTTGACGGCGTTCAGGATTTTTTGGACAACAAAATTGATCAGTCAACAGGTACAGTAACTCTCCGTGCCACATTCAAAAATCCAAATAACAGGCTTTTGCACGGTGAATTTGTTACCATAAAATTGTATTCAAATAACAAAGTCAAGGTGCCGGTGGTTCATCAGGCATCTGTTCAGGAAAATCAGGCAGGTAAATACGTTTATAAAATGGATGAAAACGATATTCCTCAATTGACATATATAAAAGTCGGTCAGCAGACGGGAGATTACTGGGTTGTAACAGAAGGTTTAAATGCAGGCGACCGTGTAATTACGGACGGCTTACAAAAAGTTACTCCGGGACATCCGGTAACTATTGTTACACCTGAAGAAATGGCTAAAATTAAAAAACAGGAAACACAACCTAAAAAGGGTAAATAATGGCAGAAAATTCCGGAAATTTATTTATAAAACGTCCAAAACTTGCGATAGTAATCTCTCTTGCGATTATTCTGGCGGGTATGCTTATGATAACAACTCTGCCGTTGGAGGAATATCCGTCAATTACGCCTCCGCAGGTAGTTGTTAGTGCCGTATATGCCGGTGCAAGCTCAGACGTTGTTGAATCTACCGTTGCAGCACCTGTTGAAGCTCAATTGAACGGTGTTGAAAACATGATTTATATGTCCTCAACATCGCAAAACGGTTCTTATCAATTAACCTTGTATTTTGATATAGGCTCCGACCCTGACATGGCGGTTGTAAATGTTCAAAACCAGCTGCAACTGGTTACTCCCCGTCTGCCGGAAGAGGTTAGACGTTATGGCTTGACTGTAAAAAAATCAACCGGCGGCCCGGGTATCTTAATGATTTCCGTAAATTCACCGACGGGAACTTATGATAACCTTTATATTGCAAACTATGCCGCGATTTATATTAAAGATGAACTCGCGCGTATAAAAGGCGTAGGTAAAGTTCAGGTATTCGGTTCAACCGAATATTCAATGAGGATTTGGCTTGACGCAAATAAAATGGCAAGCTTAGGAGTTTCCACAAACGAAGTGGCAGCGGCAGTTCAGGCACAAAATACCCAAACGCCTGCCGGAGATTTGGGTGTTGAGCCTATGAAAGATCCTCAGATGATTAAATTAACAATGCGCACCCGCGGGCGCCTTGAGGATCCGAAAGAGTTTGAAGAAATTGTTGTCAGATCAAAACCCGACGGATCTCAGATTAAACTGAAAGATATTGCGCGGGTTGAACTCGGTGCGGAAAGTTATTCTTATTTTTCAAGAATCGGCGGTAAAAATGCGGCAATTATTTCTGTGAGCCAGCTTCCGGAGGCAAACGCAATTGATTTGTCCAATAAAATCCAGAAAAAAATGGAAGAACTCAGCAAAGGCTTTCCGCAGGGTATAGAATATGAGATTCAGCACGATGAAACGGAATTCGTAAGGGAATCAATTAATGAAGTTATCCACGCAATCGCGCTTGCAATCCTGCTTGTGGGACTTGTAACTTATATGTTCCTTGGCAGTATGAGAGCTGCTTTTATTCCTTTCTGTGCAATACCGGTTTCGTTAATCGGTGTGTTTATATTTATGAATCTTCTGGGATTTTCAATTAACCTGTTGATTTTATTTGCTTTAGTACTGGCGGTAGGGCTTGTTGTAGACGATGCGATTGTAGTTCTGGAAAATACCCAGCGTCATATTCAGGAGGGTAAAGATCAAAAAACAGCAACGGAAATTACCATGAAAGAGGTGTTTGGCGCTGTTCTTGCAACATCACTTGTTTTGATGGCTGTATTTGTGCCTGTATCATTTATGGCAGGGATTACGGGGCAGATGTTCAGACAATTCGCTTTGTGCATCGCATCATCAATCGGTTTGTCAACTCTTGTTGCGCTGACGCTTTCGCCTGCTCTTTGTTCAATGATTTTGAAATCCGGTGACGAAAAGGCTGATTTTGAATTTATTCAGAAATTTGATGACTGGTTTAATAATATTCGCGACAGATATCTCGAAGGCGCAAATGTATTTATAAATTCCGCAAAACTTACAATGGGTGTACTTTTGGGAATTGTTGCATTTGTTATATTTATGTTTAATCTTATACCTACGGGCTTTTTGCCGTCAGAAGATAGAGGTGCCATTTTTACGCAAATTCAGCTGCCTGACGGATCATCAGCGTCCCGAACAAGTATGGTTGCAAATGAAATTGAAGATAGAATTTTGAAGATAAAAGGCGTGGAAACAACCATTACAATGGTAGGTTTTAACGGTGAAAATACGGCATTTATTGTTTCACAGCTCAAACCCTGGTCACAGAGAAAATCAAAAGCGGAATCTGCTGAGGGAATTCTGGGTATAATGCGAAAAGAATTTTCAAATTATCCTTCCGCAACGATTGCTTCATTCTCGCCGCCTGCGATTTCCGGTCTGGGTATGTTCGGCGGTTTTGAATATCAGCTTCTGGATAAGGGCAACAGAGATGCACAGGAACTTTATGACGAAGCCGTAAAATTGCTTTCCGCCGCAAATAAAGACCCGAATTTCACAATGGTTTACACCTCATTTACGTCAAATATGCCTCAGCTTTTATTGAATGTTGATGTGGCTAAAGCTATGGCGCAGGGGGTTGAAATCTCTGAAATTTACAGCGCTCTTGCGGCATATTTCGGTAAATCTTACATAAACGATTTTAATAAATACGGACGTGTTTATCGTGTTTATATGCAGGCTGATTCGGATTTCAGGGCAAGACCTGCCGATATTGACAAAATCTTTGTAAAAAATAATTACGGCAAAATGGTTCCGATAACATCGGTATTAAAAATAGAAAATATAGTCGGACCTTACAGCAGAACAAGATTTAACCTATATCCTGCAATTACCATAAACGGGTCAGCCCGGGAAGGGGTATCTTCAGGTCAGGCAATGGCAATTATGGAAAGATTATCACAGGAGGTTCTGCCAAAAGACATGGGTTATGCGTGGTCAGGTACTTCGCTTCAGGAACAGGAATCTTCCGGACAAATCGGACCTATTCTTGCGATGTCAATTGTATTTGTCTATTTATTCTTGGTAGGTTTATATGAAAGCTGGATGCTTCCGATCGCCGTACTTCTGGTATCGCCTGTTGCTCTTGTCGGAGCGCTATTCTTCCAGTATGTAGCGGGATATTCGCTTGATTTGTATTCTCAAATCGGGCTTGTTATGCTTCTGGGCTTGAGTACAAAACAGGCAATTTTGATTATTGAATTTGCCAAAGACGCGCACGAAGCCGGCATGGCAATAAGAGATGCGGCAATGCAGGCGGCAAAATTAAGGTTCCGTGCAGTTATGATGACAAATATTGCCTTTATTCTTGGTTTGTTACCGCTTGTATTCGCTAAAGGCGCAGGTGCGGCAAGCCGTCATTCGGTCGGTATGACGGTATTCGGAGGTATGATGGCGGTTGCCTTTATAGGTACTTTCCTTGTTCCTGCATTTTATGTGATTATTGAAGAAATGAAAGTCAATATCGCAAGAAAAGTTAATAAGGGTAAAAAGAAATGATAAAAAGATTTTTACTTTTAATATTAAGTTTTTGTATTCTGCCTGCTGCGGCAGAAGATATTGTCATAGGTAACGCTATTCAGGACAAGGAATTCCCGAAATCCGAAAAGGTTTTACCTGAAAATAACAGCGGTTCCGAATATATAATTTCAGGTTCCGTTGAAAAAAATATTGATCTTACCCTTGAAAACTGTATTGAACTTGCACTTGGCAACAACCCTCAAATTAATGCGGCTTTTCAGGATATTTTAGCTTCAGATGCCAGAATAAAACAGGTCTGGTCGAATTATTTCCCTCAAATCGGCTGGCAAACAGGTTATACAAGAATCAGGCAACTGCAATTGTCCGATGCTTTGGGGCAGAATTTGACATTTAACTATTATTTGATGGGGCAGGTTACTTTGCAGCAAATGCTTTATGACTTTGGGGTTACTCAGAATCAGGCAACTATCAAGCGCTTGGATTATGAAGGTTATAAAGCGTCTTTGACCGCCATAATAAATGATGTTATTTATCAGACAAAAGACGCATATTATGCTCTTTTGTTTGCATATGAAAACCGCCGCGTCGCGCAGGATACGGTTGATAAATTCCAGCTATTTTACGATCAGGCAAAAGCCTTTTATGAAATCGGCATGAACCCGAAGGTTGACGTTACTATTGCCGAATCAAACCTCAGCAGTGCAAAACTTAAGCTTATTCAGGCTGATAACGGGGTAAACCTTGCGATTGCCAGATTGAATAATGTTATGGGCGTTCCTTTTATTGATAAATATAATGTTATGGATAAACTTCAGTATCAGCCGTTGAATTTGACTTTTAATGCCGCGGTTGATATTGCAAGAGAAGCACGTCCGGAGTTGCGTCTTGCTGAAATCAAGGTGGAAACCGCAAATCAAACGCTTAAACTTGTTAAAAAATCATATTTCCCGACTTTATCAGTAGAAGGTCAACTGCAGCTCGGCGGTAAAAGCTGGACTTCAAACCACGGTTATAACCTCGGCGGTTATTTGAATTTTCCGACAATTAACGGTATGTTAATCCGCAACGAGATTAAAGAAGCACGGTATTTGTATGATAAAGAGCTTGCTAATGCCCAGAATACTCAAAACCAGATTTATCTCGAAATCCAAAACGCGTTTTTAACTCTTGAAGAGAAGAAAAATCAAATGCCGGTTGCGCTTTTGCAGGTTAAACAGGCAAAAGAGAATTATGAGCTTTCATACGGCAGATACAGAGTCGGTGAGGCAAGTCCGACAGAATTAAAAGATTCTCAAATTATGTATGAAACGGCTCAACTGACTTATTATCAGGCGTTATACGAATATAATTCCGCAAAAGCAGGTCTTGAAAAAGCTGTCGGTAAAAATATTATATCTGATGAAGATGTTATTGAATTAGAAGAATAATTTAAAATTATTTGTAAATAAATCGTAACATTTCTCTTTCCAAAAAGGCAATTTTTTTGAGTTTATATACTTTATATATACAAGAAGAGATTAATTTTAAGAAAGAGAGCAAAAGATGATTCAGACAGCAGCTAATTCACATAATGATACAGCAGGAAACGGTCAGTTCGGTGCTTTAACCAGAAGAAGAAAAGGTAACAAAAGAAATTCCAATAACGGATTTTCTATTGAAGATTATTGTTATTTAGAAAAATCTGACAGAAGAATGCGTTTTAACAATTCAAAAGATCCGATTTATTACGTATTTGACTGTATTGAAAACAGACCGATTAAAACATTGGCTAAAGAATTTGTCAAAGATTCATTCTTTGAAATTGCAAACTTTGTATCAAAAGTAGTTGCGTAAATTGATAGGATAAAAGGAAATAGGATAAATTAAAACGGCTTCGGCCGTTTTTTTATGCTATAATAATTGCGGAAAGGTTGGGTATTAAATGCAAAGAATTGTATCAGGAATGAGATCAACGGGAAGGTTACATCTGGGGCATTATCTCGGGGTTATACAAAATTGGGTTAAGCTCCAAAATGAATATGATTGTTATTTTTTCGTTGCTGACTGGCATGCATTGACTACCAAATATGATAATACGGAAAATCTCCGTCAGGATGTTATAGATGTTGTAATTGACTGGCTGGCGTCAGGAATTGATCCTGAAAAATCAACGATATATGTTCAATCGTTAGTGCCTGAGATTGCGGAATTACATATTTATCTGAGTATGGTTACCCCGCAAAACTGGGTTGAGCGTGACCCGACCTTAAAGGATATGGCAAAAATTTTACGCACAAAAGAAGCTGCGAATTCTCAGATAAGTTACGGACTTATGGGATATCCGGTTTTGATGAGTGCGGATATTATGATGCTTAATTCACCATTGATTCCTGTAGGTGTTGATCAAATCGCGCATATTGAAATTACACGTGATATTGTAAGACGGTTTAATAATATTTATAAGACGGACTTTTTCAATGAACCTCAGCCGATTTTGAACGAATGTTCATTGATTTGCGGACTTGACGGCAACAAGATGAGTAAATCTTATAATAATGATATAAAAATTTCCGATACGGAAGAAGTCACTGCGAAAAAGATAATGACTGCGATTACCGACAGAAGCCGCTTGCGCCGTGATGATTTGGGACATCCCGATCAGTGCGAAGTCGCATTCAAATACTGGCAGATTTTTGGTGACGCTGAACAGGTTAATACGGTTAAATGCGAATGTGAAAAGGGTTCCCGCGGCTGTGCGGATTGCAAAAGACAATTGGGTGCGTTGGTAAATGAACGCCTCCATGATATCAGAGAGCGCAGAAGATATTATGAGGAACATTTGGATGAGGTTCGTGAAATTATCCGTAAAGGTTCCGAAAAAACCCGAACAGAAGCACAAAAAGTCTTAAAAGAAGTGAGAAATATTATAGGTATGTATTAAAAAAAGGAGTAAAGCGATGCGAAAGACAGAGTTTGAAAATCTCGGGGGGGGGCGACTCTCCTAGCCAGCGTAGCCGCTGGATTCGACCAACAGGAAGTTGGAAAAAATATATCGGGTCATGAAATTAGAAAAGTAGGTCGGCATTACTATGCCGACAGAAAATATACCGTCGGGTTAGTAAACCCGACCTGCAAGAAACTCAAGAGATTCTTCTTTTCCTCTCGCAAAATAATACACAATTGTTTTGCTCGGCAGAGAGCTCAGAATGACAAAAATGAGAGCGAATCTCACAGAAAATTCTTAGTGCCTTACTGCCTTAGTAACTTAGTATCTTCTAAAAAAGCTGCGTTTACATTGGCTGAAGTGTTAATAACCCTCGGCATAATCGGCGTTGTGGCTGCCATGACAATTCCGACATTGGTAAAAAATTATCGTGAGAGGGTAATTGTGACAAAAGTAAAGCAGGGGCATGCGCAATTGTTGAATGCGGTACAAATGTATGTGGCGCAGAATAATTGCCAAAATATGTTGTGTTTATTTGATACAAGTAAGACATCTGATGAAGTGGCGGCAGAATTGACGAAAGTATTGAAAAAATCAAAAGTCTGTAAAAGTGGTGATACTGAAAATGTTTGCAAATATTATGGAGTGAAAGCTAATACGCCGTTTAAAAAAGACGGTGTTTATGCAACAAGTATCGGTTTAAATAATTTCGGGCGTATTTGGCTGCAAAATGGTATAATTTTTCAGGTAACTATGCAGTCATCTTGTATAAAAACTCAAGATCGTGTTTATCGTGATGAAAATGGTTTTGAAATTGGCAGAGAAGAAGTTACTGTGGATGCTTGTGCTTATGTTTATATGGATATTAACAACACACAGGATCCAAACCAGCTGGGAGCGGATTTCTATCAATATGTCGTGAAAAGTAACGGAAACATAGAGTCTGTTTATAAAAATTTGTTAAATAATGCTCTACTGTACAATAAAATAGAATACACGCCATATAATGTGGGAGAAGTTGTTAAATAAAAGACCGGAACTTTGTTCCGGTCTTTTTAATATTTTTATATTATTTCACAAAATAACTTGCGTTCACGTTTGCGTAAATTTTGATGACACCTGTTGCAATGGGTGTTGAGCTTCCCATAGCAGCTTCTGAATCTGCCACGGAAGATTTTGCCATCATATTATACATAATTCTTTGGGATACGCCTGTTGTGTTGCAGCTTGCGGAGATTGATTTTGTCCCTGTAATAACAGTTCCTGCGGCTTTTGCAAGAAGTTCCGCTCTTGCGCGTGTTTTTTGGGTAGCCTCACTTAGCAGACCGTCGCATTGTTTTTCGTAAGAAGATATTGTGAAATTAAGGTTATCAATATTTGTCGCGCCCAGAGTTATTGCCTGATCAATTATGTCGCCTGCTTTATCAATTGATTTGGTGTGAACAATAATTCTGTTTGAAACTTCGTATTTGTCAAAATTTCTTTTGTTATTTGTGTATACATAAACAGGCTGTGCGCTGTAATCTGATGTTTTAACCCAGTCGCCGTTTGCAGGTGTTATCAAACCTTTCATCGCATTATATAATTTGTCGGAAAGCTGTTTATTCTCTAAAGTAGCTTTTTGCATTGATTTGTTATCATAAGTTACGACAGCGATTGAAATTTCAACGGTGTCAGGTGCAAGTTCTTTATTAGCTGTGGCAGTTGCGCTTACAAACCCGCGTTCTGTTTCCGCAAAAACCGCAGGTGCTGCCAAAATCCCTGCAAGCAATGCTCCTAATAAAATCTTTTTCATAATTTTGTCTCCTTATTTATTTCATGATCGGATGCGTCCTGTGAAATTTTTTCGTTTTCTTCAAGGTTTTTGAGTATCATTTTGTTAATCATTCTTGCTTGTGATTGCATTTTAACGCGTTCCATAAGAGTTTTTAGCTCTTCTTCATTTAACTCTTTAGGTGTTGCAAATGATACTGCGACTCTTTGTTTTGTTGCAATAAAATAAGTTAAAAATATAATAGCCCACAACAAAATTCCTTGATATAAGTTGATTTGAGGCACATTACTGCCGGCAAAATAATTCCAGATATTCATCGCAACAAATCCCGGAAAAGCTATAAATCCCGCCGCAAGGCAGGTTATTATAAATAATGCCGTTAAAAGACCTCTAAATCCGTTTATTTGTATTATTTTTGCATTCCTTCTCATAAATCTTCCTTTATCATTTCAAGAAAATCATCTTCCGTTAATATTATAACACCTAAATTTTGTGCTTTGTCTAATTTTGACCCCGGATTCTCTCCCGCAAGTACATAGGTGGTTTTTTTAGATACGGAAGAAGATGTTTTCCCTCCGAGTTTTTTTATTATATCAGAAGCTTCATCTCTTGTCATGTCTTTTAATGTTCCGGTCAAAACAAAGGTCATACCTTTGAGTTTATCGGATTTCGGCAAGGCTTTTGACGTCGGATTTACACCCAGATTTTTTAACTCCTCAATCATATGCAGATTGTGTTCATCGCGGAAAAATTCATAAATTGATTCCGCCATTTTGTCGCCTACTCCGTCAATTTCGCAAAGCGTCATAACATCTGCATTTTGAATTTCGTCAAGTGTTGCAAATCTTTCGGCAAGAATTTCAGCGCTTTCTTTACCGATATAGCGTATTGCAAAAGCAGTCAAAAGTCTGTTCAAAGGTCGGGTTTTGCTTTCCTGAATTGAGGTGTACATATTATAGGCGGATTTTTCCTTAACTCCGTCAAGCTGCATAAAATCTTGCATAGTAAGCCTGTAAAGATCAACTGCATTGCTTATAAATCTGTTATCATAAAGCTGTTGGATTATTGCGGGTCCGACAAATTCAATATCCATAGCGTCTTTTGAAACCCAGAATTCTATTTTTGCGGTAATCTGCTGGGAACAATTTTTACTTTCGCAGTACAAATTAACTTCTCCCGGTCTTGTAACAAGCTGTGAGCCGCAGGCAGGACAGGTTACGGGCGGAATATAAACAGGCAGGCTTTCATGTTCCGGAGTTTCCATAACTTTTATTACTTTCGGAATAATCTCCGCTGCTTTTTTAATCAATACAGTGTCACCAATCCGCACATCAAGCCGTTTTATCTCATCAAAGTTGTGCAGACTTGCTCTTTGGACGGTGCTTCCGGCAAGTAAAACCGGTTCAAGTATTGCAACCGGAGTGACCGCTCCGGATTTTCCTATATTTAATTCAATATCAAGTAATTTTGTCGTGACTTCTTCCGGCGGGAACTTAAATGCAGTAGCCCATTTTGGAGCGCGTGAGGTAAAGCCTAAATCCTGCTGGCAATTTAGACTGTTTACTTTTATAACAACGCCGTCCGTTGCGTAATTCAAATCTTTTCGTTTGGTATCCCATTCTTTGCAATATTCAATTGCTCCGTCAATATTTTTACATAATCTTATATTCGGATTAATTTTAAATCCGAGTTTTTTCAGGTACATCATACCGTCATAGTGGGTTTTTGGCGGATTCGGAACATTTTCAAATACTGAAGAATAAACAAAAATGGACAAATCCCTTTTGGCAGTAATGGTACTGTCTAATTGCCTGATTGAGCCGCTTGCGGCGTTTCTGGGGTTTGCAAAAATTTTTTCGCCTTTTGCAAGATTTTCTTCGTTTAATTTTTCAAAAGAGGTTTTGGGCATATAAATTTCGCCTCTGACCTCAACGTCAACCGGCTCAAAAAGTTTAAGCGGTATTGCTTTTACGGTTTTTAAGTTTGTGGTTATGTCTTCTCCGGTAACCCCGTCGCCGCGGGTTACGCCGCGTACAAAAATTCCGTTTTCGTAAGTCAGGGCAATCGCAAGTCCGTCTATTTTAAGCTCGCAGACCAAATCTATATTGTCACCGCATTCTTTTGTAACACGTTCATACCATTTTTTAAGTTCATCTTCATTGTAGGTGTTATCCAGACTATATAGCCGGTATTTGTGTGTGTGCGGGAAAAACTTTTCGCTGACGGAGCCAACCCTTTGCGTCGGACTGTCCGGCGTTTTTAAAAGCGGATATTTTTCCTCCAGCTCTTTTAATTCGGCAAACATTTTGTCGTATTCAAAGTCGCTTAAATACGGGTTTTCTTCAACATAGTATTTATAATTGCTTTTATTAATTTCGTCTTTTAAAAAATTAATTCTATCTAACGGCGCGTCCATTTTTCCCCTTTTATAATAAAATTATACCACAAATTTAATAAGAGAAAAGGACGTGTATTATTGATTTATAGTTGGGTAGCGCTTTATCAGGGTTACAGAAAAATATTTTATTTAGGTTCGCAGATCAGGTCGTTTACTGTTACGTTAAATACTTCGGCTATTTTTACTAATGTTGAAATTTTAGGTTCGGATAATTCATTTTCAATGGAACTTATTTGTTGATTACTCATTTGTATTTTTTCGGCGAGTAACTCTTGACTTATCCTGTGTTTTGTTCTGAGAAGTCTGATATTATCTGCGATATTTTTCAATAATCTTTTTTGTTCCATTTTTTCATTATAAAGGTATTGCAATTTAAATATAATCAGCTATAATTGTAATTATTGCGACTGCATTTATAAAAATTATAATTATAGGTGAAATTTAAAAATGAACAAAGAAATAGTTGACAAACTTTTTGAAATAAATAATCAACTTACGAATATTGAAAATTTGGTTGAAATTCTCACAAAGTATTGTGAAATTTCGGAAGAAGATTGTTCTAAAATTACCGTACTGTTATTAATTATTCAAAAACAAATTCGTTTGATTTTGGATTTGCAAGATAGTCTTTTCGGAATTTGTAAAGATGAAAATTACTCTCCAAAATAGTTTTTCAAACCAACTGTCAATTTTTTGTTTTTACATAGTTTTTTAAGCTTGGCGATTGCGCGGTTTTCGATTTGTCTTATACGTTCTCTGGAAACCCCGTATTGTGAGCCGATTTCGTCAAGGGTTTTTTTGGCTCCGTTATTATCAAGCCCGTAGCGCAAAATTAAGACATCACGTTCTTTCTGGCTTAATTGGTTTAGAATTTTTCTGATATCTTCAAGCAAATTTTCCTGTGAAACTCTGCTGTCAGGTGTTATTGTGCTTTCATCCACAATAAAATCGGATAATTTTGTTGCATCTTCGTCGGAGCTTGCGGGTGTGTCCATGCTTATTGTGGATTGTGCAGCTTTAACAATTGAGGTTAATTTGCTTACGGGAACCCCCAGTCTGTATGCGATTTCTTGTTTTGTGGGAGTGTGTCCGAGTTCTGTTGTCAAATCCAGTGTGGCGCGGCGAATTTTGCCAAGAGATTCTATCATGTGTATCGGAAGTCTTATAATCCTTGCCTTGTCTGCAATTGCGCGGGTAATTGACTGTTGAATCCACCATGTCGCATAGGTCGAAAATTTGTAACCTTTTGTATAGTCAAAGCGTCCTGCCGCCTTCATCAAGCCCATATTGCCTTCCTGAATTAAATCAAGAAATGAAAGTCCGCGTCCGATGTATTTTTTTGCGATACTTACAACCAGTCTTAGGTTGGCATTTACAAGCAAATCTTTTGAAAACTCATCGTGCTGGTCTTTAATTTTTTTTGCAAGATCAAGCTCCTGTTCGGATGATAAAAGCGGAATTTTCCCGATTTGCTGGAGATAAAGTCTTACACTGTCATCAGAATTGACCGATGACAGACTTTCCTGCACTTTCGGATCCTCGACCGATTCAAGAACATTATCGTCGTCATCTTCTTCCTGAATTTTATGAAAATCTATGTTTTCATCAGATATATCATCGGTCAGTATGCCAAATTTTTCAAACTCTTTTTTCATGTTTTGCTCCGTAATTTTATATTACAACATCTTTTTAAGATAAGTTTATTTTTTAATATTATTTAACTTTTGTCTTAAAGTTTCAAAGATTATTGCGCTCAGGGCATTGGATACGTTGAGAGAGTTGAAATCGTTCATCATCGGGATTTTTACAACAAAATCCGAAAGTTTTAACAGGGATTTTGAAACTCCTGCGTGTTCCGCGCCCATTATTATTGCGGAATTCATATTGCAATAATCTATGTTGTAATAATTATCTTTTGCGGATGCGTCTGTGGCAATTATCCACCAGTCCTGATTTTTTAGCTGCTGTACAGCGTTAACAAGGCTATTGACTTTTATAATCGGAATGTGATTAATCGCACCGGCGCTTGTTTTTTCGACTATTGAATTCACAAGAACATTTCGTCTTGACGGTATAATTATTCCCGCAGCACCCGCACAAACGCAGGTTCTTATTATTGCTCCAAGATTGTGCGGATCTTCAACGCCATCTAAAATGACTAAAGAGGCATTTGAATAGGGTTTATTCAAAAAGTCGTCAAGTTCCGTGTATCTGATAGGTGAAATTTGTGCGATTACGCCTTGATGATTATATTCGGCATAAGCTTGAAATTTTTCTTTTGCGACAAATTGATATACAACGCCGTTTTTTTGTGCGAGGTCTTTGATTTTGTTCAATTTTGCATCGCTGTGAAGATTTTTGGATATGAGAATTTTATTTATTTCTCTGTCACCGGAAATCAATGCTTCCAGAACTGAATTTTTGCCGAAAATAATGTCGCTCATTATTTGAAACCCTCACCCGGCACTACGTGCCGCCCTCTCCCAGGGGTAGAGGGCAAATTATCTGATTTATTTGAACACTCCAGCATTCTGTCAATGCAGCCGAGAGCTTTTTCGGCTAAACCTTTTTCAACATCAATTTCATGCTGTTCGTGTAAAAGTGCGTTATAAATATCATCCAGCGTATGCCATTTCATGTTCGGACAGATGATATTGTCTTTTATCATTATGAATTCTTTTTCCGGAAGGTCACGTTTGAGTCTGTCGTAAACACCTTTTTCTGTCGCAATTATGAATTGTTTTGCTTTGCTTTCTTGTGCGTATTTCATAATACCTGTTGTGCTGCCTACGTAATCGGAAATCTCCGTGACGGATTTGTGGCATTCCGGATGGGTTAAAATTTTTGCTTCAGGATATTTTTTGCGCATTGAGATGATGTCTTCCGCTTTTATTCTCAAATGTGTCGGGCAGTACCCCGGATAGGTGATAACTTCAACGCCTTTCAGTTTTGATTCTACCCATTTCCCAAGATATGTGTCGGGCAAAAATAATACTTTTTCAGCTTTTAAGCTGTCTACAATTTTAATTGCGTTGGAACTTGTGCAGCAGATGTCGCATTCCGATTTGACTTCCGCTGTTGAATTTATGTAACATACCGTCGGAATATTCGGATATTTTGATTTGAATTCCCTCAGCTGCTGCAAATTAATCATATCTGCCATAAGACAGCCGGATTCAAGCCTCGGCAGTAAAACTTTTTTATCAGGTGAGAGAATTTTTGCGGTTTGAGCCATAAAATATACCCCCGCAAAAACTATTATGTCAGCATCGGTTTTTGCCGCCATCTGGCTTAAATATAAGGAATCGCCTACATAATCCGCTACTTCATCTATTTCGGCATTCTGGTAGCAGTGCGCAAGAATTACGGCATTTTTCTCCCTCTTTAATTTATTGATTTTTTCTGTTATTCCTTCCATTAAGGTGATTATCCTCCATGTAGTGTAAATTTATGTTAATTTTGGAATGTTTATAAAATATATTGTATAATAAAAATAAGAATTTAATGCAAATTAACGGAAATTATGATAGAGAAATTTATAAATGACTTATTATCACAATTAGGTGCCGGAAGTAAGGAGATAGTATATTTATCTGTAACACCCGGTGTGGGGCTTGAGTTGATTCAGGTGGATCCGGTTATAAAATCCGTAAAGACCTACGGGCATAAGCCTCTTGAATATAGTGATTCCATGAGAGAAATCTCTAATTATGATGATTTTAAAAATGTTTTGCAGGAATTGTTTCATGACTTAAATATCAATCCGAAGTGTAATATTGTATTAAATTTGCCCATGGTGTATTTTGGTAAGGTAGATCTTCCTCTTTTATTAAATGACGATGGTGTCACTGAAGCCGTTATATCAGAAGTGGAGCAATCATATATTTTTAAAAGATGTGAGCCTGTTGTAAGCTGGTTTGAAGGTAATTCAAACAGTGCTTCAGATACAAGAACAATATTTTATTCCGCCGTTCAAAAGACTGCTATTGATAAGATAAAAGAAATTTTGACTGAAATGGGTGCTAATCTTAGCGGAGTTGAAATTTCTTTAGTTTCAAATTTGCGTGCCCTGTTATTTTCCGGTTTAACCGAAACTCAAATGGAGGGTGGTACTCCGTGGAATTTAATGATAGTAAATTCTACCGGATATAGTCTGGTTTCTTTATCGGGGAAAAATATTGTTGACTATTATGAAGAACCGTTGGCATTAAAAACATATGAACTTGACGAAATATATGAGGTTATAAATGCGTCCGCTCAAATCGCATTGATGAATTCTCCTACTAATTATCTCTATGTTGTTTCAGAAACAGACTTGGTCAGTGCAGAACATTTGGTTTCCAAAATGTCTTTTGAAGGGAAAGTTGATTTTCTTGAAAATAACAGCTTTAGAAAAAGAGAAATTTTATCGGTTAGTTTGAATATATTGCCTGATCAGGTTATGAAAATATCTCTTGAATCCGTTGGTATTGCGGTTTCCAGAGTGTGCGATTATCCTGTCAGACTCGATTTTTCAGGCAACAAGCCGAGTGAAATGTCTTCCGGCGGGGAAGAAAGTATTTCGTTTACTTTTAATGATAAAGAAATTGTTTTAACCGAAACGGTTATGAAAAAAATATCTTTTGTTATTGCCGGCATATTAATTATTCCTTCATTGATTGCTATGTTGACGCTTCCGGTAATTCAAAAGAAAAATAAAGCACAGCTTGATGAGATAAATTCTAAGATTAAAAATGTAGAAGCTGAAATTAAAAAGCTTACGGAATTAGCCTCTGAATCCGGAAATTTCGTTATTAAAACTGAAATAGAAAATGTATTAAAATATAACAGAACAAAACTTATTGCGTACTCTGCTTTAGGTGAATCCGTGCCTGCGGATTTGTGGATTACTTATTTTTCCGCAAAAGATAAAGGCAAATTTGATATTAAAGGTATATCCGAAGATGTTGAGGATATCTATATATTCTATAAGAATATGAAAGATTCTTTGATAGATAATCAATTGCGTTTGCATAAACTTGAGATGATATCTGATTCAATTGATGATGCGGTAGCTTCTGATATGCCTACTATGTATGATTTTGAAATTACAAATATGGCGGAAAGCGAATTAAATCCTTCTGCTAAAGATGATAAAAAGAATGCAGCGGATGCTAACTCCGGCGCATCAAAAAATGCCAAATCAACAAAGAAGGTTAACGATCTGGAGCCTGTTGATATTGGCGGGTAACGTCATAATAAGGATAATATAATGCAAGAAATAGAAGTATATTTTAGAAAATTTAAATCAATAATTTTAATTCTGCTTTTAGTGCTTATAGTATTCGGCTATATGATAAGCAAAATTGTACCTGTTGTGACGGATATTTATGAAATCTCTAAAAATTATAAAACGGCTGTTACTAATCTTGCGGATAAAGAAAGAACTTTACAAAATCTAAAGGAAAAGACAGCAAAAGCTGAAGCTGAAAATAATAACACTCCTAAAGATGTCTTTAAGCCAATAGAAAAGGGTATGGATACCGAATCGGTTATCGCAAATGAATTTTCCGAAATATTGACTCTTATCCGCGGCAATGCCATTAAAACGCGTTCAATAAAATATGAATATGATCCTAAAGACGATAATTTTGTGAAAAATGTTCCTGATAAATATCACGTCGCAAAACTTGATATTGAAATGATATGTACTTATAAAGAGTTTGAAAGTTTTTTAAAAGAACTTTATAAGCATGAACATTTTTTAGATATGGCATCATTTGAAATTGTACCTTACGATAAAGATAAAAAAATACTTATAATTAAATTTCAGCTTAAACTGTATGCTGAAAAATAACCTTATTCTTTAAAAAGATTGTAATCAATTCCAAAAAGAGCATCTTTATTTTTTATACAGGTCAGGCAATAATCCGTTTCAAGCGGATTTTTACGGGAAAAATCTTTAAAGGTACTGCCGGAACGCCCTCTGTGGTCATTGGCTAAAAAAGGACAGGTATAAATTCCTTTTGCAGTTAATATTCTGCCGTATTCGCAGTCCAGTGAATTCCAGTCGTCAGAGAAATTTTCACAAATGTTATTGCCATGCCATATATTGATTTTAAAATTATTGTCCTGTGCTTCAAATCCTATTTTGGCAAATACTTTTTTGAATTCTTTTAAAAGAGTATTTTTGCCTTCATTGTAATAATCGGTTATGCATAGAATAGGGTTGAAATCATATTTTACAAGGCTTTTTACCGCGTGGAGAACTTGTCTGTAGGTTCCTCTGCCGCGGATGTCGTCGCTTTTTACTTCATTATAATGATCAATACTTAATTTAAAGATTATTTCAAAGCTGCTTTCGCCCTCTACGCGTTTTAAAAATCTGGCTTTTTTTTCGTTTATAAAAGAACCGTTGGTGAAAATACATACGTTTGTTCGTTTCAGACACAATCTTAAAATACTGTTGAAATCCGGATGTGTCATAGGTTCTGCGCCTGTAAGATAAATACATTCTAAATTTTCATTTGTTGTATCATTCAACGCATTTTTTATTGTGTCAATTGGAATAAAATCTTTAACATTTTTAGTGAGCGGAAAGTCAATATAGCAGTGTTTGCATCGTTGGTTGCAGTTTTTGGCGGTAAGCTCTATAAAAAGATTGTTAAATGCTTTCATTTCACAAACGGGTGCCGTGTAGATTGTATTCATTGTAAATCCCCTTTATTTTCAAGATTATTTTAAAATCATGAAAATTAAATAAAATCCGCCAATATGGTAATTAGTTTTGTTCCTCTGGACGGTTAGTGAAATGATGGGGCTTTTTGTCTTCAAGCCATCTGCTCATAATATAATTTTCATAACTCATGGCAAAATTATTCAGTGCGTTCATTAATGTTCTGCCGCTTTCGGATTTTCCGACAAGCAAAAAGTCGCCTTTATTGTTTTCTGCAAGCATAATTTCGCAGTGGATAATTTTTTCGACATTTGATCTGGGGTGTTTATGGATAATATGACGCAACCACTTGCATAAAAGCTTTGTTGCAGTGGTTTTATTGTTTACTAAATCATCATTATGTTTTTGTAAATATTTTGCAAATTCTTTTAAAATCATAATTAAAACGGTGTTGTTGTCGCAAAACAGATTATATCACAAATCCCGTTTTTCTTAAATTCTTTTATCATTTCTTCAAAAGTTGAACCTGTTGTGCAGATGTCATCAAGTATCAGAACCTTTTTGCCTTGAATATATGCGGATTTGTTTACTTCAAAAGCTTCGTGAAGATTTGCGGCACGTTCACGTTTTGAGAGGCGGTATTGGGGTTTGGTATCTTTTATTCTTTTAATCAGATTGAAATTCGGCTCATACCCTGTGAGGTTGCAAAATTCAACGGCAACAAGCTCCATATGGTTGTATTTTCTTTTCTTGCGGCGTTTTTCGTGCAAAGGTACGGGCACTACCTGAAAATCTCCTTCATAATTCAATTTTTGCCAGAATTCATACATGAATTTTGCCTGAAAGTATGCCAAATCCTTTTGTTTATGGTATTTAAGCCCGCGGATTAGTTTTTGCAATTCATTTGAATAATTACCCGCGCAGTAAATATTCACCCCGTCTATAATTCTGTTGGGTTTGACGGGAAGGTGAATGAGCTTGTCATAGCATTTGCAGCACATGCGCACAGACTCTTTTGAACTTTTGCAAAAATAGCATTTCTTTTTATAAATCCAGTCTAACAGGCTCAAGAGTTTTTCTTTCATAAGTTTATTATAACATGTTTTTTATGTATAATTATAAATTATGGACATCAAACAATTTAAGCGAAAAGTAGGTTTGAATATAAAATCCGCAAGGGCAAAGCGAGATTTAAAACAGGCAGAATTGGCGGATTTTGCACAATTGACAAGGGGTTCAATCGGTAAAATGGAGCGTGGTGAGCAAAATTTTACAATAGAAACATTATATGCAATTGCCAAAGTTTTAAAAGTTGAGCCGAAAACGTTACTAGATGTCGATTAAATTACACCGGCAGTTTAACGCAGAATTCGGTTCTGACGTTTTCTTCGCTGTCGACCTTAATTTCACCGCCGTGTGAGAGTGCTATTTGCTGCGATAAATAAAGTCCCAGACCGGTTCCGATTTTGCGGAATTTTTTGGCTGCAGAATAGTATTTGTTAAATATCATTTTGATTTCTTCCTGCGAAATTCCCTGTCCGTAATCAATAACCGAAATTGTGATAAATCCTTTTTGTTCGCCGGTTTTAACATCAATGCATTCTTTTGTGTTGCTGTGTGAGATTGCGTTTGAGATAAGATTTTTTATAACGCGGTTAAGCTGGATAGGATCCGCATTTACCGTCAAAGCTCTTTCGGGATTGAAATTTATGGTTATGCCCGATTTGTTTGCAATGGGCTGCATTTCGGCAACTATTCCTTCTATAAACGGATCCAGTACGATTGTTTCTTTCAAAAGTTTTATGCCATGCTCTTTAATTTTGTAAGTTTCAAGAAGAATTTGCACAAGGTCAATCAATTCTTTATTGGAAACCTGCATGTTTTGCAGCGCGACCTTTTGTTTTTCGGTAATATCTCCGAATTTGCCTTCAAGTAAAAATTCAACAATATTAGCTTCCGCTACAATCGGAACTTTCAGGTCATGGGTCAGCGTTGCCACAAAATCTTCTTTAAGCGTTTCGATTTCACGTTCGTTTGTAACATCTTTAATCAAAAGTACAAAACGATTTTTTTTGTCATCGGTTTTTAACTTTTGGGAACTTATAATAAAATTATTTGTCGGAGTGTGTTTTATAAAAACATCATCGCCGTTAAGTTTATCAATACTTAAACCGTCGGCAATTTCAATGAATTCAAAAATATTTTTGCCGACAATGTGTTTGCCTTTTACCCCGAACCAGGTGGAGACCTTCGGGGTTGCACGCAAAATGTCATTATGTTCGTTTATAATCAAAATTCCGTCGGATAAAGAATTAATAACAGATTCAAGCAATCTGTTCTGGCGCATTAATTCCGCCTGATATTCAATAATCATTTTTTCGCGGTCATTCAGGGTCTCAACCATCCTGTTAATACTGTCCGTAACATTCTGGTATGTAGGATGTTCAAGTTTTTCTATTTTAGTTGTTAAATTCCCGTAGCGTACGGAATTAACCGTATTTGTAACAGTGCCTAAATAATCGTTAATTTTTGACCATCGTTTGTTTGTTTTTCGAGTAATGAAAAACAGTAATATGAAAACAAGAATTAATCCGCTGTTAATAATATATGAAATCATTTTGCCTCAGCCCTATCTTATGATATAATTATAGCAGATAAGAGGATTTTTGTCATTGATTAAGTTACCTGAAAGTATAAAATGGATTATAACTGATTTTGACGGTGTCGTAACCGATAATTGTGTGTACATTCACGATGACGGTGTTATGGCACGCAAACTTAATTTTAAAGACGTAATCGGTTTTTCCATGCTCCGTAAAAAAGGTTACAATATAGCAATAATTTCCGGCGAAAAGAATTTTGCAATTGAAACTCTTTCAAAAAAGTTTCAAATTGATGAAGTCCATCAAAATATAAGAATAAAAATTGATGTATTAAAATCAATTGTAGAAAGATATAACTTGTCTTTGGACGATTTTGTATATATAGGTGATGATATAAATGATTTTGCGTGTCTTGAATATGCCAGATATAAAATTACGGTGCCGCATGCTCCGGAAAAACTTAAAAATATACAGGATATTCAGGTCACTGAAAAAGACGGCGGTGAAGGAGCTTTCAGAGAGGTGGCGGATTGTTTGGCCGGATAAAGAAGATTTTGGATAAAATAAAAGATTTGAATACGTCCGTAGATACTTATAAAAAAGAAACGGACAATCAGTCTATACCGTCGGTTGCCTATGTTAACCGCGCCAAAAAGCTTATTGATAAAATGCGTTATGATGACGCAAAAAAAGTTCTGGAAGAAGCGCTTGCAATAACAAGAAAAGATGCGCTGGTTTATAAATATCTCGGCGTTTGCGAAGAAAAGTTGGGGAATTATCAAGCCTCCGTTATTGATTATCAAAAGTCTGCTGAGTTAAACCCTCAGGATAAAAATATCTGGCATAAATTGGGTCTTGTGCAGATTACATTACGAGATTACGAAAAAGCCGAATTATCTTTTGTCGAGGCTGATAAAATTTCCCCTATAAATACCGATATTCAGACAGGCTGGGGCATGTCCTTATTTAAACAAAAAAAATACAATGAAGCGCATGACAAGTTTATGAAAGCAATACAGATTAACCGGTACAATTTTGCCGCTATGCTGCTTGCTGCAATTGTTGAAGTTAGAATTGACAAATATGATGATGCGGAAGAAAAATTGAGCTTTCTGTCAGGAGCTAATCCTAATGAAAGCTGTATGTATGAGTTTGCGAACTTGTATTTTTTAAAAGAAAATTATGAAGCCGCAATCCGTTATGCAAAACAGTCAATAGATTTTAACCCGAATATGCTCCCCGCATATCTTTTGCTCGGCAAAATATATTCTCTGGAATTTGATTATGAAAATTCAACAAAATATTTTTCAATGGCAAAAGACAGAGAGCTTATTAATCCGCTTTTGTACCTTGAATGGGGCAATGCGCTTGTCAGATTGTGCAGATTTGAAGAAGCAAAAGAAATGTATCAAAAAGTTTTGTTTGAAGATTTGGAAAATCCTGATGCCCTTGCCGGCATGGCATTATGTGCGGCAGAAACAAAGGATTTTGAAAAGGCTCATAATTTTATTGAGTTTGCGGATGAAAAAAATACTAATAGCGTATTTTTAATAGAAGCCAAGGGCGTTTCGGCTTTCGCTTACGGAAAAATAGACGAATCAATCCGGTATTTCAAGCTTGCGCTGGAAAAAGATTCTAAAGATGTATATAATTATTTCAGGCTTGCAAAATGTTACGAAACACTTAAAAATGATGAAATGACAAGAGATTCCTATGATAAAGTCTTGAAATTTAATCCATGTTGCACAAATGCATATCTGGAGTATGCAAAATATTTAATTTCAAAACAGGATTATAAAGATGCTCAAAGAAAGCTGAGAAAAGCCGAAAAGCTCGATCCTAACAGCCAAGAAATATTAAATTTATTATTTTATACAAGTTACATACTTGTCAAAGAAAAGGTTTGTGAATATAATGTTAAGGAAGCAATATCAATTGCAGATAATATAACAAAATTTGAATACCCCGAACTTAGGGCGGAGTTAGAAGAACTTTTAAAAGGTATAAAACAGAACTGATGAAAAAGATTATAGTTCAAAAATTCGGCGGAACATCAGTTGCCGATACCGAAAAAATAAAAAATGTAGCAAAAGTTGTAATCAGAGAAAAAGAAAACGGTAACGACGTTGTAGTTGTTGTATCTGCTATGGGTCACACTACCGACCATCTTGTAAAAATGGCAAAATCATTGACTCCTAACCCTTCAAGTCGTGAAATGGACATGCTTTTGTCAACAGGTGAATGCGTTTCCATTGCGCTTTTAACAATGGCAATTCAGGCTCAAGGGTATGACGCAATAAGCTTTAACGCAATGCAGGTCGGAATTATGACCGAAAATATTCATTCAAAAGCAAGAATTGTCGATATCAGAACAGAAAAATTACGTAAAAATCTTGAAGAAGGCAAAATTATAGTTGTTGCAGGATTTCAGGGTGTAACTGAAGACGGTGAGATTACAACACTCGGCAGAGGCGGTTCGGATACCTCCGCCGTTGCGCTTGCTGCTGCGTTGAATGCTGAACGGTGTGATATTTATACTGATGTTGAAGGGGTTTATACAACCGATCCGAGAGTTGTCCCGAATGCTTCTAAGCTAGATGAAGTTTCTTATGAAGAAATGCTGGAGCTGGCGCATGCCGGTGCAAACGTTCTTCATCCCAGAAGTGTTGAAACCGCTAAACAGTTTGCTGTTCCGATGAGGGTAAGAAGCAGCTTTAACCTTGATGATATGGGCACATTAATTGTAGGAGTTGAAAAAATGGAATTATACAGACCGGTCGCAGGTGTTGCGGCAGATTTAAGTCAGGCAAGAATTGTTGTTTGCGATGTTCCGGATAAACCGGGTGTCGCAGCAGGTTTGTTTAGCGCCATGGCTAATGAAAATATATCTGTTGATATGATTATTCAGTCTTATGCAAGAAAAATATCAAATACTAATGATATTGCATTCACAATTGATACTGCTGATTTACCTAAAACTTTG
Source organism: uncultured bacterium (assembly GCA_949286705.1). Lineage (GTDB taxonomy): Bacteria > Cyanobacteriota > Vampirovibrionia > Gastranaerophilales > Gastranaerophilaceae > SIG32. The sequence continues at coordinate 215,551 of CASEDF010000004.1, read as the reverse complement.
TCAGTGCTTGATAAATTGAAAGACGTAATCGGTGCTTCCGATATCAAGGTTGACGACGAAATTGCTAAAGTTTCAATTGTCGGCGCAGGCATGATTGACCGTCCGGGTATAGCTTCAACCATGTTTGAAACTCTTGCAACTCTAAATATTAATATTAAAATGATATCTACAAGTGAAATTAAAATAAGCTGCCTTGTGGATAAATCTGATGCGCAAAAAGCCGTGAAAGCTTTGCATACGGTATTCAATCTTGAAAGTGACGTAATCGCAGACGTCAAAGGCGACCTTCCGGATGTTTAAAAGAAAAAGGGAGCAAATGCTCCCCGATTAAGAATAGCTGGAAGTATGAAAAAGATTTAATTATATTTAATATAAATTATATTTTTATGGCAATTACCCGATGATATCGACCTTAGCATACAATCGGGTAATTTTTTGTCTGAATTTTATTCCCCGTACAGGCATAACCGACAGGAGAGGTATTAGTCTAAAACCTGCGAATAAGTGTACTTTTGCCACTTTATGCCCAAAGTGTTGATTTGCTTGAATTTAAAGCTACTTAATAAATCTTTACAATAAGGGTTGACAAAAAATAATTTATAGTATATAGTGAAATTGTTAAGATGAAGTGTTAAAAAAACACTTAATAAGAAAACCTCGAAAGGAGGTAAGAAAATGAGAGTAACTCCTATAAGTAATATAAACACAAAACACGTAACCTTTGGTGAAGGTTATATGAATAACATGACCCCTAAAATCGGTCTTTTATCTTTACAAAATTCAGATAAATTGAATTTTGAAAAGAATTTAAGACTTACTCAAGAAGCCGATGCCGTACAATCTAATCCGTTAAAGGCATTGGGCTGCAAATTTGCCAAGGCTTATAATATACTATTTTCACCAAACAGAGAATCTAATAGAGCAAAAACTTCATACATTCATATGCCATATATGGCATAATAGAATCCTTAACTACTTACCCCAACTATAGCAATTAACCCCAATTGCTAAGTTTTTTTTATTAAAGGAGCTTTATAGCTCCTTTTTAAATATCTGCGCCGCCTTCGGTCATTTTTTTATGAACTTTTTTGGCGCCTTCTGTTTTTTGAGCAAAGGAAAGCGCAAAATCAGTTGCCTCCTGATCTCTTGCAACGGCTTCTGTCAGAGCAAGTGTGTCTTCCAGTGATAAATTGCCTAAGGTCTTGTCGTTCACATTTTTTAAGTATTTTTTGAAATTTTCCTGAGTTTTGTAGTCAAATCCGGGTAAATTTAACTTTAGGGAATACCATTTGTAAAATTGATGAAGCATGTATAAAGGTTCAATGTTCCCTTCACGCATTACAAATGCCGGCTGAAAAGTTAATGAAAATTTTGAAGTTGTAAAAAGATTCAGATAAAGCGCTTTTATCCCTTTTAATTCGCAGATAAGACCTTCATTCTCGCCTATTGCTGACAGAATTTTGTCTGCATTATTAATTTTATAGACTTTTGTCCCTGCCGCAATTATGTAGTCAAGCAGTTTATAAGGATTGTTCCTGCAATTTTTAACAATATCCTCAACGTTTTTTCTTACAAGTTCTTTATTTTTTTCGGTTTCTAAAGTGAGAGTCATATGTTCCGTGGAAGAAAGAATTGTTTTTGAGGTTTTGTTGCTGTATGAAGTTTTAAGGCTTTTATTCAGGCGCAGAGATAGCGTCTTTTCTTGAATTGAGAGAAAATAGTATAAAATCTTTTTAATGATATTTTGCATAATTTTATTATATCAATGTTTTATTAATATATCAAATTTATAAAGAAAAAATAAAGATTGTAAAAAATACACTTGCTTTTTTGTTATCGTTGTTTTATAATGTAATTGTGAAATAAATCACGATAAAATTGAAAGATTTTATGATAAAATTAATTACTCCAAAAGAGCTGAAGTAATAATCAAAAAGGAGATAAATATGACAACAAAAAGCAAAAAGACCGTTGAGAAGCTGGAAAAGACTTTAAATAAGTCTACTCTGGTTGACAACGCGGAACAATTGGAATTGCTTATCGAAAGAGTAAAAAAAGCTCAAAAGATTTATGCAACTTACACACAGGAACAGGTAGATGCAATTTTTAAAGCTGCTGCAACAGCTGCTGACAAAGCACGTATTCCTTTAGCCAGAATGGCTGTTGAAGAAACAGGAATGGGTGTTTTGGAAGATAAAATTATTAAAAATCACTTTGCATCAGAATACATTTACAACAAACACAAAAACGCAAAGACCTGCGGTATTATCAGTGAAGACAAAACCAACGGTATAAAAGTTTTTGCAGAACCTTTAGGCGTAATTGCGGGTATTGTTCCTACAACAAACCCGACGTCAACTGCAATTTTTAAATCATTAATTGCATTGAAAACAAGAAACGCGATTATCTTTTCACCGCACCCGAGAGCTACAAAATGTACAATTGCTGCTGCAAAATTAGTTCTTGAAGCTGCAGTAAAAGCCGGCGCTCCGGAAGATATTATCGGCTGGATTGATGTTCCTTCAATTGATTTGTCAAATCAGTTAATGAAACACGAATCTATTGCGTGCATTCTGGCAACAGGCGGTCCGGGAATGGTTAAAGCGGCATATTCATCCGGCAACCCTGCATTGGGTGTTGGTCCCGGTAATGCATGTGCGGTTATTGACGAAACAGCAGATATCAAAATGGCGGTTTCATCAATTATTATGTCAAAAACTTTCGACAACGGTATGATTTGTGCATCAGAACAATCAGTTGTCGTAGTAGACGAAGTATATGAAGAAGTTAAGAAAGAATTCATATACAGAGGCGCTCACCTTTTGAGTTCTGCAGATGAAAAGAAACTTATGGATCTGCCGTTTATTGACCCGAAACGCGGAACTGCTCATCCTGCAATTGTCGGTCAAAGCGCGCGCAAGATTGCTGAACTTGCAGGTTTTGATGTTCCCGCAAATTCCAAGATTTTGCTTGCGGAAAGACCGAAAGTTGATTGGGAAGATCCGTTCTCAAGAGAAAAATTGTCACCGATTTTGACAATGTATAAAGCAAAAGACTTTGAAGAAGCTGCAGAAATGGCTTATGAGCTTGTTTTGAAAGGCGGTGCAGGTCACTCGGCAGATCTTTATACGGACGCACGTCATCAGGAAAGAATTGACAGATATGCTGAAAAAATGCCGACCTGCCGTGTACTAATCAATTCACCTTCAGCACAGGGCGGTATCGGTGATTTGTATAACTTCAAACTTGAACCGTCACTTTCATTAGGCTGCGGTTCTTGGGGTAAAAACGCAGTATCCGGTAATATTGGTGTTGAACACTTATTAAACTACAAAACTGTTGCTGAAAGGAGAGAAAACATGTTATGGTTTAAAGTTCCGCCGAAAGTTTACTTCAAAAGAGGTGCAGTTGATCTGGCTCTCCGTGAACTTCAAGGCAAGAAACGCGCATTTATTGTAACTGACAGATTCTTATTCAATTCAGGCGCAGTTGATCAGATTGTTAATGTTTTGGATGAAATCGGTATTGACCATCAAATTTTCTTTGATGTTAAACCGGATCCGACATTGTCTACAATTAATCAGGCAATGGAAATTATCAAACCTTATGAACCTGACATCATTATCGCACTTGGCGGCGGCTCTCCGATGGACGCGGCTAAAATCATGTGGTTAATGTATGAACAGCCTGATACGGTATTTGAAGATATCTCTATGAGATTTATGGATATCAGAAAGAGAATCTGCAGAATTCCTGACTTAGGCAAAAAAGCAACTATGGTTGCAATTCCGACAACATCAGGTACAGGTTCAGAGGTTACACCGTTTGCAATTATTACGGACGATGAAACCCACGTTAAATACGCAATTGCAGATTACGCATTAACACCTAATATGGCAATTATTGACCCGAACTTTGTTGACGGTATGCCGAAAGGTTTGACTGCTGCTTCAGGTATTGACGCACTCGTTCACTCTATTGAAGCTTATGTTTCTTCCATGGCTACAAACTTCACTAATTCAAATGCTCTGGAAGCTACAAAATTAATCTTCAGATATCTTGAAAGATCCTATAACGAAGGTGCAAACGATCCGATTGCAAGAGAAAAAATGCACTATGCGGCAACAATCGCAGGTATGGCATTTGCAAACGCCTTTTTAGGCTTGTGCCACTCAATGGCTCACAAACTCGGTGCTATGTTTAATATACCTCACGGTGTTGCAAACGCATTATTGATTAATCAGGTAATCAAATACAACGCAACTGATTGTCCGAAAAAACAATGTATTTTCCCGCAATATAAGTTCCCGAATGCTAAGGCTAAATACGGTCAGATTGCTGATGAACTTAATCTTGGCGGTAAAACTGACGACGAAAAAGTTGAATTGCTGTTAAACGAAATCACCAGATTGAAAGAAGCAATTCATCTGCCGAAATCAATCAAAGAGTTTGGCGTAAAAGAAAAAGACTTCTACGATAAACTTGATGAAATGGTTGAATTGGCATTCGACGATCAATGTACAGGTGCAAACCCTGCATATCCGTTGATGGAAGATATTAAGAAAATCTACATTGACGCTTATGAAGGTGTTGTAAGAGATTACGAAAACGATAAATAATTAAAATTAAATGGTTAAGGCGCCGGCAGGGAAAATACCCTGCCGGCGCCTTTTGTTTTCTCTCAGAGAAGTGTAAAATAAAACGTCATCCCGCATTTTGCAAAGCGAACAGAAACGAGTTGTGTGAGCCTGCATCCGTCGGTGTAGCCGGTAGGTATTGCGGGATCTTCCGGTTAAAAACAGATACCGAGCTATATGCGGGATAAGTTTGGATTATTTAGGCAAGATTGAGGTTTGTATAAATAAGCCGGGGTTGAAAACACTTATCAAAATTTCAGACGCATTGGATATACCCATAAAGGCGCTTTTTGAATTCTAACCTTGACAATCGTTTATGTCTTTTTTATTATAAAGAAACGAGGCGGCGACATGGCCAAGTGGTAAGGCAGAAGCCTGCAAAGCTTTTACCCCCGGTTCGAATCCGGGTGTCGCCTTTTCTTATACGGGCGATTGGCACAGTTGGTAGCGCACCACATTGACGTTGTGGGGGTCACGTGTTCGAGTCACGTATCGCCCATTTATATGTTTTCTGTATAAAGGTCAATATCTTCGTCCGAAATCATTTCCGTTGCAGCAACGAGAATTTTATTATCGTCGAGCTTTAATCCGCCTATGATACCTGCGGATTTAAGTTTTGCAAGGGTTTTATCGGCATTGTTGACCTGAATAACAAATTCATTAAAGAAATTTTTGTTTAAAGTTTTAATTCCTTTTTCAGCAAGCTTTTCAGAAAGTTTGTGAGCCTGTTTTGCTGATAAATATCCTGCCTGTTTGAAGCCTTTTTCACCCATAACGCTTAAATAAAGAGTGGCACAAAGCCCGATGAGTGCTTGATTTGAACATATGTTACTGGTGGCTTTTTCACGTTTAATGTGTTGTTCGCGGGTTTGGATAGTTAATGTAAAAGCTTGATTTCCGTCCGCATCAACGGTTCTTCCTGCAAGACGTCCTGGGAGCTGACGCATGTATTTTTCTTTGCATGCCATAAATCCAGCGCTCGGTCCGCCAAAGCTTACCGGAATACCGAGAGTCTGAACATCCCCGACCATAATATCGCATTCAACAGGTTTAAGGATTGATAATGTCGAAACATCCGTACAAACCACAAGCAGCGTATCAACCTGCGGCGCCTCTAAAATTTCGCCGTAAAAATCCGGTGTCTGGATCAAAACGCAGGAATAATCCGTAGTATTTTCAGGGGTATTGTCAAACCATTCAATCTCAATTGAGTTCGCGTGTGTGTAAGTTTCAATAACTTTTTTGTATTCGGGATTCAGCGCGTTTGAAACCAGCACTTTATCAATTTTTTTAATACGAACTGCCATTAAGATAGCTTCCGCACATGCTGTTGCGGCATCATAAACTGTTGCGTTTGCGACATCCATATTTGTCAGCCGGCACATCATTGTTTGAAATTCATACATAACCTGCAGTGTGCCCTGTGAAATTTCCGGCTGATAAGGGGTATATGCCGTGTTAAATTCAAATCTCTGAGCAATTTGTGAAATGCAGGCGGGAATAAATTTGTTATAATATCCGGCGCCCAAAAAGCTTATGTAATCCGTTTTGTTTTTTTGGGCAAGAGATTTTATGCGTTTTTGAGTTTCCATTTCGCTTATTGCATCGGAAAGTTCAAGGCTTTGCATACGTGCTTTTTCGGGAATTTGTTTGAATAAATCCTTAACATCGGATATGCCGATTTCAGTGCACATTTTTTTTATAACATCGTCATTATGTACTAAAAAATTTTTCATTATTCCAAATCTTCTTTATAATCTTCGTATTCCAAAAGGTCGGCAAATTCTGATTCGTCGCCAGTTTTTTCGATTTTTACAAGCCAGCCTTTTTCATAGCAGTCTTCGTTTAAGATTTCCGGCGCATCTGCTATTGCGTCATTAACTTCAATAATTTTTCCGCTAACCGGCATATAAATTTCGGATGCTGCCTTAACCGATTCAATTGTCGCGAAAGTGTCGCCTTTTTTGTATTCGGAACCGACTTCCGGCAATTCTACAAATACAATATCTCCCAATTGTTCAATCGCATAATCAGTCAAGCCGATTATATAATTCCCGTTTTCTTCCAGCAAATATTCATGGGATTTTGAACATAAAATTTTTTCAGTAATACTCATTTTAGCTCCTTGTAACTTTATTTCTTTTTTTAATAAAAGGTCGTTTTACAACTTCCGCATCATGAAGTTTTTCTCTTATCATAACCTGAACAACAGAACCTGCGCAAATTTCTTTAATATTTTTTACATAAGCCATTGCAATATTTGCATTCAACATCGGAGAAACTCCGCCGCTTGTGACTATACCGACTTTTTCCCCTTGATAATAAACTTCATATTCATGCCGCGCAATTGATTTATCCAGCATCTTTAAGCCGATAAGTTTTTTTGGTGCTCCGTTTTCCAATTGCTCCATAATTATTTTTTTACCGTTATAATCATCAAGTTTATCTTTAGGAATTGACCATGACAGCCCTGCCTCAACAGGTGTAGTATTTTCGTCCAAATCATTTCCGTATAAAGGTAAAGCTGCTTCAAGTCTTAATGTATCACGTGCGCCCAGCCCAATTGGCATTATGTTAAATTCTTTTCCTTCCTCCAGCAATTTGTCCCAGAGATGTTCAGCATATTCATTGATTACAAGAAGTTCAAAGCCGTCTTCTCCTGTGTAACCTGTTCTTGAAATGTACATAGGTATATTTAAAAGTTTCCCTTCAATTATCGTAAAAGAATCCTGATCATCCGTGTATCCTAATTTATGCATCAAATCAACGGCCTTAGGTCCTTGAACAGCAAGAAGTGAAAGGTTATGCGATTCATTATCAAGATTTATATTATACCCGCGCTGATTTAAAGACATCCAGTTAATATCTTCATCAACCCTTGACGCGTTACAGATTACTAAATAAGTATTTGTCTTAAGCTTATAAATAATTAAATCATCAATAAGCCCGCCATCTCTATTCGGAAGCTGACAATAAACCGCTTTGCCGTCCGTTAATTTGGAAATATTCTGCGGCACAAGTTTATTCAAAAATTCTTCCGCATCTTCGCCTACAACAAAAACTTCACCCATATGTGACACATCAAATAGACCTACATTTTCGCGAACATTTTTGTGCTCTTCAATAATTGACCTGTACTGAACCGGCATGTGCCAACCTGCGAAATCAACCATTTTAGCGCCCAGTTCAATGTGTTTTTCGTGCAAGTAAGTTTTTTTGACCATAATTCCCCCTTGATTTTATTGTCTGATTTTTAGGGTGAAATGTCAAGCATATTGCCAAAATTTAAAATAAAATTTTAGCTTAATTCGGATAATTTTTTATACAATTCAATTTGTTTATCGGATAAATTTTTCGGAATAACAATTTTTATCCGTGCATTCAAATTGCCGTAGCCGCCTTTTTTCGGCAAGCCCAGACCCTTAAGTCTAAGCATTTGTCCCGTAGAGGTTTTAGGCGGAATCTTTATGCCGATTTTGCCGTGTAAAGTTTCAATATCTTTTTTACAACCGAGAACTGCTTCCGGCGGGGTAATTTCCACATCTTTTGTAAGGTCACTGCCTTCTATTTCGTAATTGGTATCTTTCATGTGAACAATTAAGTACAAGTCACCTTTTTGACCGTAATCATCGGTTTTGCCTTCACCTTTTACGCGGACTTTTTGACCTTCTTTTATTTCGGATGGAAGTTTAACTTTAATGGATTTTTGTTCCGATTTTATGCCCGTTCCGCCGCATGCAGCACAAAAACCGCCTCCGGGAGGACACTGACGGCATTTCTCCATTTGATTAAACCGTACAGTTATTGGTTTTTGATCAAATAAATCTTTAGCTGTTACGTTTAATGTCATGGTTATATCAAGATTTTCGGATTTAGTCTGACGGCGTGAGCGTGTACTTTGCTGTTGTCCGCCAAAATCAAATCCGCCAAAATCCATACGGCTTTTTCTGGCTCCGGATTGAGCTTGACCCATCATCATATCACCGAATAGTGAACTGAAAAAGTCGGAAAATCCGCCTAAATCCTGTCCGCCAAAGTTAAAAGTTTGATAACCCTGACCTCCGCCAAAATTAAATTGTTCAAATCCGGGCGGCGGCGTATATTCTGCTCCACCCTGCCAATTGGATCCAAGGCTGTCGTATCTCTGGCGTTTTTGTTTATCTCCCAGAACTTCATAGGCTTCATTTATATCTTTAAATTTAGCTTCGGCTTCTTTTGTTTTATTTACGTCGGGGTGATATTTGCGCGCAAGTTTTCTGTATGCGGATTTGATCTCCGCTTCAGTTGCGCCGCGTTTTACTCCCAATATATCATAATAATCTTTATACTGCATATTTATCTCCTATTATTATGATAATATAAAATTCTTTTAATTCTTAATTTTTTAATTATTTTTTAACAGTGATACGGTTTTATATAAAAATTATTATCTGTCATAAATATCTGTTTTGTGCAAATCTCATATAAACGAAGGATAAATTTTGTTCAAAAAGGGTTTATTCTTATAACATAAATCCCAATTTATTACCGGACTTTTACAAATTGTAAAGAAAAAGGCATGGCGGGCATGCCTATCAAACGTCAGTATTACAAAATGTAACCAAAAATTAAGAAATATTAATTTAGGCTGAAATCATGTCAAAATCATGGTTTCGGGAGTAGATAAAAAGGGGGTGAGAGACCTGAAAATAAAATAGTTGTCCACCTTGAAAGGTTAGAGTAAAATTAAAATATGCTCTGACACGGGGCGGATTTCTTGTAGAGGTGAAGATAGTGCAAGAAACAATTAAAAAAAATCTTTTACAAATACAAGAAGACATTGCACCTTATAGACCAAATATCATTGCAGTTACAAAATATTTTGACGAAAAAGCCATAATTGCAGCGTATAACGCAGGGTTAAGGAATTTCGGCGAATCAAGAGTAATTGAGGCATCAGAAAAGATTAACAATCTGCCGCAGGAAATAAGAAAAAATTCCACATTTCATTTTATAGGACATTTACAAACTAATAAGGTGAAAAAAGCAATAGAAATTTTTGATTATATACATTCTGTGGATTCTGTTAAGCTTGCTGAAAAGATATCTGAGGAAGCAGGCAAAATCGGAAAAGTTCAAAAGATTTTAGTCCAGATAAATAATGCCGGCGAACAACAAAAATTCGGTTTTTCAAAAGACGAAATTTTTGACGTTTTCGCCCGAATAATTAAATTGAAAAACCTTGACATAAAAGGGGTTATGAATATGGCTCCTTTAGGGGCACAGGACGATGAATTAAAAAGACTTTTCTGCGAAATAAGAGAGATTAGAGATAATCTTGAAAAAAAATTTGACTGTAAACTGAATGATATATCTATGGGTATGAGTCAGGATTACAAAATAGCAGCCCGTGAGGGTTCAACAATGTTAAGAATCGGTAGAAAATTATTTATGTAAAAATAAACGGAGGAATAAAACGGTGGCAGTAGTAACAGACAAAATTAAATCAGTAGTAGACTTCTTGGTAAAAGGATTTGAACCGAGAGAAACAATATTTGATGAAATGGCAGAAGAAATGGGTGATGAATACGAAGTTCAGGACAACCTTGCAGTTGATCCGAAATATTCTTATCAGTCAAACATTGACAGAACAAACGATTTGAAAGTTGTAAATCATCCGAATTTCAGAGGTTATGAAGTAATAGTTATGGAGCCGCGTTCATTTGATGACGCAGCAAGTATTGTTCAATATTTGAAAGACAGAAAGACAATTGTTTTGAACCTTCACCTTTTGGATAAAGAACAATCACAACGCACAATCGACTTTGTATGCGGTGCAGCACACGCTCTTAACGGCAAACCCCAAAAAGTAGGCGATTTAGTATTTGTATTCACTCCGAGTAACGTAACTTTGTCTGTTGAATTGAATGCAAACCAGAATAAATTTAATGATTCTTTGTGGAGAGCTCCTTTACAGTAGGAGATAAACAATAGATTCATTGGGTATGAGAAGAGATAGTTGTATAATAGGGAACGAAAGTTCCCTTTTTTATTCTTTTATGATATAAAAAATTTATGAAAAATTTTGCAATTTGTTATAATAAGACGATTGAGCATTCCGTGGACGTTATGAGTGAGCTGAAAAGTATTTTGTCTGCTAATAATTGTTTTGCGGATGTCCTTGATATAGATAATTTAAAAAGCGGATATGATTTTGTGTTTGTAATCGGCGGTGACGGAACAATTTTGAAAGCCGCAAGATTTTATGCAAAAACATCTACTCCTATTTTCGGGATAAATTTGGGAAGATTAGGGTATCTTTCCCAGTCATCAAAAGAAGATATTAAAAATTCGGTTGAAAAAATTCTCAACGGACATTACCGAACAGAAAATAGAATTATGCTGCAGAGCGGTGATAAAATTGCCTTGAATGATTTTGTTGTAAAAGGCACTACAACCGGCAGAACATCAAGATTTTCTTTAAAAATTAACGGCAAACTCGTTTGTGATTATCTTGCGGACGGAATTATAGTCACAACGCCTACAGGCTCCACCGCTTACGGACTTTCTGCAGGCGGTCCTGTCATTTCGCCTGAGTTGAACGCATTTGTAATAGTTCCGATCTGTCCGCATACTCTTACCGCAAGACCGATTGTAATTCCGGATAATGAAATTGTTACAATTTGTTCCGATAAGGACTTGACAAATTATGTGGTATCTACGGACGGTCAGGAATTTTATGAATTCGCTAAAGAAATTGAAATTAAAAAATCTGAATACACTGCCAAACTGGCACTTTTGGGCGGTTCGGAATTTTATTCTATTTTGAGAAATAAACTTCACTGGGGAATCTCTCCTGCCAATATTTAATTAATTTAAAAAAAATTATTAATTTTTGTTCATAATTGGCATGGAAATTATTGTACTTTTTTTCTATTTAAAATAGTATGTTATTATATTATTGTCGAACCCGCTTAGTCGATGCGGGTAAAAATAACTCAAAAACAAGTAATATCAATATATAAGAGGTAAAAATAGTGGAAAATTTCGTATCAGATATCTTTGCTAGAAAAGATGACACAACAAGCACTCCCGTAAACAGGTCTCCAATCAACCCTACAAATATTAAGGTAGTCGGCGTAGGCGGAGGCGGCGGTAACGCGGTCAACCGAATGATTAAAGCCGGATTATCAGGTGTTGAATTCTGGCTTATGAATACAGATTTACAAGTTTTGGAATACGGTCAGACTAAAAATAAAATTCAGCTCGGTGCATCTTCAACAAACGGCTTAGGTGCGGGCGGTGATCCGTCAATCGGTGAAAAAGCAGCTGAAGAAGCCCAGCAGGAAATTACCAACGCTCTTGAAGGGGCAGATATGGTATTTATCACAGCAGGTATGGGCGGCGGTACAGGTACCGGTGCAGCTCCTGTTGTTGCTAAAATCGCTAAAGAATTGGGAATTTTAACAATCGCAGTTGTTACAAAACCTTTCTCCTGGGAAGGTAAGAAAAGACAAAATCAAGCTGTGCAAGGTTTGGAAAAACTCAGAGAAGCTGTTGATGCTGTTATTGTAATTCCTAACGATAAATTGTTACAGGTAGTTGACAGACAGGTTTCATTGACAGAATCTTTCATTATTGTCGATGAAGTTCTGTTGAGAGGTGTTCAGGGTATATCTGACATCATTACCGTTCCCGGACTTATTAACGTTGACTTTGCCGATGTTAAAAATGTTATGCAGGCATCAGGCTCAGCTCTTATGGGTATCGGTCGCGGTCAGGGTGAAGGCAGAGCTATTAAAGCGGCTGAAATCGCCATTAACTCTCAATTACTTGAAACCTCAATTAATGGTGCATCCGGTGTTATCGTTAATATCACCGGCGGTCCGGATATGACGCTTCACGAAATTACGGATGCCGCTAATATTATTCATGATGCAGTTCTTGATGACGCGACTGTTATTATCGGTACTGCAGTTAATGAAAATATTCAGGGTGAAATTCAAGTTACTGTTATTGCAACAGGCTTTGAATTGAAAAATCAATCAGTTGAAGAAAAACCTGAAACAAGACAGTTAAATGCTGCAGATTTCTTTGCAAGCACAGGTTCTTTCAATCAGCCGAGAAGAACTTCTATTCCGGAAGTTTCACCAAGCTTTACAAATATTGAAATTCCGGACTTTTTAAAGAAGTGATGATTTTATAAAAAATGAAGTATGAAAAAGTGAGGGACGAAGAAATTCGTCCCTTTTTATTTTTGTTACAAAATGTAAATTTGTCTAAAACGTGTGATTAACGTAATAATTTGCCTATAGTATATAAAAATTATTTCTTTAATAGTCAATAATTTCTTCCGAAAATTTTTAATAGATACATAGGGGATATTAAAAATAAACATCGGAGGACATTATGGCAACAGATGGAGTTAATTTTGATGCAAAGTTTGCTGCATATGAAAGGTATTTAAAACTTGATGCGGAAAACTTGGGATTAAGAGGTAAAAAATTAGGCGAACAATTGGGCAGATATGCTGTTGGATTACAATATGATGCAGAAAAAGCTGCCAAAAAAACTTTTGGTAAATCTTACGGCAAAGAACTTGCAGTAGAAAAACAGACAAAACGTAACGAATATATCGAGTTTTGGAAAAAGGCATTAGCAGAAAAAGATGTTCAAGATGCTAAAAAAGCAGAAGTCAGAAAGCGAATCTTAAAAAATAAGGGTGCTAAGTCAGGCGTTGTAAAGGCTGATGAAATTGCTGCGGAAAAAATTAAAGCATACCGAAACGAAGCTAAATTGGCAGATTTAGAAAAGAAATTAGCTTATGAACAATTGAAACTTCAACGTTTTAAAAATCTTGCCGCTCACAAAGGTGAAATTTCAGGTGTTGTAAAAGCAGATGAGATTGCAGCTGTAAAGATTGCGGAAAATGCAAAAAAATCAGGCAAGTTGGGAAATATGTTTAAAGGCGTAAAAGGTAAATATGCCATTGCCGGTGCAGCTGCAGCACTTCTTATTGGCGGTGGAATAGCATTATTCGGCGGAAAAAATGATAAGAAATCTGAAATCGCAGATGCATCTGTAGATTCAATAGATGAAAAACTTAATGACGTAAAAGATAATGTGCCGGTGATACCGGTTCAGGAAAAAGACGAAGCCGAACACAAAGAAGCGGCGCAGGAAACAACTTCCGGTAGTGTTACCACCGTTGTTCCGGCACCGGTAGTTGTGCCCGGGGAAAAAGATGAAGAAACCGTCGAGGAAGATGTTGAGGCAACACCATCCAAGGAGGAAGTTCAGGAAACTGTTGTAACACCGTCTGAAGATGAAACCTCTAATGTTAAACCGGAAGAAAAACAGGAAGAAGTTGTTGCTGAAGAACCGGTACCGGCAAAACCGCAAGAACAAATTGAACCGGATGATACGGTAAGTTCGCTTCAAGCAAAAATTCGTCAAAATAAAGCTGAAAACAGAATATACCGCGCTCAAATTAAAAATATCAGAGCTGAAGACCGCGCAGTAGCAAGACAAAAAAGATTAGAAGAATTTCAGGCTGAACAGGAAGCAAGCAAAGTTGAATGGGCAGAACAAAAAGCCATTAAAGATGCCGAACGTGCTGAAAGAAAAGCTGAACGAAAAGCAGCAAGACAAAAAAGATTAGAAGAATTTCAGGCCGAACAGGAAGCAAGCAAAGCTGAATGGGCAGAACAAAAAGCCATTAAAGATGCCGAACGTGCTGAAAGAAAAGCTGAACGAAAAGTAGCAAGACAAAAAAGATTAGAAGAATTTCAGGCCGAACAGGAAGCAAGCAAAGCTGAATGGGCAGAACAAAAAGCTATTAAAGACGCAAAACGTGCTGAACAAAAAGCCATAAATGCCGAAATCCGTGCTCAGCGTCAAGAATACAGACAAAATATTAAAGCCATCAGACAGCAGACAAAAGAAGCAATTCGTGACATACGTTTGCAGACCAAAAAAGATATTATGGAATATAAATTATCACAATCAAAATTGGAGTTGACTGCATAGTGTGGATATTTCATAAAAAAAGACCGTCTGAAAAGACGGTCTTTTCTATGTGATAAATAATTAGTCCTGAGCGTGGCCTGCTGTACCCAAAACGTCGCGCATTTTGTGCATAACCATTTCTTTAACAGCAGTTCTTCCCGGTCCCATATATTCTCTCGGGTCGAATTTTTCAGGATGTTCAATAAAGAATTCTCTGATAGTTGATGTCATTGCAAGTCTTAAGTCTGTATCAATGTTAATTTTAGCAACACCGTGTTTAGATGCGTAAGCCAACATTTCTTCAGGAACACCTTGAGCGTCAGGCAAGTTGCCGCCGAATTTGTTGCATTTTTCAACAAATTCTTTAGGAACTGATGAAGAACCGTGTAAAACTAACGGATAATCATAGCCTACAACTGCATTTACAGCTTTTTTAATTTCAGCCAATCTTTCAAAATCAAGTTTAGCTTCGCCTTTGAATTTGTAAGCGCCGTGAGAAGTTCCGATAGCAACTGCTAATGAATCGCAGCCTGTTTCTTTAACAAATCTTGCTGCTTCTTCAGGATCAGTGTATGTTGAATCTTTAGCATGAACTTTAACATCATCTTCAACGCCTGCGAGTTTACCGAGTTCTGCTTCAACTGAAACTCCGCGCGGATGAGCGTAGTCTACAACCTGTTTAGTCAATTTGATATTTTCTTCGAGCGGGAATCTTGAACCGTCAATCATAACTGATGAGAAACCGCCATCGATACAAGCTTTACAAATTTCAAAATCAGCACCGTGATCAAGGTGTAAAGCGATAGGTACTGTAGTTGTAGCGAGTGCTGCTTCAACCAATTTGATTAAGTAAGTCTGGTTAGCATATTTTCTTGCACCTGCTGAAACCTGCAAAATAATAGGTGATTGAGTTTCTTCAGCAGCTTCTGCAATACCTTGCAAAATTTCCATGTTGTTTACGTTGTAAGCACCGATAGCATATCCGCCTGCCAATGCTTTTTTGAACATCTCTCCTGTTCCAACTAATTTTCTTTCACTCATTTGAGTTCTCCTTCTTTTGTAAAATTTTACACACATCAAGTGTATTACAAACATTTATGGATTACAAGCAAAAAAGTTTTTCAGGATATCGTTAAGATATATTAAATTTGTTCAAAACTCTTTACAAACCTGAAAAACATTGCTATAATAGGCTTAAAAGGTTAGTGAATTAAAAAAAATAAATATTAGCGGTAGCAAAAAAGGTTTTTAGGTGTTTTCTGATGAAAAAGTACTAAAAACAAGGAGTTGTTATGACAATTCAAGCAATATCAAGTGTTACGAACAAGGGTTATTCAAATATAAGTTTTGGAAAACGCGGGGAAAAACCTGCAAAAAATCATAATGTTACAAGTCCGATGAAGGCGGTTCCTCTGGCGGTTTTGATAGCAATGAGCCCTTTAACGACAACAAATGCAGAAAATATTATGCGGGCAGAGAGCAATGCCCACACAATTGAGCTTGCGGAAGCTCCACAGTCGCAGAGCCGAGTGCTTATTTATGGTGATTCATTTAAGACTCAAAACGGCACGGACGTTACTGTGATGGCATTGAATACAAAAGGCGGCACTGACAGCTTTGATAAAATTTTGTTAAAAGCCGGAAAGTTTACATTTGAAGCCAAAGATCTTGTCAACAGAGAAATATATTTATATGGCGAAAACGGTGTAAAAGAAGGCCCTATGTATACTAAAGAAGTCATAGGAGAAACCGAATATAATGGAAAAATTCAAAGCTTCAGCTTTCTTGATCCTCAAGTTGTTAATTATGTAGAAGCTGTTATTTCCCAGCCGACCAATCAGAGCAATATAAAAGGTGTCCGGCAGGCTCATAATAATTTGATTGTTGCAACTGAGGAAGGCGATTTGCTTTTTGTTGATGACGATTTTATAAAAAATAAAATCGACAGATTATCCGCAATTTTTGACTTTAATGTTTCTGGAAAAGCAAAAACACATGAATCTGAAATGGAATATTTTGGTCGAAAGTCTATGGGTAAAGATGATATACAAATTAAAGGTTCTCATGGTAATTACACCCTTAAGTTTTACGATTTAGATAATAATTTAAGTAATTTTGAAGAAATAAGAATTGTACACGAAGACAAAGGCGGCTGGTCAACAAGAGTTAGGGGTGTTTCTTTAATTGACGGCAGACTCCATGGTATAGATGCATTGTTGAATACAGGAATAATAATGGCTATATCTGTGGATAATGTACCTCTTGATAGGGACAATTTTGGCCTTCAAATAGATAATTTTATTATAACGGATGATGTATTGGGGACGGAGATTATCAAAGCAGTAAAATCTCCTGAATATAATAAAAATTCAGAATCAGCTGTTAAAGTAAACCAAAAAGTTTCTAACTTGGTGCTTGAAGATAAATGATATATGTAAATAAATGTAACAACATGAAAACATGCTGAAATAGAGCATTTTAGCATGTTTTTATATAAATAAGTGTTAAAAACAGAGAGAAAATAATGGCTTTTGGTGACGGTACAATTAAACAGCAGAATGTGCAGCAGGTGCAAACAACGCCTGCCAGCTCAGTTACACCAAATCCTATTGTTGAAAGTTCAAAAAATATAGTTGTACCTGTAGCTGTTGATGAAGAGTTACTTAAATTACTTGGTCTAACTCTGGAACAATATTTACAGTTATCTGACGAACAAAAAAGTGAAGTAAATAATCAGATTAATCAAATTAAAAATCCTGCTGATAAAACTAATTTTGGAATACCTGGTTTATCTATTGAAAAAACAACAACAGAAGCCGCAAATGACAAATTGACATCAATAGAAAATCCTGTGGAGGTAAAGGCTGAAGTCCAGAATAAAGAAAATAGTATTATTAAGCGGGATGATACTTCTAAACGAACTATAACGGAAAAAGACTGGAAACAAATGTCTCCTGAACAAAGGGCTGCTTATTTAAGATCCATAACGGATGAAATGCTAAAAGATGTTCCTGAAGATCAAAAAGATGCAGCAAGACAAGAACTGTTAGACAATCATATAAAGCAGACACGCGGATTTTCTGATGAAAGATGGAATAATATGTCAGATGAGCGCAAGGCGCGTTTACGCAGAAATTATATGGCTGATTTCCATATGGTTATAGAAAATGGGTTTACAAAAGAAGATTTGGCAAATCTTTCTTATGCAGATAAGACAAAACTTGAAATACAACATGGGCTTATGCATAAAGAAAAGCTGTTTGATAAAATTTCAGAAGAAATTACTAAAAATTCAGTAACTTTTGAAGCCGGAGGTGACATAGAAGACGCAATGGCAATAGGTCTGGATTTGGCACAGAAGCAAGAGAGAATTTCTTCAAGCATAGAAAAGTCTAAAAAAATATTAGAGAATTCTTCTCCTGAATTAGCTGCAAGAGAGAATACTATAGGTGCTGCATTAAATGCAGCTAGTCAAAAAGCTGATGGTACTTATGATAATTTATATACAGATTTTAAAAATAGTATAGATGGTAAGAAACTTACCAGAGAAGAACGTAAGCAAGTATTCATTGATTATGTCTCTAAAGAGCTTTATAAAGTTCCGGAAGAAAAGAGGGCTAGGGAATTCCAAAATATGATTGGTTCTTTAAATGACGAACAGCCGGAATATGCTAGATATTTATTGATTGCTGTAGGTAAGGATACTAAACTTCTTGCATCTTTAAATTTTGACGATTCTGATCAAGAAATGAAAGATGCGTTGATAGATATAAACCAATATTTTGAATCAAATGGGACTCAAGATTTGTCAGAAGATGAAGCTGCCGCTATTGCAAGATTTCAAACAAAATTGGCAGATCAACGTGGTGACTATTTCCTTCCTGAAGTAAAGGATGCCAGGGCTATTATGGCTAGAGATGGTCATGTCATGGCAATGGAAGAATTTTCAAAGACCAAAAATAAAGATTTGCAACGCACACATGTTGACGCAGTGAATTTGGCTCCAACTCTTGCAATAAGACGACAATATGCCGCTACTGTTACTAATTTAAAAAATGATGAGATTAGGCGTGAGCAGACCTCAAAGGTTTTTGAAGGAATTTCCGGTGAAGAACAAATTGAGACACAAAAAGTAATAGCACAAAGAGCTCGTGGTGATAAATTTGTACTGCATGGTTTTAATGACGCCTTGGCAGAAAAAATTATAGAAAAAGATGCACAGGTGCCGTTTGCGCAGAACACAATGGATGCAACTCAATATTTATCTGATACGGATGCTGTTGAAGTCCAAAAAGGATTGGCTGATGCAAACGCCTCCGGTGTTGATGCGGAAAACCAGGATGACATCTATAAAATAGTTATGTCATCAAAATTTGATGAGGTTCAGGAATACGCCGCAAGTAATATCTACAAATTGGACGAAAGCGTCAGAGATTGGGCAAGCGAGTATACCAAATCTCTCGGCAAAGAAAATCTTACAGATGCCATAAGAACCGAACCTCCAGCACCTGATAATTCATCCGATGCGGCATCTTCAGTTGAACAAAATTATTCTTCAAATGAAATTCTGTCTCAAGATACTGTTAGTCCGGTAAATTTTGACGACACACCGGTTGAAACTCCTCAATCTGAGGAGCAAACCGTTCAAATGCAGGAAGAACTTAAAAAAATTGATTTGAACAGCGCCGAAGCCGCTCAAAAATTTGTTGAAATTGTTGATAAATATAATGTGCAATTTTCAAATTATCTTGCCGGTCTGTCTCAGGGGCAACGAACTAAGATGATTGAATTGTATTGTAAAAATGCAAGTCCGGCTAAAATATTTACTTTCTTGAAAGATAATTTATCATTCTATCAAACAATTTTAAACAGTGCCGGTACTAAATTGAATATGTACAAGGATGACATATTTAAACTCTTGAAAGGCAAAGAATCTAATACTGTTGCTTTAGCCACCGAGTTGGGTATAGATATAATGGAATATGCCAAAACTAATAAAGAAGAAGCTCCCGATTTGGCTATTTTAACCAAAAATACCGAATTGGCGCGTAATATTTTGTTAAACCCCGGATTTTATAATTATCAGCCCGGTTCCTCTGTCCACCAAAAACTTCTGGAATTGGCTTCCGGTCCAAAGCATAACAAAAAATTCGATAACAGTGAAATGGGCAACAATTTGCAAATAAAAGCTTAGATTGACTTTTGGTTGTGTTTGTAATTTAATTGTCTTACAGCGGTTTATTTTTGTCATTCTGAATTTATTTCAGAATCTCATTAAAATAATTCTTAAAAATTTTAAGGAAAAATCGCGAGTTCAAAAGAAAGAAGACAATTTTAAATTGCCGAAAGAAATTATTTTAGCAAAACACGCGGGATTTTGCTACGGTGTAAAAAGAGCCGTTGAAACCGCTAAAAAATTAAAAGCCGAAAACCCTGATAAAAATGTTTTTGTGCTGGGTGAACTTATTCATAACACTCAGGTTATTCACGAATTGGAAAGTTTAGGGATAAAAACACTAACCGAAATTCCCGAAAAGGGCGAAGGGATTTGTGTTATCAGAAGTCATGGCGAAAGCCCGCAGGTTATTGAAAAAATTAAACAGGCAGGCTTTGAGCCTGTTGATTTGACATGTCCTGACGTCAAAAAAGTTCAGCAAAAAGCAATTGAACTTGCAAAAGAGGGGTATTACGTCGTTATCGTCGGAAAATCCGAACATCCGGAAGTTATTGCGATTAAAGCAAATGCCGAACTCTATACCGACAAAGTTGTTGTCGCAAGCTCCGTTGAAAAATTAAAACCGCTTGAGGCTGAATTAAAATCACACAAAAAAATAGGAGTGGTTGTCCAGACAACGCAAAGGATTACAACCCTGACGCCTGTGGTTGAATACCTGACGGCTATTGCAAAAGAATTGCACGTCGCAAATACAATCTGCGCAAGCACTTCCATGCGGCAAACAGAAGCTAAAGAATTGGCGCAAAACAGCGATCTTATGATTGTCGTAGGTTCCAAAAAAAGCGCTAACACAACTCATTTGGCTGAAATTTTGAAAGACATTACAAAAACAATTCACATTGAAAACGACGAAGAATTGGAAAATTATATTGATTTAATCAAAAACGCAGAAAAAATTTCGATTACTGCAGGGGCTTCCACCCCTCAGGAAGTTATTGAAAAAGTAATTAATAAAATTAGAAAAGGAGAATAAAAATGACAGCAACATTAGAAAAAACATCAATGGATGAATTTGAAAAACTTTTGGAAGAAAGCTTTTCAAAATCTTATTCAGTAGCCGATATCGTAGAAGGTACGGTTGCTAAAAAAGAACAGGACGGATATTTGATAAGTATTCGCGGTGCAAAAACGGAAGCATTCTTGCCGAGTAAAGAAATCCCTTCAGGCGAAGGCGCTGAAACTCTTGAAATCGGTGATGAAAAAGAATTTTACGTTTTAAAAGAAGAAAATGACGAAGAAGGAATGGTTTTGTCACTTAAACGTATTGCATTTGCTCAAGCATGGGCACAGTTGAATGATGCAAAAGTTCAGGGCGACACTATTTTAGCAAAAGTTGTTTCTATAGTAAAAGGCGGTGTTCTGGTTGATGTGGCTGATTTGAAAGGATTTATCCCGTCATCACAATTGAGAACAGGCACTCCGTTCGACGGTCTGGTTGATCAAAAAATTGAAGTTAAAGTTCTCGAAGCAGATCCCAAGAAAAATAAATTAATCCTTTCTCAGCGTATGGCTGTTGCAGAACAGCGTGATCAGGTTGTTGATAACATCCTGTCAACTCTTGAAGAAGGTCAGATAGTTAAAGGTGAAGTCGTAAGAATCGCTGATTTCGGCGCATTCGTTGATATCAACGGAATAGACGGTTTGCTGCCTATTTCAGAAATTTCATGGTCAAGAATTAAACATCCGTCTGATGTTATTTCTCTCGGTGAAACCATTGAAGTTAAAATTATTAAAATCGATAATGAATTGAAGAGAATTTCATTATCATTAAAGAGAATGGGTGAAGATCCTTGGCAGCAGATTGAAGGTCAGTTTGAAGAAGGTCAGGTAATCACGGGTACTGTTAATAAAGTTACGGGTTTTGGCGCATTTATTAACATTTTCCCCGGTGTTGAAGCTTTATTACCGGTTTCCGAAATGGCTGACGAAAACGTTAACCCGTTTAATCAATTCAAAGTCGGCGACAGTGTTGAAGTTCTTATTAAGAAATTCACACCGCAGGAACACAGAATAGCTTTGAGTATCAAAGACATAAATAAAGATGCGTAAAATCAGAAAAAGCTCCCGAAAGGGAGCTTTTTTTAGTTTTTGTATAAATAGTTTTTATGTAAAAAATTTTGTGTTAAAATTAAACAAGGAGAAAAAATGCTTAGAGGACCTTTTTTGGACAGAAACTGGATGGGGCAAAATCCGGATTATAATTCGTCAGATATAATTATGCTGGGGCTGCCATTTGATGGAACAGTATCATACCGTCCGGGCTCTCGTTTTGCGCCGGAGCAGATCAGGCTGGCAAGCTGGGGTCTGGAAGAATATTCACCAAATTTTGATAAACACCTTGAAGATGTAAATTTTAACGATGCCGGCGATTTGGAATTGCCGCTTGGAAATACTTATAAATCTTTAGATGTTATAGAACAAAACGTCGAGGATATTTATAAAGACGGCAAAAGAGTTTTTGGAATCGGCGGCGAGCATCTCGTAACACTACCCGAGATAAAAGCTGTTTCAAAATTTTATAAAAATCTTGCAATAGTACATTTTGACGCTCATACAGATTTGAGAGAAGAATATTTGGGCGAAGAAATGTCGCATTCAGCAGTAATTCGTCACGTTTCCAAAATCGTTGGACCTGAAAATATTAAACAAGTCGGAATCCGCTCGGGAATGAAAGAAGAATTTGAATTTATGAAGCAGCATAAAACTCTTATTTACGAATTCCATGAGCTTGATGTATTAAAGAACAAAAAAATCTTTGTAACTGTTGATTTGGATGTATTGGATCCGTCAGTTATGCCCGGAACAGGCACACCAGAAAGCGGCGGAATGCGATTTGATGAGCTTGTTGGTTGGTTTGCTTATCTCAAAAAATTTGACATAATCGGTGCGGATGTTGTGGAACTCGCACCTGATTACGATGCATCAGGCGTATCAACTGCTGTTGCAACTAAAGTTATCCGAGAATTATTAATGATTATGTAAAAAAAGACCGGTTTTAAACCGGTCTTTTTAGGCTATTTAGAACATCAGACCGGCTTCGCGGGCTGCATCAGCGAGTGCTGCTACACGACCGTGATATAAAAATCCTCCGCGGTCAAATACTACACATTCAATACCTTTTTCTTTAGCTTTTTTAGCAATGGCTTCACCAACAACTTTTGCAGCGTCGATGTTTCCGCCGTGTGCTAATTTTTCTTTAAGGTCTTTGTCAACTGATGATGCTGAGCAAAGTGTTACATGGTTTTCATCATCAATCAATTGTGCATAAATGTGTTTTGTACTTCTATAAACCGCCAATCTCGGGAATTCTGATGTACCGGAGATTTTTGTTCTGATTGATCTATGTCTTTTTTGTACCTGTGGTTTTCTGGTTTTTTGTTTAATCATTTTGTTTTTCCTTTCTGCCCAAACCTTCTTAAATAACCACGTCTAAGGGTTTATGCGGGCTTATTATAAGTTCTGTTTTGGTCTGATCAACATATTGTTGAACCATTCCGTTATCAATGTGTTCCAATAAATCTGCTGTTATATAAGGATTTTCAACCGGCGTTATAATTCTTATGCCTTTATCTGCCAGCTTTTCATCCGTTTTTTGATGGGAAAAATAATCTTTGATTTCCACGTTGAATGTTCCGTATTTATCAAGTTCAGGAAAGCTTTGAGCAGTATACTTTTTAATCTCCTGATATGTTTGATTTATTTTTGCATCCGGAGTTCCATACGGAAATCTTATATCATGTATCCCAGCAAAACTGATTTTCATACCTTATTTCTTACCAGCTTTACCGGCTTTACGTCTGATGTATTCGCCTTCGTATCTGATACCTTTTCCTTTGTAAACTTCAGGCGGACGTTTGCCTCTGATTTCTGCAGCAACATCACCTACGGTTTGTTTGTTTGAACCTTTTACGGTGATTTTTGTGTTTGCTTCAACAGAAATTGTAATGCCTTTCGGCGGAACAATATCAACAGGGTGTGAGTAACCCAATTGCATATTCAAAGTTGTACCTTGCATTTGCGCACGATAACCTACACCTTGAATTTCAAGTTTCTTTTCAAAACCTTCTTTTACACCGTGTACGGCATTTGCAACTAATGTTCTGAACAAACCGTACAAAGCATCGGTTTCTCTTGATTCGCCTACTTTTGATAAGATTATGTGATTATCTTCAATTTTAACGGCGATTTCCGGACGGACTTCCACTGTTTCTTCACCTAAAGGTCCTTTTGCAGTAACAGTTTGACCGTCTATTTTAATTTCAACTCCTTGCGGAATTTCAATCGGTTTTTTACCTATACGTGACATTTTTATTTCTCCTTTTGGTATATTCTACTAATTATCAGACTTTTCTACCAATTATGCCTGATAAAATTCATTAATAGATGTAGCAAAGAACTTCGCCGCCGACATTTTCCTTGCGGGCTTTTCTGTCTGTCAACAAACCTTTGCTTGTTGATACAATTGCTACACCCATACCGCCCAATACCTGCGGCAAGTTTTTAGCTTTTGAATAATTTCTTAAACCCGGTTTTGAAACTCTTTCAAGTCTTGTAATTACAGGTTTGTGCTTTTCATCATATTTTAAAGTAATTGAAAGAACTTTGAACTTTCCTTCTTCTTTTACTTCATAATCAGTGATGAAACCTTCTGATTTTAACAATTTAGCCAATTCTACTTTCAATTTTGATGAAGGCATAGAAACTGTTTCGTGAGAAACAAGGCTTGCGTTTCTGATTCTTGTTAGCATATCTGCTATCGGATCTGTGTTCATAGTTATTCCTTTTCTGTTTGCGGAAACCGGTCAAATTCCGTCATTCCGGTTCCTTCTACCCGTTCTTACCGAATTAATTGTTGCTCATAAGAAAGCGTCTTTCGGCAGTTAACATATTTAGTTTATTATAAACATTTTTCTTTTACAAGTGATTTGTTTAGACATGTTACATCATAATACATTTATTATAAAAATTTAATATTAATAATTATTTAGAAAATAAAAGTTTAAATATTAAAATAACAGGCAATAAGCCTGTTATTTTGTGTCAATTTAAGTAAAAGTTACCAGCTTGCTTTGGTAACACCGGGCAGCAAACCCTGATGTGCCATTTTTCTTAAACAAATTCTGCATAAGCCGAAATCTCTATGGAAACCATGAGGTCTTCCGCAAATGCTGCATCTGTTATGAAGTCTTACTGTCGGGTATTTGCCCTTTGCAGCAAGCATTCTTCTTTTTTCTTCTTTGTTTATCATCGCTTTTTTAGCCATGAATTTCTCCTTTATGTTCCTTTGTAATTATATTCTATCTCAGCTATAATCTTGAATCAAGATTATTTTTTGAAAGGCATACCGAGCAATCTCAACAATTCTCTTGCTTCGTCATCAGTTTCAGCTGTTGTGATTACTGATACGTTCATACCTTTTACCAGATCAACTTCTTCATAAGTGATTTCCGGGAAAAGAGCCTGTTCTTTCAAACCTAATGTATAATTGCCGCGACCGTCAAAACTTTTCGGGCTTACACCTCTAAAGTCACGAATTCTCGGCAATACCACGCAGATTAATTTTTGCAAGAAATCATACATTCTTTCGCCGCGTAAAGTTACCATTGCACCTACAGGCATTCCTTCTCTTAATTTGTATGATGCAATTGATTTTTTAGCTTTCGTTACAACTGCTTTTTGACCTGCTATTTTTGTCAATTGAGCTTCAATTGATTCAGCAATTTTTGAGTTGTGAGAAGCTTCACCAACACCCATGTTCAAAACAATTTTGTGAAGTCTGGGGATTTGGTGTTCATTTTTGTATCCGAATTTTTCTTTTAATGCGGATTTAACTTCTTTGTCGTATTTTTTCTTCAAGCTTTCAGTTTTTGTTGTCATTTTTCTGTTCCTTTTTCTTAAGATGATTGGCGCGAAACCACAAGGTTTCCGTTACACATCCAACTGTTCACCACATTTTTTACAAACACGAACTTTTTTGCCGTCTACGACGCTGTGTTTGATTCTGGTCGGTTTTTCGCAAGCCGGGCAAACTACCATAACTTTTGACGCATCCATAGGTGCCTCAAGTTTTACCAGACCGCCTTGAATTCCGGCTGCCGGCATCGGCTTTTGAGCTTTGGTAACCATGTTTAAGCCTTCTACAGATACTTTACCTTCTGCAACGTAAGCTTTTTTTATGTTACCTGTTTTTCCTTTGTCCTTTCCTGCAATTACGATGACTCTGTCACCGGTTTTTACGTGCAAGGATTTTTTATTCTTGTCTGTCATTTCTGTTCTCCATTTTTACTAAGTTAGATCCCGAAACAAGTTCGGGATTATCTATTCCTAAAACTCGCTTAAGCTCGTTAAGGACTAGATAACTTCCGGTGCCAATGAAACTATTTTCATATAGCCTTTGTCTCTTAATTCTCTGGCTACCGGTCCGAAAACACGTGTTCCTCTCGGGTTTCCGTCTTTATTGATAATTACTGCCGCGTTTTCATCAAATCTGATAACTGATCCGTCATTACGTTTGATATCAGCTTTGGTTCTTACCACAACAGCTCTTACAACTTCTGATTTTTTTACGGCCATATTAGGAGTTGCATCTTTTACTGTTGCAACGATTTCGTCGCCTACTGCCGCAAATTTTTTGTTTGAGCTTCCCATAACACGGATACACAAAAGTTCTTTTGCGCCTGTGTTATCAGCTACTTCTAATCTGGTTTCTTGTTGTATCATTGTTCTTTTCCTTTATGTTATTCATTTTGACAGCGCATTAGCAAATGTAATGATGTCCGCGCGTGATTAACGTGCTTTTTCTACTACTTCTGCCACAACCCAGCGTTTGCTGCCTGAAAGCGGTTTTGATTCCACAATTCTTACAATATCGCCTTCATTGCATACATTTTCTGCATCGTGTGCTTTATAGTTTTTGTTTGATTCTATAATCTTTTTGTATTTCGGATGTGGTTCATAATCAGCCACTTTTACAACGACTGTTTTGTCCATTTTATTGCTGATTACCATTCCTTGTTTTTCTTTTTTAGGCATTTGTTTCTCCTTTAACAGCATTAAACTGCTGCTTTTTCCTTTATAACCGTTTTTGCCTGAGCTATAAGTCTTTTTGTTTTGGAAATCAACGCTGTGTTTTCCAATTTGTGAGTTGAAAGCTGCAATCTGTAGTTAAACAAATCTTTCTTCCAATCAACAATTTGATTTTTTAGCTCATCAACTGTTTTTTCTCGCATTTCACTTAATTTCATTGTTATTTTTCCTTATCTTAAGCTTCAACCTTAGCTTTTTCTACAACTTTTACTTTGATAGGAAGTTTTTGAGCAGCCAATTCCAATGCATGAACTGCGACTGATCTATCAAAATAATCAAGTTCGAAAAGTATTCTGTTCGGCTTAACAACCGCTACCCAGTATTCCAAGTTACCTTTACCTGAACCCATACGAGTTTCAGCAGGTTTTGCAGTAATCGGTTTATCCGGGAATATTTTTATCCAAACGTTACCGCCACGTTTGATTTCACGAGTCATTGCACGACGTGCTGCCTCAATTTGTCTGCTGGTTATCCAGCCCGGTTCCAAGGCTTGAAGTGCATAGCCGCCGAATTCAAGTTTTGTGCCTCTTGTTTCAGTGCCTTTCATTCTGCCTTTCATCATTTTGCGGTATTTTGTTTTTTTAGGCTGTAACATTATTATTTACTCCTTTATTCAGTTTCTATTGCTTTACGTCTGGGGCGTCTCATACCTTTTTCGTCGCCTTTGCCGCCTTTTGCTTTAATGTTTTGGTCTGCTTTTTCGCCGGGCATCAAGTTGCCTTTGAAAATCCATACCTTAACACCTATTTTACCCATTATGGTATCTGCTTCGGTAAATCCGTAATCTACGTCTGCGCGTAACGTTTGAAGAGGAATTCTTCCTTCTTTCGCCCATTCTGAACGTGCGATTTCAGCACCGCCCAAACGACCTGATACCATAACTTTTATACCTTGAACGCCTGCTCTCATTGTTCTTTGCATTGCCTGTTTCATTGCACGTCTGAAAGCTACACGTTTTTCAAGTTGTTGTGCAATTGCTTCCGCAACCAATTGAGCATCCGCGTCAATTCTTGCTACTTCTACTACGTTAATTACCACAGGTTTTCCAAGATATTTTGTTACATCTTGTTTTAATTCTTCAATACCCTGACCGCCGCGGCCTACTACGATACCCGGTTTTGCGGTTACAACCGTAATTGTTGTATTCTGGGCTTTTCTCGCAATTAATATTTTAGAAATACCTGCTGCGTATAATTTTTTCTTTATGAATTTTCTGATTTTAGCATCTTCTGCTACAAATTCACCGTAGTCTTTAACCTTTGCAAACCATGTGCTTACCCAAGGTTGAATGATGCCTACTCTAAATCCGGTTGGATGTGTTTTTTGTCCCATGTTTTATTCCTTTTACTTAATTATTATCACTAACTTTTAATGTAAGGTGTGATGTACGTTTTAGTCTTTTGTAGATACGACCTTGCGCTCTTGGTTTACCTCTTTTGTATGTAACGCTTTCATCAGCATAGATTTCGGAAATCTTCAAATTTTCAGCACCTACACCGTATTTTTCCTGTGCGTTTGCAACTGCGGCTTTCAAGTTCTTTTCTACCACTCTTGCTGCAAAGTAAGGCATAAAACGTAACATATCTTGAGCATCTTTAACAGCTTTGCCACGAACTTCGTTGATTACTCTGCGAAGTTTTCTTGCTGTCATTTTGATATCTGTTTGTCTTGATTTTGCTTCCATTTTTATTTTCCTTTATTTTCTTTTTGCGGTTTTATCAGAACCTGCGTGTCCTCTAAACATTCTTGTCGGTGCAAATTCACCCAATTTATGTCCGATCATTTGTTCGGTTACATATACGGGTACGTGAGTTTTGCCGTTATGAACCGCAATTGTATGACCCAACATATCAGGTATAATCATTGATGCTCTTGACCAAGTTTTTATAACTTTATGTTCAGAGTTTGCATTCATTTTTTCGATTTTTGTCTGTAGAGCCTGCTCTACGTATGGACCTTTTTTTAATGAACGTGCCATTAATTTCTCCTTTAATTTGTTTGAGTATATTTATTTTTCCGCCTGTGCAATCAAAGATTGCTTCGTTCATTTCGCTGCCGCTCCATTCACAACGGCGGTATCGTTGAGCCTGTACGCTATGGGCTCAACTCGGCTTGCGCCTATTTTTTACGTCTTCTAACTATTAATTTATCAGAAGCTTTACCAACTTTTCTGGTCTTATGACCGAGAGCCGGTTTGCCCCAAGGTGTTTTCGGGTGTCCGCCGGGACCTGTTTTACCTTCGCCGCCGCCGTGCGGGTGATCACACGGGTTCATTGTAACACCGCGGACTGTCGGTCTTACGCCTAAATAGCGTTTTCTGCCGGCTTTACCTAATGAAAGGTTTTTGAATTCGGCATTGCCAAGGGTTCCTATTGTTGCCATACATTCTTTTCTTACCATTCTCATTTCTGATGAAGGAAGTTTGATTGTAACATAGTTGCCTTCTTTTGCCATAACCTGAGCTGCGTTACCTGCTGATCTTACCATAACGCCGCCTCTGCCCGGAGTTAATTCAATGTTATGAACAATTGTACCTAACGGAATTAATTCCAGAGGAAGTGCGTTACCGGTCTGAACGGGTGCTTCAGGTCCTGAAACAATTATGTCGCCGACGTTTAAACCTTCAGGTGTCAAAATATATCTTTTTTCACCGTCTGCATAGTATACTAATGAAATTCTTACGTTTCTGTTCGGGTCATATTCAATAGTTTTAACCGTTGCCGGTACGCCGAACTTTTCACGTTTGAAATCTATTACACGGTATGCTCTTTTTACACCGCCGCCTTTGTGACGACATGTAATTCTACCGGTATTATTTCTTCCTGCTGTTTTTTTCAAAGATTTCAGCAATGATTTTTCAGGAGTTGTTGAAGTGACTTCCTGGTAGTCACTCTTTGTCATACCTCTTTGTCCCGGAGATGTCGGATTGATTTTTCTGATTGCCATTTTTATTTTCTCCTTTAATTGGCTTTGTACTTTTGTTGGGACTTATGCCTTTCGCCCCTTTTGGTAAATTTATAAAATGTCTTGGATTATTGCTTCACTCGGACAAGCCGCTCATTTCGTTACACTGCCATTCGCTTTTGTCCTCGCTACTTCGGGCTGGGTTCGCTGCCGCTCACACGGCGCCCTACCCAAAATCCGCTAAGCTCCGACGAGTTCTTCAATCGGATCGCCTTCGATTGTTACGATGGCTTTTTTAGAACTGTCTGTTCTGCCGAATTTGTAGCCCATTCTTTTTGAATGTGACGGCATATAAACTGTTCTTACTTTTTTAACTTTTCTTCCAGGAAAAGCTAATTCTACTGCTTGTGCAATTTCAACTTTTGTTGCGTCTTTGTTTACTTCAAAAGTATACTGACCCATAGTTGTTGCACCTACTGATTTTTCAGTAATCAAAGGTTTTTTGATTACGTCGTATAACTTTTCTGTGTTTGTTCTTTCTTTACTCATTATTGTAACCTTTCAGTTATTTCATTTACAGCAGATTCTGTCATTACAACGAAATCAGCTTCCAATAAGTCTTTTACGTTTAAGTTTGACGGTAAAATAATTTTTACGCTCGGGATATTTCTTGCTGATAATTCAAGATTTTTATTTTCATCAGCTTTTACATCCGCAATGATTAATGTTTTACCGCTAACTTTTAAAGATTTTAATGCGCTTACCATTAATTTTGTTTTAGGTTCGGCGATTGTTGAGAAATCTTTGACAACAACCAGTTGAGATTCTTTTGCTGACAATGCTGATCTCAAAGCGAGTTTTCTTGCCTTTTGAGGCATTGAAAAACCGTAATCTCTCGGTTTTGGTCCAAAGATAACGCCGCCGCCTGCAAATAACGGTGATCTTAAAGATCCTGCTCTTGCACGGCCTGTACCTTTTTGTTTCCACGGTTTTTTA
This sequence comes from uncultured bacterium, assembly GCA_949286705.1. Taxonomy (GTDB): domain Bacteria; phylum Cyanobacteriota; class Vampirovibrionia; order Gastranaerophilales; family Gastranaerophilaceae; genus SIG32. The sequence continues at coordinate 184,705 of CASEDF010000004.1, read as the reverse complement.
CCGCCGCCTGAAACTTCAGATCTTGTTTTTGTACAAGCTGAACCCTGACGTGCGTTGTTTAATTGTCTTCTTAATGCTAAGTGCATTACGTGTAAATTGGGTTCTACTCCGAATACTTCTTTATTCAAAGTAATTTCGCCTAATTTTTCTCCGTTTGTGCTTAATATTTCTTTTGACATTTTTGTTTTTCCTTTTTAATTAATATTCTTACCGTTTAAGACTGCTTACCGCTTGCTTTATGCTTTATTTGGCAAGACCAGCCGGTTTAGACTTTTCCTTGTCTTAAACCCTCACCCGGCACTTTGTGCCACCCTCTCCCAAAGGTAGAGGGGAGAGCGCTAGTTCCACTTGGTTCTGGTCGGAACGATTGTTACCAATCTGCCTTCGCAGCCCGGTACGGAACCTTTGATTAATATTAAATTGTTTGCTGAGTCTACTCTTACTAATTTTAATTTAGTAATTGTAACTCTTTCGTTGCCCATGTTACCTGCCATTCTTTTGCCTTTGATAACTCTGGACGGTGTTGTACCGGCACCGATTGAACCCGGTTCTCTGTGGTTTTTGGAACCATGACCCATCGGTCCTCTGCCAAAGTTCCATCTTTTGACGGTACCCTGGAATCCTTTTCCTATTGATTTTCCTGTTACGTCGACTTTTTCAACGTTATCAAGAACTGATAATTCAATTTTGTCGCCTACTTTATAATCTTGCGGATTGTCTACTCTGAATTCCTGCAAGTGTCTGTAGTTGCTCAAATTGTTTTTCTTGAAATGACCCATTTCAGCTTTTGTTAAGTGCTTTTCTTTAGCTGCGATTGTTCCGACTTGAATTGCGTTGTAACCGTCTGTTTCTTCAGTTTTAACCTGAGTTACTACGGTTTCGTCAACTTTGATAACGGTTACCGGGATTGCCAAACCGTTTTCGTCGAAGATTTGAGTCATTCCGACTTTCTTTCCTATTACACCTAGTGTCATATTTTTACCTTTCTAGCTCACCCTACTTGGTGCGGACATTTTCCGCCCCGTTTCGGGTTTGCATTTTCTCTTGCGAGCGCTACGTTCGTCTTTCTTTACCTTTGAGGGCTTTCACCTCACATCCTTCTCAAGGAAGTCGCAGTTCACATTATATATGCATAATGCTATTAAATTTTCAATTTCTGCCGATTAAAGTTTTACTTCAATATCTACACCGGCCGGTAAATCTAATCTGCTTAACTCTTCAGTTGTCTGTTGAGTCGGTTCGTATATATCGATAATACGCTTGTGTGTTCTTAATTCAAAGTGTTCACGTGATTTTTTATCAACGTGGGGTGATCTAAGAACGCAATATATACGTCTTTTGGTAGGTAAAGGAATAGGACCGGCTACTTTAGCGTCAGTTCTTTTTGCTGTTTCTACGATTTTGTCTGATGATACATCGATAAGTTTGTGGTCGTATGCTTTCAAACAAACGCGGATTCTTTGTCTTTTTGTACTACTTGCCATGTGTATTCCTTTTTCTTTTTATGTGTTACACGTACAGAAAACCCTTTTGGGGTTACTGCTGCCTGAAAAAAACTAAATTTCGGCTATTCTTCAAGCATATCGATAGTAAAACAAACATAATTAACTGTCAATAACTGATTTTTACAAATGTTTAGATTTTGTAACAATTTATTATATATAATAAAAAAGCGGTCATCTGACCGCCTATTTTGTTGTTTTTTTGGATGCTGCCTGTTGTTTTTTCTCGCATTCAATATCATCCGAAAGCTCGCATTCCCTGCAATCTCCGCAGATTTCTTTGTTCGGAAATTTCATTGCAGCAGCTTTCGCGGGTTGAGAGTCTGCAACCGGTTCGGACGTGCTTTCCGGCGATGTTTCTTCTACCTCATCAGCTTCTTCGGTTTCCTCCTCTGAGAGTTCATCTTCCGGAGCAGTTTCTTCATCATCCGTTTCAGATTCTTCTTTAGCTTTTTCAGCTTCTGCAAGAGCTTTTTCGATTTCTTCTTCATCTTTAGCTCTGATTACGGGAATTGAAAGCATCAAAGCCATTTGTTCACCTTCCTGATCAAGATTAAGCTCAAGAGCTTCTTTGTCCATTTCCAGATACTTTGATAAAAGTTCAACAAGCTCGCTGCGCATTCTCTCCAATAGTTGCGGGGTTAAATTTGTTCTGTCCTGCATCAAAACCACGCGCAGTCTGTTACAAGCAACGTCTTTTGCACTTTCTTCTTGTTCTGCCTGACGGAAGAAGCCTAATAATTTGTTATATAATTCTGCAAAAATATTATCTTTCATTCTACTTCTCCTTACCCATTAAACCTTTGAAGAATTTTTTAACCTTTGCGACTACGCTGGTTTCTTCTTCCAGATTCATAAAGTCAACATCTTCACCCATAATTCTTCTTGCTACGTTCATATAAGCGCGTCCGGCAAGTGATTTTTCATCATTGACAATGGGTTCGCCCTTGTTGGTAGATGTAATAATGCCTGTGTCTTCAGGAATAATCCCGATTAAATCAGCTGATAAAATTTCCACAACATCTTCAACGCTCATCATATCTTTTGATTTGATGAGATTAGGTCTTACTCTGTTTAAAAGCAGTCTGTAAGATTCAATTTCTTCTTTTGCTTCCAAAAGTCCGATAATTCTATCTGCATCACGAACAGCAGACATCTCGGGAGTTGTGACGACAATAGCTTCCGTTGCTCCGGCAACTGCATTTTGGAAACCTTGTTCAATACCTGCGGGGCAATCTACAAGAATAAAATCATAATCCTTTTTGAGCTTTTCGCAGATGTCTTTTAATTGTTCCTCTGTAACAGCGCTTTTATCTCTTGTCTGCGCCGCAGCTAAAAGACAAAGATTAGGGTTTTTCTTATCTTTTACAAGTGCCTGCTTCAACTTGCAGCGTTCTTCAACTACGTCTACAATTGTATATACAATTCTGTTTTCTAAGCCTAAAAGCAGATCAAGGTTTCTCAAACCTAAATCGGTATCAATCATTACGACTTTATTTCCTGCTTTTGCGAGGGCTGTTCCGATGTTTGCGCTTGCGGTTGTTTTTCCGACTCCGCCTTTACCGGATGTGATTACGATAACTCTACCGCTCATTTATTTTCTCCTTAGTTTTCTAATAATTTGTTTATAATAATATTTTTCTTATACGTTTTTGCTTCTTCCGGCACAAATTCGTTTGTTTTCTGAACAAACGGTGTATTAACTCCGTCCGGTCTTCTTGCAAAAATATCGGCTATTCTCAATTGAATTGCATTCATTTTCAAGGCTCTTATTCTTGCCTGAGTATTGCCTTCGGAACCTGCATGGGCAATTCCGCCAAGAATGCCCCAGACTGTTATATCGCCTTTGGCTATTATTTCGGCTCCGGGATTGACATCGCCGACAATTACCAGATTGCCGTCAGATGTAATACTTTGACCGGAACGTATTGTTTTTTTAATATACAACGTCGGAAGTTTTTCAGCTTCTTTTTTCATTAGACGGGTTTCTTCGTCTTCTTCCTCATCTTCAATATATGCAAAGCTTTCTTCCATTTCTTTGACTTCTTTTTGAGGTTCGTCCTCGTCTTTGTCAAAATCATTATCGCCGAAGATTTTATCAAGTGCTGTTTCAACTTCAGGGCTTACATTTGGCTTCATTTCAAAATCCGGAGCTTCCACAACGTTTTCAAGTTCTGATACTTCAATATTTAACAATTTGGCGGATTCCATAGTTTCAGGTGAATTTGTACTTATAAATTCAATCTCGGAATCCATTGATTCTACAAGTGCTTTGATACTTGTTAATTCGGGTTGTGACAAATCAACGCTGCCGAGCTTTAAACAAACCTGTTTGTTTTTTGCTTCGGGTATGTCAAGTATTCTGTATAATTCATAAATTATCTCGGAAGTTTTTCTTGCATTGCTTAAATCGACGATAAAACCGTTTTCAATATATCCCTTATCCATCTTTTCCCTTCCAATCATGGTTAATAATCATGACATTACACGAAAAAGATTTTTACCGCAATGAAATATTGCGATTTGTAATAATTTTATGCAAGGAATATGGAATCACTTACCCTGTGTGAATTCATCCGCTGTGAAAGTTCATCTTTTGTTATTTTACCGTCTTTATTAAGATCAAGTGCCGGCGCATTTGCAGCATAATATTTTTCCGATTTATCGGTTATGATATCGCGTTTTGCTCTGCCAGGTAAAAATACCAGAGCATACAAATCTCCTGCGTCTAATTTTTCATTTTGTTTGAAACCTGCCGCTTTTTTGTATTTTTTTAGATATTTTTCAACATAATCAAGCTGCTCGGTTGCTGTCATGTTTTTTAAGTCTTCGGTTGTCGTGCCGAGATCTTTTGCGGTTTGAGGCATAAATTGGATTAATCCCGTTGCTCCGCTTGAAGGGTTCACTGCCTTTGGATTAATCTTTGATTCTGAGTTCATTAATGCAAGTAAATCTTTGTAGTCGCAGTTTATGCTTTTTGCAATTTGTTTTGTCTTTTTTATAAATGCCGAATCACCTTTGTTTATTGAATTGTTTCTTTTGTTTGTCTGTATTGGGTTTGTTTTTGCCGGTGTGACTGCAGCCTTTGCAGGTTCGGTATTTGTTTGAGTATTGGTTGAGGATGTTTGTCTGCGCGCCGGTGCAGTACCTGCAAAAGTTCTTTCAGGTTTTGTCCGCGGTGCCGGTCTGTTTTGTGTGTTATTGAATATACTTGAATTATACGGATTCGCGAACATAAATAACGACGGCATAAATAAATTTTGAAAACCAAAGTTATTAAATCCGAAGTTGAAAAAGAAATTCGGCATAAAAAAGGTATTCATCATAAATGGATTATTGAAATATCCAAAACTCCAAAACATAATTTCCCCTGTTTGTCCTCTATTAATATAAAGTTTTTTTATTCTTAAAAATTGTCTTCTTTGTTAATATATGTTAAAAATTTTTTCGGTTAATTTTAAAATATAACTCTGTTTATTGTATTATATAATATAAGGGAAAGAGATTACTATGTTCAACGAGACAAAAACCCACGAAATTACAGTCGATGTAGTTATCTTAACAATGAAAAATAACGCCATTCAGGTGTTATTGGTAAAACGTCTGAACGAACCGTTTAAAGATAAATGGGCAATTCCCGGCGGTTATGTGAGATTGTCCGAAAATCTTGATCAGGCGGCACTGAGGGTTTTAAAAGAACGTACAAACGTTGATAACATTTATCTTGAACAATTATACACATTCGGTGATCCCTTGCGCCACCCTAATGCAAGAGTTATTACGTGTGCTTATTTTGCTCTGGTAAGAGCGGAAGATTTGAATATTACTACATCACCTGAATTGGGCTGGCATAAGGTATCGGATTTGCCGCCATTGGCATTTGATCACAAAGAAATTATTGAGTATTCTCTTAAAAGAACCCGCGAAAGGTTAGAACTTTGCCCGGTGGCTTATCAATTATTGAATGAAAAGTTTACCCTGACCGAGATGCAAAAAGCGTATGAACTTATAATGAATAAAAAACTTGATAAGCGTAATTTTAGGAAAAAAGCTTTAAGCACAGAGGGGCTTATTGAATTGGATGAATATACAAAATCATCTTCTAAGCGTCCTGCAAGACTTTATACATTTGAAAATATTAAATTGAATTCAAAACGGGCACATTTTATTTCTGGTAAAAAGGAGAAAAAATAATGGTTACATTTGTATGGGCAATTCAGATTTTAGCTGCATTGTTTTTGATTATATTAATATTGCTGCATTCACCAAAAGGTGACGGAATTGCAGGTATTGGCGGTGCATCACATCTTTTTACTTCGCAAAAAAGTGCCGAAAAAGGATTGAATAAAGTAACCGGCATTGTTGCTGCTATATTTATAATTTGCACATTTTTACTGGGATATGGTATAGTTAAATAGACTATATGAGTGAAGCTGCAGACGAAATTTTTTCAAGGAACGAACTGTATTGGGGTGCGGAATTTCAGCGTGTATTAACCAAGAAACACGTTGCTGTTTTCGGACTCGGCGGTGTCGGCGGATATTGCGCGGAAGCTCTGGCAAGAGCTGGCGTCGGGGAATTGACACTTGTTGATTTTGACGATGTTTCAATATCTAACATAAACCGGCAGATTATAGCTCTGCATTCCACTATAGGACAAAAAAAGACAAACCTTTTTGAAAAAAGACTGAAAGATATAAACCCTGAAATCAAATTAAATATTATTGACGATTTTTATACCGGCGAAGACTTCAAAGCGGATTATGCAGCTGATGCAATAGACACAATGCGTTCAAAAATTTCGTTGCTTGAATATTGTGTTGAAAATCAAATTCCCGTGATAAGCTCAATGGGCGCCGGAAACCGTATTGATCCGACAAAACTCTATATTTGCGATATCAAAGATATTGAAGATAAAAATGCCGCATTTGTGTCTAACATAATTTATCAGTTGAAAAAACGCGGGATAGAAAGCGGAATTACTGTTGTTGCAAGCCGTGAAAAACCTTTTGTTCAGGAAAAATTATCTCAAACAGAACATTTGATGACAAAATCAGGTGAAGAAATTGAATTTACCAAAATAACGCCTTCATCTACACCGTTTGTAGCAAGCGCTGCAGGAATTTTTATGGCATCATATATAATACAGGAATTTAAAAAGGAGTTTGAAAATGGTTAACATTCTCGTTACAGGTGCTACACAAGGAATAGGCAAAGCTATTGCGGAAGAATTAAGTGAAGTCGGAACGATATTTGCAACCGGCCGTAATGTTGAACTTCTCAGGGCATATAAAAATTACTGCGTTTGTGATCTGGCAACTGATGTAGAAACTTTGGAAAGTTATATTGAGGCAAAAAAAATTGATATTTTGATAAATAATGCCGGCGAATACATTTACGGCTCAATAGACAAAATGACAGACGATCAGATAAGAGAAATATTTGAAGTAAACCTTCTGGCGCCGGTAAAATTAATTGCAAAAGCAAGTGTAAATATGAAAAAGAAAAAATGGGGCAGAATTATCAATATAGGCTCAATTTCCGGAATTATGGGTGAAGCAAACGCAAGCCTGTATTCCTCTACAAAATCAGGGCTTGTAGGTTTAACAAGAGCTTTGGCGCTTGAACTCGCGGAATATAATATTACCGTAAATACCGTAAATCCCGGCTGGGTCGATACTGAAATGGGCATGACATCAGCCGAACTTTCGGAATTTTTCCATGATGAAATAATTGAAACAATTCCGCAGCGGAGATTTGTTCAGCCTATAGAAATCGCCAAACTGGTTAAATACCTTGTATCAGATGATGCAAAGGGAATTACCGGTCAGTCAATAAATCTTTGCGCGGGTTTGAGTGTCGGGATTTAATTGCTTTTTAGGCGGAAGTTTGTTAAAATAAAACTAAGGAGAACAGTTAATGAGTATGATGGAAAAATTCAAAAAACGGTGGGCTCTCTTAAGTAGAAATAGCAAGAGTTTTGTTTAAATAGTGCTTTCACGCTGGCAGAAGTATTAATCACCCTTGGAATAATAGGTGTAGTTGCAGCAATGACAATCCCGACATTGATTGCAAATTATCAAGAAAAAGTATTGGTTAATAAGGCAAAAAGAGGTTATACTACTCTTATGCAGGCATTAAATATGTATAAGAGTACAAATTACACCGCTGCGGATAATTACGGGAATTTATTTGTAACGGGTGAATCGGATATTGAAGTTTTGTCAAAATTGGTTCCTTATATGCGGGTTAAAAAAACTTGTGAACGATATACTGACAATGAATGCGGGGGAAATTATCCGGTAAAACACGCTAAACCCAGAGACAACGGGCATGGTATTAATACCTCGGATAATCTGTGGGGTGCCAGAGTTGTTTTACAAGATGGAATGATATTCAGCCTGCAAAATATGAATGAAAAAACAAATGCCTGCGGGTATGATTATACATATAATAACGGTACGGCAACGGCAACAAATCCGATATGTGGGAGAATATGGATAGATACAAATGGTGTAAATGCTCCTAATCGTTACGGCTCAGATGTCTTTGCTTTTTACGTTAAAGCGCAATCCCTTGAACCTACAAAATCAGATTGCGATATAAACTATGTGATTACGCAAAATAAAATCATACCTTATGTGGATTATGAAGTAGGCAGTGAGTATACCGGAGAATAATATCTGCTAAATTATTTGATTAATAATGTCCTGTGCCGTAATTTTTAAACAGTCTAAACTTCCACAAGTGGTTTGTCTTTTCTCCCAAAGGCATGGTTTTAAAGAGCAATTGTCATTCGCTTTGATTGCCGTAACCATAGGCGGTATGAGTTTTTTATCATCAGTCGGGCCGAATATTGCATAAGTTTTCGTTCCCATTGCAACCGCTACATGCAAAGGTGCCGAATCAGAGCACAAAAATGTTTCAGCTCTACCTATAAGTTCTGCAAGCTCTCTGAGATTTTTAGTTTTGCCGTAAAAGTTCTCAAAATCATTTGTTTTAACGGTTTTCAAAATTGTTTCAATACATTCTTTATCATCCGGACCGCCTGCAAGGATTACTTTTTTCCCCTTTGCAACTAAAAGATCAATAGTTTCAGCCCAAACTTGAGGCGGAACAGTTTTAATCATTCCTTTTTGAACACTCATCTTACTTACTCCGGGGTGAATGAGCACGGAATTAGGAATTTTTTCCTGCGCCGCTACATTTATTTCGGGTAATTCAGTAATATTTTTTGTAACCGGAGTTACCAAATCATGATACATTTTGGCAGCATATTGATTTTTGTTTAGCGACACCGCACGGGTCAGAAGTTTTTGGCTTAAAGCGCCGCAGTCATACCCGTTGCGTTTTTTTGCACCTGTTAAAAATAAAATTATACTCATAAATTTATTCCCGCCTGCTGTTATTGCAAGGTCAAAATGTCTAGAGCGGGCTGCAAATATAAATTTTATAAGCTCAAAATATTTGTTTTTATTTTTTATATCCACAAGGATTAAATCATCAATTACATCTGTCAAATCCTTAACGCTTTTGCTTCTCGGCTCAAGCGCGAGTGTGATTTTTGCATTCGGGAATTCTTTTTTCAACGAAATCAGTGCAGGTAAAAATAAAATCTCATCACCTATTCCGCCAAAATTTACCGCAAGTATTTTGTTAACTTTTTCCATAAATTAATTATAACCCAAAAATTTGTTGTATAATAGCCGTATGGTTAATAAAGTTACAACCGCAACAGTAATAGGTTTAAACGCTTATGAAGTTTCAGTTGAAACAGACGTCCAGAACGGTCTGCCGTCATTTTCGGTTGTCGGTTTGCCTGATGCTGCTGTGAATGAAGCCCGCGACAGAGTACGTTCAGCCGTTAAAAATTCAGGTTTCACTTTTCCTAACAGAAAAATCGTCATCAACCTTGCGCCTGCTGATTTGAAAAAAGCCGGAACAAGCTTTGATTTATCTATTGCTGTCGGAATTTTAGTTGAAGAAGGTGTTTTGGAAACAGAACAGCTTAAAGATTATGCTTTTGCCGGCGAACTTTCTCTGAACGGAGATTTGCGCGGGGTAAGAGGAGTTTTGCCGATTGTCATGGGTTTAAAAGAAATCGGGGTGAAAAATGTTATTGTGCCGGAAGCTAACGCAAAAGAAGCAGCATTAATCGACGGGATTAATGTTTTTGGCGCAAACTGTCTCGCAGATGTGGTTAACCATTTTATTGAAACCCCGTTAAAACAATTTAAAATCGATATAAATACATATCTTTCCGATACAAAAGAGAATTTTGAATATGATTTTAAAGACGTAAAAGGTCAGCAAAAAGCTAAACGGGCGCTGGAAATTGCGGCAGCCGGAGGGCATAATCTTCTTATGACGGGTTCTCCCGGCTCCGGCAAAACACTTATGGCAAAATGTTTTGCATCAATTCTGCCGCCTTTGGAATTATCGGAAGCACTGGAATTAACCAAAATTTACAGTATCTGCGGACTTTTATCCGCGGATAAGCCTTTAATGACAAAACGTCCTTTTCGCGCAGTTCACCACACTGCCTCAGCAAACGGAATTATCGGCGGGGGAAGCAATCCCATGCCGGGTGAAATTACGCTTGCGCACCGAGGGGTGCTGTTTTTGGATGAAATGGTTGAATTCCCGAGGAATGTTCTGGAGGTATTAAGGCAGCCCCTTGAGGACGGTGAAATCGTCATATCAAGGGCAAAACACTCAATTAAATATCCGGCAAAATTTATGCTTTTAGGCGCAATGAATCCATGCCCGTGCGGTTTTAAAGGTGACAGAGAAAAGCAGTGTACGTGTTCGGAATTTATGGTTAGCCGCTACCTTGCAAAACTTTCGGGTCCGCTTCTGGACAGAATTGACTTGCAGATTGAAGTTCCAAGACTAACCGCAAATGAACTTTTAAATATTGACAATAATGCCGAACCCTCTGCCGAAATCAGAAAAAGAGTTGTAAAAGCCCGTCAAATTCAAGCGGAAAGATATAAAAACGAAAATATTTTAACAAATTCAGAATTAACATCTGAGTTAATCAAAAAATATTGCCAGATTGACGAACAATCACAGGCAATATTTAAAACAGCTATTGTAAAATATCAATTATCGGGCAGACGTTATGACAGGATTTTAAAGCTTGCCAGAACAATTGCGGATCTGGATAATTCACGGGATATTCAGCAGTCACATTTGATGCAGGCACTGCAATATAAAATGTTTGACCCTAAATATTCAAATCAATAACAGGACCGTCAATTTCAACAGGCTTTACATCATCTGTGTATTCAACATCCGGACTTACTTTTTTCAAAAGCCGTCCGATAAATGTATCTGCGCCGCCCGGACCTCCGTCTTTGCCGACAATAATCATACCGTCTTTATCAAACATGGCTGCAGCTTTGCCAAAATCAAGCTTATCAGCTGCTTCCTGCGGTTTCATAAGATTAAATTCTTTCACTTCAAAGTATTTGTTTAACGGTTCTAAATATTTATGCACCGGAACATTATTATAAGGAATTCTTGTAGAGCCGAAACTGGGGCAGTTATTTATTTTATTAACCATTACTAACTCCTTTCATTATATTTAAGCGGTATCAAGATAATTATTGCCTGATTTTATAGAAATATTAAAATTTATTAAGCAGTTAAATGTAAAAATCCTGCAAAAAGCCCTACCAACGCAGATACTGATAAATAAAACAAAGGATCATGTTTTTGTTTCACGCTGATAAAAAATAATATTGCCAGCAAAAACATTCCGGGGAGATTCGCGTTATCCATAAACATATCGACCGCAACAGCGGCCAAAAGGCCGCATCCTGCAGGCTTTAGTGCATAAATTGCCGCTCTTACGTTTTTATTTGTTTCAAATTGTTCTAAAAATTTTGAAATTACTATGACAAGTATGTATGAAGGCAAAATTACTGATGTTGTAGCAACCAGTGCCCCTAAAAGACCCGATGTGGCAAAGCCGGCAAATGTCGCGACATTAACGCCTACAGGACCGGGGGTTATTGAAGATATTGCAATCATATCCGTTAATTGTTTAATTGTGTACCATTGTTGGTTTTCCGCAATATGATACAAAAACGGTAATGTCGCATACCCGCCGCCAAATGAAAATAAACCTATATGAAAAAATTGTATGAAAAGGTTAAGATAAATCATTTTCACACTCCTTATTTCCGGCTTTTTCCGTAGTAATTCGTTTTCTGTATATTATTCCTGCAGCAATAGACAGGATTATTATTAACGCAGGCGAAACTTTAAAGCATGAAGACAGAATAAATGCGGCAAAAAATATTATGCAGGTAAATTTATCTACAATGCTGCGAGTCCACATTTCTTTTGTGGCAAGGTATACAAGCAAAATTACGCCGATACCTACTCCCCAGAAGATACTTTGGATAAAACTCCAATGGACAATTTCTTCAAGTATGCTTGCAACCAGAATTATAGCTAAGAATGCCGGAGTAACAATACCCAGAACAGCAGCGAGCGCGCCGACCTGCCCGCGGAGTTTGTATCCTACAAAAATAGACATATTAGCTGCAATAATTCCCGGAACAGACTGCCCCAGTGCGTAATACTCACATAATCCATCTGAATCTATCCATCCTTTCTTATCGACAAGTTCAGCCTGCAATAGCGGTAAAATTACATATCCTCCGCCAAGTAAAAGTGTTCCGACTTTGAAAAATGTTTTGAATATCGTGTAAAATGACTTGTCCATAGTATTTATTTTATCATAAACAAGTTTATTTTATTTTGCTCGATAAAATGAATTTTTTGAGTTATTAAGGTTTGTAAATTTTTGTGAATAATAATCTTAAAACAAGACAATTAAGCTGAATAATTTAAGTTAATAATAAGAGTATAAAAAAGAGGTATTACTATGGGCACAAATGGTATAAACGAAGCATTAAGTGCTGGATTTAAAGTAAAACTTCAAAACAGAGGCGCAAAATCAAGCGGTATAACGTTTGAATTAAAGTCAGTGTTTGATGAACTTGCGAAACAAGGTTTGATAAAAGATACCGACGGAAAAGGTTTAACCAAACAAGATGCCTTGAATTTGTATAATGAATTAAATAAAATTCATCAGGAAACAAAACGTGCGACGAATTATACAACAATGCAGGTCGGGCAGGAATTTGATTATACGGCAGATGAGATGAAAGCATTAGCAAAAGCAGCCGGCTATGAGGTTGTAGAACAGCCGTTGACCGAAACACCGCCAACTGCCCCGGAGCAGCCATCTGAGCCTGAGCCGCCTTCTGACGATGGAACTGTAACCCCGCAGCAAGAAGAGCCTGTAGTTACCGGTCCAAGTGATGATCCTGAATATGAACAATCAAGATTGTCTTTAGTTGAAGCAGACTTTGATGTAAACGGTCAGGTCGGGAAAATTTCTGACGGTAAATATTATATAAACGGCAAAGAGGTTTCAAAAGATGTCTATGATACGGCAAAAGCAAAGGCAATGTCAGCTTCTGCAGGGATGCATCCTCTTCCGGATATAAAACCCGATGAAGTTGTTCCGGATGGTGTAAAATCTGTGGAGATTTTAAAGGATAAAATAAAAGAAAATCGTTCTGAAAATAGAGAATTGCGGGCAGACCTTCGAGAAATGAGAAAAGAAATTCGACAGGCTAATCAAGATGAACGAAGAAAAGATCGTTTAGAACGTCAGGAAATTAGACAAGAAAATCGTTTAGAACGCAGGTTGGACAAAGTTACACCGACTTTTGATTATGATGGCAATGTCGGTAAGATTTTGGACGGAAAATTTTATTTAAATGGTAAAGAGGTAACTGCCGGAGAATTTAACGCAGCTAATAATCCATCTAAGCCAAAAACTATGTCAGATGAACAGCTTGCTCAATATTTAGAAAAAGATATAAGTTATCAAGAACATAAAAAAACATTACAGTATGCTGATAATTTAATGAAAGAGATTGAAACAAAATATAATTTTGAACGCGGTGATATCTTTGGTGATTTGAGGCTTGCAAAAGCTGATAAAGAAGCTTCTGCAGCCTATAAAGAGGCAAAGCGTATTTATAATACATATACGGAAGGATTGTCTGATTACGAACAAGAGATGGCAAATTGGGTAGATGGTCCCGCAGAGTGGTCTCTTGTTGAAAGAAATGGTATGCGTTGGACAAATCTTGAAAGAATTACATTATCTAACGGTCAAAGAGCATGGAAAACTGATCAAGGCGTTTTCTATCCCGGTCCGGACGGAATGCCGAGTGATAATAAAGTGTCGGAAGAATATTTAGAATAAAAAAGCGGTCAATTTGACCGCTTTCTTATTTATTATTCATAGTAGCTTTTAATCGAACCATTGCTCGTGCAAGAGCTGCTTCCGCACGTTTTGCGTCTAACTGGGCGTTGTGTTCCTCAAGACGCGCTTTTGCTCGTTCGTAGGCTTTTTCAGCACGGGTTTTATCAATCTCATCACCGCATTCCGCACATTGCGTCAGGATAAGTGCTTCTTCATTTTTAAACTGAAACACCCCTCCCATGGTTGTAAACAGTTTAACATTGCTGCCTTGAACGACTTTTGTTATACCCAGATCAAGGGCAGACATAAAAGGCACGTGTCCTTTTAATATACCGAATTCACCGTCAATGCCTTTTGAATAAATTTCATCAACGTCTTCGTCAAAAACAACTTTTCCAGGTGTGATTATTTTTAAATGCATATGGTTTCCTTTTTATGTACCGTGCGGCGGCATTAAAGTGTTTTAGCTTTTTCAACAGCTTCTTCAATTGTGCCGACCATATAGAAGGCTTGTTCCGGAAGGTTGTCGTGCTTGCCTTCAATAATTTCTTTAAAGCCTTTTATTGTGTCTTCAAGTTTTACGTATTTGCCTTTAGTACCTGAGAATTGTTCGGCAACAAAGAACGGTTGAGATAAGAATCTCTGAATTTTACGCGCTCTGTTAACGGTTTCTTTATCTTCTTCCGACAATTCATCCATACCTAAGATTGCGATAATGTCCTGAAGCTCTTTGTATTTTTGAAGAATTTCAAGAACTTTTCTTGTAACCGTGTAATGTTCTTCGCCGATGATATTCGGATCTAAGGCTCTTGAACTTGATTCCAGAGGATCAACAGCCGGATAAATACCTAATGATGCAATTTGTCTTGACAATACGGTTGACGCATCAAGGTGAGAGAATGTTGTTGCAGGTGCCGGGTCTGTCAGGTCGTCTGCCGGTACGTAAATTGCCTGAACGGAGGTGATTGACCCGTCTTTTGTAGATGTAATTCTTTCCTGCAATTCACCCATTTCAGTCGCAAGTGTCGGCTGATAACCTACGGCTGAAGGCATACGTCCTAAAAGCGCCGAAACTTCTGACCCTGCTTGCGTAAATCTGAATATGTTATCAATAAACAATAAAACGTCTTGTTTTGAAAAATCTCTGAAATATTCGGCTGCGGTAAGTGCTGAAAGCCCGACTCTCATACGCGCTCCCGGCGGTTCGTTCATCTGACCGTATATCAGGGCAACTTTATCAATAACGTTTGATTCTTTCATTTCATTCCAGAGGTCGTTTCCTTCACGGGTTCTTTCACCTACGCCGCCGAATACTGAAACACCTGAATGCTCCATTGCAATGTTATGGATCAATTCCATAATCAAAACTGTTTTACCAACACCTGCACCGCCGAATAAACCGATTTTACCGCCTTTCTGGTACGGCTGTAACAGGTCGATTGCTTTGATACCTGTTTCAAGAATTTCTATATCGGTATTCTGGTCAACAAGTGCCGGTGATTTTCTGTGAATAGGCAGATATGTTTCGGCATTAACTTCTCCCATCTGGTCAACAGGATCTCCTGTTACGTTCAAAATTCTTCCAAGAATTTCTTTCCCTACCGGAATTTTAATCGGTTCATTCGTATTTACAACTTTCATGCCTCTTTTAAGTCCGTCGGTTGATGACATTGCAACTGTTCTTACTTTGTTTGAACCCAGCATTTGCTGTACTTCAGCAACGATTTTTTTACCGTCTTCCGTAAAAATATTCAATGCCGTGTAAATTTCGGGTAACTCTCCCTGTTGAAATTCCACGTCAATTACAGGTCCTATAATTTTTGTAATAATACCTTCATTTTTTGCTAAAGTTTCCATCCTCTGCCCCTCTTATTTATTTCTATAAATTAATTATATAACAAAAAAAATTTTTATATGTCAAATTTCAAAAATTTAATTTCAGACTAGCAAATTTTTTTTTCTTGTGTTTATATATTCTTACTACCTATGGATAATTTTATGCAAGGACTTATAGAAAAAGAATTGTCTTCAAAAGATAAAATATTAAAGCCTGATTTTAATTCCAAAACAGGACGTGAACTTCTGGCATTTTATCTGCAGACAAAATTTAAACAAATTCTGGCTTTTGATAAAAAATATCCGATGCCGATTTTCAGGGAGGTTAATCCTGATTTTATAAATAAGTTTTCGAAGCGTTTGATTAATAATCCCGAAAAAAGATTTTTGATAAGTATCACAGGTGAATCCGCCGCAGGCAAATCCACTATTTGCCGCGAAATCAGTAAGGTTATCGAGCAATTGTCAATGCCTGTTACAATTTTAAGTACGGATAATTATTTCAACGATATATCTCAATTGATTGCGAAATACGGTACTTTTGATAAACTGCGTGACAGCGGTTATGATGTTGATGCCCCGACAAGTTTTCAGCTGGATGTGTTGAAAAGTGATCTTCAGGATCTGGCAGACGGGCTTGATATAAAATGTCCGATGTATCTTCCGAACGGCACGGGCATTTCCATGCCGCAGGCGATTGAGGTGAAATCTTCTAAAATTATTATTGTTGAAGGTACAGCAACAATGTATGAAGATGTGAAAGATATTTTTGACGTGAAAATTTATGTGGAAACAGATGACGAAATCCGTAAAAAATGGTTTGTGACAAGGGCGGTTGAAGAGAGAAATCAGGATATTCAAAATGCACTTAAACACTGGGATTATATTGCTGTCGCAGGAGAAAAATATGTTAAACCCTACAGGCGTGAATCCGATATAATTATTAACGGCAAAGCTGATTTGAAATATTTTGCACAAATCCTTGAATATATTCATACGATTACAAATAATTTTCAATAGGCTTAACATTTTTTGATTTATTGCCACGTTTTTTTAAATATGTTACAATATTCAGGTAGTATTGTATTTTTTTTCGATAAAAAGTTGAATTAAATACATTAAATAACTGATACAATAGTTGTAATATTCAATTATAATTTTGATAAAAGTAAAGGTGTCACGTGAACATAGAAGAAGAGTTGAAAAAAATATTTAACGAGCTGAATGCCAGATTGGACAGCTATTTTAGCCCGAGCGGTAAAATAATATTTTTATCGATTATTTGTCTTGCAGTTGTCGCTCTTTTGTATTTTGGTATTACGTTTACGCAAAAAAGTACACCAAAAGACGAATTACCGGCTAATGAGAATATTCAAACAACAATAGATGATATGGTAATGCCGGAAGAAAAGATGAAGGAAGTAGAAATAGATGACGAAATAGACGATATTGATAAGTCTGCCGAAAAAATGGTGTCATTGTCTGTAGAGGAATACGGGCGTTCCAATCCTTTCTTGCCGTCAAGCGAATCTTATGCAAATACAAGAAAATACGGATTTGAGCTTATGGCGCCGCCGGAAAGTCTTGCGGATACAAATTCCGAGGCGGCTAAGGTTATGGCGACCAAAGTCTCGGGTATTATGTTTGAGCCTAATAATCCGTCTGCGATTTTAAATATTGAGGGCATGGATTATCTCGTGCGTTCAGGCGATTATATTAACAATTATAAGGTTTTGGCTATAAGCAAAGATTTGGTTACAGTACAGCTCGGGGCAAATGTTTATAAAGCCCGGGTCGGAGAGGTGCTTCCGGATGCTGAAATTAATTATAACAATGTATATAATTTAGAGCAAAAATTTGGAGGGGCTAAAAGATAAAAGCAGGAGCAGATATGAGAAATAAGATTTCACAAAAAATTGTAGCAGGATTGATACTGGCTGTATTCATATTTTCCAATACGGCTATATCCGCTTTGGCGGTCAATGAACAGTCTTCGGTTAAAAATGAAGATACCATAAGATTGAAGGCTGACATATCAATTACACAGGCAAATGAGCCGGTTAGTTTAAGTTTAAGAGATTCTGACGTCAAGCAGGTATTGAGAATGTTTGCCGATAAAGCCGGTATGAATATTATTTTTGATCCGGGCGTATCCGGTACCGTGACACTTGATCTTGTTGATGTACCTTTGAATTCGGCATTCGATCTTGTGTTAAGTATCGCAGGGCTTGCATATGTGGTAGAAGATAATACGCTTATAGTTTCTGCAGCAGGTACTGAAATCAGTGCCGCTAAACAGGAAATTACGCTTGTTCCTGTTAAATATCTTGATGCCGCTGTTTTGGCAGAATTTTTAAACAAAAATATATTTACTATGAAAAAGCCCGGACTCTCAAATTCCGAAATTGTTACGACAAATCCTATGACAAATGAGCTTTTGGTTTTCGGGAATAAAAATGATGTAGCTATTGTTAAAAAAATAGTTGAAAAATTTGATAAAAAGCCGTTAACTGCTTCAATTGTAATAAATCATACAACACCTGAACAAATGGCGAATTTGATTTGTGACATGTTAATACCTGTGACATCATCCGGCGGAGGTAAGGGCGGCAAATCAACAGGCGGCGCTGCTAATATTAAAGGCGGTGTTATGACCGGTGCGGCAAGTTCAGGCGGCGGCAGCTCAAGTGAAGTTGAATTGGGCGGCGGTGAAGTTGCCTGTCAAATTGAAGGCAGCACATCCGGCGCTTTGGCATCATTACCGTTGCAAACTCTTGTTATTTCTTATTTTACCCAGCAAGGTACAATTGGTATAATCGGCGGCTCCGAGCAGCAATTGGAAATGATTAAAGATTTTATTGCCGATAATGATAAAAAACAACCACAAGCTTATCTGGAGCTTTCAATAATTGAATTGAATGAAAGCGGCAGTAAAACACTTACAAATACCTGGCAGTACTTAAGCAAGCATTTTAGCTTTAATGCTTCTGCCGGCACAACCGGAACAAGTCCTTATTATCCTATATTTATCAGCGGCAGTCAGTATCCTCACGTTGATGCTCCGGAAAATGTTGACAGTCCGGATTATTATGTACACAGATATAACGGACCTCAAGCTTTGACATATGCAATTAACTATATATTGGAAAACAGAAAAGGGCGTGTTGTTGCAAACCCGCGTATTTTAATTACAAACGGTCAGGAATCCGTAATCGATCTGACGTCAGATTATGTAAAAACAGTTACATCTCAAGTTGTATCTGATTCTTTGACTCAGGCTGTTCAAAGAGATTACGAAATCGGTGATGATAACGGTATCAAAATTAGTATCACCCCGTTTATCAGTCCGGATGGTTATGTGACATTGAACATAACTCCCGAATATGCGACCATAGCGAGTCAGGTTATGACACCGAGTGAGGATAATCCGGAAGTGAACGATATTCAGGCAACTCTTTTGCAAAGAAGAAATTTGGATTTGAAAAACGTTCGTATAAAAGACGGTGAAACTCTTGTAATTGGCGGTATGATACGCGAAGAAGACCAAAAAACAGTACAAAAAATTCCTATCTTAGGCGATATTCCGGGACTGGGTATGTTCTTCCGCTCTACAGTGTCTTCAAAAACCAAAGAAGAGATGCTTATTATGATTACCCCCAAAATAGTTGTTGACACAGATGATGCTATGAGGAAAGAAAATACTCTTTAAAAATCATAATGTACAAAAATGAATGAATTACTAAACAGATTAAAAAACAGTGTTAATAAAGAAATACTTAATCACATAGACGATGCACTAATGGAACAAAATAAATTTGTTCCTATTAGTGTTAAGGATAAATTTTTATTTGTTGCAGTAAATTCATCATCCGATAAAGAAACAGTTAATAAGATTTTGAAGGAATATTTTCCTTATCAAATTAAATTCATCCAGGTTCCGAATGTGGATTTGGATGAATTAATTTCAAGTTTAAAGCGCGGTCCGGCATCACAGAATATTGAAGAAGGGCATGTCGAAAAACAAATCAAACTCGGTGAGCTTTTAATTCAAAAAGGCTATATTACTGATGTGCAATTACTCCAAGCATTAGCTGAAAGTAAGCGTCAAAAGATGCCGATAGGTTCAACCCTGTTTAAACTTGGTTTTATTTCACTTGATCAGTTGAAATCTATTTTGCATTTGCAAACCGGTTTTGATATGGTAAGCAATGAACAGCTTGCTAAACAAGACAAGTTTGTTAATATATTGCCGGAAGATTTTATTAAAGAAAACAAAGTTATACCTATATCTTCTGACGGCAAAACTCTTACATTAGGTGTGGTAAAGCCGGTTAAGCCTGATGTTTTGAAGGAAATTATTTATTTGACGGGGCAAAATCCTAAACAGTTATTGATGACTCATTATGAGTTTCAAAACTCTTTGGATATGTTTTTCAGTGCGCAGAAAAAAGAAACCCAGAAGATTATTCAACAGATTGAAACAGAAGCCGCTGAAATTGAAGTCGAAGAAACTCTGTGGGAACAGGTCGATGCCGAATTGCGTGATTCAACGGGTTCGGTTGCAAAATTTGTAAATCAGATTATAACAAACGCAATTGATAACAAAGTTTCCGATATTCATATAGAGCCAAGACTCAACGGTTATATAGTACGTTATAGAAAAGACGGTATGCTGCAAAAGGTTTTGGATATGCCGGCAAAAGTTGAATCTTCGGTAATTGCACGTTTTAAGGTTATGTCCAGAATGAATATCGCAGAACACAGGCGCCCTCAAGACGGTACTTTTTCTATTAAATATAAAAAACAATCTTATGATTTTCGTATCAATACTCTTCCCGTATCAGGAAAAGAAAAGATGGTTATCCGTGTTCTTGCGCCGGCTGTCAGTTTGAAAGCAGAAGACAGAAAAATTATGCTTGTCGGTGCATCTGAAAGTGATCTTGTGAAAATTAAAAATATGGTAAGCTGCCCGAACGGCATTATTTTAACCTCAGGTCCTACAGGTTCCGGTAAAACAACGACGCTTTATTCCGTTTTGAAAAGTTTGAATGATGAACACGTTAATATCACAACAATTGAGGACCCGATAGAAATTAAGCTTGAAGGTATTAACCAGTCGCAGGTTAACCCGAAAGCCGGTATTACTTTTGCATCATGTATGCGTGCGATTTTAAGACAGGACCCTGATATTATACTTGTCGGTGAAATTCGTGACTATGAAACTTTAGAAATCGCGATATCAGCAGCATTGACAGGTCACCTTGTATTAAGCACCGTCCACACAAATTCTGCTGCCGCAACAGTGACCCGTTTGATCGAAATGGGAGCAAAAGACTATCTGGTATCTTCAACTCTATCCGGTGTAATTGCCCAGCGTCTTGTAAGGTCTTTGTGTCCTGATTGTAAAGAAGAGTATTTCCCGACGCATGATGAAGCCAGACAGGTTGCTGCAGATGAAGAATCCATTCAAAAATTGATGAAGACTCCTATATATCGTGCAAAAGGATGTAATAAATGTGATTTTTCCGGTTATAAGGGACGATTGGGTGTATATGAAATTATGCCTATGACCAAAGAAATTAAAAAACTTATTGCTCAGGGGGCGCATGATTTGGAAATTGAAGAATGTGCAGTGGCAAACGGTATGACAACACTTAACAAATCGTGTTTGCAGCATATAATTAACGGAGAAACAACTATAGAGGAATTTGTCCGTGTATTGGGTATTGTAAATGAATAACAGGTGTAAAAATGACTATATATAACTATACCGCACTAAAAAATAATAAGGAAATCGTAAAAGGTAAAATTGAAGCCGGCAATCCGCGTGAGGCACGTGAGAATATTCGTAAACTCGGTTTTTTACCGACCAAGGTGGAAGAAGAACATATAAAAGGGCAGAATGACGGCAAAGATGTAAAGTCCGCTAAAAAAGGTAAAATATCCAAGCTCGGTCTGCAGGATAGAATTGATTTTACATCAACTCTTCAAATCCTTGCACAATCAGGTATTCCGATTATTGAATCCTTATTGTTTATTGAAAATGATGCTGCTAAATTAAAAATAAGGCTGGTGGCACAGGAATTAAGAAGACAAATCATGAACGGCGGTACTTTTGCCGATACTATCGCAAAGTATCCGCAGCAATTCGGTCAGATTTATATAGGCTTATGTAAAGCCGGTGAAGATTCCGGTGAATTGGAAAAAACACTGGAACGTTTGTTAGAACTTTTGAATAAAGAGGCTGCAATTAAAAGCAAGGTTATCGGCACATTAATGTATCCGGTATTTGTAATTGTTTTGGCTGTATTTATTGTATTAATCATGTTGATGTTTGTATTTCCGGTGTTCAAAGATATGTTTGACACGATGGGCAAAGAGCTTCCGTGGATTACGGCAAAATTGATGGATATAGGTGTATTTTTGAAAACCTACTGGTATTTTGTACCTGTAATGCTTGGCGGTGCATTCGGGTTTATAACATTTTTATTCAGATGGCAGACAAGTAAAAGAAAAATTGACGAGTATGTATTAAAGATTCCGGTTATTGCGGATTTAATACAATTTTCTAATTTTTCAAACTTTATTGCGGTTTTGCAGGTGGCATATGATGCGGGTGTTCCGATTATTGAATGTTTGTATCTTGCAAATTTAACTCTTACAAATTATATTTTAAAGACCAGAATTGAGGCTGCGACTACAAAAGTTCAGCAGGGTCAGCACCTGTCATCCGCGTTAAGGTCAACGAGAGTTATGCCGAAGATGATTTTGTTTATGATTGCAACAGGTGAACAATCAGGTCGTCTGGGCGATATGTTGATGCAGGCAACAAACTTTATTGATAAAAAGCTCGACAACATTATTGATGTAATGACTAAAATGATTGAACCGATAATGTTGATTGTAATCGGTAGTATAGTACTTGTTCTGGCACTGGCACTTTATCTGCCGTTGTTCGGATCATATATGTCAACCTAGAGGAAAAATAATGAAAACAATTGTCATAACAGGTTCCACATCAGGAATAGGCAAGGCGCTCACACAATATTTTGCAAAAGATAACAGAGTTTTTGCAGGCTATCGTAATGAAAATTACGTGTCTGATTTGGAAAAACTTGGTGTTACTCCGTTTTATATAAATATGACGGATCCTGAGTCCATAAAGCTTGCAGCGGCTTTTATAAAATCTCAAACCGATAAAATTGATACACTCATTAATGTTGCGGGGTGCGTTGTCGCAGGAGCTATGGAAAGTATTTCACCCGAGAGAATTCGCGAACAATTCCAGATAAATACATTTTCGCATCTTGATTTTTCTCAAAGGCTATGGGATTTATTGGATGGCGGCAGAGTTATTAATATAAGTTCAATGGCAAGCTTCGGGGTTTTTCCGTTTATTGCGCCTTATTGTTCCTCTAAAAGAGCATTGGATATGTTATTCAATTCAATGATGCTGGAAACAAAACATAATATTAAAGTTATTTCCGTAAAACCCGGTGTAATCGCTACTCCTTTGTGGGAAAAATCAATTTCCGGAAATAAAGAGTCCATAGAAAACTCTCAAGGCTTTGAAAAAGAAATGAATTTTATGGTTAAAAATGCCCGTAAAAATCAAATCCATGGCTTAGATGTGTCAAAGGTAGTGGATTTGATTGCGGAGATTAATGATATTGAAAATCCGAAATCTTCGTATACAGTAGGTCCGGATGCAAAAGCCGCTTCAATTCTTTCGCGCTTGCCGCAAGATTGGATTAACTTTCTTATTAAAAAAGGTGCAAAGTTTAAAATTAAGTAAATCACTTTACAAATCTGCTTCTTTAGGCTATCATTAAGAAAATAGTATCCTGTGGAGAGAAAGATGAAGTATAAAAGAATTTTATTAAAGATTAGCGGAGAAGCACTTTTAGGCACGCAGCAGTTCGGAATTGATCAAGAACCCGTCAAAATGATTGCGGGTGAGATTAAAAAGGCACTTGATATGGGTGCTCAAATTGCTGTTGTTGTCGGCGGCGGGAATATTTTCCGCGGGATGAAAAACAGTGCGAAACTCGGCATGGATCAGGCATCAGGCGATTATGTCGGGATGCTTGCAACAGTTATGAATGCAATTGCACTTCAAAGTGCTCTTAATCAAATGGATGTGCCATGCCGCGTTCAAAGCGCCATTGCAATGAACCAGATTGCAGAACCATATATTCGCCACCGTGCAATAAGACACCTTGAAAAAGGCAGAGTTGTCATTTTTGCGGCCGGTACCGGCAACCCTTTCTTTACAACGGATACCGCAGCAGCATTAAGAGCTTCCGAAATTAATGCAGAGGCAATGTTAATGGCGAAAAACGGCGTTGACGGTGTTTATACCGATGATCCGAATACTAACCCGCAGGCTCAAAGACTTGAAAATATTACGTATGACGATATTATCAAAAACGGCTTGAAGGTCATGGACACGGCCGCCTGTGCTTTGTGTAAACAAAATAATATACCTATTGTGGTATTTGATTTTGAAGCTGAAAATGGTATAGTTGATATTCTAAACGGTGAACAGATAGGAACATATATTAAATAATTGAAAGAGGTAAGAGATGTCAGAGGCATTAGAAGAATTATTTTTATTTGGTGAAGAAAAAATGGAAAAAGCAATTGCGCAATTGCACCGTGAATTTGCATCAATCCGTTCAGGACGTGCAAATCCCGGGATTTTGGATAAAGTTCTGGTAGATTACTACGGTGTTCCGACACCTTTAAGACAAATGTCTCAGGTGACTGTTCAGGACGGTACCACTCTTGTTATTTCACCGTATGACAAATCTATAATTAAAGATATTGAAAAAGCCATTATCAAGGCTGAAATCGGTATAACTCCAAACAGCGACGGGATTTGTATCAGATTGGTATTCCCGCCTTTGACAGAGGAAAGACGCCGTGAAATCGTAAAAGATGTGAAAAAACTCGGCGAAGAAGCAAAAGTTGCGGTAAGAAACGTACGCCGTGACATGTCCGATGATTTGAAAAAACTTGAAAAATCCGAAAATCTTCCCGAAGACATGGTTAAAGATAATCAGGATAAAATTCAAAAATTAACCGATAAATATACAGGTTTAATTGATACAAACGTTGCGGCAAAAGAAAAAGAGGTTATGACGGTATAATGACGGAGATTAAAGGCCTCAATAAAAATGCCACAAGAATGCTCACGGGGCTTATAATGGGTACGGCTGCAATGGGCTGTATTATTGAAGGCAGAATTGCGCTTCTTGCAATGCTTTTGTTTATTTTGTATTTTGCATCAAAAGAGTATGTAAAAATACTGAATCACAAAGGTTTTTACCCGAGTTTGAAAATGATTTATATAGCGGAAGCCCTGCTTGCAGTGATTGCATATGTTCAGAGGTTTGATCTGGTTGCATTTGCGTTAACTGTTTGCGGAATAGGCGCATTCATGTGGGTTTTATTCAGAGGTCGTCAGCCTTATATTGCCAACGTTGCAACAACCATGCTGGGTATGATATATTGCGGCTGGTTTCCGCTGCATTTGTTGTTTTTGAGAAACTTGGAAAGCGCAAAATTCCATGACGGCTTAGGGTTTGTTGTTTTAATGTTTATGGCTGTTTTGCTGACCGATACCGGCTGTTATTATGCGGGCAGACATCTCGGAAAACATAAGCTTGCGCCTGTTATAAGTCCGAATAAAACTATCGAAGGTTCTGTCGGAGGTGCAATTTGTGCGGTTATAGGGGCTGTTGTAATCGGCTGGTATATCGGAATTGAATGGTATGTATCAGTTTTATTAGGGCTCTTATGTACGGCTTTTGCACAGATTGGAGATTTGAGCGAATCTTTAATCAAGCGTGACGCCGGCGTTAAAGATTCCGGTGACAGCCTGCCGGGTCATGGCGGATTTTTAGACAGATGCGACAGCTATATTCTTACAATTCCGGTTATGTATTATTTCTGCAAATATTTTGTATTTTCGCAGGATTTGATGAATAATTTTATATTATTTGTTAAAGGTTTATTTTAATGGATAATTTGGAGCAGATTTTTAATATAAACATTGAAAACGCGGAACTTTTTAAAAAAGCGTTAACTCATCCTTCTTATACAAAAGAGCAGGAAATGGATTATACGGAAAGTTACGAGCGGCTTGAGTTTTTGGGTGATGCCGTGTTAAAGCTTGCAGTATCCGATATTTTGTATAAAAAATATCCTGATTATACGGAAGGCAGTATGTCAAAAATCCGCTCAGTAATTGTTTCCGATGCGGTGTTATTTGAAGTTGCCGAAAAGATAGGACTTTCCGAATTGATTATTCTCGGCAAACATGAGGAAAAACAAGGGTGCCGTAAGCTTGAATCAGTTTGTGCCTGCGCTTTTGAAGCGGTTCTTGGCGCGTATTATCTGGACGGCAAATTCAGTGAGCTGATTGAATTTATTAACCGTATTTTTTTACCGTATATTCAAGAAGTCGATAAAAATTTTGAAAAATACAATGCAAAAGCGCTTTTGCAGGAATATACCCAGAGCAAAACCAAAACAATTCCCGAATATCGTGTCATAAATGAAACAGGTCCTGCGCATAATAAGACATTTGAGGTTGAAGTTTGGTATGAGGGTAAGCTTATAGCAAGCGCATCCGGCAAATCCAAAAAAGATGCGGAGCAAAAGTGTGCATATGAAGCATGTAAAAAATTGGGGATAGCTGAATGTCAAAAATAATTATTTCACCGTCAATATTATCTGCAGATTTTGCCAATCTTGAACGCGATATCAAATGCGTTGAGGATGCAGGTGCGGACTGGCTTCACGTGGATGTTATGGACGGACATTTTGTCCCGAATATTACAATCGGTGTTCCTGTTGTCAAATCTATTAAAAAAGTCACTAATTTGCCGCTTGATGTTCATTTGATGATTGAAAATCCTGAAAAATACATTGAGCCTTTTGCAAAAGCCGGCGCGGATATTTTGACATTTCATTATGAAGCGGTTAAAGATATCCAATTAATTGTCGATTTGATTAAGTCATTCGGTATCAAAGCCGGCATGTCCATTAAGCCGAAAACATCTCCGGATGAGATTTTGAAATATTTGGGAATTTTGGATTTGCTTCTTGTTATGACTGTGGAACCCGGTTTTGGCGGGCAAAGTTTTATGGAAGATTGCGCTGAAAAAATTCCGGTAATAAAAAGGCATGCTCCGGAAAATTTGATTATACAGGTGGACGGAGGAATTAACGCTCAAACAGCAAAAATTTGCACCGATTACGGTGCAAATTCGCTTGTCGCCGGAAATTATATCTATAAATCCGACAATATTAAATCAGCCATTCTAAGTCTACGATAACGGCGGAATACCGCGTCTTTGTTTACGTTTTATTATTTCATTCGGATCTGTTGTTATTGCTTGATCCGCCAGTGTTATATTATCTTCAGGTGCTGTTTCGGCAGGGTTTTCCGTCTGATTATTTTCTTCTAAAGGTGCGGCTATTTCCGCTTCATCACGTGCTTCTTCCGATTCACTGCCAAGATTGTTTTCCGCCTCGTCTGCAGGCTGCACTTCCGTTTTCATCATATCCATGCCTAAAGTCGCTTCCAGTGCCGCAATATCTGTTTCGCCGTTTGTCATTTCATATGTTACTTCATCCGGTACATTCAATACTGCACTGATTGCCGCTGCCCATTTTTGATACTCGTTCGGTACCTGTTCTCCTTGTTGTTGATATTTTAAAATTTCTTTTGCTGTTAACTGCTGCCATTTGATGTTTGCATTTAGTTTTTGAATGTCCATATACTTCTCCTTTTGTACAACATTTTAGTTATCGGCATATCTTTTTAAAAACTTTAATCTTGCATTGTTAAGTTATGTAACAGTTTTTATATAAAGTGAATATAAAAAGTCAATAATTTTTTATAGAAATTTTTTATATAAGTACGAGAGATAAATAAAGCAAATTTGAAAGAGAGAGGTAAAATTATGGCAACTATGCTGTTATTTTCTAATGCAGTTTCTGATACATATAAAACAACATCCGATGCAATTAAGGATGTTAAACTCAATGATAAATTGATTATAAGAAAATCTTTAACCGAATTGATGAAGCAATCATTTTTTCACGGTGCAAACAGATTCGGAACAAATTTTATTGCATAAAAGCTATTGGAAATATAGGATTTGGGAATAAAGGAATAAGCGGCTTTAAGCCGCTTTTATTTTTTTGGGGGCAATTTTTTATCTTGACATGTTTTACAGGCAGTATGGATAAAGTTTCATTTACCTCAAGAATACGTATGGTTCCTTTGCAGGAATTCAGAAGGGCTGCTTTTCAAATTGACGGTAAAAAATTTGTAAGTGAGCCATGGACAATTAAAGAAAGTGTTTTATCCGACAGTGCGTATACATCTGATATTTTAGACTGTACGGTATGCGGTTTTACTGACGGGCAGAAGGTTTTATTAACTCATATTTGTCCTACCAATCCAAAAAATAAAAGTTTTAGTAAGATTGAGGAATTTATAAAAAATAAAATTAATCTTGCAGATAAAAATTTGCAGGGGTTTATTTTAGGTTCCAAGCCAAATAATATAAACAGCCCTAACAGTACGAAATTGTTTGACAAATTTGTGGAATTTATGGAGAAATATCAAATTCCGTTTTCGCAGTTTAAAGGCGGTTTGTTTGAAAATCATGTGGCATATTCATCAAAACATGATGAATGGCTTATTGGAAACTGCGTTGTGACGGACGGTTTGAGAGAAATTTATAAGAATAATCCTCAAACTCTGTTTAACAGAATATTTGATAAAGTCGAAGTTTCCGATTTGGACGAGATTTGTTTGTAAATTGAGATAATCATAATTTTATTGACCAAAAGTCATTGACTTTTGGTCAATAATGTGTTATACTTAATTTATAAATGGAGTATTTTATGAATAAAAGACAAAAATCCGCCGTTGAAACGAAACGGAAACTTATATCCGCAGGGTTGGAGCTTATTAAAGAAAAAGGTTTTTGTGCAATAAATGTCGAAGATATTACAAAAAAAGCCGGAGTTGCAAAAGGTACCTTCTATGTTTATTTCAAACGCAAAGAAGATATTGTTATGGAGATAAGCAGAACACCGTTTGGTGAAATTGCTGATGAACTTGAGCAAATGGAAAATGCTGAATTGTTTGAAAAATTCAGGCATTATTTTCGTCGTTTTATGGAGCAGGTTGAGTTTTGCGGAATTCAAATCTGCCGTGAATGGATAAGAAATGTAATTGATCCTAATAATGTACCGGAAACAATGGACAGCAAAAAATGGTTCTATGATTACGAAATGCTTGAAAGTATCCTGAAAAATTCAAAGGAGCTTAAAAAAGATACTCCTATTGAGTTGTTAACCCACATTATAATCAGCGAACTTTACGGCATGATGATTAGCTGGTGCATGTCAGACGGAAAATTTGAACCGTTGGACTGGACAGACAGATTTTGCGATGTTCAACTCACGGCTATATTTGAGCCTTATTTGAAAGAAAGGAGAATAAATTATGCAGACAGTAAAATTGAATAACGGTGTTGAAATGCCTATTTTAGGCTACGGGGTTTTTCTTGTTGACCCTAAAGAATGCGAAAGATGCGTAACTGATGCTATTGACGTTGGTTACAGAATGATTGATACGGCACAGGCTTATTACAACGAAGAAGGTGTCGGCGCTGCCATCAAAAAATCAGGAATAAATAGAGATGAATTTTTTCTTGTAACAAAAGTCTGGATAACAAATTCCGGTGAAGAAAAAGCTTCAAAATCCATTGAAGAATCTCTTAAAAAATTACAAACAGATTATGTGGACTTGCTTTTAATCCACCAGCCGTTCGGCGATTATTACGGAACCTATAGAGCTATGGAAAAAGCCTATAAAGAGGGAAAGACAAGAGCTATCGGCGTCAGCAACTTTTTCCCTGACAGATTTGTTGATTTGTGTAATTTTGTTGAAATAAAGCCAATGATAAATCAGATGGAAACACACGTATTCCAGCAGGAAAAAACTTTGCGTAAATATATGGATAAATTTAATACACAGCTTATGTCGTGGAGTCCTATGGCAAGAGGCGAAAACAATTTCTTTAACAACGAAGTTTTGAAATCTATCGGAGATAAATACAACAAAACAGTTGCACAGGTTGCGTTGAGATTTTTAATTCAGGAAAATGTCATTGTTATTCCTAAGTCTACGCATAAAGAACGGATGAAAGAAAATTTTGAAATATTTGATTTTGAACTCTCCCACGTTGATATGCAAACATTGAGAAGTCTGGACAAAGGCGAAAGTATCTTTGTAAATCACTATGATCCGGAATTCGTTCAGTCAATTATAAATTATTGACATTTTAGACATAGTTGTCAAAAGAAATTAGAAAAAAGGAAAAACTATGAAAAAAATATTATTGATAATTTTACCTGTAATTTTGATAGCGATGGTTGCGGTTTATGAGATAGCTAATGCTTCCACACAAATAAAAAAAGGAGGACTTATGGATAAAAAGATTTTAGTAGCTTATTTTTCCTGGAGCGGCAACACAAAATCAATTGCTGAAAAAATCCACAATCAGGTGGGTGGAGATATATTCAGAATTGAACCTGTAACCCCGTATCCTGAAGATTACAATGAAACAGCATACGGTGTTGCAAAAGAACAAAAAGACAAAGGAATTCATCCGCCAATAAAAAATACGGATGTTTCATCCTATGATGTAATTTTTGTCGGCACACCGGCATGGTGGTATACAATGGCGCCGCCTGTTATGACATTTTTAGCAGAGAATAACTTTGAAGGCAAAACAATTGTTCCATTCGTAACCCATGGCGGGGGCGGAGGTTATACTATAGACAAGGATATGGCTGAGATCGCAAAAGGTTCCAGAGTGCTTGCTCCATTTGTTGTTTATGGTAAAGGCGGTTCAAGTGCGGATATGGATCTTACAAACTGGATTAATAAATTATAAAAATAAAAGAAGCGATAGATCTTTCTATCGCTTCTTTAGTTCCAGAAAATCAAATATTTTAGCATTCAATAATTATATCGTATGCTGTGTCTGCTGTAATGGTACCTTTTTCCCCGAGGGCAACATTTCTTTTCATAAATCGTTCTTTGATTTTTTGTGCTGCTTCATGCGAATCTATTCCGTAATCTGCAAGTCTTGTTTTCATTCCTATTGAATTGAAAAATTCTTCTATTTTTTCGATTGCAATATCTGCTGCTTTTAAATCAACGGGTTCATTTGCACCAAATACTTCTCGTGCTAGTTTTGCGAGTTTTTTTGCTTTAGATACTTTTTGATTTTTCAAAAGCCGCGGCATTACAATAGCAAGGCTTTGACCGTGGTCAATTCCGTAGAAGGCAGTAAGTTCATGACCTATCATGTGTGTTGACCAATCCTGAACGACCCCCGGTGCTATCCAGTAATTTAATCCGCATGTGGCGCACCAGAATATATTTGCGCGTGTATCATAGTCTGTCGGATTAGCCAAAACTCTGGGTGCTTCTTCCGTAAGTGTTTTTAATATTGTGAGAGCCCAGCCGTCTTGCAGCGGTGAATTAACATCATAAGTGCAGTATTGTTCCATTACATGTACAAATGTGTCGACAATTCCGTTGATTGTTTGACGTGTCGGCAGGCTGTATGTCACTTCCGGATCAATAATTGAAAATTTCGGGTATACTAAATCACTGTGAAACGGTAATTTTTCATCTGTTGCAAGTCTTGATATAACACCTCCGTTGTTCATCTCTGAACCGGTTGCCGGCAGGGTTATAACATCGCCCAGCGCAATAGCATCACCTACGGTTTCTCCTCTAACCATGATTGCGTCATAGGCGTCATCACCTTGATACTTGGCTGCAAGAGAAATGAATTTAGTAGCATCAAGTGTGGAACCTCCACCTACAGAAAGAAGAAAATCAGCCCCTTCATTTTTTATTAAATCAATAGCTTTTTTGCAGGTTTCATACTTGGGATTTGGTTCAATCCCGCCGAATTCAATCAAATTATAACCTTCAAGTGCTTTTTTTACCTGATCGTAAACTCCGTTTTTCTTTATTGAACCGCCGCCGTAAATCATTAAAACTTTTTTGTTTTTGTCAATCAATTCAGGCAGTCTGGAAATTGTGCCTTTGCCAAATACAACGTGCGTCGGACAACAATATTCAAAATTATTCATATAAACCCTCCTTATTCCATTTCATTATATCAGAAATTTTAAATTTTGAATATAAATTTTCCTTAAAAATCTGTTCTGTTTTATGATATAATAATATAATGCTGAGGTGGTTTATAAGTATATTAATATTACCGTTTAATGTGTCAGTAATAATTCCTGTTTTAATATTGTTTTTTTCGGATTATCACTACAAAGCCCCTTCTGGAGTTTTTCTGATTATCGGAATTGTCATGCTAATTGCAGGTATATTCCTCGCATCCAGTACGATGTTGTTATTTAATAATGTCGGAAAAGGCACTTTAGCACCGTGGGATCCTCCTAAAAATCTTGTTGTCGAAGGACCTTATTGCTATGTTCGAAACCCTATGATTACCGGTATTCTATTGATTTTACTTTCCGAATATTTCTTTTTAAATTCTGTTCAGATATTATCTTGGACGGTATTATTTTTTGTAATAAATAATATTTATTTCCGTGCGTTTGAAGAAAAACAACTGGAAAAAAAATTTGGCGGACAGTACAAAAATTATAAAAAAAATGTACCTAGATGGATACCAAGGTTTACTCCTTGGAAATTTTAAGGATTTGAAATCCTGATTGAATTTTTTTAATGTCGGGAACGATGAGGCTGTCTTGGATTTGCTCCACGCTCACAGAGTTTCGCCTTAAAGCCTAACGGCTTAGTCGGCTCAATCTGCTCGCTATCCGGACTAATTCACTATCGTTCGAGTCGTCCGTCCGCAAATCCGCCGAACTCGCAATATGCGTTTCTCGCCACTGGCATTCAGCCATTAAAAAAAGCCACACTAGGCGGCTTTTCTTAATGGCGGGAACGACGAGGCTCGAACTCGCGACCTCATGCGTGACAGGCATGCGCTCTAACCAACTGAGCTACGCTCCCATTTGACATTTATTATTATAAAATGCTGAAAAAAAAAATGCAATAATTATTTTTGAATTAATTGTTGCTTTTTTAAAATATTAATAAATCTTAAAAAATTTCCACTTTAACAGCAATTTTAATTTTTAGTTTACTTGTATCAGTATGAAATCGCCTCAGATAAATTTCACCGGCAGATGTCCGGAAATAAAAACTGCATATAAAGTTTGTCATATTATCAATGAACAACTCCCGCATATTTCATCAACAAAAGTTTCTCCCATGTTTGAAAAAATGAAGTGGAATTTTATTGATAGTTATGATAAATTTTTAAATCAAAATCCGCTTTTTCCGCTTAGTTGTTCTTCGCCTGCAGAAAAAAAGTTTTTTAATTTAATGCTCTGTCAAAAAGAACTGGTAAGAAGAATGAATAATGTAAGGGATTGTTTTTCTACAAAATGTAAAACGGATTTTGAAAGGATTAATAATACAATTTCCCAGTTGAAATTCGCCGGATTAGGTAATTGTATGGAAAATGCAGATGTTTCTGCCGCTGTCATGAAAATTAACGGATTTAATAATGTTTATACTGCTCATCTTAAACGCGGCGATGAAAAGATTGATCATATGATTTGTTTGTTTAATAAAGACGGAAGCCCATTCAATGGTAAATGGAATAAAAATACTATAATTTTAGATTCTTGGGCAGGTATTTGTGATTTTGCGGGTAATATGTTTAAAAAATATGAAAACATGTTTAAAGATTATTTCTACATCCCGCGGGACGGTAAATTTGGTTTCAATCACGTAAAGTCTTTGAAGTTTTCGGAAAATGAATTAACTCAACTAAAAGAAACTTATCCGGAATTATTATTTCTCAAATAAAAAGAAGCCCGAAGGCTTCTTTTTATTTATATAACGGAGCAAGTTTTTTGGCCTGCTGCGGGATTACACCTTCTTCTATCGGAAGATATACCCTGTAATCAATTTCGCAGAAGCAGTTGTCAATGCTCTCAATGTTTCTTAGTACTTCTTCATTGATGTTTCCGCTTTCAATCATATCGCAGATTTTTTCAAATCTGTCAACGTGTTCTCTGAAACGGTCTGTTGCGTAATCTTTTGCCTGCCATGTGGTTATCAGGAATGGCCAATCTGAACTTTGTAACAACAAATTCTCTCTCGCCATTTGATTTAGTGCGCGGTGCAAAAGATTATCCTGCGGAATTTCTTCGTATTTTGACGCAATTTCCGTTGCTCGTTTTTCGCAGGAGTGGATAATCGGCCACATCCATTCTGTCAGATGGTTATTCCATACGTAGAAGTGTCCGCCCTGTCCCCATGAACTTTCAGGAATTTGAATAGCTTCTGTCGGCGGGTGTGCGTGGATATATTCACCCGCTGTCATTCTTTCAACTTCAGGTAAATACTGGTTGAATTTTTTTATAACCTGTTTGATAAATTCAACGCCTTCAAACCACCAGTGTCCGAATAATTCCGTATCAAAAGACACCATTACAAGTCCTTCTTTACCGTTATGCGCCATTTTGTAATCGTTCAGCAGGTGGTAAATCAAAGTTGTATAGTGGTCTGAATTTTCGTTTACTTTATTCAAAGCTAAAACCGGATCGTAAAGCATTTTGTCACCCAAATCGGTCGTCGGAGAAGTTATTCTCCAATAATGCATACCGGATTTGTCATCTTTTCTGTGAAATTCTCTGAAGCATCCGTCGCCCGGATATCCGTCTGCAGCAGACCAAACCTGATAACCTGCACGGTCATTTCTTCCCATAACTGCAACCTGCGCATCGGGCAGCCAGTATGCTGAGTATGTGTCATAGCCGGTTGCGGCACGTTCGGGCAAAGGTATGTATTCAATGTTTCCGTAAACACCTATTACACGTCTGTTTCCGATAGAGTTTCCGCCTTCAATTACATGTGATTCCGTAAAGAAGTATTCAATTCCGTTATTTTGCAGCGTAACTTCAATCGCCGGACGCCAGTGTTTTTGTCCGTCTTTGCCGGTGTATTCGTAACCTTGTCTGTAAGCACATTCCGGAAGCCAGCAGCCTTTTGCTTTTTTGCCGAATAATCTTTTTGTAGTGTCTGAGCCGACTTTGAATTGGGCATTCAGGTTGTTGTCAGTTGCCAATAACGGTGAAAAACCGTGAGTTGCACCGGAGGTCGTGATTTCTATACATCCTAAATCCTGATATTTTTTGAAGGCTCCGATTAAATCC
This sequence comes from uncultured bacterium, assembly GCA_949286705.1. Classification (GTDB taxonomy): domain Bacteria; phylum Cyanobacteriota; class Vampirovibrionia; order Gastranaerophilales; family Gastranaerophilaceae; genus SIG32. The sequence goes on along the minus strand of CASEDF010000004.1, from coordinate 149,746 downwards.
ATTCCGTATTTGTTCACAAACGAATCTTTAATGTGGTTAAACCAGTCAAAATAATATTTGGCCAGATATTTTAAATGCTGTGAGTGTGCGACATTCGGATCGGGATATCTTTCAAGATCCTTTGCAACTTTTTCAATTCTTGAATCAAGATATTTAACAAAACCATGCTTCAGATATTCGTCATTAAGCTGTTCCGCTAAAATAGGCGTAATACCTACGGTTAATTTTGCTTTAACACCTTCATCATATAATTCAGAAATTGCATTTAAAAGCGGTACATAAGTTTCCGCCATGCATTCATAAAGATTTTCTTCCCCGAAAGGCCACATACCGGCTTTTCTGTAGTAAGGAAGATGGCTGTGTAACATGAATACGAATTGTCCGACTGACATTTATGCCTCCTATAAGTTACTTCCAATATAACCTAATTTTATATATTATATATATAGCACAAATGATTATAAAATATAACCCTTTAGAATTAGTTCTGATGAATAATTTTACAAATATTAATATATTGTTATTTTAACACTTGCAAATTAAGTTTTTTCGCATAAAATAAAAATTACTCACATCCTCAAATGGCAAAGTCATTACTTGCCGCAAAATGTGAAAGGAAAGAAAAATGGCAAATATTAAATCTGCTAAAAAAAGAGTATTAATCGCTGAAAAAAACAGAGTAAGAAATGTTGCTTTCAAAACATCAATCAAAACAGCGGTTAAAAAAGTGTTAGAACTTGCAAAAGGCGATGACAAAGACGCTTTGAACAAGGCAATGTCAAGAGCATATCAATTATGCGACAAAGCTGTTTCAAAAGGCATCTTGCACAAAAATACCGCAGCAAGAAAAAAATCAAGATTAACACTTGCAGTTAACAAATTAGCAAAATAAGATTAAAAGCCTAAATAAAAAACACTTCCGTAAGGAGGTGTTTTTTGTTGCACAAGATTAAAATTTTTGATATAATAAACCCAAAAGAAGGAGAAAGCTAATGAAAAATATGAAAAAAGATATTGTCGGGGGGGGGCGACTCCTCCAGGTAACCAGGAAAAGGGTTTTGGCGGTATTGGTTGTGTAAAGACACTAAGATACTATGATACTAAGGCAATAAGAAGAAACATTCGTCGTGTCGCGTTTACTTTGGCTGAAGTTCTGATCACCCTTGGCATCATCGGTATAGTGGCAGCAATGACAATACCGACGCTTGTAAGCAAGATACAGGAAGCCCATTTTCATGCAAAGTGGAAAGAGTGTTATGCAATATTAAATAATGCATTCAAAATGACTGTTGCGGAAAATCCGCGGATGGTGGTCACGACTCCTGAAAATTATAATCCTTCAAAAGAATTTATAGATGCAATGTTGTCCCATCTTCAAGTAGTGGATACTTGTGCTGCATTGACAAGTTATGATAAAAATCTTTGCGATAATTATTCGCATTATAAAGACAGCCAGATAAAATACAAATGGTCAGGGACTGCAAATATGTATTCAAGATATAAAACATTGTCCGGCGGCAAATTAAATGCATATGATTTTAGTAATAAAGCAGCATTATTAAAAAACGGAGCCTCAATATATTTTGGAGGCTCACATAGTGGTTCAACAATACTGGTAGATGTAAACAATTTTAATGGCGGACCGAATATTATCGGTAAAGATGTATATGTGATAAGTATGACAAGCGCATTAATAAATAGCAGAATACAATACATAGAAGATTTATATTTCAAGCCGTCAGGAGATGAAGGAACAAGAACAGAAAAAGAGGGTTATGCAGGCTGTGACGAAAGTATAGGCAGCGTAAATGTAAACGGAACTGTTGATTACATATTTAAAGCTCCCGGTGCGGGATGCAGTTACAAATATTTGCATGAAAAGTGATTTTGTAAATTAATATTTTATAAAGATGTGTTTTTATAGTGTTTATGTAGTATAATTATTTTCAAAGAGGAAATTATTATGCAGGAAACACTTGAAAGAAAGCAGATAAAAAATATAGATTTTAATTGTGATCTGGCTCAGAGCTTCGGCGTTTATAAAAACTGTTCTGAATATCAATTGCTGGATTACGTCAGCTCCGTGAATATCTCTTGCGGATTTCATGCGGGTGACCCGATGAGTATAAAAGAAGCCTTGTTGCGTGCTAAAGAAAAAAATGTTGTAGTCGGTGCGCACATAGGTTTTGATGATATTCAGGGGTTCGGTTACAGACCGATGAAACTTTCCGACGATGAAATTGAAGCACTTGTCGTTTATCAGGTAGGAGCTTTGATGTCATTTGCAAAATCTTACGGTTTGGAAATTGAACATGTAAGACCCCATGGAGCTATGTACAAAATGGCTGCGGAAGATTTCGGGTTTGCTTGTGCTGTTGCAAAAGCAATTAAAAAATGTTCCGAATGGCTTATATATTACGGCGCATCGGGTGATGTTACCGCAAAAGTCGGAGAGTACGTTAACATTCCGGTTGCACATGAAATTTCACTGGAAAAATCTTATAATGTTGACGGCACGGTTGATTTTTCCGCAAACGATATTGAAAATACTAATGTTTCAATAGGCCGATTAAAAGAATTATTGAATAATTCTCAGGTAATGAATAACGAGTGCGGCAGAACAATTGTTCAGGCCGATACAATACATTTTACAAACAGAATACCAAACGCACTTGAATTAATAACACAGGCAAGAGAAATTGTAACACCGCTTCCGGTTAATTACAAAAATGCTTGTGCGTCAGGTTGGGTTGAGTAAAGAAGGTTAACGATAATGAATAGATTTAAAGCAAATGTAAGAATACCGAAAGATGCAGGGTGGTTAATTCCCGGATTGCAGGTCAAAAGATGGTTCGCTCTTATTTTGTTCGGTGCGGTATTGATTACGGTAGGGATATTAATTCTTATTGATATAAAACCTATATTTTATACAATGGAATTTATAAGAAGGATTGCTAATACAGTTTCAACGGAATGGCTTGCGTTTGCGATTTGTATGTTCGGCGCTGCTATATTTTTTAAAGGCTGGCAGAAAACTAATCTTTCAATAATGGATTTGGACGATACAAAAGGCGATAATTCTTTATTGGAACATTTATACAGAAGAAGAAAGCTCAACAGAGGCCCGAAAATTGTTGCGGTTGGAGGCGGAACAGGGCTTTCCATGCTGCTGAAAGGGATTAAACATATAACAAATAATATTACCGCTGTTGTAACTGTCGGCGATGACGGCGGAAGTTCCGGCAGACTTCGTGAAGAAATGGGAATCCTGCCTCCCGGAGATATAAGAAACTGTATTGCGGCGCTTGCTGATGACGAAGATTTGGTTACAAAGCTTTTTCAATACAGATTTAAAACAGGTGAAGGGCTGGAAGGTCACAGCTTTGGCAATTTGTTCCTGACGGCATTATGTTCTATCACGGGCGATATGGTTCGCGCGGTGAAGGAATCGTCAAACGTTTTGTCAATCAGGGGCCGTGTTTTGCCCGCCACACTGGATGATATGAAGCTTGTTGCGGAAATGGAAGACGGCAGAATTATAAAGGGTGAATCCAATATCCCCGAAGCTCACGGTCGTATTAAAAGACTTTTTACGGATCCGAAACACTGTAAAGCTTTAGTGGATGTTATTGCCGCAATTAAAGATGCGGATTTAATAATTTTAGGTCCCGGAAGTTTATATACAAGCGTTATTCCGAATTTGTTAGTCGAGGAAATCGCTCAGGAAATCGTTCAATCAAAGGCTAAAAAGATTTATGTTTGTAATATTATGACACAGCCAGGGGAAACTGACGGCTATTCGGTATCTGATCATGTTAAAGCATTGATGCAGCATGCCAACAGCAGAAGAATTATTGATGCGGTTCTTGTGAATGATTATCTCCCTTCTAATATGGCTGAAAAATACGAGCAGGCAGGTTCATATCCGGTTAAACTCGACAGAAGTAATCTTAAAAGACTCGGTGTAACTTTATGTCACAAAAAATTGATAGAGGACAGCAGAGAAGGGCTTGTAAGACACAGTTCTCACCGTGTAGCAAGAGCAATTCTTTACTGGTATAAAAAAGTTCTCAGGGACGGCTGCGGATGTTTTTCAATTGAGGACGAAGAAAAACAGGAATGTAATGTATAATGATTAAAAAAGTTTCCGTAAATACAATTCAAAAAATTAAAAATAACGGTGAAAAATTTTCTGTTTTAACGGCTTATGACTATTCAACCGCAAAATATCTCGACGAAGCCGGAATTGACATAATATTAATCGGCGACAGCCTTGCAATGGTTGCGCTAGGGTATGATACAACCCATAAAGTCGGTGTTGATGAGATGTCGATTTTTACAAAAGCTGTTGCGCGCGGGGTTAGCCGTGCAATGGTTGTAACGGATATGCCTTTTATGAGCTATAATATTGATATTGAATCTGCCCTGACAAATGTTTGTAATATGGTTAAATACGGTGCAAATGCCGTAAAAATTGAGGGTTACAGCGATTATATATTAAATGTTATAAAAAGGTGTGTAGAATCCGGTGTTCCTGTAATGGGGCATTTAGGTTTTACTCCTCAGTTTTTGAATACAATCGGCGGATATAATATTCAGGGCAAATCTTTTGATGCAACATTGAAAATTCTTGAACAGGCAAAAAAACTTGAACAGGCAGGTGTATTTTCAATAGTTTTGGAAATGGTTCCGGAAGAAAGCGCACAGTATATTACCGAGAATTTAACGGTTCCGACGATATCCTGCGGCGCCGGAAGATATTGTACGGGGCAGGTTATGGTGTCTGATGATATGCTCGGAAAATTTTCCGAATTTAAACCGAAATTTGCCCGTGAATACGCTGATATGCGCAATTTGATTTTAGATTGTGCAAAACAGTATGATTATGACGTTAAACACGGACTTTACCCTTCTGAAGATGAAGTATTTAAACTCGCAGAAGATGAATTAAAACAATTACAAACGCATTCCGCATAATTAGAATGTTTAAATTTTAAAAGACTTAAAGGAGATATTTTATGATACCCAAAATTAGTTGCGTGAATTCAAATACAAATTTTACCGCAAAGTTTGAACATACACCTGCATTGGATATGGCATTTAATGAGGCTTATTTTGATACGCACAGTAAATATAATTATAAAGCAACAGGGAAATTTATAAATTCGGTTAATTATCTGTTAAACGACGGCACTGATGATATATATGAGCTTGATTACAAAGATTATAACGCAATTTTATATAAAAATAATAACGCGGTGGCAAAAGGTAATGTAAATGCTTCCGTTCTGGTTAATGAATACGTCAGAAATACTTTAGGTGTTGATATTAACAGCCCCGTAATTAATAAAAAAATTGCTGACAACATTAAGCGGCTGAATGAAGATGAGCTTGAAATTATGCAAAATCTTCATAATGTCAGGAACAGGCTTCATAAAGAAGAATCTTACGCGTGCGGAGAAACATTGGAAAAGCTAAACGGGCTCAGATTGTATGTCTTGGGTTAAAAAGACTTTCTTGAAAAAGTCCTTTATGTGTTAATATTAAAAAAGAGGTGGATTATTATGATTTTACACACAATAGCTGAAGTAAGAGAGCAAGTTAAAAAATGGAAAAAAGATGGTTTGACAATAGGTTTGGTGCCGACAATGGGTGCGCTTCATGCAGGACACAAAAGTTTGATAGAAAAATCCGTTGACAAATGCGACAAAACTGTTGTGTCCGTTTTTGTGAACCCTATACAGTTTTGTCCGGGAGAAGATTTGGAAAAGTACCCGCGAACTCTTGACGAGGATAACAAGCTTTGTGATGAAATCGGCGCGGATATAGTTTTTGCACCGAGTCCGAAAGAAATGTACGGAGAAGGGCATATTTTGTCAAATGATTTTTTAACATATGTAATTCCGCCGTATTTTTATGTAAATAAATTGTGCGGCAAGTCCCGTGTCGGACATTTTGACGGAGTTTGCACCGTTGTGAATAAATTATTCAATATAGTTCAGCCGGATTTTGCCTTTTTCGGGCAAAAAGATGCCCAGCAGCTTGTTATAATTAAAAAAATGGTTAAAGATTTGAATATTCCCGTTGAAATTGTTCCGTGTCCGATTGTGCGAGAAGACTCCGGTCTTGCGCTGAGTTCCAGAAATAAATATTTATCTGATGAGGCAAAAATTGATGCACTCGCATTGAGCAAAATTTTGTTTAATATAAAAGCCTGCTACGACAAAGGCATAAAAGATATTGAGGCTTTGAAAGAAACAGCATATTCATATTTGAATGAACATCATTATTTGGAATATCTCGAATTTTTGGATGCGGATACATTAGATGAAAAATCTGCAGCGGATAACAATACAAGAGTTTTCATAGCGGTTAAAATCGGCAGTGTAAGATTGATTGATAATATTATGCTTTGATGCGGTGAAGACTATATCTTATTGTGTTAATATTGGTAATGTTTGTTTGCGCAAAAAAAAGACTTCTTTTTGAGAAGCCTCCTGGAATCTTGTGTCAAATTCCTCGTGTAAAAGGTTAGTAGGTAGTGTGTATAAAATCTTTTGATTATATATTTCTTATATATTATTAAAATATAACAGATATAATTAATTGCAACAATGACGGTCTATTGTAACAAAAATTAACAAAAGACTGTTCTTTTTGGGTTATAATGTATAAGCGAAAGGACGAAAATATGAAAATAGCGATATATCCTGGCAGTTTTGACCCTATAACAAACGGACATCTGGATGTTTTAAAGACAAGTGCGGGAATTTTTGACAAGGTTATAATTGCCGTTGCAAGAAATTCCGAAAAGAATGCTTTTTTGACTGTAGACGAGCGTGTAAAACTTATAAAAGACAGTGTCGGACATATAGGAAATGTAGAAGTTGATGCTTTTGACGGTTTAACAATAGAATATGCCCGTGAAAAAGGTGCGGAAGTTTTGATAAGAGGCTTGCGGGCAGTATCGGATTTTGAATATGAAATGCAGCTTTCTCAAACCAATAGTGCTCTGGCGCCCGACATTCAGACTGTATTTTTGATTACAAAACCGGAATATAACTTTATATCATCAAGCACGGTGCGCGAAATTTTGCAGAACAACGGCGATATTTCAAAGTTTGTTCCGAAACCGGTGTTTGAATATTTGACAAATCGTTGATATGTTAAAATATGTGTTTTAAAATTTCTTGAATTATTTGACAAGGGCTATGCTCTCGGGTTAGAATTCATGTTATAGAAAGTTGGGGAGATCATGCAGCAAAACGGAGTATACGATTTACTTAAAATGTTAGAAATTTCTCTGGAAGAAGGGTTTCCGATAATCCCGAGAAAATATACAATAGTAAAAACACGCGAAATAGAAACATTAATTGACAGAATATACGCGTCACTTCCTGTTGAAGTTCAAGAGGCAAGAGCATTTTTGCGCAGACGGGATGAACTTCAAATAGAAGCTCAGCAAAAAGCCGAAAAAATTATAAGCGACGCACAAAAAGAGGCTGACAGAAAATTGTCCGAAGCCGATTTTATCAAAGCGCTTGAAAGAGAAGGCAACAGAATCAGAGCGCAAGTTCAGGAAGAATGTGAAGAAATCAAACGTAAAGCTTTTGAAGAAGCCGAAAGCGTCCGCCATCAGGCAAGAGAAGAAGCTATGAAAACACGCGAAGGCGCCGAGCTTTATGTTGAGCAGGTTCTTACAAATCTCGAAGGCAATCTGACACAGCTTCAACAGGTTGTTAAGAACGGACAGGTTTATATGGAAAAACTCAGAACGGATTCACTCGGTTCTTATGATGTTCCTCCTTCTAAGATGTCTGGTGACAGACGACCGATTGAATTCTAAGAGTAACAGCCGGCGCATGCCGGTATTTTTTTATGTATGAATTGTTACAATTTGTTTGCTTTTTATTTTGTTTGCGTTATTATTAAATCATAAGCCGAAAAATAGAATGTGGAATTCTCTCACATTCTATTTTTAAAAGGTCAAAAATCAGATAACAAAAAGGAATATAAAAATGGGTATCAAAGGAAAAAATGACAGAATGGTAGTTCTTGCATGTGAAGACTGCAAAGAAAGAAACTACACAACAGTAAAAAACAAAAAAAATACTAAAGACAGATTGGAACTTTCAAAATACTGTCCGACTTGTAAAAAACACACCACTCACAAAGAAACAAAATAGGTCGGACTGAGGACGCCGATAACAGCGGAGTCCGGGGGATTATATCCCCGATAAGCGTCCTTAGTTCAGTTGGTAGAACGTCGGTCTCCAAAACCGGATGTCGAGGGTTCGAGTCCTTCAGGGCGCGATTTAACTAAAAAGGAAATACAAAATGGATAAATTTATTAACTCTTTACAAACATATTTCAGAGGTGTAAAAACCGAATGGGGCAAGATAAGCTGGCCTGAAAAACGTCAGGTCGTCACTGAAACCGTATTCGTAATTATTATCGTATTTGTATTTACCGTTGCAATTTATTTAATGGATATTATTTTCAAAGGACTTTTCGGTCTTATAAAATAAAGGTGGCTTATGACTAAAAAACAAAAATCAATGGAAGAAGAATTAAACGAAGATTTGCAGGCAGAAAGAGCGGAAGCAGCAGCACAAGAAGAAGCTGATAACGCAGAAAAGCAGGCAAAGAAAAATCAAAAACGCTGGTATATTGTCCACACATATTCAGGTCACGAAAATAAGGTTAAAGTAAACCTTGAAAAACGTATTGAATATATGAATATGGGAGAAAAAATCTTCAGGGTAGAAGTTCCTCAAAAAACAGTTACCCAGATGAAAGGCGGCAAAAAACAGGAACGTGAAGAAAAAATCTTCCCGGGCTATGTTTTAGTCGAAATGATTATGGACGAAGACAGCTGGTATGTTGTAAGACACACCGCAGGAGTTACAAAGTTTGTAGGCTCTGCCAAAAAACCGATTCCTGCACGCGACAGCGAAATCAAAAAGATTATTCACCGCTCATCTTCTCAAACGGAAAAAATCGAATTGGATGTTAAAGCAGGTGATAAAGTCAGAATTATTTCCGGTCCGTTTTCAGATTTTGTTGCGGATATTATTGAAGTATATCCTGACAAATCAAAACTTCGTGCAAATGTTTCAATCTTCGGACGTGAAACGCCTGTTGAATTGGAATACAAACAAATTACTAAATTATAAACCCGTGGCACAAGGTGCCGAAATGTAGTACAAAGATGTGGAAGGATCAGGGTGGACGGAATAACTGTTAACCTAAGACCGCTAGAACCACAAAAGGAGAAAAAAATGGCAAAAAAAGTAGTAGGAAAAATCAAGCTTCAAATCGAAGCCGGAAAAGCAAATCCGTCACCGCCGGTTGGTCCTGCTTTGGGTCAGCATGGTGTGAACATTATGGATTTCTGTAAGCAATTCAATGCTAAAACAGAATCTCAGGCAGGATATATTATTCCTGTAGTTATTGATGTATATGAAGACAGAAGTTTTTCATTCATCGTAAAATCACCTCCGGCACCGGTTTTAATCAAGAAAGCTCTTAACCTTTCAAAAGGTTCAGCAGCACCTAACAAAGACAAAGTTGCTGAAATCACAAGAGAACAGCTTGAAGAAATCGCAAAAATAAAGATGAATGACTTAAACGCAACAACTATGGACGCTGCAGTTGAAATGATTAAAGGTTCCTGCAGAGCTATGGGCGTTACTGTGAAAGATGCGTAGCCGGAGCGGTGTCGACACACGATAGTGTGGCGAGCAGGCTCTACGATGCCGCCGTTGCGAACGGAATGTTAATGAAGTGAGCGCAGCAATCTTTGATTGCACAGGCGGAGAATGTATGGAAGGACGTCAGTCCGCTAATACCACGAAAGGAAAATAAAATGTCAAAATTAACTAAAAAACAGAAAAAAATGCAGGAAATGCTTGAAGGTTTTGTACAGCCTTCCACAGCAGTTGATGCAGTAAAAAAATTACAGGAAATAGCAAAAGAAGTTTCCAAATTCAACGAAACTGTTGAATGCCATATGAGATTAGGTATTGATGTAAGACAGGCAGACCAGCAGATCAGATCAACCGTCGTATTACCGGCAGGTTTGGGAAAAGATGTTAAGGTTTGCGTTATAGCAAAAGGTGCAAAAGCAACCGAGGCAAAAGAAGCAGGAGCTGATTTTGCAGGCGCTGAAGAAATTATCGAAAAAATTGAAGGCGGCTGGTTTGACTTTGATACACTTATTGCAACACCTGACTGTATGGGTATGCTCGGTAAATTAGGCCGTGTTTTGGGTCCTAAAGGCTTGATGCCGAACCCGAAAACAGGTACTGTTACAATGGATATTGCAGGTGCCGTAAAAGACGCTAAAGCAGGTAAAGTTGAATACAGAGCCGATAAACAGGGTATGATTCACTGCCCTATCGGCAAAATCCAATTCAAAGAAGAAGATTTGATTAAAAACTATGCAACTTTAGCTGATGCAATATTGAGAGCAAAACCCTCATCCGCAAAAGGTACTTATGTAAAATCAGTTTACTTGTCTACCACAATGGGACCCGGTATTAAAATCGATCCTAAGAACTTTGCGGCTGAAGTTAAAGAACTTATTGCTTAATGATGAGTTGATAAATAAAAAAGCACTTCCATAAAGGAAGTGCTTTTTTATTATTGTCTAAAATCGCCGTTAATTTCATAATCAATAATATTAGGATAAAAATCGTTATATTTTATAATATTTTCAACACATCCGAAAAATCTTGTACATGGAAAACTGTATTTGTCGGGTTTTACTCTGACACCAAAAACATCTTTCCCGTATTGGTTGGGAGCTTTTTCACCGTTTACATCAACTTTTATATCAGCACAACTTTCATCAGTCGCGGTGTAATATATTACATTCCCGTCGGCATCTGTAGCCAAACTACCATCCGCATTATATCGGGGATATTCTTCAGATCGTACGCAGCTATCGTACATTTTAATGCCTATTATTATTCCGTTGTTAAGTTGAAAATGGTTATTGCCAATAGAAGAACTGCTATTTTTGTTATCCTCGTTTTCGCTTTCGATAGGGGACATATATTTTATTTTGTAGGACTTATTTGCGGGTCTGATTTTTGCACCTTTAAAGTATTTGGAAAATTCTGTCATAACTTCGCTTGCATCTTTTGAAGTGTCAAATAAAGTATTATATGTCAGGTTTGGTGAATCTATTTTAACGTTGTTTAGAGCATTAATAATAAGCGCGTAAGCATGTTTATTCTGAGTTAGTAATTGTTTTTTTTGATAATTGGCAACTAAAGTCGGTATAGTCATTGCCGCGACAATGCCTATTACCCCCAGAGTTATCAAAACTTCCGCTAATGTGAAAGCCTTAAGGTTGAAAACCTTTGCTATGCGTGGGTTTGCTGGGGGGGTAACTCTTAAAGCCTTATTATAGTTCATTTTTAGATCTCCTATTTTTTATATAATTATTATTCCGTAATTTTAAATTTTTGTCAAATAATTTATCATTTTATAATATAATTGTTGTATAATTAAGTGTATGGAACGAGGATTATTTATAACATTTGAGGGCGCGGACGGCTGCGGAAAGACAACACAGCTGAAGCTTTTGGCAGAATATTTAACTGAAAAAGGTTATGAAGTTGTGATTACGCGCGAACCCGGAGCTAAGGGTCTGGGTGAAAAAATCAGGGAAATTCTTTTGAATTACGAGGGGGATGTGTCAGACAGATGTGAGTCGTTTTTGTTTCTGGCAGATAGGGCGCAGCATATTGATATGATTGTGAACCCTGCGGTTTGTGCCGGAAAAATTGTACTTTGCGACAGGCATACGGACAGCTCCGTTGCTTATCAGGGGTATGGCAGAGGATTGCCGGTTGAGAGAATAAAAATGCTCAATGAACTTGCCGTGAACGGCAGACACCCTGATTTGACTTTTGTGTTTGATATAGATGTGGAAACCTCAATGAGCCGTGTGGGGCAAGTTAAGGACAGAATGGAATCCGCCGGCATGGAGTTTTTCAATCGTGTACGGGAAGGGTATCTTGAAATAGCAAAACAGGAACCTCAAAGGGTCAAGGTTCTTGATGCGTCAAAATCAGTTGAAGAAATTCACACGGAAGTCGTTAAACTCTTTGAAGAACTTTTATAACATCAATTACGTCCAGTCCTTTGAATTCCGCGATTTTTTTGATGTTATCCGGATTTTTTGCCGCTTCTTTCGCCAAAATTGCACCTACAATCGCCTCTAATTGCGACATCGGCATCATGTTATTCGGCAAATCTTCAAAACCCCATTCGTATTTCAAAGCCTGCTGCAGAAATTTGCAGTCAGCCGGAGAACGCTCTTTGTAGCATGAATTCAAATGCATACTTTGCCGCGTCAAATACAATTCAAAACGGTGAACGGGAATTCCTTTTTCATTGAGTTCTCTGAAAAAATCAGACCCGCGGGTTGCGTATCGTTGAGTCCAGTTGTCCTGATTCGGCATGTGAGGGTTTGTTGCAACAAGTTGATATGGTTTTGACAAAACCCGCCATTTGCCTTCAAGCATTGTTCTGTCCCACGGCATTGAAACGCAGATTTTTGATTGCTTTAAAGATGAATAATTCTCAAAAAAGAATATAATATCGTTCATCTTGTAGTATTTATCTACGAGAATTAATTTGCCAAATTCATCTATAATTGCCAATCCTGAATCAACAGTCGATCCGGAAGACAAGGATAAGCCTATATAGTAATTCATTTTTTCTCCTACGGCATTAATTGTGTTAAAATCAACGGGCCGTCTTCTGTTACCATAACAGAGTGTTCAAAGTGCGCTGAAGGTTTTTTGTCAGCCGTACTTACAGTCCAGCCGTCAAGCTCGTTTACCGTAACTTCATCGCAGCCGAGGTTAAGCATCGGCTCAATTGCGATTGCCATACCGGTTTTCAAATGAGTTTTGTCGCCTACGCTGTAGTTGAACAAAAAAGGATCTTCATGCATGCTGTGTCCGACACCGTGACCGCCGTATTGTCGTACAATCCCGAATTTTTCACGGTTTGCAACACGTTCAATTGCAGCTGAAACATCATCAAGCACGTTGCCTTCTCTCATCTGTTCAATTCCTGCAAAAAGTGATTCCTCTGTTGTTGCAAGAAGTCTTTGAACATCAGCGGAAATTTTTCCGACCGGATATGTCCAGGCGCCGTCCCCGACAAGCCCGCCATAGGTTGCGCCGACATCAATGCTTATGATGTCGCCTTCTTTTAAAATCCTTTTTTCTGACGGAATTCCGTGTACGACTTCTTCGTTAATTGAGGCGCAGATTGATGCCGGAAATCCGTTATATCCCAAAAATGTCGGAATCGCACGGTTTTCTTTGATTATTTTTTCGGCAATCGCGTCCAGTTCTTTTGTGGAAATCCCCGGTTCTATTACTTCACGCATTTTTTGATGCACCAGCGCAACAATGTGACCGGCATGGCGCATTCTTTTTGTTTCTTCTTTTGATTTTCTGTTAATCATTGATAACTTTTAATAACCTTTCCCAAACTTCTTCAATTGTTCCGTTTGCATCAATTGATTTCAAAACACCTTTTTTTGTATAGTATTCAACCAGAGGTGCTGTTTCTTTGTTGTAGGTGTCAAATCTTGATTGAGCAACCTCTCTTGTGTCATCTTTTCTCTGAGTAAGTTCAGCACCGTCTTTGTCGCAGTGGCCTTCAACTTTAGGCGGTTTTGACAGGAGATTATAAATTTCTCCGCAAACAGGGCATGAACGACGATTTACAATCCTTTCGACAAGCAGGTTTGTGTCTATGTCAAAATATATTGCAGAAAATCTGGTTTCAATACCTTTATCAATTTCTTCGTTCATTTTTGTAAGCTGTTCGGCCTGCTCGGTGCTTCTCGGAAAACCATCCAGAATATAGCCGTTTTTGCAGTCATCCTGTGATAATCTGTTTTTAATAATTCGTGTAACAAGTTCCACCGGAACAAGCTGACCTTTATCAATATATGATTTTGCCTCTTTGCCGGCTTCGGTTTCGTTTTTAATCTCAGCTCTCAAAAGTGAGCCTGTGTCCACATGCGGTAGTTTTAAATATTCTGACAAAGTGTTTGTCTGTGTTCCTTTTCCGCACGCCGGCGGCCCCAAAAAAATAAATTCTCTTTTCATAATCTCTCCTTTTATAAAATAAAGGGCATTAAAGCCCTTTATTATGTATCGATATTTGTTGCATAAACCGCATTTGCTTCAATAAAGTCGCGGCGCGGTTCAACTTTGTCGCCCATAAGTACGTCAAACAACTGGTCGCAAAGCATTGCATCTTCTATATTTACCTTTAAGAGTGTTCTTGTCGCAGGATCCATTGTAGTTTCCCACAGCTGCTGCGGCATCATTTCTCCTAACCCTTTGAAACGTTGGATTGTCAAGCCTCTTTGACCTCTGTCATCAATCAGTTTTTGCAGTTTTTCAAATGATGTGATTTCGTATTGTTCCGTATCGGTTTCTAAAATAAGGCTTTGTTCTTCCTCGATTAAATAATCGCGGATTAACGGATATGCGGCTTTCAATCGTTTGTATTCGGAACTTTTTACGATACTCTGGGTTATCATAACGTGTTCTTCTTCGTTTAAGTTCAATTGAATTGCATATTTTGCGTTTTCAGGATTGTATTTTAAAGAGCAAACGTAATTTTCAGCCTCTTTAATATTGTAGTTTTTCGCGTGATCCTGCAAGTAGTGGTTAAGATATTCGATAACCTCGTTCATTCTTGACTGGTTTTCAAAATCTTCAGGTTCTATATTTGATCTTACAAGCCCTCTTAAAACAACCGCAGGATATAAATTCAAAATCGGGTTGTTGTATGAATTATAAAAAGCTGACATGTTTTTAATCAATTCCAGCAATTCTTCGCCCGATTTCACTTTGGACTTTGTTTTGTCGGAAAGCGAAAGGTTTTTAATTCCGCGTTCTTTAAGCATCTTGTCAAGAGCGTGTTCATTAAACAGATATTCGGAAACTTTGCCCTGAGTAACCTTAAACAGCGGCGGCTGTGCAATATATACAAAACCGTTTTCAATCAAAGGTCTTGCATAGCGGAAGAAGAAAGTCAGCATCAAGGTTCTGATGTGAGCGCCGTCAACATCCGCATCCGTCATGATAATTATTTTGTGATAACGGAGTTTTTCAAGGTTAACTTCTTCGCCGTTTTTGCTTATGTTAATGCCGAAAGCCTGTACCATTGATTGAATTTCGTTGTTGCCGTAAATTCTGTCAAGACGTGCTTTTTCAACATTTAAGATCTTACCTCTCAAAGGTAAAATTGCCTGAAACATTCTGTTTCTGCCCTGTTTTGCGGAACCGCCCGCTGAATCTCCCTCAACAATAAAGATTTCGCATTTTTCGGGTTCTCTGTTAGAACAGTCTGCAAGCTTGCCGGGCAGGGTTGAATTTTCAAGAACCGTTTTGCGTCTTGTTAATTCTCTTGCTTTTCTTGCAGCTTCACGGGCGCGTTGTGCCTGAAGTGTTTTTTCCAGAATTGTTTTTGCAATTTTCGGGTTAAACTCAAGCCATTCCTGAAGTTTATCTCTTACTGCGTCCTGAACTGCACCCATAGCTTCTTGAGAGCCTAATTTTTCTTTTGTTTGACCTTCAAATTCCGGATTCGGAAGTTTTACGCTGACAATAGCGGTCAAACCTTCGCGGACGTCTTCGCCGGAGAGGTTCTGGTCAGAATCTTTCAGGATATTGTTTTTTCTCGCGTAATCATTCAAAACACGCGTAATTGAGTTTCTGAAACCTGTCAGGTGCGTACCGCCTGAATTTGTATTGATGTTGTTTGCAAATGACAGGACGCTTTCCGTATAAGCATCCGTATATTGCATTGCAACTTCCACCTGCATATTATCCACAACTTTATCTATGTAAATCGGTTTTTCGTGGAGTACGTTTTTGTTTTTGTTTAAAAATTCAACGTAGCTTCCGATACCGCCTGCGTAGTGGAAAATTTCTTCTTTATTTGTATGTCCGTCAATAAAGATTATTTTTAAGCCTTTATTCAAAAACGCCATTTCGCGGAGTCTGTTGGCGATAACATCGCGGTCGATTTCCGTTGTTTCCGTGAAGATTTCAGGATCAGGCCAGAAAGTTGTTTTTGTACCTGTTTTGTCCGTGGGTTCACATTTTTCAACCGGTGCAACAGGTTCACCTCTCATGTATTCCTGACGCCAGACGTATCCTTGTCTTGAAACTTCAACGATGTATTTTTCGGAAAGTGCGTTTACAACTGACGCACCAACACCGTGAAGACCGCCTGATACTTTATATCCGCCGTCACCGAATTTTCCGCCCGCGTGAAGTACGGTGTGTACAATTTCCAGTGCGGATTTGCCGGTTTCGGGTTTTATATCAACGGGAATCCCGCGGCCGTTGTCTTCTACTGTTACGCTGTTATCAATATTCACGGTAACTTTTATTTCAGTACAAAATCCCGCTAAGGATTCGTCAATTGAGTTGTCTACAATTTCATATATACAATGGTGCAAGCCGCGTTGTGAAGTTGAGCCGATATACATACCGGGTCGCATACGAACAGCTTCCAATCCTTCCAGAACTCTGATGTTGCTTGCATCATAATGATCCGATGTCTTTGTTTCAATCTCTTCTATCTGTTCGTTAATTTGAGTTTGTTCAACTTGTTTTAACGCTTCTATCCCCTTATCAATATCTTGTGTGCTTTCAGCCATGTTTTCCCCCATATCGTCTGTTTATATCAATATCATAACACAAACACACACTTTTTGCCAAAATCTTTACCTTATGTAATGTATTGCATGAATTCGCAAAGAATGGTATTATATTAAAAAAGGAGAAAAGCATGAAGAATAATGAATTTTCGGAACTCGGGGGGGGGCGACTCTCCTAAGTAGCCAGGAAAAGGGTTTTGGCGGTATTGGTTGTGTAAAGATACTAAGATACTAAATACTCAATTGTTTTGCTCGGCAGAAAGCTCAGAATGACAAAAATACTTTCTTAGTGCCTTACTGTCTTAGTAACTTAGTATCTTCCCAAAAAGCCGCATTTACTCTTGCAGAAATCTTAATCACCCTCGGCATAATCGGTATAGTAGCTGCAATGACAATTCCGACATTAATTGTAAAGTATGAGAAAAAACAGACCGTTACTAAATTGCAAAAAATGTATTCAATATTAAATCAGGCTTATTTGTTTGCAAAAGCCGACGGCGGTGACAATATATTATTAAATAATATTAATGGTAATTTTGATATGGATTCTGAAACTGCACACAAAAATGTAGCAGATTTCATGGAAAATTACTTTTTGCCACACTTAAAAGTTGCTAAAAACTGTGGAATATCATCAGATAAAGGGTGTTTCGGAGAAGCGCACAACAGTCCGTCTAATGACATGAATATGGCAACTTATAAATATAATGTAATTTTGCAGGATGGTTCGTCTATATCTGCCGTGTATAATTCATCCAAGTGCGATGAAAATGGTTGCATGGCCGGCGGATCTATATTGTTTTGGCTTGATATAAACGGAACAGCAAAACCTAATATGGCAGGTAAGGATTATTTTCTTGTTAAGATCACTCCTGACTCAGGGAATATAGAATTTTATAATGCAAGTGCCGGTAATATGGACGAAAGAACAGCGCTTTTGGAAGATTGCAACAATAGCGGATGGCGCAGATCATGCGCAGCATTAATCAAATATGACGGCTGGAAAATAAGCGACGATTACGACTGGTAAATTATTTACCGGCAAGCTTTTGACCTATCATTTCGTTAAGGATTGATTTGGCGGTTGAAAGCTGTACATCGTTTTGTTTTTTGACGTCTTCCATAGTAAAGTTGACTTCAATGTCGGGAGTTATACCCTTTTTATTGATATCCGTGCCGTTGGGAGTTAAATATTTTGCGATTGTAAGGTTTAACCCTGTTTCATTCGGCAGCGGAATAATCTTTTGCACCATACCTTTGCCGTAGGTTTGGGAGCCTAAAAGTTTTGCTTTTTTGTAATCTTTCAGCGCGCCTGACAGAATTTCGCTTGCGCTTGCGCTTGCCCCGTCAACAAGAACTATCATGGGCTTATTCACGTTAAATTCCGTGTCCTGTGCATAAATATCATATTTGAAGCCGTTTCTGCCGACAATACTTACGATATTCCCCTCCGGAATAAAAAGATTCGCGATGAATATTGCGTTTGGCAGTAAACCGCCTGTATTCCCGCGTAAATCCAAAATCAAACCGTCGGATTTTTTCGTCTTTTCCAGAGCTTCCAAAAATTCGTTCGGGGTGGTTGAGCCGATGAACGTCATAATCTGGATGTAGCCGATGTTTTTGTCAACTGAGCTTCTGACGGTTTTTATTTTAATTTCTTTTCGTATGACTTTTTTGTTGAATTTGTCTTTGCCTCTTAATATTGACAGCTCAACAAAGGTGTTTTCAGGACCTCTGACCATATTTGCAACATCTGATAGCGGAAGTCCGTTTACGTCTTTGCCGTCAATTGAGGTAATTATGTCACCGTTTTGGAGATTTGCAAATTGGGCAGGCGTGCCTTCCATAACGCTTATTATCTGAACTTTCCCTGAAGTTGTTGCTATATTTACGCCTATTCCGGTAATTTTTGAATTGATGGACGTGTTTTGATCCGCGTATTCGGTTTTGCTCATATAGCGTGAATACGGATCATCAAGGCTTTCCAGCATTGTCTGGATTGCGACTTTTGCATCTTCATCGGTTTTGATTTTGCCGTGATAATGTGTTTTCCAGCGGTTCCAGACCTGATGGTTCATTGTCGCGTCATAATAATTCTCCCGAATAGTTTCCCAGGTGTTCTCAAAAAGTTTTTGAGAAGAAACTTTTTCATGGTTAATCATTTCTTCCGAGTTGTCGCCGAACATGGGGTTATGCACTCTCAAAAACAGTCCGTTGAGAGCAAATAACGCAATTACAATTATTAAAAATAGAAATAACTGTTTTTTCTTCATACGAATATTTAACATCAAGGGATTTTTATAATCAATATACTTTTTAAGTAACCCGATTAATTATTTTATAAATCTTCAAACCCCGGCGATGTTGACGGAAGATTTTTGTAGCCTTCGTTTTGGACTACGGTTTTTTTAAGGTATTTATTTGTGTAATTGCCTTTTTCAAAAAGTTGTTTGAGGGTATTTTCTCTGTCAACGAGCGGATGAAGGTTATCGTCGTCGCTTTCCGGAAATTCTTTTAAAATTTCGCACCAGACAGAGGCTTCCATTGTCCAGGCATAAGTTTCTTCGGCAAGCGAGTTGTATTCATCCTGATGCAATGCTTCATGCGATAAAAGCGCGGCTAAAGCTCCGGGGGGTGCGTCTTTGTGACGCGGGTTGATGAAAATATAAAGACGTTTGCCTTTTTTCCAGCCCAGTGCGTCAAAAGAGGCATAGTCTTTGTTTATTGAACCCAAATCTCTGAATTCGATTTTTACGGGGCGTTCTGTTAAATTGTTCCCCAGAATTGCTTTTCTGGAAAAGTCGCCTGTTGTGTTTTTGAGCATATCAAGCGCAACGTAAAAAATTTCGTCTTTGCCGACGGATTTGTACTGGGGTTTAATTTGTTCAATATATTCGCGTGTGTATTTTTTGGGGAAATTTACCGGCACAACATCGTCTTCTTCCTTTGAAAACGCAGGTGTTATGCCTATTCCTATTAATAATATTGCAGTAAGTAATTTTTTCATATATCCGCTAATCTCTCCGGTTCGTTATATTTTATATTATACTTATATATTTTTTTAAGGCAAATCTACATTAAAAAGTCGCCGGAGGATTAGTAGTTTTTCTTGCGGTTGAGGGCGGCAAGCTCCTGATACATCAGCTTGTATTCCGTTGAATTGTCTATGCTTTCGGCTTCCGCAATGTATTCAAGCGCGGTTTTAATATTATTCTGTGCTTTATATATTTTGCTCATCTCTGCATAATACTTAGGATTTGCAACGTCATAAGTTATGGCGCGTTTCATACATTCAACGGCTTCTTCATAATCTTCTTCATTAAATCTTACAAGTGCCAGATAATAATATCCCTCGGCACAGTTCATATCAAGCCCAAGAGCCTCTTGTGCATAGCTTTTGCAGGTTTCAAAATCACCGCTTAAATATGCTGTTTTGGCGCCAAGCACATAACCGTATACGTAATTCGGATTCAGATTTATTGTCTTTTGGACAAGTTCAAGCGATTTGTCGTATTTTTTTTCTCTTATGTATATGTCCGCTAAATCCGTTATATAGTTTAAGTTATCAGGATTCCGCTCAATTACTTTTAAAATTGTTTTTTCGGCTTTTTCAAACATGTCAAGCCGGCTGTAGGTTTTTCCGAGCGAAAGCAATGTAAAATCATCATCACAGCCCTCTTTGACATTTTCTTCCAGAATGTTTTTTGCCTGCATAAATTCGTTATTGTTGTCAAGCAACAATGCCTTTAAAACCCGTGTAGAGTAATGTTTTGGATATGTGGAAAGTATTGCATCGGCTTCTTTTTTGCATTTGTCAAAATCTTTTGTTTCATAGTACAAATAGCAGAGTGAATAACGGTAATCCATATTGTCGGGAGCCAGATAAATCGCTTTTGAATAGGCATTTTGAGCTTCTTCCATCCAGCCGTTAAAGAAGTATGCGTTTCCGAGATTGTAAAAATACACGGGATTGTTTTTGTTTATTGATGAAGCTTTTGAAAAACATTTTATGGCCTCCGTAAAATTCATATCTTCAAGTGCAAATAAGCCCTGATAGTTTAAAACCTCTGTGTTGTCCGTATTTTTGCCGAAACTTTCAAAGATTTCCCGCGATTTTTCAAGGTCGTTTTCGTCAAAATAAATTTTCCCGAGCAGTACTTTTATATTTTCGCTATCGTCATTTTGACGGTCGGTTAAAATTTTTTTTGCTTCCTGAATTTCGCCGTTGTCGTATAAAGCTTTTGCTATTTCATAAATTACGTCAGAATTCGTAAAATCCGTCGCTTGATATGCTTTTATTTTATCGGTTAATTTAAGTTTCCCTGCCAGTCTTATTATTTCTTTTAAATCTTCTCTATTTTTATTTAATTCAAATAATTTTTCAGCAAAGGAAAGGGCTTTTTCAAAATCATTCAAATCCTCTGAAATTTGTTTGTAAAGTCTAAGGCTTTCGGTATGCCCCGGATCTTTTGTAATAACCTGATCCAGATAGCCTGCCGCTCTTGTGTGGTTTTGCATTAAGGCATATAATTCGCCCAGTTGATAGAGAACTTCAATATTATCATTGTCAAGCGCAAGTGCTTTATAAAGCATTTCGACGGCAGGTTTGTATAATTCTCTTGATCTGAGAGAAAATGCTTCCTTTATATATTCAAGAACTTCTTTTTCTTCACTGAGCATTTTTTACCTCTGATTTTTTGTTGTGTTTTTTGTTATTATTTTTCGGATCCGGATTCGCGTTATTAATTATAATCAGAACTTCATCTTCGCCCGCCATTTTGAGAGTGTTTCTTGCAATCCCTTCAAGATTTTGTGTGGTGGAATAAAGTTTGATTTCTTCTTTCAGGTTTTTGTTGTGTTCTTCAGCATCGTTTAAAGTCTTTTTTAAGGTTATGATTTTTGCCTTATACGCAACAAGTTTGGATATGTTTAAAATCGCGCTGAATCCTATTTGTATAAGACAAAATAACAGCACAATTGTTAAAAAAGAATAGTAAAATCCTGTTTTGCGCAATTCTTTTCGTGATTTTTTAAGGGCGGCATTTTGTTGCGATGCCGGTTGTGACTTTTTATTTTTACCTTTTGTTCGTTTTTCCATCTTTTTAATTATAATAGAAATTAATTTTGCATACAAATAATGTTACAATTTAAATTTAGTGTTAAATTTGATTTGTTTTCGTATCAACGCATTTGTTGCGTCATAGGTTTGGCTTGCGCCGACTTCAAGATTAAGCCTGTCGCCATGTTTTTTTGCCAGAGGTTTTACCGACAATACAACTTCATTTTTTTTGCGTTCTCTTGTAATATCAGCTGTCAGTGTATTGCGTATTGACATATATTTATTCAATTTTAGTTCGGGTGCAATATACAGATTGTCATAATAATTATTATAAGTACTGCCTATTGTTCGTTCGTAAGCCGTATTTATTGCAAACCTGCCTTTGTCATAACGGGTAAAAAATGTCGCAACGTGTTCAAGTTGTCCGTAATCTACATCTCTTGTCATATTTGTCCCAAAAGAAATCGGACCTTGTGTTACTATGCTGCTGCCTTCTTTTGGAATAACCTGAAATTCTTCTGCTTCGTATTTTGAATATAGCTGCGGCTGTCTTGCAAATATTTTTTCGTGTTTGTCATGTAAGGTCTGTTGGGTTATTTTTTGCGGTACTTTTAAATTTAATACAAATTGATTATTGTCATCCATAAGGTATATGGCTTCACTATCTTCAATGTATTGCGCGTAGCCTTTTAACGGTATATTTTCAGGTTCGATATAATCTTCGGCTTCGGATGTGTCTGTTAAAAATATACGCTGAAATTTGACCTCGGGAATGTCGTCTTTTTTCGCATAAGCGGGGGACATAAAGAAAAATATTAAAATTAATGCCGGCAGAAACTTCTTCATATTAATATTTTACACTTTGTTCGGTGTCTTGTAAAGTTATTGCAAAATAAAAAAATATATGTTATTTTTTATAAAAAGGAGATAAATGATGGTTTATAAAAAGTCTGAAATTGCTGGGGGGGGGGCGACTGATACTAAGGCAGTAAGAAGAAACATTCGTAATAGTAATGTAGCCCAACATAGTTATGTTCAGGATGACAAAAAAACTCACTTCACTCACGTTAAAAAAGCCGCCTTCACGTTAGCCGAGTGTGCTACGTACGTAGACATGTCAGACAACATTCGTCGTGTCGCGTTTACTTTGGCTGAAGTTCTGATAACCCTCGGGATAATCGGAATTGTTGCAGCGCTTACTATTCCGACATTGGTAAGTAATTATCAAAAAAAAGTTTTGGAAGCTCAATTTAAAAAAACTTACGCCGTTGCATCTCAAATTATTCTTCGTGCAAAAGCTGATTTGGAAACAGGTTCTTTGGGGCAGTACTGCACTGTGCATAACGGGTCAGCATATATTAATGAGAACAATTGTATGCAGGCTTTTTATAAGGTTATGATGCCTGAAAAGTCTGGAGTTAGCGGTTATGATCTTCAAAGAGCGGATATTTCATCGTTTAATAACAGGCATAGCGGGCTGTCTTCGGCTGATCTCGGAGGAATGAGCTATACCTTATTTTATACCGATATTATGCCGGACGGAACTTATATGAACGTGAATATTAATGAGTTTTATATAAATTTCGGTGTGGATATTAATGGGGCTAAGGGTCCTAACAAATTGGGCTGGGACATATTTTTGTTCCGGGTGGATAAGGAAAATGATTCCCTTGCGGGTATCAGGCAAACCCGTGAATATACCGATGAAGAGCTTGAAGAAATTGATTTTTCCAATTCTCCGATAAATCAGAATCGCTACGGTTATCCCTGTAATTTGAATTCCAGTATGAAGGGCAACGGAATAGGCTGCAGCTGGTACGCTTTAAATAACATATGCCCATGGGATAATAACAAAACTTATTGGCAATGTTTGACAAAATAATAATAGACTTGATTAATTGAGTTTGATAAATTATTTGTGCTACAATCATTAATGAGGTTTAGTAATGAAAATAGCGCTTATAAATCACGGTTGTGCAAAAAATCTGGTAGACAGCGAGCTTATGCTCGGGCTTTTGACGGCAAAAGGCTATGAGATTACACTGGATGAAAATGATGCACAGATAGTTATTATTAATACGTGTTCATTTATTCATGATGCGGAAAAAGAGTCCGTGCAATCGATTTTGCAGATGGTTGAAAAAGGGAAAAAGGTTATTGTAACCGGATGTCTGCCTCAAAAATACAATGAGGAATTGAAAGATGCCATACCGGAAATCTGCGCTATGGTCGGGACTTCAAATATAAGAGAAATTGTCGGAATCGTCGATAAGGTTGCGGATGAGGCTAATGAGGAATATATTTCATGTGTTTCCGAAAAGCCCGAGTACGTGTATCCGGAAAACGTTGAACGCCAGCAAATTACCATGGGCGCCAGTTCTTATGTAAAAATTGCCGACGGCTGCAATTATCATTGCGGTTATTGTATTATACCTAATCTCAGAGGGATTTACCATTCCCGTCCGATTGAGAATATTGTGGAAGAAGTTAAATCACTTGTGGCAAAAGGTGTTGCGGAAATTGTTTTAATTGCGCAGGATACAACAAGCTACGGGCTTGATTTGTATAAAAAACAAATGCTGCCCGAGTTGTTGAAAGAGCTTAACAAAATTGAAAACCTTTCGTGGATTAGGATTATGTATGCGTATCCTTCCCAGATGACTGATGAATTGATTGATACAATTGCAAAATGCGATAAAGTGGTTAAATATATTGATCTTCCGCTCCAGCATTCGGATAAAATAATTCTTGAAAATATGCGCAGACCTGCTTTTGATTACGAAGAATTGATTAATAAAATAAGAGAAAGAATTCCGGGAGTTGCAATAAGGACGGCATTTATCGTAGGGTATCCCGGAGAAACCGACGAGCAGTTTGAACATTTGTATGAATTTGTTAAGAAAATGCGGTTTGATAAAATGGGGGTTTTTGAATATTCACGTGAAAAAAATACCGCGTCTTATGAAATGAGCGATCAGGTGCCTGCAAAAATTAAGCATGAACGTTATAAAAAGTTAATGGCGCTTCAGCAGGAAATTTCCTATGAAATTAATCAATCTTACATAGGTAAAACAATTCCCTGTATCGTTGAAAGCTTTACGGATGAAGGTATCGTTATTTTGCGCTCCGAACATGACGCACCGGAAATTGACGGACTTGTTTATGTTAAATCCGACAGATCCGTTGTCCCGGGTGATATTGAAAATGTTAAAATTGAAAAGGCTGACGAATATGACCTTTTTGGAAAATTTGTTGTATAATAGTTTCGGGGTTTAGAATATTTTAGGAATTATTTATGGAATATGTAGAAAATAAGGAAGTGGAAGAAGAACAAACACGCGGGATTTTCCGTGATATGGCAAAATATGCTCCGTCAAAAATTGTCGGCATGCTCGGTAATGCCTTGATTGTGCCGGTTTATACAAGCCTTTTGCCGCCGGAACAGTACGGGCTTTATTCAATATCCATTGCGCTTTTGTCTTTCTTGTGTATTTTGTTTTCCGACTGGGTGGGGCTTTCGGGCTTAAGATTTTTCAGGCATCACCAGCTTATGCAGGACATGCCGAAATATCTTACGACGCTGGTTTCTATATTGACTTTTAACATTGCGTTGATGTTTCTTGTGTCTTATATATTCAGGGAAAATTTTTATTCGTTTTTCCATATTCCTGTTAAATATTTCTTTGCAATTTTGTTATTAATAATACCTGTTGCTATAAGAGCATTGTTATTTCAGCTTATCAGAGCACAGCTAAAGTCAATGTCGTTTACGTTTTCAACTATTTTGAATCAGTTTTTGACAATCGGACTTTCGGTATTTTTTGTGAAATTTTTTCATCTCGGGGCTATGGGCATGCTTTTAGGCATGGCGGTTTCAATATCTTTAATTGATTTGTTATTAATATATCAGAGCAATATTGTTAAATGGTTTAAGCTGCAAAAGGTAGAGTGGACATTCTTGATCCCGATTTTTAAATACGGGGTGCCGATTGCCGCGACATCTATGAGCGCATGGATAATCAATCAGAGTAATAAGTTTATTATGAACAGTATAAAAGGATTTTCGGAAGCCGGTATTGTCGGTGTGGGATACGGATTAACCCTGCCTTTATTGCTTACTATATTTGCGATTATTACCGTTGCGGCTATCCCGAGAATTATAAATATGTATGAGGAAAAAATTGACGTAAGACCGATTATATCACGTTTTTGCGGGTATTATCTTTTGATATCACTTCCTGTAATAACTTTGATGTCTGTGTATGCTGTCGATTATGTGGATATTTTCGCAAATGAGCAATTTCAGGCGGCATTTAAGCTCATTCCTTATTTCGCATTCGGAACGTTCTTTCTGGCGTTGACTGATTACACGACTCTGCAGTATCATCTGGCAAATAAGACATATATTGAATTTATACTCAAGTTAATTTCCGGTATTGTCGGTGTCGGATTGAATATCTGGCTTATTCCGTCATATGGGCTTGTCGGTGTCGGAATTGCTACTCTGGCGGCAAATTTTTTGTATTTTCTTTTGTCAATAATAATCGTATTGCCGAATTTGCGATTACAATTGCCTTTAAAAACAATTGTAAAAATGTTTCTGGCAGCTATCCCCTCCGCTGCGGTTTATTATGCATTTGTAATGTTTAATGTTAATAATGCTATTGTCGAGATGAGTGTGCTGCTTGTTTTATTCTATTGTTTTTACTGGATTTTTGCACAATTATTTTCTCAAAATAAAAAAATAAGTTAAAAAGCGTTAATATTTCTTAATAAATACGCAATATTTTTTCATTTTTGCCGTTAATGTATATATGAAGTATATGACATGATGTGCGAATTTTGCTTAAAGAAACGTAATATTACGGGACTTTGAGCCATACTCTTGGTACAATGAAGTGTATGAATAAAATTGAAAGGACAAGCTGATATGAAACTTGACACGATGAAAAGACAAAGAAGAGTAATTGCGTCCTTGCTGACAACATTTTTCTTAATGCAGCAATCAATGGTTATTCCTGCAATGGCGACAGAAATTGGCGGCGGTGTTGACGGCTGGGTCCAAGGAAATAACGGTATATATAATATCGATCCTTCTGCAGTTAGCGGCAATACCGGTTTCAGACAGTATGATAAATTTAATTTGAGTGCCGGTGATATTGCTAATTTGATTTTCAAATATGGTGACAAAAATATAGAAACATTCGTAAACCTTGTTCAGGATCGTATTAATATTAACGGTATCGTTAATTCAATGCGTGATAATAATTTTTATAACGGCAAAGCAGTATTTATATCACCAAACGGCATGGTCGTAGGTGCAAGCGGTGTCTTGAATGTCGGCTCGTTGTCAATAATGACGCCGACACAAAATGATTTTAACAGATTAAGAGAAAATCCTAATATTGCTAATTTAAGTGTTGTCGGCAAAAGTCAAGGTGACGGCAGCGTAACAATAAATGGTAAAGTATTCACTCAAGAAGGTGTGGATATTAAAGCAGCTTCAATAGCAGTCGGTCCGAATGCAGGAATTATGAGCGGAGTTAATAATTTAACGCAATTGACTTCCGAACAGCAGGCAACAACGTTATTTAATCAGCTTGTAAATACAAATAATATTACCTCAGGCTCCCAGCTTGCAAATGAAAATGGCAGAATTGTCATCAAAGCATACGGAAACGAGAATGCCGGTGTTGAAATTGCCGGTAATGTTAAAAACTTCGGCTCAGGCGAAGTTTCTATTGAAAATACCGGTGTTGACGGTATAAAAATAGCAAGTGCAGGAAATGTTTCAGGCAATGGTCTGGTTAATATTACAAACACGGGCGCCGGCGGTATAAATGTTGAAGGTACTGTTTCAGGACGCGGAGTAAATGTTAATAACAGCAATTCCGATGTAAGAATTGGTGATGATACAAATGATGATTATATAACTTCATACGGCGATTTGAATATTAACCTTGAAAACGGTAATCTTATAAACAACGGTACAAATAAAACTCATTTTGTTACCAATAACGGCGGGAATTTGAATATTAATGTTCAGGGCGGCGCAATCGGCAGCAGCGTTGTCGGTCAGGCATGCGAAGGCGGAGAGTGCGTTGGAGTCGGACCTGATGCAAGAGATTTGACTCAATCTATTAACACAAGAATTTCCGGAAAAATTGACGCTCAAGCTACAAATGATATTAATCTGGCAAGTATCGACAGCGATATGAGAGTCGGTCAGATTAAATCTACCGACGGCAGAGTCATTCTTCTGGCTGATTCTGCAGTTAAAGGTGAAACGCCGTATTCAATAATTAATGCAAACGGAAATCAGGATCAAGCCAACGTTTCCGGTAAGGGCATTTCTTTAATAGCAAGCGGCGGTCTTGGTGAAGGCGATAACAGATTGGTAATTGAGCAGACAGATGCCGAAAATTACGGTGTTGATATGCTTGCTAAAACCGGCGATATTAATATTCGTACGTTGGGTAATGAAACAAAGATTTGTACGATTATTTCCAAAGAAGGAAGCGTGGACATTCAATTTACCGGAAATGTTGATATTACAGAAGTTACCGCAGCTAAAACAATTAAGCTTGTGACTGAAGGAAAAACTTTAAAAATTGATAACCTTGGTTCTGTTCCGAATACTCCGGAAGATTATTACGGACAGAACAAAGACATTGCTCCTGAAAATGTTGTCTTAAAAGCTCTGGATATTAATCCTGATACAAGAGTTGATGAAAACAGAGCCCAAAGTGTTGTAACTGTAATTAATGGCAGAGTTCAGGGCGATAATGATCCTAATACCGAAGAAATTACAATAGTTGCTGACGATATTTATATCGACGGAAAACATTTTATTAATGACGACGAAAATAAAGTTACTGTTGGCGACAAAGAGTATATACAATTTACGGTTGAAGATGATGATACAACAAATCCGGTTCAGGGAACTGACGATAATGAAGTTACTATCGGTACAAGACCTGTAAGACCGGAAGATGTTCTTGAAATCGATCATGAAGAAGATGAAAGAAATTATTATTATGAAGATGAACTTCCGTTAGATACAGATAGTGATTCGGATACAGACACCGATACGGATAGTGACACGGATACAGATACCGATACGGATAGTGACACGGATACAGACAGTGATACGGATACAGACACTGACACGGATACAGACACTGATACAGATACTGATACGGATACAGATACTGACACTGATACGGATACTGACACTGATACGGATACTGACACTGATACTGATACAGACACTGACACGGATACTACAGATACCGATACAGATACTGATACAGACACTGACACGGATACAGACAGTGATACAGATACCGATACAGATACTGATACAGACACTGACACGGATACTGACAGTGATACAGATACCGATACAGATACTGATACAGACACTGACACGGATACAGACAGTGATACAGATACCGATACAGATACTGATACAGATACTGATACGGATAGTGACACCGATACCGATACAGACACAGATACAGACACTGACACAGATACTGACACTGATACGGATACCGACACAGATACTGATACAGATGATGACCCGTCATACGACAGAGATTCCGGTAAGGAAACATATATTCAGCGTAACGTAATTGATGAGAATCTTCCTTCAATAGACAAACGTCAATATATGAGATTTGATGTCGCAGGTAACCGTAATCCTGTAGAATTACAGCAGAATGATCATGTAGATTCTCTGTTAGACATTTCAAGAGGTGGTATAGCTGTAAGACACCATAACCAATTGAAAGTCGGAGATATAGTTCCGGTACATATAACTTACGGTGATCTTGACATTAATGCAGATGTAAAAATAGTTACGGCATCAGATGTCAGAGCCGGTGCGGAATTCGTTAACCTCGACAGAGCAACCGCAAACAAACTGCTTTATATGAATATATTATTAGAGGATGCAAATAATAATATTACAATGAAGTAGTAAGATTATAGACGAAATAAAAGACCAACCTTTTCGGGTTGGTCTTTTATATTGATACCGTTTGATAGGAATTATCCTGACGACCGGAAAAAGTAAAGTCATCAATTAAAAAGTCAGCATTAAGGTTTTACAGGCATTTTTAAGCCGCGTATCTGCCCATAATCTTTTTGTTTGTGCGGATGCGGTTAAGTCTGTCCCAATTTTGATAAGGACGTGGACCTGAAGATGACGTATCATTTAATGCTTGTGACTGCTGGAATTGTGCCAGCATAGAGCCTGCCATTTGTAAGCTGCTTGCGGCTTTTTGTGCGTAAGCCATAAGTTTGCCGTCTTTAGCCTTTTCAGCTGCTTTGGTCGGATCCATTGTAATTCCGCTGCCTAATCCTTGAGCTGAATTTGCAACTTCGATTTTAGCAGCCTGTTTTCCGGCTTGTTTTATAGCTTTTTTGCCTTGATCAGCAACTGCGGATTTGGCATTTGCTATATTAGCCTTACTTGTTTCTATGCCTTGAGCTGCACTATTCTGTGCCTCAGACATAATAGTTTTTGTGCCGTCACCCACAGGAGTGTTATTTTTAACTGCATTACCGATTTCTTGATAATTCATACCTGCAGTTGTTTCCTGTACGGATTGTAAAGAGTTGTTGTAAGCTATATCCTTCATCTGACCTTTAGACATACCAAAATCGGCTTTAATTTCTTTATTAGTCATGCCTTCTGTCATTCCTTTTACTTGTGCATTGGCGGCGGCTTTTGCGGTACCTTGCTGCATAGCCTGTGCCGCTTTATCTTTAATGCTATCAAAACCGGACATCATTTCTTTAGTGCCTTGAGCCGCAGAAACACCGCTCATAACAGCGGATGCCGCATTAGTAAAGGCTCCTGCTATATCGCCGTTTGCGGCAGAACATGCAGCTTTAGTAACGGATGCGGCTGTTGAACCGTAGTTGCCGACTGTTTCAACGGTTTTACCGGTTGATTCAACAGGAACGCTGGCGCTAACGAGTGCACCGCCTGCGGCAGCAGTGTACGGGTTACTCATTAATGCCTGCCCGAGCGCACGCATGCCTTTACCGATAAGTTGTACACCTTGACCGGTGTAAGTTGTGTATTGCGAAATTTCTCCGACTTTATTGGCTACATTCATTACTTTATCGGTTGTGGATTGATTATTTTCTATTTTGTCCTGCGTTTTAGCAACTGTTTTCTGGTAATTTTTACTTACCCTGTTCATTGTTTTTATAGTTTTATTGTTTTTAGTTTGTAATTTATTAATTTTACCGTTATATTTTGTAATATTGCCTGATTTTGTTGCTATTTGTGAACCAAGACTTGCAAGTTTCTGTTCTGTATCATCGGAAGTGCCGGAAGATGAATCTGTTTGAGAACTTTCACCTGCAAGATCAAGTGAATATGCACTGTATTGTTTTGCTTCCTGTTCTGCTGTCAGAGTTTCCATTTCTGACATTATTGTATCCATTGAAGTACTTTCAGCCTCAATGTTTTCCGCCATTTTTTGAATTTCTTTGTTATTTTTTTCAACTTCACGCTGGTTATTTTTCAGCGTTTTCTGCAGTGTTTTTTCATCGCTTTTGGTGGTTTTGGCAAGTTTTTTAGTATCGCTTGAAAGCGAATTTATTTTTTTAGTATTTGCTTCTGTTTTCGCAGTCCCTGATTTTGCATCCATTGCGTCATTTTCTGCGCTTGATGCTGCTGATCGTCCTCCTGCGACCGATGTATCTGCGGCAGTTTGTTGAGTTTTATTTTCGTCTTGATTTTTATTAACTGTTTGAAAAGGATTTGCTCTTTGTCCGGAAATTGTATGATTTGTTTGGTTGGACCGCTGCATATTAAATATTGAACCGTTACGGGTCATATTTATATTTTGTTGAGACGTTTGAATTCTGGCGCCGCTGTTCCGCTGTGCCATAATTTTTTGCAAATCGGCTCTATTCAGTTGTCCTAAACCGTCTATGCCCATAGCTCTCTCGTGGTTATTTACTCTCTTAAATATATAAAAACGTGCGTAAACCCTCGATTTCAGCATGTTCGCATGTTGTTACAATTGTTTACATTGTTATAAATTTGCCTTAAAATTTTATTTCTGGTAAAATTAATTTATTCAAAAGAGGGATTTTAAGAAGGAGAATTATCTATGAAATTAATGGAAGGCAAAAAAGGTCTTATTTTTGGAGTTTCAAACACACACGGTATAGCTTATGCAATTGCGCGTCAGCTTTTTGAAGCGGGTGCTGATATTGCATTTACTTATGCCGGCGAAGCTATGGAAAAACGTGTAAGACCGCTGGCGGAAGAAATGAACGCAAAAATTATCATGAGCTGTGATGTTACAAAAGAAGATGAAATTAAAGCGGTTGTTGCCGAATGCGAAAGAGTTTACGGCAAATTAGATTTCGTTGTTCACGCTGTTGCTTTTGCGGCAAAAGAGGATTTGCAGGGCAGATTTATTGATACATCGCATGACGGCTGGAATTTGGCAATGGGCGTAAGTGCTTATTCATTAGTTTCAATTTGCAGAAATGTTGAAAATATTATGAACGAAGGCGGTTCAATATTTGCATTGACATATCTGGGTTCTGAATATGTTGTTGCTAACTACAACGTAATGGGTGTTGCAAAAGCAGCGCTTGAATCTTCTATGAGATATCTGGCTGCTGATTTAGGTAAAAAAGGTGTAAGAGTTAACTGTATTTCTGCAGGTGCTGTTAAAACTCTTGCAGCAAAAGGTATTTCCGGATTTGATAAAATGCTTAAAGCAGCTATTGCAAAAGCTCCGCTCAACCGTAACGTTGCATTGGAAGATGTCGGCAAAGCCGGTTTGTATCTGGCATCTGATCTGTCAACCGGCACTACCGGTCACATCCTTTACGTAGATTGCGGATGCCATTCGGTTTACGCATCACTGGAAGAAATGGACATTATTGCAAAATCTTTAGCCAATGCTTAAAGATTTTACATGGATATAAAAAAGCCCGCCACCGCGGGCTTTTTTATTGGAAATTTTTCCATAAAAAGTGCCTGAGACACGACAACATATTGTGACAATATTTGTATAGCCGCTTTATACGACTATTTATAAACTAATACAAGCATTAGTATTACCGCTTTACATAAAAACCATTATAGGTATCTTATTTTGTTCACTTTTTCTTTTTATTGCGATGTAAAAAGAAAAAGTGAACCGAAAAAGAAAAACACGCTGTTTATTTGCAATCCTTTGGATTGCTCAAGCCCTGACGGGCGCACTCCGTGCCGTTGCAGTATTTTAACCCTCGCCCCTTTGGGGAGAGGGTGTCCGAAGGACGGGAGAGGGGCTAAAATCCTGCAATCTTTTACCGCGCCTATAATCACGGCGCGGAGCTGCTACGCAGCATTAATACCGTAATAGCAACCGCCGTGCGCACAGCACCCGCCGGAGGTACTGAAAAAATTAATAAAAATAACTTCCGATAATAGTTTTTATGTAAAGCGGTGTTACTAATTATTTTGTTATTTGACTATAATCATATAAAGCGGCTATACGAATATTGTCACAATGTTTTGTCCTGCCTCAGGCAGATAATAGTTTTTATGTATAGTTAATTAATCTGTCGGATTTTTTATATTTTTGTGATATTCTTAAATTACGGGATATAAATAAGAAGGACTAAACATGTTAAAAGTTAAGATAGAAGATTTACCTACAGTTTATGATGCAAAAACAACCGAAGAAGAAATATACAAGTTCTGGGAAGACAATGAAATGTTTAAGGCTGACGCAAAAAGCGAAAAGCCGGCTTATTCCATTGTAATTCCTCCTCCGAACGTAACGGGTGTTCTTCACATGGGGCATGCGTTAGATGAAACTTTGCAGGACATTTTAATCCGCTATCACAGAATGAGCGGCTATGAAGCTTTATGGGTTCCGGGTACCGACCACGCGGGTATTGCAACCCAAAATGTCGTTGAGAAAAAACTCCGTGAAAAAGGTTTGACCCGTCAGGATTTGGGCAGAGAAAAATTTTTGGAAGAAACATGGAATTGGGCAAACAAGCATAAATCCGCTATCCTTGATCAGTGCAAACGCCTCGGTGCATCTTTTGACCGTTCAAGAGAAAGATTTACTTTTGATAAAGGCTGTTCCGATGCCGTAAAAGAGGTTTTTGTAAAACTTTATGAAAAAGGCTTAATCTATAAAGGCGCATATATTGTAAATTGGTGTCCCCGTTGTCAGTCCGCTATTTCCGATGTTGAAACCGAATATGAAACCGAACAGGGGCATTTGTGGGAAATTTCTTACCCCTTGAAAGGCGAATCAGGTGCCATAATTGTTGCAACTACCCGTCCCGAAACAATGTTCGGTGATGTTGCAATTGCTGTTCACCCTGATGACCATAAATATTCCGAACTTATCGGAAAAACCGTTGTTATTCCGCTTTCAGGCAGAGAAATCCCGATTATTGCGGATGAATATGTTGACAAAAATTTCGGAACAGGTGCGGTTAAAATTACGCCTGCGCATGACCCCAATGACTTTGAAGTCGGCAAACGCCACGGATTCCAGCCGATTTGGGTTATTGACGGTGAAGGTAAAATGAAGGCTTGCGGTGAAGTTCCACAGGAATTCCACGGACTTGACAGATATGAAGCACGTGAAAAAATGATTGGCATGCTGTCTTATAATAATTTCTTATTAAGAACCCGCGATCATGAACATAATGTCGGTAAATGCCAGCGCTGTAACACTACAATTGAGCCGCTTTTATCAGAACAGTGGTTTGTAAAAATGGAACCGCTTGCAAAAGAAGCTATTGCAGCGGTTAAAGACGGCAGGATTAAGTTTGTTCCCGAACGCTGGGAAAAGAATTATCTCGGCTGGATGGAAAATATCCGCGACTGGTGTATTTCCCGTCAATTGTGGTGGGGACACCAAATTCCGGCGTATTACCATAACGAAACCGGCGAAATGGTCGTCGCAAAAGAAAATCCTGATCCCGAACATTACACTCAGGACAGCGACGTTCTGGATACGTGGTTTTCATCAGGTCTTTGGCCGTTTTCTACTATGGGATGGCCTAATACCGAAAGTGATGATTTTAAAAAATTCTACCCGACAAGCGTTCTTGTCACAGGTTTTGATATAATTTTCTTCTGGGTTGCCAGAATGATTACCATGGGGCTTGAATTTACGAAAAAAGCTCCGTTTTCAACAGTTTATATCCACGGGCTTATCCGTGACGAAAAAGGACAGAAAATGTCCAAATCGAAAGGCAATACAATTGACCCCGTTGTTATTATTGACAAATACGGCTCTGATGCCTTGAGATTTACAATGACCTCTCTTTGTACATATGGCGGTCAGGATATTAAAATCAGCGACGAAAGATTTGAATACGGCAGAAATTTCGCCAACAAAATCTGGAACGCATCAAGATTTGTGTTGATGAATTTGGAAGGCGTTGACAATAACGACATTGATTTTTCAAAATTAACCATCGCTGACAGGTGGATTTTGAATGAGTTGAATAATGCCGCAAAAGATTTCAACGAAAATATGAAAAATTACAGAATCGGCGAAAACGCACATATTTTATATGATTTCTTCTGGAATAAATATTGCGACTGGTATGTTGAAATCGCTAAAATTCAGCTTCAGGATGAGAATTTGAAATTGAATACTCAAAGAGTTTTGAGATATGTCCTTGATATGGCATTAAGATTACTTCATCCGATTATGCCGCATATTACGGAAAAAGTTTGGCAGCTTATTCCTCAGGACAAAAAATTTAAGGCAATTATGCTTGCGGATTTCCCCGTTTACGATGAAAAATTTGCTTTTATTAAAGAAGCGGACGAAATGGAGCTTGTGTTTGAAGCGATTAAATCTCTCAGAAATGTCCGTCAAAGCTTTAATATACCGTCATCTTTGAAGTTTGATATTGAAATCAGGGCTGAAAAATCAGAAAAATTAACATTTGAAGTTATTGAATCTTATATCAAACGTCTTGCAAAAGTTGAAAAAATTTCTTATGCGGACGACACTGTGCCAATGCCGAAAAAATCCGCAACAGCGGTTGTTTCCGCTTCCAAAATAATAATTCCGCTGGAAAATCTGATTGATTTTAACGAAGAAATTAAACGTCAGCAGAAAAAACTCGACAAACTTCTCGCTGAAAAAAATTCACTCTCCGGCAGAATGAATAACGAAAAATTCGTTGCAAATGCCCCGAAAGAATTGATAGAACAGACAAAATCCAGAATTGATGAAATTACCGGTCAGGAAACTACAATTAAAGCCTTAATCGAATCTTTAAAAGCTTAAATTCAATGTCCCTTTTAAGATTTATTAAGAGGGACATTTTTTATAACAAAAAATATTTTCCCGCGGTTTAATAAATCCAAAGGAGAAAATTTTATGTTAAAGATAGAAAGACTTAACGGTGCTATGCGGAATATGACAAGACTGAACAAAGAGGACGCTAAGGCGATGCATGTAGTGTTTGACAGGCAGTTTAATCTTCCCGAGCCGATCAGAAGATATAATTTCCGTACCGGTGACGGTATTATTCAAAAGTATACCCTCGGCGATGATTTTGTTTCTGTTTCTTATCTTAAAAAAATAGGCGGCAGATATGTTGAAAGCCTTAAACATACAATTGAAAGTTTGTAAATGTTAAACAATATTAATTAAACAATATTAAGAAAACTTTACAGATTGACAAAAATTTGTTACAATTATTAATGTATTATAGGTTAATGTGGGGTAAACATGGTATCAAAGAGTAAAAGTAGTGATTTGGATTTTGAAGAATTATTGAAAAAATATGACTATAATTTTCAAAAAGGTGATTTAGTTAAAGGTATTGTCTGCGGTTTTGACAGTCAGGGAGTAATGGTGGATATCGGCGCAAAAACAATCGCAATTGTCCCGACCCGTGAAGCTGTCGACAAAGACGAAAATATTGAAGAAAAATTCGAAAAAGGCAAAGAATATGAATTTTTAATCATTAAAGAAGAAGATGAAGACGGAAAATTTTTACTTTCTAAGAAAAAAGTCGATTTTGCCTACTCCTGGAAAGAACTTGAAAAAGCCAAGGCTGCTGATGAAACAATTCTCGGTACTGTTGTCAGTGTTGTTAAAGGCGGTGTGCTCATTGAAATTTCAGGAGTCAGAGGTTTTGTTCCGTCATCTCAATTGCGTGCCAAAGAAACCGATTTGGAAGTCGGAAGCCAGATTGAATTGAAAATTTTAACTCTGGACAGTCAGCAAAATAACTTTATTTTATCTAATAAAAAAGTTTACGATGACAGCGCTGTTGAGGCCAGAAAAAATGTATTTTCACAAATAGAACCCGGTCAGATTGTAAAAGGCGATGTTGTAAGAATTACGGATTTCGGCGCGTTTATTGATCTGGGCGGAATTGACGGTCTTTTGCCGTTATCTCAATTATCATGGCGCTGGATTGATCATCCGACAGATATTTTGAAAGTCGGAGACAAAATAGACGTTGAAGTTATTGCGGTTGATCATGACAAGCAAAGAGTTTCGTTGAGTTTGAAAAATCTTGAGCCTGATCCGTGGCTTGAAGCTGAAAAACAGATTAAAGAAGGCGACAAAGTCGAAGGTACAATTACCAGAATCAAGCATTTCGGCGCATTCGTGGAAGTTTTCCCCGGAGTTGAAGCTTTGCTGCCGCATGCTGAGCTTACAGAACTTCAAAATGAAACGAAAAATATCTTTAATGTGGGCGACAAAATTCAAACTTATATTTTGAAATTTAACCCGACAGATAAAAGAATTGCCTTGACTGTTAAAGAACCTAAAGAAGAAATGCAGTCGGAAGAATAATTTATAAGAACAACAAAAAGCACCTTAAGGTGCTTTTTGTTATTAAATTTTTTAAAATTAATATAATAACATAAAATGCGGAGGGGAATTATGAAAAATAAAGAGTTTAAAAATCACGGGGGGGGGCGACTCTCCCAGCCAGCGTAGCCGCCGGACCCGCCCAACAGGAAGTTGGAAAAAATATATCGGTGCATGAAGTTGACAAGAGTTTTGGCGGTATTGGTTGTGTAAAGTTACTAAGATACTATGATACTAAGGCAGTAAGAAGTAACATTCGTCGTGTCGCGTTTACTTTGGCTGAAGTTCTGATTACCCTCGGCATAATTGGAATTGTTGCAGCCATGACAATACCGACACTTGTAAGCAAGATACAGGAAGCCCATTTTCATGCCAAATGGAAAGAGTGTTATGCAATATTAAACAATTCTTTTAAACTTGTTGCAGCTAATAATCCGAGATTGTTAGTTTCTAATGCGGGAATAAATGCCATGACTGGAGAATTTATAGATTTAATGCTTGAAAATCTGAATGTTGTTGATACTTGCGGATGGTCTACCACATATGATAATAATCTTTGTGACAATTATTCAAATAATTTGGAAAATATTATAAAATATAAGTGGTCAGCTATATCTGCTTCAAGCACTGAATTGCGTTATAAATCTCTTGCCGGTGGAAAAATATTTTCTTATGATGTTCAAGGGAAAGCTGCATTATTAAAAAACGGCGCTGCGGTTTATTTTGGCAGCGGCGGTAGTGGTTTAACCATTTTGGTTGATGTGAATAATTTTGAGGGTGGACCCAATATTTTAGGAAAAGATGTATATCTAATAACTTTAAAAAAAGTGTCCAGTCAATATAATGTTTATATTGAAGAATTAGGTTTTGCCGCTTCAGGAGAGCAAGGAACTTATGGTGCAGATAACCCGCAGTATGGCAGCTATGGTTGTTCTGTTGAAATAGGACAAGTAGATTCAATTTATATCAATATGGCCTCAGGCGCCGGATGCAGTTACAAATATTTGCATGAAAAATAATTTTTTTCGTGCAAATGATTTGTTTTTTGTAAATAATGTCCTCCGGACGGAGGATTTTTGTTAATTTGACCTATATATCTATTAATATATGCCGTATAATTTTTGTAGATTATATTGACTTTTTCAAAATAATCATTATGAGTAAATATGTAGTAAGTAGATATAGGAGACCAAATTATGGGTATGGCAGCATCACAAGCCAGATATCTGGGCTTGACGGCGAGAAAAACAAACGTTGAGTATGAAGGACAACAGGTTAACCAGGCACGTACTGCGCTGGCTAATCAGAGTGCAAATACATTTAATGAGCTTTTGGCATTGGAAGTTCCGACAGCTCCGAGCACACAGGATTATACAACCCTTCAATATTCATACGAAGATGGTGCCAATTCTGAGGTTATTACAAGTATGACTGAATTGTCGGATGACCCTAATTATAATTATCTTGTTACGCATTATCATTATTCCGATGTGTTTACCGGTGTGCAAAATACAAAGCCTAACCCTCAGGTTAATCTCGGTACAAAAGCTGTCCAAAATTCTATGACAAATGTTACTTATGATGATCAAAATGATACTTATACGGTCGACAATCAGCCTGTCACTGCTTATGATCCTTTGAATACCGAACAAAAAGAAATGTTTGACAGAATTAGTCAGGAATATCCGGATTTGGCGAAGGAAGATGTAAGTAATATCTTCACATATACTGATGCTAATGATGTAATGCATTTTACAACACGTACTGATTTGGAAAATGCGGTTGCAAATCCTCCGGTTGCCGGTGCTAATGAGTATCATGTGGTTAATGAAACCCCTACATACGTTGGTAATTGTGAGCTTAAGGCTTATGATGCAAATGATCCCGAATTGAAAGCCGCTTATGAAGAAATTTGTAAGCAATTCCCGGATTCAGCTTTTGCAAATGCGCCTCAAGATGAAATTTATACTTATGAATATCAGGGCAGAACTTATTTTGCCTGTGAAGAAGACTTGAGAGATGCCGCTATCAGTGCACCTGATATATCAAAACCTACGGAAAATCAAAATTCTTTGACTCAATATTATGCTGAAAATATTAAAACTAAAATAGAACGTCAGGAAAAAGCTTTTATAGATGTAGATGAAAACGGTCGTCCTTATAGTATAAGATATGAAAATTCGACGGCAACCCTGTCGTTGAATACGGAAACAATTACGGATGAAGATGCTTATAATGATGCTATGAACCAGTATAACTATGATATGCAGGTTTATGAAAAAGCTCTGGCTGATATTAATGCGAAAACCGAGCAAATTCAGGAGCAGGATAGAACCCTTGAATTAAGATTACGCCAGCTTGATACGGAACAGGAAGCACTCCAAACAGAAATGGAAGCTGTTCAGAAAGTAATTGAAAAGAATATTGAATCAACATTCAAAACATTTGAATAATAATTAAGAGGTTAAAGATGTCTTACAAAAACGATAGTTATCTGGTAATAGCAAACAAATTCAGTTCCGCAAACTCTGAGGCTAAAGCTCAATTGTTTGAAACATATGATAAATTACGCGACCTGACAGTGTCCGGAAGCGGTATGGGAACCGGATTCGGCGCGACAGGCGGATTGTTGTATAATTTAGCAAGTCTTTTTGCTCCGTCATCTTTTGCTACTGTTTTTGGGGCATCAGAATCGATGAGTATTCCGGGGACGTCATATTATTCCAATATGACGAGCGGTTCCTCCTACGGGTTAAATTCACTGTATAATTATTCCGGCTTTCCAAGCGGTGCAGCACCTGTATCATGGGGCTTGGACGGCTATTCAACAGGCGGTGCTGCAGGCTTAACCGGCTGGGGGTCCATGAGCGGAACAGCAACGGGTTATGCTTCAAATTTGGGCGGGCTGGCTGATGTCGCAAGTGCTGCTGCGTACGGAGTAGGAGGCGCAAGCGGGTTTGGCATAGGACGCAGCATTGTATTGCCTCTTGCAAGTTGTATTTCGGGTTGGGGCGGAATTATGCAGGCTGCAGCTCCGTATCTGGGTGAATACGGTTTGCCGGCTCTTGTTATGGGTAACCTGATGCAGGGGACAACGTCAGCTGCGCTGGCTGCTTATCAAAATATTTCCGGCAACATTACAGCAAACGCCGATACTATTCTTTCCAATAAAGTCAGAAATATCGAAACTGTTTGCAAAATGCTTGATACTCAGGGCGATGTCGTTAAAAAGATGCTTAAAGAATCTATTGACGGCGACAGTAAAGCTATTCAAAACTTATAATTAAAGTTTTTCGATTTTTTGCCGTATAATATCATAAGAAGGTTTGCCTTCAGATCTGGTACTTTTTAGATTTACAATGATTAAGACATGTTACAAAGATTTACAAAGCATGGCAATTATTTGACGTAACAGGTTTTTATATATTTGTAGGTCTAAAGTGTAAAGGAGTAATATGCTTCGAGAAACTTTAGAGACGAATATAAAAAGATTGATAGATTTCTTGATATATTCAAAAAACTTCCTTATAAGAAAAAATCCTTTAAAATCAATCTCTAATTCAATAGTAGAAGGTTTAAAAGATTTTCTGACAATGAAAAAAAAGCTTAAAATGGCACAATACAGGCTTAACTATCACCGCCATCAGCTTCATAAAATGGAACAATTGATTGCAGAAAATAACGAACACAATTTCTTAAAAGGAAAAAATCTTAACGAAACCAGATAGAAGGAAACAAAATGGGATTAATTAATTCAACAATTAGATTAACGATGCTGTGGTCGCAGAAATTGGATTTGGAATACAAAATCCAATTGATAACCACTGCTCAGATGAATTTATCCCAATCAGTAAGCGATTTAATGCAGGTTGGTACGGATTATACCGATCCTGATTCACCCATGGCAAAGATGCTGCAGCAACGGCAGGCGCGATTGCAGGTGCTTGAAAAACGTTTAGTACAGCAGATGAACCAGTATAAAGCACGGCTTGATATGGTTACAACCGAAATAGAATCCTGCACGGCAATGAGAGATAAGAACATTCAGCTCGCGTTTAAATATTAGTTTGAACAAACAGGCTGATAATATCATTTAAGGCAGCATATTGTCTTTGATATTTTTGTGCCTGTTTTTCTAATATGCCTATTTGTTTTTTATATTCCATAATAGATGCCTGGCATTCTCGGGAGGAATTATTTAACCCTTCCTGAACCTGCTGGGCTTCCTGTAAAACGCTTTTCATGGAAATTCCGAGAGCTTCCATAGTTTGTTTAATAATCATTGCGCCGGTTTGTTTTGTAACACCTGCCGGCAATTTTGTGATAAGTTGTTTTAACACCGCAACATTTGACGGAATTTCAAAATCATCAAGCTCAGAATTCAAAAAAGTTTGCTGCTGCGGAATGTCTATCTGTTGAATTGTCTGCTGTTGGACGGTTTGCGGCTGAATAACAGGTTCAAGTGACGGGAAATCATCTTCGGTATCTTCATCAAAGTGAAATTCATCTTGAACGGGTTCTTCTTCAATAAAATTCGGGGTTGTTTCTTCGTCAATATTAACAGCATCATCTGCATCAAAATTATGTACGGCTGTTTCGTGTACAGGTGTAATTTCAATATCAGACTGCATTTTTAATGCTTCAACAATTTTTTTACCAACACCTTCGGTCATTCTGTTATTAGCCATAATTTCCTCTTTTTATTCTGAACACCGTTAATTGTAATTAAAACAAAAAAATAATTCAAGAAAATTAGATATAAGGCTTAATAATACGAAATGTAATTGCTAAGATTTGGATTTTATGTTATTATAAAAGCAATTTGAGGGCTGAGATGAAAGAGTTTAAATTTGACAAAATAAAAGATTTAAAATACGGCGAAAATCCGCATCAGGCGGCATGGCTTTATTCATGCGAAGAAATGGCTGATTACGAGGTGCTTTTCGGCAAGGAATTAAGCTACGATAATATTTTGAATTTATATGAAATAGCAGGCATTTTGAGTGAATTTTTTGACGTAAATGCCGTTGCCATTCTGAAACATGCCTCATGCTGCGGTGTTGCGCTGGGCAGAACTATAGAAGAAGCTTACAACAAGGCATTTGATTGTGATCCCGTGAGTGCATTTTACGGAACAATAGGTTTTTCCAAGCCTGTTGATTATGAAACAGCCAAGCATCTTAATTCCATGGGCGTAAAAGTAGTTATGGCGCCGGATTTTCATCCAAAAGCGTTGAATTTAATGAAAGAAAACACCGGCATGAAGGTGGTAAAACTCAATACACCTTTAAAAAACATCCGAAATATGTGTGCCGAA
This sequence comes from uncultured bacterium, assembly GCA_949286705.1. Taxonomy (GTDB): domain Bacteria; phylum Cyanobacteriota; class Vampirovibrionia; order Gastranaerophilales; family Gastranaerophilaceae; genus SIG32. The sequence goes on along the minus strand of CASEDF010000004.1, from coordinate 106,798 downwards.
GAAATAAAAATTACACCGTTCGGCGTGCTGATTCAGGAAAAAAATACAAGCGAGCTGGACAAAGATTTGTTTAAAGTGGTTACCAAAACAAAACCGACAACAGAGCAGATAGAGGATGCAATATTTGCGTGGAAAGTCATAAAGCATACTAGTACGGATTCCGCGCTTGTTGCAAAAGATTTTGCAACTCTCGGGATTGCAAAGAACGAAACAAATTCTGCTACCGCGATTGAAACTGCTTTGAAAATTGCCTGCGATGGCTCAAAAGATGCCGTAATTGCTACGGACGGGATTATTTATTCTCAGGATGCAATCTATGCGGCAGTTCAAGGCAGAGTCGGATTAATCATACAACCGGGCGGTTCACATAAGGATAAAGATATAATTGACCTTGCGGATCGCTATGGTGTTGCTATGATTATGACAGGGATAAGAAATCATAAATACTAAGGTGAATTATGGAAATAAAAGCGTGGGATGATTATTTTTTGGATTTGGCAAAAACATGTGCGAGTCGTTCTAACTGTATAAGAGCGCAGGTCGGAGCGGTTATAGTTGGTGAAGACAAAAAAATTAAAGCCACCGGCTACAACGGCACACCTTCTAAAGTTGAATCATGTTATGAACGCGGTGAATGCTACAGAATTAAGAATAACATTGAATCAGGTACAAAATACGAAACCTGCCGTTCCATTCATGCTGAACAAAATGCCATAATTCAGGCAGGACAAGACAGGTGCAAAGACGCCACAATGTATATCTGGGGGCATAATTTTATCTGTATTTTGTGCAAAAGGTTTATCGTGCAATCCGGTATAAAGAATTGCGTTTTGAAAAAGGATGAAAATTCACCTATAGTAAGAGTTTCGGTAGAAGATATAAGACGCGAATTGAATGCGCAGTAAGGAGAAAATTATGGCAAATAGTGTTGTCAGCAACCTCGGGGGGGGGCGACTCCTCTAAGCCAGCGTGCCGCTGGACCCGCCCAACAGGAAGTTGGAGAAAATATATCGGAGCATGAAATTATGTGTAAAGATACTAAGATACTATGATACTAAGGCAGTAAGAAGAAACATTCGTAATAGTAATGTAGCCCAACATAGTTATGTTCAGGATGACAAAAAACCTCGCTTCACTCACGTTAAAAAAGCCGCCTTCACACTCGCCGAAGTCCTTATAACCCTCGGTATCATCGGTATAGTTGCAGCCATGACAATACCGACACTTGTAAGCAAGATTCAGGAAGCTCATTTTCATGCCAAATGGAAAGAGTGTTATGCAATATTGAATAATGCATTTAAAATGACTGTTGCGGATAATTTTGGTATGATAGTTTCTCCCGGAGTATCTGACAGCAGCGAAAAGGGTTTTAAAAAGGAATTTATTGATGCTATGTTGTCGCATCTCAGTGTTATTGACACATTCGGCAATTGTTCCAATAATATCAGTAACCCGTATAGTGACAAATTTTGCAATCGAAATAATAATACTGATTGGTCTGCCTTGAGTGGAATTGTTGACTCGGGTTACAAATCATTAACCGGAGTCAAACTTAACTCTTATGCTTTTTGTCAAAAGGCTGCATTACTTAAAAACGGAGCTTCGGTATATTTTGGTGGCAGTGCAAGCGGTCTTGTTATTCTGGTTGATGTAAACAATTTTAGAGGTGAGCCTAATATCGTGGGTAAAGATGTTTACGCCATAAATTTGCAGGATAACGGGTACACAGGACGTTACAGAGTTGAAGAATTGTATTTCAAACCTTTTGGTGCGGAGGGAACTAACACAGCAACCGCCGGCTATCAAGGTTGTGATGAAAACATTGGTCGTGCCGAGGTGAGCACAACTTTATATGTAGTTCCGGGTGCCGGATGCAGTTACAAATATTTGTACGAAAAATAAGTTTTATAAGATATTTGTTTTTGCCTTACAATACATGACTTTTTAGTAAAAATCATTAAATATTTTGTATGAAATCATCCGTTTTTTCTACACTGAACGGATGATTTATGCAGATAAAGTTAAACATAACAGCCAAATTTACGATAGAATATATATGAAAGGCAGGGCAAATGTATAACAGTTTTTATCCGAATTATGACTTGGCAGGGAGAATACAGCATACAAAATTGGATACGGGCTTGAACGGTGTCCAGCCTGCCAGAATGAACAGAGTTGAATCAGCCGGTTCACCTGATTTTAAGCAGGTGATGTCAGGTTTGATGGAAAATTTCAACGCAGAACTTAATGCGCCTGATAATTTGCTTAAAGATGCAATGTCAGGTAACGGCAACGTTGATATTCACGACGTTATGACCGCAATGGCAAAATCCGAAATCAGCGTAAATGTTGCGACTCAATTGGTCGGGAAAGTTATTCAGGCGTATGACAAAGTTATGCAGATTCAGGTGTAAAATATAATTAACTAGTGGGACGGAAATGGATTTTCAAAAACTTCTTCAAAACAAACCTTTATTATACGGGATTATAGGCGGTGTTGTACTATTGTTGGCTTTGTTTGTGACAATAGGAATTGTGAGTTCTTCAAAGTCAGGCAACGGCGCCGCAAGGGTTGTGAGCGAAAAAGTAATTAAAGAAGAACTTGATCTTTTGACAACGGATAATTTAGGAAAAGCAATAGAAATACAGGCACTTCTTGCAAGAGAAGGCATCAACGCAAGCCGCAAGCTTGACGGTACAAAATCTACGATTTTTCTTAAAGAATACACCCAGAGCCAGAAAGATGCAGCGCTTCTTGCGATTGTAAAAAGCGGTCTTATGGATCAAAACGTGGGTCTGGAAATTTTTGATAAAGGCGATTTTACGTCAACAAAAGAAGATAAAAGAATTCGTCTTGCAAGAGCGATAAACGGTGAACTTGCAAGATTAATCCGTAAAATTCCGCCTATTGAAAACGCATCTGTTTTTATTTCAATTCCTGAACAAACAATGTTTACATCAATGCAAAAACCCGTAACCGCAACAGTTCAGATTACAATTCCGGCAGGTGACAAGCTTGATCAATTAAAGGTAAAAGCCATAACAAATCTTTTACTCGGCAGCGTAACCGGTTTGACCGCAGAGAATGTCGCGATTACCGATACAAACGGTAATGTATATACGAGTATTATAGATGCCGAAGACGAAATGCTTGAAAGATTGCAGGAAAATGATAAATACATGCAGCAAAAAGTTGCAACACAACTTGACAGACTTATCGGTAAAGGTAATTATGTTGTGACTGTAAGTACATTTTTAAGACAGGCTCCTGTTGAAAAATTCACTATAGAATATGATCCGACTAAAAAAACAGCAGTCACCGAGCAGAATTTTACCGAAGGTCTGGGCGATCAGACACAGGATTCCAACAGAAACGTAAGCGCTGTAAGCGTTTATTTGCCGAACGGCTTGCAGCAGGGCGGTGCGGATTCTTCACAAAACAGAAGCTATTCAAGATCTGCAACTGAAACCCAATACGGTGTTACAAAAACTCAAACCAATGAATATATAAAACCCGGTGTGGTGGAAGAAATTTCGGTTGCCGTAACTCTTGAGAAATCAGCAATTCCTTCTAATACAACACTTGAAGAGTTAAAAGAATTAATAGCACACGCGGCAAGCCCGAAAGTTGATCCCGAAAATGTATCAATAGCATTTTCAGATTCAACGGATCCGTATCTTGCATCCGACAGACCCGTTAACTTACCGAAACCTGATGAAACAGGCAATCCGTGGTGGCTTGCAATTGCTCTCAGCGGTGCAGGTTTGTTAATCTTGTTTAAGGTTGTATCCGATAAGGTTAAACAGGTGCAGGAAGCCAACAGGCGTGAAGTTGAACAGTTAAAACAAAAAACTGCCGAACAGGATAAACAGTTAAGCGATATTACTAATCGTGCAGCTCAATTGACTGAAAGACAATCAGAACTTGCACAAAATCTTATCGAACGTCAGCAGAGAGAATATATACCTCAGCAGGATGAAGGTCAATTACTTGAACAGCTTGCCAATGTTTCAGCTGAAATGTCCGATATGGATGATGAAGAAGCAGGCGAAAAAATTAAAAGCTGGATAGAACAAGGATAATCAATGGCAATACAAGGGTTTAATTATCAGGAATTTGCGCAAAATTTGACACAACAGGCAGTGGAACTTGTGCCGAAAGATTTTACCGACCCTGAAAAGCAATACGTCGTAAATACACTGATGAATTTTTCTGCACTTGCCGGTGAAGCTTTATATAATGATACGGAATCCAATTTTAATGCGGATCAGGCAATGATGATTACCCAGATAATTGCGGAATGGGCATTCCACAAATCCGTTGACTTAATTCGATCCAAACTTCCGCAGGAATTCTGGGATCCCATAATGCAAAAAATTGCATTTACAATATTTGAAATTGCGAAACAGACTTTCAGACAGGGACTCCCGCAGGAGCAGATTTTACAGTTAATTGAACATCATGTTAAAAAGACATATCTTGATGCAATAGCTGAACTTAAAGATAAAAATCTTATAGATCAGGGGTTAATGGAGCAGGCTGCAAAGCAATCAAATATAGATTCCATGATGCAGCAGATGAGTGAAGAACAGGCTGCGGAAGAACAACAAGCTCAGCAGCAGGCAGCTCCACAACCGCAAGGTCAAGCGCCTGCTGCAACTACACCTGTACAGGGCGGCTCAAGTCCTAAGGTTATGAAACTTGCAACTGTTGCTTTGCTTTTCCAAAAAATGAAGCAGGAAAAAGTTCAAACTATTTTGAACAAATTCGACCCTGAAGACGCGCAGACAGTTATCAAATATATGGGCATGCCGGATTTGGAATCCCGTGTAAGCGTAAATACGACCTTAAAATGTTTGAATGAAATAAAAACTAATTTGCCCAAACCTCAAGAATTAAGCCCGAGCAAAATTGTATTAAAATTACAAAAAGTTACAGAAGGGATAGAAAGGCAGCAATTGGAACAAATGTTAAAACCCGAGCGAATGAAGGTAAAACGCCTTGTTTTCAATGCATTAGAGGGTGAGTTTTATGAAGTTGCGCCAAAAGTTGCTAACATTATTGCCACCCATATACAAGATAGTGTATAATAATATTAAATCATGATTATAAAAAAGAAAAAAATTCAACCGGAGGAGCTTAATCAGCAGGAAGTTGCTCAGGACTCTTCTGCACAGGTCGATGATGAGGTTATCGACTTATTTAACCTTGACAATATTGACTTTAAACAGCGAAATGAACGCCGCCGCGGCGACAGACGCAGAGGCTTCAGAAGAATTGACGACAGAAATTTGATTTCACGGGCAAGAGAAGAAGCCGATGCAATTCGTGAAGCTGCAGCCAAAGAGGGTTATCAGGCGGGCTTAAGTCAGGCAAAAGACGATATTGCAGTTTTGCGGGATGCAATAAAAGAATTTATGAATGCAAAGCAGGAAGTTTTTGACAAAATTGCACCGGAAATTCTTTCAATCAGTGTTGATATTGCAAAAAAAATTATTAAAAAAGAATTGACACAAACTCCGGAACTTCTGTTAGAGAGTGTGCATGAAATATTAAAAGGTTTGTCCAAAGAAGAAACCAAAATTACCTTGCACACAAATCCTTCGCAGGTCAGTATGCTGAAAAGCGAAGTCCCTTCGATGGCGGAACAGCTGGGTTTGGAGGCAAAAATCATGGTTATACCTGATGAATCCGTTATGGAAGGCGGATGTGTGGTTACAACAACAAACGGCGTGGTAGATGCTACAATTGATACTCAATTGGCAATAATAAGTGAGGCTTTGAAAGAAATTTAATGGCACAGGCTAATTCAGGCAGCAATCCTATAAGTGAAATTTTCTTGGCAATATTTGTATTGACCTTGCTGTTGATTTTGCTTGTAGAAATGCCGACGTGGGTTATAAATTTTTCAATAAGTTTGAATATTGCGCTCGGTATTGTGTTACTGATGATAGCTTTGTATGTTCAGAAAACGCTTGAACTTGCGGCATTTCCGTCAATTATTCTTCTGGGAACGATGTTCCGGCTTGTACTGTCCATTGCTTCAACGCGTTTGATTCTGGCAAAAGGCGAGGCGGGAGAAGTTATCCATGCGTTCGGAACGTTTGTAACCGGCGGAAACATGGTAGTCGGCGGCGTAATCTTCTTGATTATTACGGTTGTACAGTTCATGGTAATCACAAAAGGTGCGGAACGTATTGCGGAAGTTGCTGCAAGGTTTGCATTGGACGCTATGCCGGGTAAGCAGATGACAATTGACGCGGATTTCAATGCGGGCTTGATTTCACCGGAAGAAGCTACCAAAAAGCGTGAAGATTTGCAGAGAGAATCAAACCTTTTCGGGTCAATGGACGGTGCCATGAAGTTTGTAAAAGGTGATACTATTGCAGGTATAATTATTGTAATTATAAACATTGTAGGCGGATTATGCGTCGGGTGTTTGATGAATCAGATGCCGATAGCTGATGCTGTTGCTAAATATACGGTCTTAACAATCGGTGACGGTTTGGCATCACAGGTTCCGTCACTTTTGATGTCAATTGCAGCCGGTGTATTTATGACAAGATCATCTGCCGCAAGCTCATCACTCGGTGCGGATGTTGCGGGTGAAATCTTAAGCAAACCGTATTCACTTTTCTTTGCATCGGGATTTTTGATGTTACTGGCAGTAACAGGACCTATTACGGGCTTGCCGTGGTTCCCGTTTTTGATGTTTTCGGTGGGATTGGGAATTGCAGGTTTCTCCGTATTAATTAACGCAGATGTTCAATCACAATTGGGACAATTGGAAAACGTCCGCCAGAACATGCAGGATCTTGTTAACCCGAACAGGATGTACGAACGCTTAGGGGTTGATGTATTGAGTTTGCAGGTAGGGTCAAACCTGCTTGTAATTGCAGATCCTGATCAGGAAGGTCAATTGCTTGCAAAGATTGCTGCTTTGCGTCAAAGAGTTACGGATGAATTGGGGTATATTATTCCGAACATAAGAATTATGGATTCATCAGCGCTGGATGCAAACGAATATATGATTTCAATCCGCGGCAATACTGTTGCAACGGGTTACGTATATCCCGGAAGATTAATGGTAATTGCGGATCAGTGGGATTCTATGCGAAAAGAGGTTCCTGACGACGCGATTATCGGTATTGATCCTACATATCAAACTCAAGCCTACTGGATTACCGCGGAAGATGCAAAATCCGCAAGATCCGTTACTGCGGTTGACTCAACGGATGTTATTGTTACGCACCTTCAAGAGTGTGTCAGAAAACATGTTGATGATGTTATGACAAAAACTGATGTCCTTAAGCTTATGGAGCTTGTCAGATCTCAAGACCCGACACTTGTTAATGACCTTGTTCCGACAATTATCTCAACAAGCGACCTGCGGAAGATTTTTGTCAACTTAATCAGAGAAAAAGTTTCAATAAAAGATATTATATTCGTATTTGAAAGACTTTGCGATTACGCAAGATTTTCAAAAGAGCCCGATATTTTATCCGAACGTTTGAGAGCAGCTCTGGGACGTCAGATTTGCCTTTCAAACGTGCAGGATGACAGAGTTTTGTATGCATTGACACTTTCTCCGGAATGGGAAAAAGTTCTTGACGACAGTTGCCAGAGAACGGAATTAGGTACAATGTTTCTGCTGAATCCGATGCAGGTTCAGGAATTGATTGAAACTACCGCAACAACTTTGATGCGTGCGCATCAGACTTGCGGCAAACAGCCGGTAATTTTGTGTTCGCCGAGAATAAGACTGCCTTTATATCAATTGCTCGAACGTCATATCCCGACAATTGTCGTAATTTCTTATTCCGAATTGATTACGGATATTAAGGTTGAAGCAATTGACACAATCGGTGAAGCTTATGCTATGGAATAAGAAATGATTAAGAAGTTCTTCACGGTTTTAATAACAATTTATCAAAAGATTTCGTCTTTAACTCCGCCTGTGTGCAGGTTTTATCCGACATGTTCAGAGTATATGAAGCAGGCAATTCAAAAATACGGTGTAATAAAAGGCGGCTGGCTTGGAATTAAACGGATATGCCGCTGCCATCCCAAAAATCCGGGCGGCTATGATCCGGTACCTTAGGTGTTGCCAAAAATTAGTAAATTTGATATAATAAACCTCAAAAAGGAGAGTGATTGATATGACTAGTTTTCAGAACGGGGGGGGGGCGACTCTCCTAGCCAGCGTAGCCGCTGGACCCGACCAACAGGAAGTTGTAGAAAATTTAACGGGGCATGAAGTTAATAAGGGTTTCGGCAGTATATTTTTGGAAAAGTTATTAAGATACTATGATACTAAGGCAGTAAGAAGTAATAGAAACGTAGGTGGTCATTCCCAGACCGACAACAAAATTGACAAAGGATCAAATACAAATTATAATTCTAATATGATGAATTATGAATCACAGATCCTGCGGGAAAACCGGACATTTTTCACAAAATCGAAGATTTTGGAAAAAGTAGTCAAACAAGTTCAGGGTGACAGAGTAGTGAGCGAAGCTCACAGAAATCACAAACCTCACGCCACTCAATCTAAAAAATTCTTAGTGCCTTACTGCCTTAGTAATTTAGTATCTTCCCAAAAGGCCGCCTTCACTCTTGCAGAAGTTTTGATAACCCTTGGCATTATCGGTATCGTGGCAGCCATGACAATTCCGACATTGGTTACGAATATTCGGAATAAAGGATATGTCGAGAGGTTTTTTAAAACATATTCTGTATTGCAGAATGCGTCTAATATGATAGTCGCGGAAGTGGGAGATCCGGTTAACTGGAGTTGGGCTCAGTATGGTGAGGAGGATACAGGCGGAAATGATTCCATTGTTGATTTGTATAGAAAATATTTAAAAGTTGCATATGAATGCGGTGCGGATGTTTTATATAAGGGCGACGCGTGTCATATAAGCCCATTTGAATATAAATACTTAAACGGTCAGAAAGGGACTGATAATTGTATTGCAATGCCGTCACAGTTTAATTATTGTTTATTTTCTTCGGGTAATCAATTAGTTTTATCTGACGGTAGTTTAATAGGCTTTACATTTAAAACTCATAGCAACGGTATACGCTGGGGACTGCCTGATTTACTTTTTACAATTGATGTAAACGGTCGCAGCGGACCGAATCAAATAGGCAGAGATGTATTTTTTGTTTATTTGAAGAAAAATGAACACGGTAAAATTCGTCCTTATACGAATGAGGAATTCCGTGACGGTGGAACTGATTACAGAAACACTTGCGAGGATACCACTCAACTCGGTTTTAGTTGTGCATACAGGATTTTTCAGGAACGTAAAATGAATTATTGAAATCTCGTTTCTATGATTATCAGATGATAATATAAATTTCAGTGTTCGGGCTATCCTTGTGAATAGCCCTTTGAAATATTTTTTGTTCCTGTTATAATTGAGTTATGAAAGATATGTTAGACAAAATTCTTCAGATAGAGAAGAAATATAAGGAACTTGGCGAAACTTTATCGGATCCTGCCGTAATTCAGGACTATAACAGGTTTAGAGATTTATCAAAACAGCGCAAATCAATGGAAGAAACCGTAAATTTGTATTACGAATGGAAAAAGGCGGTTGATGCCATTGAAGAAGCAAAAGAAATGATACACGCGGAATCCGATCCTGAGATGAAAGCGTTTTTAAAGTCGGAAATGGAAGCTAATGAGGCAAAGCTTCCGGAATATGAAGAACGTATGAAAATACTTCTTCTTCCCCGCGACCCGATGGACGATAAAGATATTATGCTTGAAATCAGAGGCGGCGCCGGCGGAGATGAGGCAAACATTTTCGCGGGAGATCTGGCAAGAATGTATATGCGCTATGCCGATAAACAGGGCTGGCAGACTCAAGTTTTGAGCAAAACGGAATGTGAAGCCGGCGGTGTTTCCGAAATTATAATTTCAATCAAAGGCGACAGTATTTATTCCAAACTTAAATACGAATCAGGAGTTCACCGCGTACAAAGGGTTCCGGCAACGGAATCTCAAGGCAGAGTCCATACATCAACCGCAACCGTTGCTGTTATGCCGGAAGTTGATGATGTTGAAGTTGAATTAAATATGAACGACGTTGAAATTACAACGGCGCGTTCAGGCGGTGCAGGCGGTCAAAATGTTAATAAGGTCGAAACCGCGGCAAGAGTTTTCCATAAACCCACAGGCATTATGATTTTCTGTACGGAAGAACGTTCCCAATTGCAGAATAAAGAACGCGCACTCCAGATTTTGAAAGCAAAACTTTATGATATGGAAGTCCAAAAACAAATGAAGGAAATTACTGACCTTCGCCGCTCTCAAGTCGGTACCGGCGACAGAAGCGAGCGTATCAGGACGTATAATTTCCCTCAAGGCAGGCTGACAGACCACAGAATTAATCATAACCTGAATGTCTGGACGGTTATTGACGGTGATTTGGACGAGTTGATTAATCTTTTGATGGAATACGATCAGAAGCTGAAGCTTGAAAAACTTGCTCAGGTAAATTAAGGCGGTGTATATGACGGATAGAAAATGTGCCGGCTGCGGAATTATTAAAGACAGAAAAGATTTGATAAAAATTACGGCACAACATCCGCTCAAAAACATTGTTATTAACGGCGGAGCAAAAATATTTGGCAGATCCGCATATCTTTGCTATAATAATACTTGTATAGAGAATGCTTTTAAAAAAGACAGATTGAAAAAGGTTTTGAAAGCCCCTATACCCGAAGAATTGAAAGGGAATTTATTAAATGAGTTATGATACAGTCAGGATAAATGAGTTAGCAAAAGAATTAAATCTCCAGAGCAAAGAAGTGGTAGAAAAATTTGCTCAAATCGGTATTACCGGCAAAACTCATTCCAGCACCGTTACTCCTGACCAGATTAAACGACTCAAGGATTTTCTGGCATCCGGCGGGGTAAAAGAAGTTAAAAAGCCGAAAGCTTTTGTTGTAAAAAAAGCTAAATCACCGGAAGTTGAAGCGCCTAAAGAAGAACCGAAAAGCGAAGCAGAACCCGCAAAACCGCAAATTCAAAGGGTAGAAGTGGTTAAGCCTAAAAACAGGCTTGAAATTGTAAGACGTGCTCCTCAAAAGGTCGAAAGACCTGCTCCAGAGCGAAAACCTTTGCCCGCTGATGCAGAGCGCAAATCACCTAAATTTGAAAAAGGTTCCGCTGATAAACGCAAACCGTTTAATAAAGACGCAAAACCGGATGCTTCCGAGAAAAAACCTATCCAGCGTCATATAATTCCGCAGGATATTTATGAGAATAAAGGCGGATCAAGAAAACGTTCCGACAAAAAACGCGATAAAGATTTTAATTCCAAAAAAGAAGAACAGGAAAGAATTTCTCTGGAAAAAGCCGCTGCTCAAAAGCATAAAAAGAAAGTACATAAAGATGAAGCGGTGGAAGAAGTTAAGCAGATTGTGGTAAATCATGCAATGACAATTTCCGAGCTTTCCGAAAAAATTCAGAAAACTCCTGCAGAAATTGTTAAATTTCTTATGCTAAACGGAGTTATGGCAACCGTAAACCAGCTTATAGACGTGGATGTAATTAAAAAAGTCTGCGCCGAATACGATTTGGAAGTCCTCGACGAAGATTTGGACGCATATATAGAAGAAGAACTCGAAAAAGAAGAACAGAAAAAAGCGCTTACGGAAGTTGACAAAAAATTACTTAAAAAACGCGCCCCTGTTGTAAGTATCATGGGACACGTTGACCACGGTAAAACAACACTTCTTGACAGCATAAGAGCTTCCAAACACAAAATTGTCGCAACGGAAGTCGGCGGGATTACCCAATCAATCGGTGCTTATACGGTTTATCTCGGAAATGACAAAGAAAAGAAAATCGTATTTGTGGACACTCCGGGGCACGAAGCATTTACGGAAATGCGTGCCAGAGGTGCAAAAGCAACGGATATAGCAATTCTTGTTGTGGCTGCCGACGACGGTATAATGCCGCAGACAATCGAAGCTATTAACCACGCAAAAGCTGCGGATGTGCCGATTATCGTTGCCGTGAACAAAATTGACAAACCCGGCGCAAACCCTGATAAAATTTTACAGCAATTAACCGAACACGGACTTGTTCCTGAAGAATGGGGCGGCGATACAATTACAGTTAAAGTTTCAGCTTTGCAAGGCACGGGTATTGATGAATTATTGGAATATATTCTGCTTGTGGCGGATATTCAAGACCTTAAAGCTAATCCGAAAGCCGAAGCCTCTGGCGTTGTTATTGAAGCAAATCTTGACAAAGGCAAAGGTCCTGTCGCAACATTGCTTGTTCAAAACGGCACATTGCGCGTCGGAAACTGCATAGTCGTAGGAACGGCATGCGGCAGAGTAAGAGCACTTTTATCCGACAGCGGCGAAAAAATTCAAAAGGCTGAACCGTCAACTCCTGTTGAGATTTTGGGACTGACAGAAGTTCCGCAGGCAGGCGACAGATTTGAAGTTGTTAAGAACGAAAAAGAAATGAAAGCAATCATCGACAAACGTAAAGAAAAAGCCCGTGATAAACGTTTGGAAGCTATGTTGCCGGCACACATCAGACGTGAAGCCGTTGCAGGCGAAGATGATATTCCGCAATTGAATTTAATCATTAAAGCAAATACCCACGGGTCAGCCGAAGCTGTATCGCAGGCGATTGCTCAGCTTGATTCAAAAGAAATTAAGACTAAAATTATTCACGTCGGTGTCGGCGATATTTCGGAAGCCGATGTTATGCTTGCATCAGCGTCAGGTGCTTTGATTTTGGGCTTTACGGTAAAAGAAGATGCCAATGCTCTGGCTGCAGCCGAAAAAGAAGGCGTTACAATCAAAAAATATGATATTATTTATCAAATTCTTGAAGATATTGAACAGACCATGCTGTCGCTGCTTGAACCGGAAGTTAAACAGGTTGAACTCGGTAAAGCCGAAGTCCGTCAGATATTTACAATCGGTAAAACAACAAAAATTGCCGGCTGCTATGTAACTGAAGGCAAAATCGTAAGAGGTCAAAATGCTAAAATTATCCGTAACGGTGAAGAAATATTTACAGGCGTAATTGATCAGCTGAAACGTTTCAAAGATGATGTAAAAGAAGTTGCGCAAGGATTTGAATGCGGTATTTCTTTCGCTAAATGGAATGATCTTCAAGAAGGCGATATCATAGAAGTTTCCACGACTCAGGAAGTTGAAAGAAAATCCTTATAAGTAACCGGCTGAGGGATTTTTTTGTCCGGAATGTACGGTATAGTTTTAAAAAGGAGAAAGTTATGACATTAAGAAATGAACGCGTCAGAAAAGAACTTATGAGAGATATCTCTGAAATTCTTCGCAAAGAAATCAGAGGGCTGGAAGGCGTTGTGTCTGTTGTTGATGTTGAGGTTTCTCATGATAATTCGTTTGCAAAGGTTATCTACAGCGTATTAGGTTCCCCTGAACAAATTGAAAAATCCAAAGATGTTATAGAAAAAAGCACCCCGAAAATTCGTTACGAAGTCGGCAGACGTATCAGATTACGTCTGACACCGGAATTGAAATTCGTTTACAGCGATTCATTTGAAAAAGGCTCAAGAGTTACGGAAATTATTGATAAAATCTCCAGAGGGGAACTGTAATTGGATAAAATTTTGGACCAAAATCAATTGAGATCCTTCGCTGGCGCTCAGGATGACCGGTTTGTTTTGTTCGGATTTTTGAATGTTTATAAGCCGGAGGGCATAACTTCTCACGATGTTGTCGCAAAACTCCGCCGTGTTACTAAAATTAAACAAATCGGACATACGGGAACTCTCGATCCGTTTGCGTCGGGTGTTTTGCCTGTTTGTATCGGAAAAGCAACAAGATTAATTGAATTTTTAAATGACGATAAAGAGTATATTGCAACCGTGCAATTCGGTGCCAATACCGATACTTATGACAGAGAAGGTGAAATTACCGCCAGATTCGATAAAAAGGTTACGCGGGGTGAAGTCGAAACGGCACTTTGCGGTTTTACGGGCGAAATTGCCCAGATGCCGCCTGTATATTCCGCAATCAAGGTTAACGGAAAAAAACTTTACGATTACGCGCGCGAGGGAAAAAATGTCGAAATTAAGCCGAGGAATGTGAAAATTTATAAAATTGAGCTTCTGGATTTTGATGAAAATAATCAAACCGCAAAAATTTTAGTTAATTGTTCAAAAGGCACGTATATAAGGTCAATTGCTTTTGATCTGGGTGTAAAACTTAATTGCGGCGGCTATCTGGCAAATCTTGTAAGGACAAAGGCAGGCATGTTCTGTGTTGAAAATTCCGTAAAGCTTGAGGATTTGTCGTCATGTGAAATCGTCGGGCAAAATTTGATTAATCCGCAGGACGTCATTGATTTGCCTAAAATTGAAATTGATGATTTTGAACATAAAAAAGTTATTCAGGGGCAGGTTTTGGAAAATAAATCCGCATCAGGTAACGGTTTTGTGATTTTGATTTATAATAATAAAATAGATGCCGCTGCAGTTGTTGACGGTGATAAAATTAAAGTCAAAAAGGTATTTTTATGAAAAAAATTTTAATCTTTTTAGGAATTTTGTTTTTAAGTTTTTGTGAGGCTAATGCCGGAAATTGCGTCTGGCTGGAGTGTGCCGAACCTTATGACTTAAGTTCAGGAGCTTCCAGATTTATGAGTGTCGCATCCGGCTCAAATTTCCTCGCTACACGTGTTGCAGAGGCTATTCTTAAAAAAGAACTTAAAAAAACAATTGACGGCAGGTTTAATATCAGTATTTCGTCCTACAGCGTCAAGGATTTGAAAAAAGGCATTTTTAAAAGTTTTTCCTTGAACGGAAAAAATCTTGCGCTTGACGGGGCTTATTTCAGTGAACTTAAGATTAATACACTTTGTGATTTTAATTATGTTTCGCAGCAGGATCCTAAAAATCCGGTTATAAAGGTTGATATACCGCTTGCATTTTCGGCTGTGTTTTCGGAAGATGATATCAATAAAACAATGCAAAGCGCCGGATATAAAAAGGTTATTGATGATTTGAACATGCTCGGAAGCAGTCTTGGCGTTTTTAGAGTTATGACAAGTCAGATAAGAATAAAAGATAACAAATTTTACTATATCTTAAAAATTGCAATCCCGTTTGTAAGAAATATTCAAAATCTCGTTCTGGTGTCAAATTTGAAAGTTTCGCGCGGTCAGATTGATTTGACGAACACAAAACTTGTAAATAATAATATGCTGATTGATTTAAAACAGCTTGATCATGTAATAAATTATATTAACCCACTTGATTTTTCTTTAAATATACTGGAAAATAAACATGCAAACCTTACGGTTCAGAACATAAACGTTCGCGATAATAAGGTTTATGCAAGCGGTATAATCGTTGTTCCAAAAGATTAAAAGGATTAAGGTATGGACGGTAAACAAAAATTATTTTTAGTTATTCTGGGCATGGTGTTAGTTGTTGCAGCTGTGCTTTATGGTCTTAATGTTATGAATCCGGGTGAAATTTCGCCGGAGGATGTCACGGTTAGTGAAAGAACAACCGAAGAAGATGTCCCTAAGACTGATGTGAATTCAGAAAAAGAATATGTAAATGTGTTTTTTATCGGTCAAAATGAAAACAGAGAAGAAGTTTATAAGGCGGTTAAACGGGAATATGACCCCGAAATTGACGGAACAAAACTTAAATTTGCAATAGAATCGCTTGTTGCAGGCCCCAAACCCTCAGAACGCGATAAAGGCGTTTATACTGAAATTCCTGCAGGAACTGAAGTTATAGCGGTCAGAGAGCTTTCTGATAAAGCCATAATAGATTTGTCTATGGATTTTGAAACAGGCGGCGGTACTGACAGTCTTTACAAAAGATTATATCAGGTGATTAAAACAGCCAACAGAAATACAAGTTTGCCGGTTTATCTTTATATCAGCGGTCAAAGAGCCGATGTTATAGGCGGCGAAGGTATTATGATTACACAACCCCTTAATGACAGGTCACTGGATGGATAATAAAGATTTAGACTATTATTTGAATTTGAATTGGACGCTGATTGAGGGAGAAGATTTGGATTTTGACGGAAATCCTTATCACTATATTGAAATAAAAGAAATTCCGAGCTTTGTTTTTTGCGCCAAAACAATTGAAAAAGCGCGCGAAAATTACAAGCGTCAGCTAAAGTTAACCTTGATGGTTATGCTTGAAAACGGCGATCATATAACGGAACCCGGTGAAGATGAGGATGAACCCGATTGGGAAAGTTTGTGTCCGTAAAATATTGTCAAAATTAAAAAAATTTGTTATAATAATCCTGACAAGAAGGAGAGAAAGATGCAAGATATGACTAGTTTGAGCCACGGGGGGGGGCGACTCCTCCAGGTAGCCAGCGTGCCGCCTTCACTTTGGCAGAGGTTTTGATAACCCTCGGCATCATCGGCATTGTGGCAGCTATGACAATTCCGACGCTTATTCAGGCAGGGAACAATAAAGATGTTGAAATTAAGCTGAAAAAATTTTATGTAAATATAAACGAAGCATTGAAATTTTCTGAGGCAGAAAACGGAAGCAGCTCACTGTGGTTTTCCGATACCTCGGGCGCCATTTTGGATCCTGACGGTAATCCGATTGAAGGCTCATCAAAACAGCGTGTTTGGTTTGAAAAGTATTTTAGTAAGTATTTAAAAATTCAAAAAGTTACGGTGGATTCAACCAATACTCCGATATTTTATTTTATGGACGGTACAGCACTTTCATTTGCTTCTCATACTACCCGTGATTGGTTATTTTATACAATGGAGCCTGAAAAATGTTTAAATAAGCACGGTTCATTGGATGTCGCTGCAGGACGTTGTGTGTTTTATTTTAATTTTTTCCCGACCGGAAGAAGTAATTCGGTTTATTGGCAGGGTGTTGAAGGTAGAGGTATTATACCCTATTTGTATTCGTCAGAGAATAATGAAAACAGGATGAAAGGTAATTGTAAACCCGGCGGAAACGGCGTATTTTGTACTGCGTTAATTTTTCGTAACGGGTGGAAAATTCCCGATGATTATCCGCGAGAAGTCGATTAAGTTTAATTTTTATACACTTCGGTATACTGCGGGTTAACAGCAAGCCATTTGAAAGTCTGTTCTTCCATCTCCGGAATATCTATTACAAATGTGCCTCCGTAGCGTCCGCGTGAAAATACGAGATAGCCTTCTTTTGCAAGGTTGTGGAAGGCTTTGCGGATTGTGTTCGGGCTTAAGTCCATTTGTTTTGAAAGTTCCGTAATAGACGGAAGTTTCATCCCGACGGAATAATTTTCCGCAATCATTTTTTTGATATTGTGTTGGGTTTTTTCGTAATAGTAAAATGCGGTTTCTTGCGCAGGTGCAAAAATTGAGATTTCACGGCGCTGTTCAACAGTCATTTCATCAGGCATTTTTATAACCGTTGTCCCGTAACGCCCGCGGCGCGCCAGTAAAATTCCTTCAGCTATAAGTATTTTTAATGCGTCATGGATTGTTTTGATGCTGGCTTGCAATTCCTTCGCCAGCACGGCATGCGCCGGCATTTTCGCGCCGACATTTAAGTTTTTTGTAATGTAATTTTTTAAGTCATTTTGAACTTTGTAAACCAGCGTTTCATTTCGGGTTGATTCATTAATTTCAAAATCGTTTTTTTTCAAAATCCAGCCGGTTTCTTTGGAGTTTTTAAATTTGTGTGTCAGAATGCCTTTTGAACATAAATATTCAAGCGCCAGTCTTGTCGTGTTGGAAGAACATCCGGTGCTGCCGGCTATAATTCTTGATGACGGCAGATTTTGACCTATATTAAAATTGTTTGATTTTATATATTTTTTAATTTCTTCAATTGCATTTTCGCGTTTTGAAGTAAGTTTGCGCATAGCAGGAGCGGCTGATGCATTTTTAATAAGGGTGCCGATACATTGTTTGGATTCGACACATCCGATATCTTCAAGGTATCTTAAAGCATTCTGAATTGTGCCTGTGCTGACACCGAGCATATATGCAAATTCGGCTTTTGACGGCAAAAGATTGTTCACCTGAATTTTGCCGGATGCCAAATCCTCTTTTATCCATTCAGCAAGCCATTTCCCGATTGTAACAGCTTTGGATTCCGTTATGTTTTTCAAATCGGGATAATCCTTTGTAATATCGCTGATTTGAATTTTTTTCAAGTCGTTTTTTCTTATAATATTTTGCATACACACCATCCGTTTTTTAATAATACACTATGTATAAAAAAACATCAAGATATTTTTTGTTAGTGTATTAAAAATTTTTTACATAAAAACTAGTGCCAAAGGCACGATAACATATTGTGTCGACATTGTTAAAACCGCTTTATACGATTACTAGTCAAATAACACAATAATTAGTATTATCGCTTTACATAAAAACTATTATCGGTATGTCTTTTTGTTCACTCTTTCTTTTTGTAGTTCACTCTTTCTTTTTGTAGCGATGCAAAAAGAAAGAGTGAACCGAGAAAGAAAAACACGCTATTTATTTGCAATCCTTTGGATTGCTCAAGCCCTGACAGGCGCACTCCGTGCCGTTGCAGTATTTTATCCCTCGCCCCTTTGGGAAACAAAGCGAACCAACGAGGTACGAGTTGTGTGAGCCTGTTTCCGAAGCGTAGCGTAGGTGAGGGTGTCACGTAGTGACGGGAGAGGGGCTAAAATCCTGCAATCTTTTACCGCGCCTATAATCACGGCGCGGCTTAAACAAATATTCGACCTTAACGGAACGAGCAATCATTACATAACGAGACAGCTACAAAGCGAGCGTTGTCTGAGCGGCAAGTCTTTTAGATCCCGCAACAAGTGCGGTGCGAGCTCAGGGCGAGTTATAGTAATGATTAGCGAGTGCAGTTCCGGTCGAGAGCTTCTTTGGTTACTTTCTTGTCGGTACAAGAAAGTAACAGGTACTGATAATAGTTTTTATGTAAAGCGGTGTTACTAATTATTGTGTTATTTGCTAATAATCATATAAAGCGGACCAATATCGGCACAATGTCTTGTCCTGCCTGAGGCAGTTTTTATGTAAAAATAGAAGCCCCTCACTTGAGGGGCTTCTATTATGTTTCCCAAATTCCTCCCAACGACCTTATTGCAGCAAAGCTTCCAAAAGTTCGGCATTTTTACCTGCTGTGGTTGATTCACGTACTTTTTGTTTGTAAATATACGTGCGCAGAGCTTCTCTGATTAGTTCGCTCCTTGAACGGTTCTCTCCGTCAGCGACCTGATCGATTTTGTTCAAAAATTCTTCGGGCATTGAAATTAATACTCGTGCCATATATTCTCCTTTTTCTTTAAAATATTGCTCTGATATATTATTAAAAACATTTTTGATGAAAAAAGTGCTATTTTTTATATAGAAAATATATACAAATTTTTAAAATGTACTCAGCGAGCTGTTTTACGTCTTAAAATTATTTGTAACATTACTTAACTTTTTGCAAAAAGCCTTTGTTGAAATGAGATTATGTCTGTGGTATTCTTTTGTGTGCTATAAAAGAAAGAAGGAAATATGACAGAAGTTAGAGTAAGAATTGCGCCGTCTCCGAGCGGAAATCTTCATATCGGAACCGCACGTACAGCGCTTTTTAATTATTTATTCGCAAAGAAAAATAACGGCAAGTTTATTTTGAGAATTGAGGATACCGATGCCGAACGTACAAGTCAGGCATATATTGATAATATTTTTGACAGCTTGAAGGCATTGGGTTTGAACTGGGACGAAGGTCCCGATGTAGGCGGCCCGTATGGTCCTTATACACAGTCAGAAAGGTTTGATATTTATCCGAAATACGCGCAAATGCTTTTGGATAAAGGTTTTGCTTATGAATGTTTTTGTACTCCGGAAGAACTGGAGGCTGAAAAACAGCTTGCGACACAGAATAAAAAGCCTTATGTATATTCCAAAAAGTGCGAAAATTTAACAGAAGAAGAAAAAGCAAAATTACGAGCCGAAGGCAGAAAACCCGCAATTCGTTTTAATATTGCAAAAGCTCAAAAAGCTTTCCACGAAGGCACGATTTTGAAATTTGATGACCTTGTAAAAGGCGAACTGCATATGGATACAAGTCTGCTTGGCGATTTTGTAATTATGAAATCCAACGGAACTCCGACATATAACTTTGCGGTTGTTATTGACGATATGCTGATGAAAATTTCACACGTTATCCGCGGAGAAGACCATATTTCAAATACATTCAAGCAAATTCTTATTTTTGAAGCTTTAGGCGCTGAAGTTCCGAGATTCGGACACCTTGGCATGATTTTGGCACCTGACAGAAGCAAACTTTCTAAAAGACACGGTGCAACGGCAGTTTCCGAATTTGTTGAAAAAGGTTATCTGACGGAAGCTTTAATCAACTTTGTTGCGCTTTTGGGCTGGTCACCGTCTGACGGTCAGGAAATTAAATCAATTGACGAAATCGCTAAAGACTTCAGAATCGGTGATATTTCTTCATCTAACTCGATTTTTGAATACGACAAATTGAACTGGATGAACAGCCATTATATAAAAATGCTGAGTATTGACGAGCTGAAAGAAAGATTGAAACCGTATTTAACAAAATACGATTTGTCAGAGCTTACGGACGAACAGTATACCAGAATGGTTGAAATTACCTATGAACCTTTAACATTATTGTCGGATATTACTGACGCTGTACCGTATTTCTTCGGCGAAGATGTTGAAATCGATCCGAAAGCTCAGGTGGATGTCCTTGATACGGACGTTGCTCAGGATGTTTTGAAAGAATTTTTAAGACAGGCTGAGTCATGGGAATTCACGGAAGAAAATCTTCATGAAAAACTTGAAGCTTTCCGCGCCGAGTACAAAGAAAAAGGTATTAAACCGAAAGTTACAATGTGGGCGATAAGAGCAGCCGTTACAGGCAGAACATGCGGTGCCGATATGACGGCAATCCTCGCAATCCTCGGTAAAGACAAAGTCTTCCGCAGAGTTAAAAAAGCTATTAAATAATTTGATAGTGTAAATTTTTGTAAAAAGTCCCGGAATACATTAAAGTTTTTCGGGACTTTTCCGTATTCTATATTAAATAAAGAATCGGAGGTTTATATGGCTTTGGACAACAAAATTTCAAATACGGCAACATATGAAGAAGTAATGGACTTTTTGAATTCGTTTGAGGATGTTGACGGAATGCTTCTGGATTTTTTGGAAGATTCAAAACCGGATATTAAGGTTATAAGCGGTAATGAAGAAACCTCTTATAATTATGATGATTTTTTGAAAATATTTGATGAATCGGGGTTAGAAGCTTTATAATCAAATGTAAACAAATGTAAAAAACTGCCGTTAAGACTAAAGATTAACGGCAGTTTTTCCGTATATATAAATGCATCTGGGATTAGGAGAAAATGGAATTTAGAAAAAACATACTTATTATGCTTATGAACTGTATTGACCGTCCGGAAAAAGAGGAAAACAATACTGATGAAGACATGGCGGATATACTTGCACGGCTGCAAAACAAAAGAATGGCTGAAATTAAACAGATTATTCAAATAATTGACGCCAATGATAATAATAAAGCAGCAACATATTCGTACGATAAATTTATTGAAATATACGATAATTACGGACTTGGCGGTTTTATTTTTTAATGCTAAAATTTTTTTATGGAAGAATTTAAGCATTATACGGTAATGAAAAATGAAGCCGTAGACGCACTTGAATGCAAAAACGGACTTGTTTACGTTGACTGCACCCTTGGCGGCGGCGGACACAGTGAGCTTATTTTGCAAAGAATTTCGCCTGACGGACGTCTTATAGCTTTTGATATTGACGATGACGCAATACGGGCGGCGTCCGAACGTTTAAAAAATTACAATAATATTACAATTGTTAAGGATTCTTATACAAATATTAAAACAGTTCTCAAAAATCTGGGAATTCAAAAAATAACCGGCGGGGTGCTTTTTGATCTGGGGGCTTCATATCACCAGCTGACCAAAGCGGAACGCGGTTTTTCGTTTATGAAAGATGCTCCTCTGGATATGAGATTTGACACAAATTCCGAGTTTACGGCATACGATGTTATAAATTTTTACTCCGAAGAAGATTTGGTCAGAATTTTTTCCGAATACGGCGAAGAACGCTTCTCCAAAAGGATTGCAAAGGCAATAATCGAAGCCCGCAAAAAGAAAAAATTTGAAACAACTCTTGAATTATCTGATTTAATTATTAAATCAACGCCAAAAATTAAATCAGCTGTTCATCCGGCTACACGTGTATTTCAGGCAATCCGAATTGAAGTAAATCACGAGTTACAAAATGTTAAAAATACATTAAATGATGTGTTGGATTTATTGGAGTTTGGTGCTATAATAAGTGTAATAAGTTTTCACTCACTGGAAGACAGAATAGTGAAACACTTGTTCAAATACCACTCACAGCGCTGTCATTGCGATAAAAATCAGATGGTTTGCAAATGTCCGCCTCCTGTATTGGAATTGGTGAACAAAAAACCGATAATGGCAAGCGCAGAGGAGATTAAAGAAAATCCGCCTTCGAGGAGTGCAAAATTAAGAATCGCAAGGTGCATACGACACAGTTTGTAGTTGGGGAAAGAAAAAGTTGAATACGGCAAGAGCACATAAATTAGATTATTCGCTGGGGCAGGGGGACTTACAAGAAAGTCAGACATCAGTATATACGCAAACGACAGAACAAAAATACGGATATGCTGAAAACCCTATAGAAGAAACACCGATTATAGAAGGTTATTTTTATAAAGAAAGCACGGTGAAAGATATGGCGATAAGAAAAGTTAATAAATCATTATGCGGACTTTTGATGATAGCAATTATGACTGCTTTTGTCAGCTATTATTTTGTTATGTGCAATGAATTAACTCTTAATACTCTTAATCGTCAAATTATTTCTTTAAATGATGAAAATACCGAATTACAGAATAATTTGGATCGTATAAAATCATTTAATAATGTTGATAACAAAATGATGCAGTATAATCTTCTTCAAAAAGCTGAAAAAGTTATTGAAGTTCCGGCAGTTGTGCCTACTCAGACTGTCGACAAAACAAAAGTTGCATCAGCTCCTTTTAGATGGGCTATAGGATATTAATTACATTTTTTAATTTTGAAATTTAATCCTAATATTGTCATTATTTTTTGAGTTCCTTTATTTTGAAGGGAAAAAATAAATCGTAAAATTTTTTCAATTACGTAAATCAAAATATTCGGATAAAGCTTGGTTTTGTATACCTTTTCGTAATCTTTATAGTCGGTAAGTCTTAAATATTTGAAATATTCCTGTTTTGAAATTTGTCTTATATTTGGCTGCCATGGTTTATATTCACCTACATAATGAATAATTTTTGCCTTCGGCAGAATATTTTTTACAAAGTCTTTTGAATATGTATATTTTGATGTCTGACAATTCCATATCTTATCAATTTTAAGAATATTGTCCCGGCAAACACAGTTCACAACATCCTGATCGTGTAAGCGAATTATATCAGAATTATTGCGCATCCAGTCGAATATTTTTTCAGTAAGATTATCTTCCCGCCATTTTTTGAGATTTAAAAGTAATACACCGGCATTACAATATGTTGTTATGCCTAATCTTTTACAGTGAAGTTCTTCAATAGCGTCTTCGACTGCTGCAAAATAATTGTCTTTAATATCAGTTGCGAATAATTCGCGAAGGCTTGATTTTACAATTAAATCTACATCCAAATATAATAATTTATCGACTTCGGGACACAATTCGGGTAATAAAAGTCTGTAATATGTTGCGAGTGTTACGTGATTCTTTTGACCCCGCGGGAATTTTTCATGCCAGTTACTATCAATGGGTAAAAATTTTATTTTAAAATCGTATTTGTTTTTCAAGTTAAGAATTTTGTTTTTGTTTTCTTCCAAAATTCCACCGTCTAAGACATAAACAAAAATTTCGTCATCAGGTGATTTATTTTCCAGAATTGACACCAGAGTAACTGCAAGATGCTGTGCGTAGTTATTATCTGATGAAAAACAAATATTTATTTTTGACATTTTTTCCTCCTGATAGTGAAACCTAAAATCTTTAAAAAAATTATACCATACTAAAGTAGGAAATTTTATAAAAATTATTAAAGTTTTAATAAATTTTATCCGTATATAAAAACAAAAGCATGTAAGAAGGATAGTTTAATGAAGAAAGACGAAACAAAAAATGGTGTGTCCCTGTTTTCCCAGTCAGAATATTTAATGGGAGAAGACCCGCTGGAAGAGATTTTTGCGCTCAATCTGGGTGATTTTATATCAGAACATTTGATATCAAAAGATTTGGCTGAAAAAATCAGCACAAGTAATAAAGATAAACGCGAGGGGCTTAAAAATCAGTTAAGAGAGCTTATTTCAATATATTCTTCCAAAAACACTCTCTGTGTCTTGAATTTTGACAAAAATCAAGAGCATGCCATATATTCGTCTATAGCAAAAACCGTTAAGCAGATGTTAGAAGTTGACAGCTGCCGGATTTATATGCAAAAAGACAATCAAATGATGCTTGCAGGCACCTCTGATGAGGATTTTGGAAAAGAATTAACAGTGGATTTTTCAGGAAAAGATTTTGTATATGAAAACGGCGAAACATATATTCCGATGCGTGCCGCATCCCATATATACGGTGTAATTGTATTGCATACGACTCAACCGTTGAATGAAGAATATTTGAATCTTGTGTTAAGCATAGCGCGTCTTTTTGCAACATCAATTGAAATTCAGGCTCAGGTTGATGAAGTGAACAGAATAACCGAAGATGAAGAAGCAAATATTTCCGATATGCAGCATTTGAGAGCGGAATTAACCGCATTGATAGGCGACCTTTGCGATTTTCAACAAGATTTTGTCGAAGAACTTGCAAAAGCAGTTGACAAAAAAGGTCAGTATAAAGTTTCACATTCACAAAATACCGCAAATCTCGCACGCGAAATTTGCCGCCGGTTAGGACTTAATGAAAAAACAACGGATCTTATATATTATGCGGCAAAATTACAAAATATCGGTAAAATAACGCTTCCTGAAAGAATTTTTGCGACAAACGGCAAACTTTCGCCTGATGAGTTGAAAAAAGTTCAGGAACACATAACAACAGGTGTAAACTTGCTTATGAATATAAACTTCCTGTCCGAAGTGGTGCCTTATGTTACGTATCAGACGGAGCGATATGACGGTTCCGGCAAACCTGAAGGCTTGAAAGGGCAATCTATTCCGCTTGGCTCAAGAATTATAGCAGCAGCGGACGCTTTCAGTGCAATGACCTCCGACAGACCTTACAGAAAGGCAATGGAAGTGGCAAAAGCGCTTGAAATTATGCAATCCGACAGCAAATGGGATCCGGTTGTTATTGAAGCTTTGGCTCAGATTGTTAAATAACAATACTGAAGGCAACAACTTCCGCGATATTAACGTTGAGCCAGTCGTATTTAAAACAGACATAGTCATTGCATTCGCACTCATCGTGATTGCATGTACAGTAATCTTCCAATCTGCATACGGTTACGTCTTTAAGCGCAATGACGCAATCGTGGCAGTCGGCGCATTTACCTTTGAATTCGTGGATTGTGCCGTCAATTTTTAAATGGTTTGTGAAAATTACAATATTTTCGGCGGCATTTTCTTTCATAATATTCTGGATAGCATCGCTTAAATTTTTTGACATAATTTTTACCTCCAAAACGGAGTATAAAATATTATATTAAAAAATTAATTCCCCGCCGGCATAATTGTGTACTAAACGATAAGAATTTGCCCCTATATGTAAAGCGCTTTTGCAGGCATTAACTGTGTTTGCGGAAAAAATTAATATCCTTCAAATCCGTCCGCTTAACCACAAGCCCGCAGTTTCTGCAGGAAAGCACCTCGCCTGTGCTGTCTATCGGCATAAAAACATGTTCGCAGGCTTCTTCCTCAGGAATTTCTTCCGTCATAGGGTCAAATGTATCCTCATCAGTCGTTTTTTTTCGAAATTTTTTAACCAGAAGCTCTATAAAATACATTACAGGTTGAATCCTTCGGGCAAAAGTTCTTCAATTTTGTGGAAAGTTAAACCCTCACCTTGTTTTAATATAACATCAATTCCATTATCGGATTTGAATTCGTGGAGCACCTGACGGCATGCTCCGCAGGGGTAACAGTTATCCGTATTCGGTGAATATATTGCGATTGCTTTAATTTTCCTTTCGCCGTCCGCGATTGCGCTTCCGATAGCATTTCTTTCCGCGCAGATTGTAAGCCCGTAACTCACGTTCTCAAAGTTACAGCCTGTGTAGATTTTGTCATTTTCTGTCAAAACGCAGGCGCCGACGGGGAATTTCGAATAAGGAGCATAAGCATTTTTTGAAACTTCTATTGCCTTTTTCATTAAAATGTTGTAATCCATAATATTCTCCTTTAAAATACATTTTAGACTGTTTTTTGATAAATATAATCCATTACACGTATGATTGTGCTATAATTTTATTATGAAGCTTTGGGCAAAAATAATTGTATTATTATGTTTGTTTCTGGGAAATTGTGTGAGTGCGGAACCTTTCAAGGTGCTGGTTTTGCCGGTTGATTTGTTTTCGGTTTGCGATAATTATTATTGTTTTCCTGAGGTTTCCGAGATTATTGCTGAGGATGTTATAAATAATTTTAATAAGCGCGGCAAAATTATTTCGCCAAATCTTTATGATGTCAGAAAAAAGTTCGCGGAAGATCCTAAATTAAAGGCTTCTGCCGTGAATACCCTTAATAGATTTAAAAATAGAAATTCAGTGGATTTTACATCAACAAAGGCAGTTGCAAAAGCTTTTGGCGCAAAATCGGTTCTTTTAGTCAGTACTTTTGTGAGTCAGTCAAATTCCAGACGCAGCGTATGGGAAGTGATGGAAGTCTCAAGCGCATTTGAGGCATACAATTCATACGCAATGGAAACTAACGCGGTTTTAACTGACAATGTTAATGATGTTGTTATGTGGAGCGGAAAGTATAAAAGGATACTCGGCGATAATGAAGCAAGATTCTGGGCGGTTACAAGTTCTCAGGCCGCTTCACAATTGGAAAAACTTAAATTCTATTCAAGAGATATAATCTCCAAAAATATTTCAGAAAATGTTACCTTGCGATTTTATCCCAAAGTTACAAAACCTGTATTGCCTAAATCAACCGTGAATACCGAAACAACGGATTTTAGGCCGAATCCGTTAGGCAATACAAATGTTAGATTACAGGATGATAAAGATTACGGCGAAATCCACAGCGAAACAATTTTTGATTTCTAATTTTTTAACAAATTCGGCTGTTTAGTTTGCGGAATATTGTTGTTTTGCTGTTCTCTTAATCGTTCGTTAAATGAGTTGTCAGGAGTTTGGATGTTGTTTCTACGTGGACGCTGTGTTTCATTTTGCTGCGGTTCTCTTTTTATCAGATCATCTTTCATTTCCACTTGTGCAGGAGTTTTTATGGCAATTCGGTCAAGTTCGTTCATTCTTTCTTTTGCGTCAATTCCTGCCAAAACTGTCACTACTGCAATGGATAAAAATATGAAAAATTTTTTCATTGTTTGCTCCTTTTATCTGTTATTTTATCCTAAGCTTGATAAAAATATATTACCCGCCCATTTAATACTTGCACAATCCGGCGTTCGATGATAAAATATTTTTATAAAGAGTGAGGAAAATTATATGGCAAGATTAATCAGACCTTCATGGGCAATAAGATGCGTTCAATCCGGATGCAAAACTTTATTTGAAGTTGCACAATTGGAAGAAGGCAAACAGCAGGAAGTTGTATGCCCCAATTGCGGTGAACATTATGTTTATCCTATTTTAAGCGATAACGAAGACAACCGGTAGAGTATGTTTAACAATACTGATAAGCGTTATAATCAGTATAGTGCGCATTTGAAAAATAAATTCGGCGCTAAGGTTTACAAAATAACCCTTGACGCCGGTTTTTCGTGTCCGAACAGGGACGGAACAATTTCAACGGGCGGGTGTATATTTTGTGATGAAGGCGGAAGCTTTTCCAAGGCGCATTCTAATAAACTTTCAATCGAAGAACAGGTCGAGGTTGGTATTAAGAATTTGGCGGAACGGTTTAAGGCGGAAAAATTCATGTCATATTTTCAAGCCTATTCAAATACCTATAAACCAGTTAATGAGCTTGAAAAAATCTATAATTCCGCACTTAATAACGACAAAATAGTCGGTATTTCAATCGGAACCCGTCCGGATTGTGTTGACGATGAAAAACTTGATTTAATATCGTCATATAAAGATGATTATTACACATGGATTGAGTACGGGCTTCAATCCGTTCATAATAAGACTTTGCGCCGGATTAACCGCGGGCATGACATGGATTGTTTTTTGAAAGCTTACGAAAAAACAAAAGAACGCGGGATTAATGTGTGCGTGCATGTGATTTTCGGGTTGTGGGAAAACCATGACGAAATTATGCAGACTGCTCAAAAGCTGGCGGAACTCAAGGTTGACGGGGTTAAAATCCATATGCTCTGCGCTCTGGAAAATACAAAGCTCGCTGAGATGTACCAAAAAGGCGAAATTGATTTTATGAGTGAAGATGAATATGTGAATTACGTCTGCGACTTTTTGGAATATCTGCCGAAAGAAACCACAATCCACCGCCTTGCAGGAAACGGTTTTAAAGATACTCTAATCGCCCCTAAATGGCTCGGTGCAAAGTTTGACTGTTTGAATAAAATTGACCGTGAATTTATTAAGAGAAATTCATATCAAGGGTTGAAATCAGTTTACAATTGAGTCAAAATATGTAATAATTAGTATGGTTAGTTTGTAAAATTTTGTTAATATTCTCAAAAAAATTCAGCAAAAAATCTTATTTACATATTTTAAGATGACTGCAAAAGGACTGGAGAAAATATGTTGAGTGTACAATCAGTAAATTTCAAACCTGCATTTGGTTATTATGATCCAAAATACGGTGACGTCATTGATGTTGAATATACAAAAGTTGACGATACGCCGTCAGATGAGTTTTATTCAAAAGAAGATTATTCAAAAGACAAAGCAGAATTGGAAAGACAACGTGCTGATGTTAAATCTTTAGCAAAAGATACAAATATACCCAAACCTCTTCGTGCATTGGCAAATTTTGCGTCTGTAGGCATCGGCGCAGGTCTTGGATTTATAGGTATGAAATACGGTGCGCAAGGTGTGATAAAACTCGTTAATAACGGTTTCAATTGGGTTAAATCGCTCGGTAAAAAACAAGCAGTAAAAAGTGTTTCTGAATTTTTCGGTGATATTGTTGAAAAATATAATAAAACCGGATTTGCCAAAAAAATTACGGATATTAAAACAACCGTTAAAAATTACCAACCCGTAAAAGTTTTAATGAATAAGTGTTCTGAAATTAAAAAAGCTGTTTCGGAAGTTTTGACTCCTGACAGAATTGAGAAAGGAACCGTGAATTTATTTGCGGTGAGCGGCGGTGTAACAGGCGGCGTAACTGCTTTACAGGAGGTTTCTAAAGATTAGTATGTCATTAAGTGTTAACAAAATTTCCTTTACAGGTAAAAATAAAGACGACAATCATATTAGTGCAACGGAAGTCGGTGTCGGTGCAGGTGCAACTGTCGGCGGCGCAAAATACGGTGCTCAGGCTTTCAGAAAATTAAGACTTGCAAGTCCTAAGACAGTAGTTAATTTGTCCGGTGAAACAGCGCAGGCAATAAAAAATGCCGCAAGTGCCGGTAAAAAAACAAAATCTTTATGGAGCAAGATGTTTAAAGATGCTGATACGTTCAAAGATGTCATTGTTAACTGGGGTAAGTCAGCTAAAATGCCTAAATGGTTGAAACCCGCATTTCAGGGAAAAGTTTTCGATAAAGTTTCAGGCATTCTCGGCGGCGGGCTTGCTTTATTTGCTTTTATTTCAGGTATAGGCGAAATGGGGCAGACTTTCGGAAAACTGGCTGACAGACAAGTTTAAAATATATTGTTAAATTGGTAAAATCGTGCTAAACTTCGGTTATGCACGATTTTATTTTAAGAGAAATTGTAACGGATGATTTAGAAAAAGAGCTTTGCTCTGTCGGGTTTGACAAATCCTATATCAAAAAAGCCCGCGGCAAATTCGTTTATAAAAATATAAAAATTTTCGATCTTACGCCCGCGCAGGCAAATATTTTGAAGCAAACGGCGTTATCTGTGGGCGCTGATTGCGCAACTCACAGGGAAACAATTACCGCCAAGGTCGAAAAAACCGACTGTATTCTGGGCGGAAGCCTTTCTCAAATCGAAAAAATTGCCGGAAAGCTTGCCTTTCAGCCTTTCGGACTTAAGAAATTAGGCGAAATGCTTCTGCAAAGACACGAAAAAGATTGCGGCAGGTGTAAAATCGTCGGTATTTTAAACCTTACGACTAATTCATTTTCCGATGGCGGTGAGTTTTACGAATTTGACAAAGCAGTTGAACATTTAAACGAAATGATAAACGATGGCGCGGATGTTGTTGATATTGGTGCTGAATCCACAAAACCCTATTCCGAACCTGTATCTGCCGCAGAGCAGCTCGCGAAACTCGTGCCCCTTTTGGAATATATTAAGGAAAATAATATTAAAATTCCTGTAAGCATTGATACCAGAAGTTCAGCGGTTGCGCGGAAGTGTTTGGAACTCGGTGCGGATATTATTAATGACGTGTCAGGTTTTGACTATGATGAGAAAATGCCGGAGGTTATTGCTGAATTTAATGCCAAAGTTATTATCCAGCACTCAAAAGGCACTCCCGAAAATATGCAGGACAAACCGGTTTACTCTAATCTTATGGACGAAATTTACCTCGGGTTGAAAAATAAAATTGATATTGCTGTTTCAAAAGGAATAAAACGCGAAAATATCATTATAGATCCCGGTATAGGCTTTGGTAAAACCCGTGAGGATAATTTTGAAATCATAAAACGAATTGAGGAATTGTATGGACTCGGGTGTCCTGTTATGCTCGGGATTTCCCGCAAAAGTCTTTTGAATATGCCTGATGAAGATAATTTTACAAAAGATATTTTTACACTGGCATTGAATTCACTTGCCATTAATAAAAAAGTTGACTTTTTACGGGTTCATAATGTAAAATTAAATAAGAAATTAGTTGAATTATTGGGAGAAATGCAGTGAAACATGGTAAGTTGAAGCAAGTCGGGGGGGGGCGACCCTTCTAAGTAATCAGGACAAGGGTTCCGGCGGCATTGGTTGTGTAAAGTTACTAAGATACTATGGCACTAAGGCACTAAGAAGTAACAGAAACGTAGGTTGGCATTACTATGCCGACAGAAAAGTTTACCGTCAGGTTAGTAAACACACCCCTCACTCTACTCACGTCAAACAAGAGACCCTGAAACGAGTTCAGGGTGACAAGTGTGCTACGCACGTAGACATGTCAGACAACATTCGTCGTGTTGCGTTTACTTTGGCTGAAGTTCTGATCACCCTCGGCATAATCGGCATTGTGGCAGCTATGACAATTCCGACGCTTATAACGAATTATCAAAAGAAGGTCTTAAAGATGCAATTTATGAAAAAATATGCAGAAATTTCGCAGGTACTTTTGTTTGCCAAAAATGATTTTGGGGAAAACATAAGAACGTATTGTATTAAATATGACTCTTCCAATGCGGTATATATTAATATTGATGCATGTGAAACGATGTTTGATAAATATTTTAAAGTAGTAGGTAAATGTGAGTATAAAGAAGATGTTGTGACTTACAATAAAACGCAAGGTGCTTATGTAACTTTTGGTGCGGCTTATAAACCCGAAAAATTACTTTCTGACGGGACATGTTTTGAATCAAATGTAAATGCGGCAAAACTCGGGCTTACATTCGATATGAACGGAGCAGATAAAGGACCGAATGCGCTTGGTCATGATATATTTACCTTTTGGGTGGATAATAACAATTATTTGGTACCTATTCAGCAAACAGGAACCTATACAGAAGAAGAAGTACAAAACGGAATTGAGGAATGTCTTGCACAGGGAAAAACGTCTTGCAGTACTTCTTGGAATCAGATGGGCTTTCCATGCAATAAAGCATCCACTCAGCAGGGAAATGGTATTGGCTGTTCATGGTATGCTCTGCACGATGTCTGTCCTGATGATGAAACACAAAGTTATTGGGATTGTTTGCCTAAATAGTATAAAAAAGAGGCTCAAAGGAGCCTCTTTTTAATACTTAAGCATTGAAACGACTTTCAGGTCTTTGTCAAATTTGTCGCGGCCTTTCAAATCTTCAAGCTCAATTAAAAATGCTATACCGACAAGATTACCGCCTGTTTTTTTAATAAGTTTGCAGGCAGCTTCCGCCGTTCCGCCCGTTGCGAGTAAATCATCCACAATTAAAACATTATCGCCTTCTTTTATGGCGTCAGTGTGAATTTCGATTTTGTCAGTGCCGTATTCAAGCTGGTATTCCTGACTTATGGTTTCGGCAGGAAGTTTATTCGGTTTTCTTATAGGTACAAATCCCGCATTAAGTTTGTATGCCATAGGCATGCCGAAAATAAATCCGCGGCTTTCAATCCCGGCAATGTAATCAATTTTTACGTCTTTGAATTGATCGCAAAGATAGTCTATCATTTCTTTTAAAACTTCCGGCTCTTTTAATGCCGTTGTAATATCGCGAAAGATTATTCCTTTTTTCGGAAAATCATTGACTGAGCGGATTTTACTTTTTACATTTGCTACTACATCGGTTGTGTTCATTATAATCTCTCCTATTTCGTTAGTAATAATTTTTTCAATTCTTCTTTTGCAAGTCTGATTTTTTCTTTTGCCTTTTGAATGGCGTGTTCTCTTTGTACAAGTCCGTGTGCGGTTTTGCCCCAGTTCATGTCTTTTTTCATAAAAAGAATTTTAAACCCGATAAATAAAACAAGCGGGAACCAGATTAAAAAAAGGTAAATAGTGGTTTCAAAGGCTTGATTAAAAGCGTCAAGTCTTGACATATTGTCATATCTTCTTAAGCTGTATCTGGCAGCAGTGAAAAACCCTATACCGATTACGCAGCCGATAATTATTGATGAAAAAAGCATGTGCGGCGGCGCGTCTTTTGCAAGGATTTTGAATCCGCGGATTAAAATTTCCATTATAAACCACGCAGGCATAATGAATTGCGAAATATACGCAACCAGATCCAAACTTGTTCTTAACGACATGTCTTTTGAAGTTAAAACAGGTCCTGCATATTCAAGATAGCGTCTGATTGTTCCTTCAAGCCACCTTCTTCTCTGTCTGTATAATGGCCAAAGATAAATTATACCTTCTTCATAAACGATTGCGTCTTTGCAAAATCTTACGTCCCAGCCTTTTATGTGAAGTCTGGTCGACATATCAAGATCGTCCGTAATTGTGTAATTGTTCCAGCCGCCGATATCTTCAAGCGCCGTGCGTTTAATTAATTCGCCGTTTCCTCTAAGTTCAACCGCACCTTTTACGGAATCTCTTCCGACTTGAAAGTGTGTATCCATTGTCATTTCATTATTCTGGCAGCGGGTCAGAATGTTTTCGTCTTTGTTTCGTATGACTTTTCTTGCCTGAACAGCACCGACATCTTTAGGCTCCAGATTTGGCACAAGTTTTTTTAAGAAATCTTTTTCGACCCTTGCATCAGCGTCAAATACAAGGATTGCCTCGCCTTTTGCATATACAAGTGCATCGTTTAATACGGCTGATTTCCCCGGGAATGCATCTTTCGGGCGAATAAATGCCGTAACTTTGTCGTATTTTTTCTCTAAATCTTTTATAACAGATGCGGTATTGTCGACACTTCTGTCATCAATAACAATTATCTCAAACGGTTCGTAATCCATTTGTAAAATGTTTTCAACAGTTTCAGCAATGACGCTTTCTTCGTCATGCGCCGGAATAAGCACTGATACAAACGGTTTAAAGTTTTCGTTAATAATCTGCGGGTATTTTTGCATCTGACGGCTCTTTATTTTGTACGCAAGGCTCGTAAACATTGCGTATAAAGCCATTGCCGCTACCAGAAAAGCCAATCCCCACAGTGTATTAAAGTAACTTTGAAAGATGTATATGAATACACCCAGCCCGAAAACTATTGCAAATAATAATACTCTTTCTTTCATATCTTCCACATGACATTGTACCAAAAAACCGCAAAAAATGCGTAGATTTGTTATTTTTATTACTTTTTGTATACAAAAAATGTCTAAAATTCATCTTTTCGGATGTTTTTTAAGGTTAAATATTGTAAACTACTTGCATAAAGTGAAACTTCCGCTATAATTAGCATGTACACAAAAAAAGGAGTTTTATCATGAACAAAGAAGAATTAGTACAAGAAATCGCTAAAAAAGCAAACGTAACTCAAAAAGAAGCTTCAGAAGTATTGAGCGCTTGGGTTGACACTATTCAAAAAACAGTTGCTAAAGGCAAAAAAGTTACTTTAGTTGGTTTCGGTACATTCGAATCACGTAAGAGAGCTGCAAGAGTAGGCAGAAATCCTCAAACTGGTAAAGAACTTAAAATTGCTGCTAAAACAGTTCCTGCATTTTCTGCAGGTAAAAAATTCAAAACTATTGTTAACGGCAAATAGTTTTTAAGTTTAAAAAAAAGAGGGAGCCAAAAGCTTCCTCTTTTTTTATTGAAAAAATTTAATTATTTTTTACCTTTTCTTTTATAATAGTCTTCAATAAAGCCTGTATTAAAGTTGCCGCTGATAAAGACTTCATCTTCAACAATATCCTGATGGAAAGGAATAGTAGTTTCAATACCTGTTACGACGTATTCTTTCAAGGCTCTGTACATTCTGCGGCGGGCTTCATTACGGGTTCTGCCCCAGCAGATTAATTTACCTATCATTGAATCATAGTATGGCGGGATACTGTAATCCTGATAAACATGTGAATCGACTCTGACGCCGAAACCTCCTGGGGTTACATAGCCTGTGATTTGACCCGGGTTAGGCATAAAGTCTTTTTCGGGGTTTTCAGCGTTAATTCTGCATTCGATTGCATGACCTCTTAAAACGATTTCATCCTGAGTAAAGTCAAGTTTTTCGCCTGCTGCGACCATAATTTGTTCTCTGACCAGATCGACGTTGGAAATCATCTCGGTTACGCAGTGTTCAACCTGAATACGGGTATTCATTTCCATAAAATACCACTTGCCGTCATGGTCAAGCAGAAATTCGCAGGTGCCTGCCCCTTCATAGTTAATTGCTTTAGCCGCACGAACTGCAGCAGCTCCCATTTCGCGTCTTGTTTCTTCATTAATTGCCGGTGACGGCGCTTCTTCAATTAACTTTTGGTGGCGGCGCTGGATTGAGCAGTCGCGTTCACCTAAGTGTACAACATTTCCGTACTGGTCTGCAAGAATTTGAACTTCAATATGGCGCGGATTTTCAAGGTATTTTTCCGCATAAACATCAGGGTTGCCGAAGAAATTCTGAGCTTCCGACTGGCAAAGATTCATATTCGTTTCAACTTCGTCATCTGAGCGGACAATTCTCATACCTTTTCCGCCGCCGCCGGCTGTTGCTTTCAGGATAATCGGGTAGCCTGCTTTTTTAGCAAATTCTTTAACTTCCTCGGGAGTTTTCAAAATTCCCGTGCCCGGAGTTACGGGGACGTTATTTTCAATCATTGTTTTGCGGGCAGTGGCTTTATCGCCCATTTTGTGCATAGCTTCAGGCGTCGGGCCGATGAATTTGATATTATGTTTTGCGCAAATTTCCGCGAAATCGGCTCTTTCGGACATAAAGCCGTAGCCGGGGTGGATTGCGTCAGCACCGGATACAAGTGCTGCGGATATAATTGCCGGAATGCTCAAATAGCTCTGGGCGCTTGCTGCAGGTCCTATGCAGTAAGCTTCCGTTGCAAGTCTAACATGCAGTGAATTTGCATCGGCTTGTGAATATATTGCAACGGTCGGAAGCCCGATTTCTCTGCACGCTCTTATAATTCTTACGGCAATTTCGCCGCGGTTTGCTATCAATACTTTTCTAAACATACCCTATTCCTTAAAAAATAAGTGAGATAAAGATTTTATCTCACTTAAAATAACTATTCTATATACATTAATACCTGACCGAATTCAACGGGCTGACCGTCTTCCACGCAAATTTCAATTACTTTGCCTGAAAATTCGGATTCAATTTCGTTCATCAATTTCATGGCTTCAACGATACATACGACATCGCCTTTGGAAACAGTCTGACCTACTTCAACAAACGGTTTTGCATCCGGAGAGGAGGCTTTGTAGAAAGTGCCGACCATAGGTGATGTAACCGGCTGACCTTTTTTAGCTTCCTGTTTCGGGGCTGCGGCAGGTGTTTGAACCGGCTGCGCAGCAGGAGCTGCAGCAGGTGCAGCAACAACAGGAGCGCCTGCCGTATACAATTCACGTCTTACCGTAATTGCCTGATTGCCGTCTTCCAGTGAAATTTCTGTTAAGCCTTTTGCTTCAATTATTTCAGCTAACTTTTCAATATAATCTGTATCAAACTTCATTTTATATGCCTTTCTTAATTATGCGCGATCCAAATATTCATTAGTTCTGGTGTCAACTCTTATTTTGTCGCCGTTAGAGATAAAGAACGGAACGTTAACAACTGCACCTGTTTCAAGTGTAGCGGGTTTTGTGCCGCCCTGAGCGGTGTTGCCTTTTTCGGAAGGCGGTGTGTCAACGACTTCCAATTCAACATGTGCCGGAATATCAACGCCGATAATTCTTTTATCGTGCATTAATACCTGAACAATCATGTTTTCTTTTAAATATTTAACGCCGGAGCCTACGTGATCTTCCGTTATCTGTAACTGTTCGTAGGTTTCCGTATCCATCATAACGAATTCTTTGCCTTCTTTATATAAATATTGCATTTCACGTCTGTCAAGCATTGCTTTTGCAACTTTTTCGCCGGCACGGAACGTTTTTTCAACTACCTGACCGGTTTCAACGTTTTTAAGTTTTGATCTTACAAAAGCTGCGCCTTTACCCGGCTTAACGTGCAAAAACTCGACCACTGACCAGAGACCGTTGTCCAACTCAAGAGTCAAGCCTGTTTTTAAGTCGTTTACTGAAATCATCTTTTTTCCCCTTATAAAATATATCTTCTTGAATATACTGATAATAACACAAAAATTTAAAAATTCAAATCAGCTTAACAAATCGATAAATTTGATATCTTGCCAAAAATCAGGAGCCTTGTTATAATAAATTTAACAATAAGGAGATAAATGATGGTTTATAAAAAGTCTGAAACAGCTGGGGGGGGGCGACGGCGACTCCTCTAGGTAGCCAGTACAAGGGTTCTGGCGGTATTGGTTGTGTAAAGTTACTAAGATACTATGGCACCAAGGCACTAAGAAGTAACAGAAAAGTAGGTCGGCATTATCAGACCGACACCAAAATTGACAAAGGAGCAAATACAAATTATAATTCTTATATGATGAATTATAATTCAGAAAACAAATACGTGAGCGAAGCTCACAGTAAACCCTTAGTGCCATACTGCCTTAGTAACTTAGTATCTTCCAAAAAAATCGCCTTCACACTTGCAGAAGTTTTGATAACCCTCGGGATAATCGGGATTGTTGCTGCGCTTACCATACCAGCGCTTGTCGGTACATACAAAAAGAAGATGGTTGAAACCAGATTAAGAAAGACAATTGCTGTCATAAACGAGGTTATAAAACGTGTTGAAGCTGATGAAGGCAATATTGATTATTTATTTAATGGTGTTACTTCTGCCGATCAGCTTACCCTTCAGCGTGAATTTGCGCAGAATTATATTCTTAAATATTTAAATAATGCGAAACTTTGTAATACACAGAAAACGGAAAAAGGTCGTGATTGCCTGTATAAAACAATTATAAACGGTCAAGAAAGAACTAAGTTTAATGAATTTGTTGACGGGCAACACATAAATAAGCTGGTTTTACCTGACGGAACAGGTTTTTGGATACAGTATCCTCTTGCAAACAGCACTTATGGCTATGCTGTAAATATAGATTTGAATGTTTCAAAAGATAAAATGTATAACGGCATAGATTATTTTAGATTTAATCTTATTAAAAACAAGTCGAAAAATACTTATTATATCACTTCTATTAACGGCTCACAAAGTGAGAGCTATTGGGAGCCGTATTTGCCGCATTGTACTTCGGATACACTCAGCTACCCTGACGGAAGCAAACTTAATTGGGCCCAGTTATGCGAAAATCCTTATCTGGATAATTATTATGGCTTTGGCACCTCATTTTGTTCCTCAATGATAGAGTGTAATGACTGGAAAATCCCTGATGATTATCCGATTAAATTTTAGTTTTTATGCTAAAATAAATATGTAATGGCAGAAGGACAAATTTACAAGATACATTCGGATTTTTATTATGTGGACGATGGTATGAACCGTTGCGAGTGCAAAATCCGTGAAGTTTTAAAAAAACAGAGAGAAAAAATTCTCGTCGGGGATTTCGTGGAATTTCAAGGCGGTGTTATAGAAAAAATAATTCCGCGCAAAAATTTCATCCCGCGTCCGAGCGTTGCAAATATTGACCAAATTATAATTGTGTCGGCTTTAAAAGAGCCTGATTTAAACCTTACGCAGCTGAACAGGTACGCTTCACTTGCAAAATATCATAATATTGAAGCTGTTCTCTGTTTTAATAAGAGCGATTTAAAGTGGGATAAACATTTAAAACCTAAAATTCTTTCGATTTATGAACCTCTCGGGTATAGAATTATTTTTACGTCCGCAACGGAACATAAAGGCTTGAGGGAGTTTGAAAAGATTTTGACGGACAAAACAAGTGTTCTCTGCGGGACGTCAGGTGCCGGCAAATCAAGTCTTATTAATGCTTTGAACCCGAATTTGAATCTGCGCACAAAAGAGGTTAGCGAAAAAATCGGCAGAGGCACTCACACAACCCGTCATTGCGAAATTATAAAATTAAACCAAAATTCGCGAATTGTTGATACTCCCGGGTTCAGCAACGTGAAATTTGACTTTATACTGCCGAAAGACGTGGATTTGCTGTTTGAGGATATTTCAAAATTCGGCGGAGATTGCAAATTCAGCGACTGTCTGCATATAAACGAAACAGGCTGTGCGGTTCTTGCAAATCTTGACAAGATCGACCCGTCAAGGTATGAAAGTTATTTGGCTTTTGCTGAGGAAGCAAGAGAGTTTAAAACCCGTGTGCAGAACGCAGGACAAAAAGTCGAACACTCCAAAAAACTCGTAAATAACAAGGCTGTTGCCAAAATCAGCGGTAAAAAACGCCAGAGTGCGAGAAATACCTTGAAACAACAGATAAAAAATATTGATTATGAGTAAATTATTTTGCCTCTCAGGCAAGATCCTGAAACGAGTTCAGGATGACAGAATAAGGAATAGAAAATGCAGAGTTTAATTAATTTAGTAAACGAAAATTTAGATAAATTTATGGAAATAACATATCCCGAGGATATTTTCAAATCCATGAGATACACGGTATTGCTGCCCGGGAAGCGTTTGCGTCCTGTGATGTGTCTTGAGGCGTGCCAAATGTTCGGCGGAAAACTTGAAGATGCAATTCCGGCTGCGTGTGCAATTGAGATGCTTCATGCGCAAACCCTTATTCACGACGATTTGCCCTGTATGGATAACGACGACTACAGACGCAGCAAATTGACCAATCATAAGGTTTTCGGAGAAGCCGTGGCAGTTCTTGCAGGCGATGCTCTTTTGACTTTTGCACCGCAGGTTATTGTGAAAAATTCAAAAAATCTCGGAGCTGAAAAATTAGTCAAAATTTTGGAAGAATATTTTCAATATGCAGGCGCCTACGGGGTTATCGCGGGTCAGGTCGCGGATATTGAAAGTGAAAAAACAACCCCTGAAAATCCTGAAAAAACACTTGAATATATTCATATTCATAAAACATCAGATTTATTTAAACTCGCGTTGCGGACAGGTGCAATAATTGCAGGCGCGGACGAAAAACAGCTTGATGTTATAACCGGATTTGCTCAAAATCTCGGATTTGCATTCCAGATTGCCGATGATATTCTGGATGAAACCTCAACTTTTGAACAAATGGGTAAAACTCTCGGCAAAGATAAACTCTCCGGCAAATTGACTTATGTTTCTTTATACGGTCTGGAAAAAGCAAAAGCGGATTTGGCTCAAATTCTGGATGATTGCGAAAAAATATTGTCGGAAAACGGCTTGAAATCGGATATTTTTGATCAAATTATTGCCAAAATCCGTATTGCATAAGATTTGTAAAGTTTTTGCAATGCGTTATTATGTTTGATATAATTGCCACAGATTGACAAAGGAAAGAGAGATTTTATGCACACCATGATTATAAATAACGGTTATGAGGCATTAGCCTGCGGGCTTTTATCCGCATTTTTTGCGCAGGTAATTAAGTTTTGCGTTTTTACAATCAGAACCCGTAAAATAAATTTTAAAATATTTACGACAACGGGCGGCATGCCGAGTTCACATTCGGCGGGAGTTATGGGGTTATCAACCTCTGTCGGGATTATAGCCGGGTTCAGCTCATTGTTGTTTGCAATTGCATTTGGCTATGCCCTTATTGTAATGTATGACGCTGCAGGTTTAAGAAGGGCTGCTGGTAAAACCGCGGCGTGCCTAAACCGTATGATGGATGATTTTTATAAACACGATCTGCAGGCTGCAGGCGGCAAATTGAAAGAACTTTTGGGACATACGCCTTTAGAGGTATTTTTCGGGGCGGTTTTCGGAATTTTGTTCGCGTTTGCGTTCCATAATTTTTTGGTGCCTTAAACACTTGCACTTTTTATTTATTCATGTATAATAGAAATATAAGGGCTTATAGATTTTATCTATATCCGGCGTTGTACCCTTTGTAAAGGAAGATTATACTCCGCAAATGAGTGGCGAGCAATTCAATTATAAGTTTATAAAAGAGCATGCAAGCGCTGGCAGCTGGCGCAGAGGTTACGAATACCATCTGAAAGATATGGTGTTCGACGCTTATCCTGAAAAAAATTTCTATATGGCAAAAGTAAAAGGGAATTTTCAGGATCATTATAATACCGATTTAATCTTTAAGAAAAACGGTGTAACCGCCAGATGCAACTGCCCTTTAAAGGAAGAATGGTGCAAACATGCCGTTGCTGTTGCTCTGAAAGCTATTGATGAACATGCTTATGAGGATTGGCTGGAAACTAAATTCGGTATGGAATTTGATTTTCCGGATGAAAATACGGCTTTGACAGAACCGCCTAAAGGGAATTACATTTTCCACTTTAACCCGAAAAGAAAAGCAAATTTCTTTTCAATCCTTGTAATGTCACGGGAAACAGGCAAGGTCGTCCGCCAGATTGAACCGATTTTGAGGAATTTTATTGAAGCCCAAAAACAGGACAAAAATTTTGAAATCAATAACACCCAAAAAGTTGAATTGAATATTTTAAAAGAGCTTTTAAAAATTTCGCGTCAGGACAAAAAAGCCGGTTGGTATGACATTCCGATTACCAAATTCGGTCCGATGTTCAGCTTATTAGCCATGGCGGATGAGGTTCTGGATGAGAAAACCAAACAGAGGCTGAAGTTTACCGACAAAGAATGGCAGCTTGTGTTGTATGTTAACAGTTCTCAAGCCGGCACCATACTTTTATCCCTTGAATGGCAAAGACCTGATAAGGACGATGTTTACCCGTTTGAAGAGGTCAGGTATTTTTCAAGACATTTGAAATGGGGCAGATATAAAAACATAATTTTCCCGACAAATATTGCAATGCAATCCATTCCGCAAAACCTTTTGAAATCCACTTTTACCGATTTGAAAGATGCCGAAGGCGGCAAATTTATCTATGAAGAATTGCCGAAACTGCGCGAAATTATGGATGTCAGAATTGCGGATAATATTTCCAAATTAATGCTTGAAGAACGTCCGCCTTTGAATATCGTGACGCTCGGAATTGATTATGATCAATCATTGAAAGCCGCTCTGGAATTTGAATATGACGGAGTCAGGGTGCCGTTTTCCAAAAATGCCAAAGAAAAATCACCTTATCTTACCATTAAAAAAACCGATGAGGATTTGATTTACTGGGTCAAACGCAATTACAAGCACGAAATTGAGGCATATAATATGCTTCTGGCATGCAAATTTGTTCCGATGCAGACCAATAACCTCGCGCTTGAAAAAGAAAATGCAATTGATTTTTACAATTATTATATAAAACAGGCAGGCGACGGCTGGAAGTTTGAAGAAAAAGACGATATGGGCTTTTTCAAACTTATGGACGAGCCATTCAAATTATGTGCGGAAATTAAATTCAGTGAGGAATCACAGGACAGCTTTGAAATTCATATTTTCGGAAAAGCCGGTGAGGAGATTATCAACTTTGACGATATTTACGAAACTATTCAAAGCGGTGAAAAATATGCCCGCATAAGAAGTTTGGGCTTTGTAGAATATCCGGCGCAGAATATTTACGCAATGATGAGGGCATTTAATTCTTTTGATGTGTATAGAACGCCCGATAACAGATTTACCGTAAAAACCTACCGTGCAGGGCTTATCAATGAATTGAAGAATCTCGGTGTTGAGCTTATTTTGAGCGATGATTTTGAAAAATTCTGGGAGCAGATGTCAACATTCTCAACGTCAGAGGATTTGACGCTGCCGGAAGGTATTCATGCGGAATTCCGTGAATATCAGACAAAAGGTTTCGGCTGGCTCTGGTTTATGTATAAATACGGACTGAACGGGATTCTGGCGGACGACATGGGGCTTGGTAAAACCTTACAGGCTCTGACGGCTGTTCA
The DNA here is from genome assembly GCA_949286705.1 of uncultured bacterium. Lineage (GTDB taxonomy): Bacteria > Cyanobacteriota > Vampirovibrionia > Gastranaerophilales > Gastranaerophilaceae > SIG32. The sequence continues at coordinate 63,953 of CASEDF010000004.1, read as the reverse complement.
GAAGGCAAAAGAAGAGGACGGTCCGATGCCTACTCTTGTTATCTGTCCGACAACGGTTGTTTTTAACTGGGAAGCTGAAATTCAAAAATTCGCGCCGACTTTGACATGTTTAAAACTTGCAGGGATTGAGCGCAAACAGATGTTTAAGGAAATTCCGAATTACGATGTTGTAATTACAAGCTATGCACTTGTCAGACGCGATATTGAAAAACTGAAAAATATTAATTTCAGATATATAATTCTTGATGAATCTCAGAATATTAAAAACGCGATGTCGCAGACTGCTCAGGCGGTTAAAAAATTGCAATCCCAGCATAAACTGGCGCTTTCCGGCACCCCGATTGAAAACAAACTTGAGGAATTGTGGTCTGTATTCGACTTTTTGATGCCGGGATTTTTGTTCAGCGTGGCGGATTTCAATTACAGATATGTTAACCCGATTATGGAGCGTCAGGACAAAACCGTTGAAAAACGTCTGAAATTGCAGATTTATCCGTTTATTTTGCGACGTATGAAACGCGATGTTGCAAAAGATTTGCCGGATAAGGTCGAAAACATTGCATACTGTGAACTTACGGATGAGCAAAAAGACTTCTATCTGCAGGTTCTTGACAGTACCAAAGAAGAATTGTTCAAAAGTATTGAGCAGAACGGACTTGAAAAAAGCAGATTGTCGATTTTCTCCGCACTTCTCAGATTACGTCAAATCTGCTGCCACCCGCGGCTTTACGATAAAGAAAACGTTAAAAATATTATGTCCTCAGGTAAATTTGAAAAACTTAAATCCATGCTGGAAGAAATTATCTCTGAAGGTCACAGAGTGCTTTTGTTCAGCCAGTTTGTCGACATGCTGGATATCGTAAAGGCTTGGCTTGAGCGCGAAGGCATTGATTACGAATACCTGACAGGTAAAACAAAAGACCGTCAGGCTGCTGTTGAAAGATTTAATTCAACGCCGTCAATTCCGATTTTCTTAATCAGTTTGAAAGCCGGCGGAACGGGCTTGAACTTGACCGGCGCGGATTACGTAATCCATTACGACCCGTGGTGGAACCCCGCGGTCGAAGATCAGGCAACAGACCGTGCTTATCGTATCGGTCAGACTAAAAAAGTATTTGTCTACAGACTTATCACAAAAAATACTGTTGAAGAAAAAATTCAAAAACTCAAAACAATTAAACGCAACCTTGTTGACAGCGTAATTTCCGTTGACAGAAATATTACTAAATCGCTTACTATGGAAGATTTGAAGGAAATCTTCTCGGTGGACTAAAGGGGGATAACTTATTGTCATCCTGAGGGCGAAGCCCGAAGGAGCTCAAATTAAAGATACTAAGTTACTAAGATACTAAGGCAGTAAGGTTTTATTCTGTAATCCTGAAGCCTGAAGACGGTAAGTATACTTGCCCAACAAAAATGTTCTGCTTTATTCAAATGTCTGCATGATTTTTAAAATTTGCTTTTGCTGTTCAACATTCATTTGTCGAGCTTTTGCAATAATCATTCCAAGATATTTCCCATCAGGTGTCTCGTCAAAATCAAATAAATCTTTTGTTGTCGTTTTTAAAATTGTTGTTAACTTAACAAGATTGTCTGCAGTAATGAAAGATATTCCTCGTTCAATGTTATTAATTGTCGTTAGTGAAACATCCATTAATTCAGCTAATTTTTCCTGGCTGTAATTATTAATTTCACGATATTTTCTAATGTTATTGCCAAATTTTTTTAAAAATTCACTCATAACAATAGATTATAATATTTTTATAAATGCAACTACCAATCCAAAGTTATATAATTAGAACTTTAAATTGGTATTTTTAACAGAACAAGTGGGTGAGTTTGTGGGGCGTATTGATTAAAGAAAAGCCTTGCTGCACAAGCAGTAAGGCAAGACATATTATTAAGAAAAACGGGTAATATTAAACAAGGTTTAATTTACCTGCAATAAAGAGCGCATTTATCATGTTTAGTGCGTTTAATTTTCTGCAAATGCAGGCCTGAATGTAATTGCACTCATGCATGTTACGTAAATTCATAATACTCATAATATCTTTTTTGGTTTTTGAACGTGATGCAAGAAATAAATATTGAAGCTCTTGTTTTGTAAGTTCTTCAATTTCTTCTGAAATCGGTGTGTCCTCAATTTTTGTTTTAAATCGTTTACGAAAATTTTTTGTTATTTGTGTGGAGGTTATTATATTTTGCTGCAGTAATGCTGTAGATAAATCTTTTCGATTTTTGACATTGAATTTTTTGTACAAATTATTTGTGCGTTTTTGTATGTTGTTATATGTTGTATTCAGTGTTTCCGCTATTTCATTGAGCGTTTTGCCTTGCATTAACTCTAATATCAACTCCATTTGGCTTTTGTTTATTTCCATTCTTTACCTCCATATTGTTAATTTTTATTATATGTTATTACAAAAAAAGAGAATAATCAATATAAAATCTCCAATTAATCAGTTTAATTTATTTGTTTTATGAAGTAATCTTAATATATGAAAGAAATTAAAAGTCATCTTGGTCGTAGAATAAAAGAATTAAGAAGTTTTCTGGGAATTTCTCAGCAGAAATTAGCTGATATTGTAGGTATTGATAAAAAAACTGTTAGTAAAATTGAATGCGGGTATAATTTCCCGACACAAAGTCTTGGCAGAATTGCCGGTGCATTAAAAGTATCTTTACCCGAATTATTTGACTTTGAACATATTGATTTAACTGATGAAAATATGAAAAAATATATTGTTGAAAATTTGGAATATTTACCTTCTCACGATATAACAACTATTTTCAGATTAATTAAGTCTATGAGATAGAATTATTTTTTCATGTTACTATATAGTCATGCGTTTATCCGATTTTAAACATTATGCAAAAGAGCTGTTACATATTGCCCTGCCCATTATAATGGGGAATTTGGGCTTTATTATGATAGGTGCGGGAGATGTTTTGATTGCGGGACGTCATTCGACGGACACTCTCGCGGCGATTTCCATTGCAACAGCTATTTCCAATTGTATTATGACTTTCGGAATCGGTTTAATTGCAAGTGTTTCGCCGCTTTTGTCAAACTATAGGGGCGAAAAGCACTCCGCTAAAAAGTATTTTTACCCGACAATCAGATTTGCGATGATTTTGGCTGTCATAATGATGATTGGCGTTTTGTTGTGCGTGCCGCTGATTGATTATTTGAATTTTGAACCGCAGCTTGTAAAGCCGATTAAGGAATATATGATTATAACTGCGTTTTCGACTTTCGGGGCGTATTTGCATGCTGCGTTGAAGGAATTTTTGCAGGCGTTTGAAATTGTATTTTTGCCGAACGTTGTGACTGTGTTTTCGGTATTTTTGAACCTTGCATTGAACGCAATACTCGTGTTCGGCTGGGGTCCGATACCGTCTTTGGGTGCAATAGGGCTTGCTATTGCAAGTTTTACCGTAAGATATTTTATGGGATTTGTGCTGTTGTGGTATTGTTTTAAGCTGATGAAATTTCGCAATTACAGAGATGACAGGGAATATTTCAGGGGGCTTTTGAAAATCGGTATGCCCATATCAATTGCGATTTTGATTGAATTTGTTGCGTTTAATTGCGTTGCGGTAATTATGGGACGTGTGTCAGGGGTTTATGCAGCTGCGCAGAATTTGGTGTGCACTTTGACAACGGTATCTTTTATGGTGCCGCTTGCCATATCAAATGCGATTGCGGTAAAAGTCGGGTTTGCAAACGGCGCGCAAAACCTTATGGAGCTTCGACGTTACGCTTATATAGGTCTGGGAATGGCGGTCGGGTTTATGGCTTGCAGTTCAATTATTTTTGCAAGTTTTCCGGGTTTTCTTGTCGGATTGTTTACATCTGACAGCAAGCTCGTTGATATCAGCGTGCCTGTTTTGTATGTACTGGCTCTGTTTCAGGTGTTTGACGGGCTGCAGGTGTCGCTTGCCGGAATATTCAAGGGCATGAAAAAGACCAAAATCGTTATGATTGCGAATTTTATCGGATACTGGCTGATTTCAATACCTGTAGGATATACGCTTGCGTTTAAATACAATATGAATATCATGGGCTTCTGGTACGGGCTTGTAAGTGCGGCAATTATTCTTTGTACAATAATGCTTATAATTTTGAGAAAATACATAAACGATATGAAGAAAAACCTTGATTTTGTGAGAATTGCGGAAGAATATTAGCTTTTTTCGGGGATTTATGCTATTATAGCTCTATATGGAGGAAAAAACATGGGACATACTGAAGAGAGAACATTTATAGCGATTAAGCCGGATGCGGTAATCAGAGGGCTTACAAGCACAATCATAAAAAGATTTGAAGATAAAGGGTATAAAATTATCGGCTTAAAGATGCTTATGGTTAGTAAAGAACAGGCTGCTCAGCATTATGCCGAACACTTTGGCAAACCGTTTTATGACAGACTTATCAAATACATCCAGAGCGGTCCGATTGTTGCAATGGTTTTGCAAGGGTATAACGTAATCAAAGGTGCGCGTCAGCTTATGGGTGCAACAGATCCTGCGGAAGCTCAGGTCGGCACTATCCGCGCTGATTTTGCACAGTTGAAAGAATACAATTCTGTCCACGGTTCAGATTGTCCGGAAAGTGCCGCGCGCGAAATTGCAATATACTTTAAGCCCGAAGAACTCTGCACAAACTGGAAAAATATGACGGAACTCGTCACCGAAAAGGAAGATCTTGAGTAGATGAGTGAATTTTTTAGTTATGAATTGGTTCACGAATGTGCGCAAACAGGCGCCCGTGCAGGAATTTTAACCACCCCGCACGGAAAAATTTTAACGCCTATTTTTATGCCTGTCGGAACAAATTCCGCTGTCAAAACGCTTACCTCTGAACAGGTGAAAAATACCGGCGCGCAAATAATTCTGGCAAATTCATATCATCTTTATTTAAGAGCCGGTACAAAGTTAATCAAACAATTCGGCGGAATTCACGGCTGGATGAATTGGGATAAACCGGTTTTGACGGATTCGGGCGGGTTTCAAGTGTTTTCGCTGTCGCATTTGAGGAAAATCACAGAGGACGGTGTTGAATTCAGAGACCCGAAAGACGGCAAAAAACATTTTATATCTCCTGAGGTTTCCATGGAAATCCAGCAGGATATCGGTGCAGATATAATTATGGCTTTTGATGAATGTGCGCCGTATCCTTGCGATTATGATACCGCAAAAAAGGCAATGGAGCGCACCCACAGGTGGCTTGAAAGATGTATGAAAGCAAAAACAAACCCCCGTCAGGCACTTTTTCCGATAGTTCAGGGCGCGTTTTTCGATGATTTAAGACGTGAAAGCGCAAGTGTAATTTCATCTTATGATGCCCACGGCTATGCAATCGGCGGGTTGAGTGTCGGTGAAACAAAAGAGATTATGAACCATTTTGTTGAGCTTACAGCGCCTTTATTGCCCGCAAATAAGCCGCGTTATCTTATGGGCGTCGGAACACCGGAGGATTTGTTGGACGGAATTAAACGCGGGGTGGATATGTTTGATTGTGTTCTGCCGACCAGAAATGCCCGCCACGGCTCGTTTTTTACATGGAACGGCAAACGTAATATTAAGAATAAAGAATTCTACGATGATGCGCGTCCGCTTGTGGAAGGCTGTGATTGTTATGCGTGCCAAAATCATTCCAGAGCCTACATAAGACACCTCTGGCGCTGCGGCGAAAGCACTGCTTCTACGCTTTTATCCATCCACAATATCCAATTTCTGGTGGAATTTTCGCAAAAATGCCGTGAAGCTATTCTGCAGGACAGGTTCGGCGATTTTTACAACGAACACTACGGAAATTTAATCGGCTGACCTGCAGATAAAATACCGTTTTAGCCGTTATAGGGGTAACCGCTCAATCTTTCAGTATCCTTTTAAGCCGGTCTGTGACCTGTTTTTAACTGGTGGTCAACGTTTGCGGTGCGCTGGTTAGTTATTAACAGACCCTTAATTATGTGGTATGCTGCAACTCCCAGACCTAAGACTGCTGTGATAACTTTGCCTTTGGTACTTATATTTTTAATCGGATGTTTGAATGCGTCTAAAATTTTGTTGCCTTTTTTAAATCCTCTCGGTACAGCTCCGAATGCCCAGAAACCGGCAAGTGAAACTGCGGACGTTAATGCGCCGTAACCTGCTGCCTTAAATGAAGCTTTTGTCATTTCATTTAACGACGTAAAAAATTTGGCTATCTTACTGATATCTTCTCTAAATCCTGAGGGCTTTTTTTGCTGCTGCATTACTGCAGTCTGTTTGGAATTCTGTTGTACGTTATCTTTTGGCATTTGAGGTGCCTGTTGTTTAAAATTTACATTAGGATTGAAACTTACGTACATAGCCGCTCCTTTTTTTACCATTAACATTAAAACTCGTAAAGAAATTTTTTGCGAGTTTTTTTAAAAAAATTTACAAATTTTATCAATTAAATAAATTTAATTGAGGTACCTGAGGTTCAACCGTGTCGGATTTTTTGCGGGTGGCTAAATTATTAGAAAAGTCTTTTTGCATTCGGGTCATCAAATCCTGAGATCGTTTGATAACAACATTAGGAAGTCCCGCCATTTTCGCAACCTGAATACCGTAACTTTTGCTTGCTCCGCCCTGTACTATTTTGCGTAAAAATTCAATTTCGCCGTTTTCTTCCGAAATTGTAATGCGATAATTTTTTATCTGCGGATAAGTATTTGTCATTACATTCAGCTCGTGGTAGTGGGTTGCAAAAATACATCTGGCTTTGATTCTTGTCGCAATATATTCGGCAACAGCCCAGGCTATTGCAACACCGTCATAAGTGCTTGTGCCGCGTCCGATTTCATCAAGCAGAATAAAGCTTTTGTCGGTTGCAGAGTTTAAAATGCAGGCTGTTTCAATCATTTCTACCATAAAAGTAGACTGCCCGAGCGTCAAATCGTCTGATGCTCCGACACGGGTAAAGATTTTATCCATAATCCCGATTTTGGCATAATCCGCAGGAACCCATGACCCGATTTGCGCTAAAATTGCAATCAGTGCGTTTTGACGCATATAGGTTGATTTCCCTGCCATATTTGGACCTGTCAGTATCATAAATTGCGTTGTGTCAACAGAATTGCTTTTCAAGGTCAGGTCGTTTGCAACGTATTCCCCTAAAGGCAAAATCTTTTCCAGAACGGGATGTCTGCCGTTTTTGACTATAAAATCATCGGATTCGTCCACAATCGGTTTTGAATAATTATTTTCAACCGCAACTTCGGCTAATGATGATGAAACATCCATAACAGCTATTGCTTCTGCTATTTCTCGAATTTTTGTTACGTATTCTTTTGAATAGTCCCTGAAGTCGGTGTAGAGTTTGTATTCCAGCTCGGTTGATTTGAATTTCGCTGACAAAACATCATCTTCGTGTTTTTTTAGTTCTTCCGTGATAAATCTTTCTGCATTTGTCAGAGTTTGTTTTCTTATGTAATTATCAGGTGTCTGATTAAGATATGTGTTTGTTATTTCGATAAAGTAGCCGAAAACTTTGTTGTAGCCGACTTTCAGGTTCTTAATCCCTGTTTTTTCTTTTTCGGTTTCTTCAAAGTTTTTTAACCATTGTTCTCCGCCGGTTAACAAATCTCTGAAATAATCCAGTTCGCCGTTTACATTATCCTTTATAATTCCGCCTTCTTTTATGTGGATTGGCGGGTTATCAATAATTGTTCTGTCAATTAAATCCGCGTAAATGGCAATATCTTCGCGGTATTGTTCGATTTTTGCAAACGGATTGTTGTCTAAATTTTTTGAAATGTCCAAAATCTCGGGCAGAGCTTGAAGTGAGGTCTTTAACCCTATAAAATCTCTTGGTGTTGCGCTGCCGTTGCTTATCCTTGTGGAAAGTCTTTGAATATCCTGAATTTTTTCTAATTTGTCGGAAAGCTCGCGCCGCAGCTGGCTTTTTTCTACAAGTTCAGACACTGCATCCTGACGTTTTTGGATATCTTCAACTTTTTTTAAGGGCTGGCAAATACGGTTTCTTAAAAGTCTTGCTCCCATATTTGTGCGGGTTTTATCAACAGCCCATAAAAGAGAACCGTATTTATTCTTTTCTCTCAGCGTTTCGGTTAATTCAAGATTTTTTCTTGTGCTGACATCAATTATCATATATTCGGAAAGTTCATAGTGTTCAATTCTTTCAAATTTAGGCATGTTGCCTTTTTGAGTTTCCCAGATGTATGATAAAAGAGCGCCTGCTGCGCGGAAACCTGCCTTACAGGTTTCATATCCGAAAGATTCAAGACTTTTTGTTTCAAAAACAGCTTTTAAATTGTTTTCAGCAAATGCAGGTTCAAAAACCGAAGACGGAATTTTTGAACAGTTATAAATTTTTGTAATATTTTCCGGCAGGTCTATTTTTTCATCAGGTACAATCTGGAACGGTTTAATTTCATCCCTGATTGAAGGTGCGATAACTTCTGCAGGATTGAGCCTTGCAAGTTCTGCTGTGATTAAGTCCAAAGGTGCCTGTGTTACCTTGAATTCACCTGTTGATATATCTGTGTAGGCAAATCCGTAAAGGTTATTTTTTTCGTCTTTAAACATTGCACAAATATAATTATTTGTATTTTGTTCAAGAAAATTGCTTTCGGTAATTGTGCCTGCCGTTATAATCCTTGTGACACCGCGTTTTACTAAATCTTTTGTATATTTGGGGTCCTCAAGCTGTTCGCAGATCGCAACTTTAATATTTTTTTGCACAAGTCGTTCAATATAGTTGTCAGCGGCTTTTACGGGTATTCCGGCAAGCGGAATTCTGCCCAGAGTACCTGCGTCTTTGCTGGTTAACGTTAATTCCAGCGCTTTTGAAAGTTTGTATGCATCTTCAAAAAAAGTTTCGTAAAAGTCTCCGAGTCTGTATAAAAGCAGCATGTTCGGGTTTTCGCGTTTAATTTCCAGATACTGCCTCATAACAGGCGTTGTGTCTTCAGGTATTACTTCCCAACTATTTATATTGTTGATTTCTGTTTTTGTCATAATTATAATATTATTATACCATCAAAATTTTTTGTCAAAATCAGAGGAATTTAAGATGATAGGCTGTCTTAGAAATATTATAAGAGCTGTTGTTATAACCCTTGCAATAATAGGTTTTATGTCGCTTGGCGGAAAAGAACTGATAGGCGGCTGGCTCGGTAACTGGTTAAATCCTTCGCAGGAAGTCATGCTTGAAAGAGCCAAAAAAGTCGGTGATTTTTCAAAAATTAACGATGAATTTGAGATAGAAAAAGCCGCAGGTGTCTTGGGTTATAATGCCGTTATTGCCGAACATAAGGCATCAGGTCAAAAAATGGTTGTTGTTGATACCGGAGAAAAACCGATATTGACCGCGGAAGATATAAAATCCGATAATATTGAAGATAAATTGCGTAATTCTGTTAAAAAAATTAAATATCAGGCAATTTCGGTTAATGATTTGTCCGTTACAAAGCGAGGAATGTTATCTTCTTACGGCAAATCGGTTCCTTATGTTAAGTTTGAAGCAAGAGTTAAAAAACTGCCTGTGGGCGATGTTGCCGGTATTATATCTGTTGTTAAGGATTCAAAAGGTGATGACAGATTACTGCTTTCTGTTTCGGAAAAGGATAAGTATTCTCAGTTGATTGCGGATGAATTTTTTAAAAATATTAAGTAATGTTGCATTTTTTAAAAAACGGGTATAATAACTAATATATGGAAGATAATCGTGAGTATGAAAAATTTGCAAAATTTCTGACTAAAGAATATTTTTCTTTGAATGAGGTCAGAAAATTTATTGATAATGATTTTGTAATAAATGTTACAGAACAGGGACCTGATCCGAAGCGTAAAAATTACGTCAAATATGCCGTCACGCTTTTGGACGGCGATATATATTATGTTTATGTTACCCCCTGATCAATCTTATGATTTATTGACAAATTTGCATGATAGTTATAAAATCATGATACTTATGTAAGGAAAGCATGGGTGAAAATCCCTCACTGGACCGCAGCCGTTATAGTCGGAATGCTTATGTAGGTTAGTAGTACAACCACGGTAATCTGGGAGATTTTTTATGAACAATGCAATTTTGAAGGACAACAATGTTGTCGATTTGGGATCCGCAAAAAGAGCTTTCATGTCAAATCCTGTTCAGGCTTCTGATAAAGATTCAAATATTACGCTTGTCGATAATTATTTGAAGCAGCTTGACTGGCAGGTTAATGAAAATTCTAACATGTCATATTCTATTCAGGGGCTTAATAATTATATAGCTTCCGAAATCAGCAAAAATTACTGGCTTAATAAAATTTATCCGGCTGATATCAGAAACGCTCATATAAACGGTGATATTCATATCCATGATTTGAATATCATATCAGTATACTGTGTGGGCTGGGATTTAAAAGATTTATTGACTGAAGGTTTTACCGGAGTTAAAGGTAAAATTGAAAGCGCTCCTGCAAAACACTTCAGAACAGCCTTAGGTCAGGTTGTAAACTTTATGTATACAATGCAGGGAGAAGCTGCAGGCGCTCAAGCCTTCTCAAATTTTGATACACTTCTTGCGCCGTTTATCAGATATGACAATTTGACCTATGAGCAAGTTAAGCAGGCTATGCAGGAATTCGTATTTAATATGAATGTTCCGACACGTGTAGGGTTCCAGACACCTTTCACAAATATCACAATGGATTTGACGGTTCCTTCATATTATGCGGAACAGCCTGTTATTATCGGCGGCGAATTGATGGAAGAAACTTACAAAGACTTCCAGAAAGAAATGGATATGCTGAATAAAGCGTTCTTCGAAGTTATGATGCAAGGCGATAATTCAGGCAGAGTATTTACATTCCCGATTCCGACATATAATATTACAAAAGATTTTGACTGGGATAATAAAAATATCGAAGGTTTATGGGAAATGGCTGCAAAATACGGCATTCCGTATTTCTCAAACTTCATCAATTCCGATATGTCACCGGAGGATGCACGTTCTATGTGCTGTAGATTAAGAATTGACAACAGAGAACTTGAATACAGAGGCGGCGGATTGTTCGGTTCAAATCCTCTGACAGGTTCTGTAGGTGTTGTAACGATTAATCTTCCGAAAATCGCTGCAAATTCCGAAACTAAAGGTGAATTTTTATCTAAATTGGCTGAAAAAATGGAGCTTGCTAAAGAAAGTTTGGAAATCAAACGAGCTTTATTGGAAGATTTGACTGACAAAAATCTTTATCCTTATACAAAATTCTACCTGAGGGATATCAAATCAAGATTTGGTGTATACTGGAAAAACCACTTCTCTACAATCGGTTTGATAGGTATGAACGAAGCATGCTTGAACTTATTAGCCGATGACATCGGCAGCTTCCGCGGAAAACAGTTTGCGGTTGAGGTTATGGACTTTATGAGAGAAAAAATTAAAGAATTCCAGAAAGAAACCGGCCACAACTACAACCTTGAAGCCACACCGGGTGAAGGTACTTCCTACAGGCTTGCTAAACTTGATAAGGAAAAATATCCTTATTACACAAATTCAACTCAGTTGCCGGTAAATTATACCGATGATATCTTTGAAGTGCTTGATCATCAGGATGATTTGCAGACTAAATACACAGGCGGTACTGTTTTACATATTTTTGCAGGGGAAAGAATTCATAACATTGAAACTATGAAAAACCTTGTTAAAAAAGTGTGCAACAATTATCACCTCCCGTATTTCACATTCTCACCGACATTCAGCACATGCCCGAATCACGGTTATGTTGCAGGCGAACACTTTACCTGCCCTGAATGCGGCGCCGAATGCGAAGTCTATTCACGTGTTGTGGGCTATATAAGACCCGTAACCCAGTGGAATAAAGGCAAAAAACGTGAATTCAAGGACAGAAAGGAATTTGTAATAAACGAATGCTGCAAATAGGCGGAGTTCAAAAAACATCGTTATTGGATTTCCCCGATAAAATCAGCACAATCGTTTTTACGCAGGGGTGTAACTTCAGATGCGGTTACTGCCACAATCCTGAACTTATAGCTGTAAGAAATGAGCCGGCATGGACTGTGCCGGCCTTTCTTGAATTTTTAAATACAAGACGCGGCAAGCTTGACGGGGTCGTAATTACAGGCGGTGAGCCCTGCCTCCAGTCTGATTTGGAAGATTTTATAAAAGAGATTAAAAAACTCGGTTTTCTTGTTAAATTGGATTCCAACGGCACTTTCCCCGAAAAAATTAAAGGGTTATTGCCTTTTTTGGATTACATTGCAATGGATATAAAAGCCCCGATTGAAAAATATCCGCTTGTTACCAATTCCAAAATTAATTCCGAAAAAATCCGCGAAAGTATTGATATTATTATGACCTCCGGTATCGGCTATGAATTCAGGACAACAGTTGTAAAATCGCAATTGAGCTATGATGATTTTCGTGCAATCGGCAAACTTATAAAAGGTGCCGAAAAATATTATCTTCAAAAATTTGTTCCGTCCAAAACTTTAGATCCAAAAATGATGACGGAAACAACTTATACTGATGGCGAATTCAAAGAAATTACGGATATTTTAAAACCCTACGTAAAATACGTTTCCGTGCGCTGAAATTTTGTTTTAAATGTTTCCTGTTGAGCTGTTTCTGTCATCTTCAAGCTGTTTGATGTCAATATTTATGTCATCTTCAACAATATAAGATGTATTCAGCGGCTGAACGTCAATTTCAACGTTAACATCAGCGTCAACCATTTCAATATCACCTTTAGGAAATTCTTTTACTTTGCCGTCTTCGGTTTTTACAGCTACTTTGCCGCTTAAAAATTGCAGATAGCAGACTTTGCCGAGACCTTCGGGTGTCATAACGGATGATCCTACAGGCGGCATGCCTTTTGCAGCGTCAATGTAGTTTGAGTATTCATAAGTCAGACAGCACAATAATCTTCCGCAGGTCCCGGAAATTTTACCCGGAGCTATCGGCATTCCTTGATCCTTGGCAAGTTTTACGTTAATTGTGGCAAATTTTCTCAAAAAACTCGAACAGCAAAAAGGTCTGCCGCAAATCCCGACCCCGTCAAGAATTGAGGTTTCATCTCTTACGCCGATGTGCCTCAAATCAATACGAACACGCGTGAAAACTTGGGTTAAATCTTTTAAAAGCGCCCTGAAATCCACTCTTTCCGGTGCCGTATAGTAGAAAGTTATCTTGCGTCTGTCAAAAGTTATTCTGCACTGGACAAGGTTCATGTTTAATCCGTGCTGTCTTACAAGCTCCTGACATTTGAAAAACGAGGTTACTTCCTCTTTTTTAATATCGTCAAGAGTTTGCAAATCTCTCTGGGATAAAACTCTTATAACAGGCAAAGGCTCCGGTTTAACCTCACTTTTTTCCCACGCTTGTGAAATCTCCGGACTTACCAGAATGATTTTCAAAGCTTCTTCGCCTTTTTCAGTTCTTACAATAACCATTTGACCGTCTTCAAGATGAATTGTTTCCGGAACGGTTACGGGATAAAATGTGTTTTTAAGGTATCTTACTGCAAATTTATACATATCTTTCTTCTTCTTTTAACTTCCTGTTCATTAATTTGTCCAATAATTCCTGCGGGGTTATGTCTGTGTAAACCGCTTCGTAAATAGCATTTGACACAGGTACATCTATATCAAGTTTTTTTGCAAGTTCGCAAATCGCTTTGGAGGTTTTTACGCCTTCTGCGACGGAACCTAATTCTCTCAAAATGTCATCAATTTTTTTGCCTTTACCGAGCATTGAACCTACCGTGTAGTTTCTGGACATAGGGCTTGAGCAGGTGGCAATCAAATCTCCCATGCCGGAAAGCCCGTAAAGTGTTGAAGGATTTGCGCCGAGCCTGATGCTGACCCTGACTATTTCCGCCATGCCGCGGGTTAAAAGAGTGCCTGCGCAATTGTCGCCGAGGTTCATTGCGTGTGCAAAGCCCGAGGCAATTGCGATTACGTTTTTTAAACTTCCGCCAAGCTCAACGCCTATAACGTCGTTATTCGTATAAAGTCTGAATTTGCCGGGAACATTCAGGGCGTGCTGAACAAATTCAGCGGTTGTCATATCCTCACTTGCAACGCATGCGGCAGTAGGTTTCCCTTGCAAAACTTCTTTTGCAAGAGTCGGACCTGAAAGAATTGCGAGTTTTTGCTCGGGCAGAACGTCTTTTATAACCTCGCTCATCCGCATTAAAGAAGGCAGTTCAATACCTTTTGAAGCATTTACAAGAATTTGTTCCGGCTTGATGCCTGATTTTTTAAGGTTTTCACAAACATCACGCGTGCCTGATGTCGCAACAACATTCAAAATTATATCGGCATCTTTGATTGCGGATGTCATATCCGAGGTTATTTCAACTTTGTTTGAAAGCTGAACTTCAAGAGGCTTTGACGCGTGTTTGTTTTGCACCAGATCTTCCGTCAAATCCTGCTGTCTGCCCCAGACGGTTATTTCGTCAAAATTATTTGTCAAAAGCCATGCTAATGTTAATCCCCAGCACCCTGCGCCTAATACCGTAAGCTTCATATTCTCTCCTTATACCATTGCTTTATAGATGATTTTTCTTAAAACTCCGCCGTGTTTTTTAAGCTCTGTTCTTGCGTCATCTATGCTCATATTCATCATTAATGACACAATGGCCGTTTTGATTTCCCAGTCGCATTTCAAAAGGGTTGAAAGTGCATCCGCAAGGTTTACATCAGCGATTTGAGCAACAATTCTGATTGCTCTGTCTTTTAATTTTTCGTTCACGGCTTTCAAATCAATCATAAAGTTTTCGTAAGTTTTGCCGATTTTAATCATGGAACCTGTTGAGAGCATATTCAAAATCATTTTTTGCGCTGTGCCGGCTTTAAGTCTGCTGGAGCCTGCAATAACTTCAGGACCTACCTCAACGCAGATTACAAGCCCTGCTTCTTCGGCAATTCTGCCTTGAGAGTTGCAAGTTACGGCAATTGTTTTTGCACCGGCTTCATCTGCCTGATGCAAAACCCCGAGTAAATATTTCGGGTTCCCGCTTGCAGAAATCGCAACACACACATCTTTATCAGTCAAAACTTTTGCATCTTCAACACCCAAATCAAAGTTATCCTCGGCGCCTTCAACAGAATACAAAAATGCGTCTTTGCCGCCCGCAATTCTTCCCTGAACCATATCAAAAGGCACGCTGAATGTCGGCGGGCATTCCGATGCATCAAGAATACCTAATCTGCCTGATGTTCCTGCGCCAAAGTAGAATAATCTTCCGCCTTTTAAAAACTGTTTTGCAATTAAATCAATAGCTTCGGCAATATGTTCGGTTTCATCTTCAACCGCAAGCGCAACGAGTTTGTCCTCCTCGTTCATTTTTCTCACCATATCGACTGTTGATAAAATATCAATGTCTTTGGTGTTCTCGTTTCTGTACTCTGTAATGACTTCGCTCATTTTAATCCCCCTATTACACTAATTTGACCAGATTTGCCATTTCTATTGCGGTTTTTGCAGCGTCCGCACCTTTATTGCCGGCTTTTGTTCCGGCTCTTTCGATTGCCTGTTCTATATTATCCGTTGTTAATATTCCGAAAATTACAGGAACCCCTGTTTCTAATGCAACATGTGCAACGCCTTTTGAAACCTCGGCGCTTACGTAATCAAAATGCGGTGTTGAACCTTTTATAACCGCGCCAAGTGTGATAATCGCATTGTATTTGCCGGTTTTGGCAAATTTTTGGGACGCAAGAGGAATTTCAAATGCGCCCGGAACTTTTACGATATCTATATTTTCGTCGGCAACGCCATGTCTTTTAAGCTCATCTACGGCTCCTGACAGAAGCTTTGACCCGATAAAATCGTTAAATCTTGAAATTATTATACAAAATTTTTCCCCTGATACTGTTAACTGCCCTTCAAATGTTTTCATCTTAATATACTCCTTTGCATATATTGTACATCATAGAGGGCTATTTTACAATAAGCGGATAGAAAATCTTATAAAAAATATATAATGATGCAAGGATTAGCAAAACGCCGCTAATTTTCATCAAAATATCGGAAATTTTGTAGAAATTTTGCCAGTTTTTAAGGCGGGAGGTTAAAAATCCGGCAAGAATCAGGATTAACCCCTGCCCGATTGAAAATAAAAACAGCATTATAATTGCGTTAACAATATTTGCGGAAAGTGATGCAAACGCCATTATTCCCGCTAAAATCGGTGTGGAACAAGGAGTTCCGATTAGTGCAAAAACAGCCCCCAGAAGTATAGGATAAATAAATGTATTGTGTGCCGTGCTTTTGGGCATTTCTTTTATTAATACGGGAAAATCAAAGTCCAAAAAACCTACGAGTTTCAGTCCCATTACAAGCAGCAAAGATGCCAGTATCAGGGCAAAATAGTGATTTGATACAAAAACTTTTCCCGTAAGCGCGCAGATTATTCCTATTACCGAGAAAACTATTGCGGTTCCGAATACGAAAAATATCATCTGCAAGAGGGTTTTAGACGGTTTTGCATCCGAATATCCGCCTATATAGCCGATTATTATCGGAAGCATCGCAAGAGAACACGGCGAAACAGATGCAACAAGCCCTCCGAGAAACGACATTATAAATAATATCAAAACACTCGTGTTGTTCGTGAAAATATCCGTGTAATCCATTATTCAAGACCTTTCAAAAGGTTTTCCATTTCTTCTTTTTCAATTGCACCTTCAATTCTTTTTACCTGTTTGCCGGTTGCGTCAAGCAAAATGATTGTCGGTACAAGAGTTACGCTGTATTTTTCTATTTGCGAATTTGTAAATGATGTTCCGTCTTGAACAGGAATTTCCGTTAAGATAATTTTGCCTTCGTATTTCGGAAAAATTTCTTTGAAAATATCATTCATTTTCTGGCAGTCAAGACACATCGCGGATGTAAATTTGATTACCTGCGGTTTGTTGGCTGTGTTTGTTGCGGTAGCCGCAGGCTGTGCTGTTGTTGCGGCGGATTTTGTCAATGCCATATACGCAATTACAGGCACCGCAAAAATTAACAAAATTGTAATCAGATTTTTTTTCATAATTTTAACTCCTTTTATATATTAGCATAAACTAAAAACAAAATTTCAATAACC
Organism: uncultured bacterium; assembly: GCA_949286705.1. Lineage (GTDB taxonomy): Bacteria > Cyanobacteriota > Vampirovibrionia > Gastranaerophilales > Gastranaerophilaceae > SIG32. The sequence goes on along the minus strand of CASEDF010000004.1, from coordinate 46,857 downwards.
ACAGGTGGGTAATCCTTCCGGTGATTTTTATTAAGAGTTATTATTACACATTCCCGAACATAATAAAAGCCGGCTTTGCCGGCTTAATAATTATTGTATTGCGTTGCCATCCTCATCAAACTTAAAGATATTCCCGTCGTTATCTTTAATCGCGTAAAAGGTTTCGCCCTGAGGTGTAACCTCTTCCGAAAACATTGTGATTTTTCTGTCGGATTTTGATTCGTCATATAGCATAACTTTTTCGCCATAGTCGTTTAAACCTTCGGTAAAATCATCACCGTTAATCTCAATGAACTTTTTGTACATAGCGCTATTTAGCATAACTTTAAAACCGCTTATGTTGTATGGACGTCCTGCTATATCATGACCTTGCAGATCTCTTTTTGAAGCACCGTCATTTTTAATTTCAATATATGCATCATCAATTTCCGGAGTTGAACGTGTTTGTTTTTTGAATTCTGTAAAAATATCTTCTTGTCTGAAATAATTTTGGATATTTTCGCCCGGAGTTAATGCTTTTTTGTAATTTGTTCCTTCAAAATGTAATGAGTTTAGTTTTAATTCACCTTCACCTGACATAAATATCTCCTATATTTTATCTACACTAATTTATTTACGGCAGATATAACAAAAACTTTAATTTTATTTTTGGATTGTTACATAAAAACTATTATCTGCCTGAGGCAGGACATTGTGCCGATAATAGTAAAGGCGATTTATTCAATTATTTGTAAACTAATACAAATATTGGTATTACCGCTTTACATAAAAACTATTATGGGTATGTATCAGCATTTTCTTTCTCTTTTTTTGCGAGGAAAAGAGAAAGAAAACGCTGGCAAAAGAAAGAGAAACACGCGACCGAAATGAACGAGTGAGCAGGGGACACCCCCGCACCCCCGTTAAAGCCGGCTGCGCCGGCTCCGCGCCGTGATTATAGGCGCGGTGAGGAATTGCAAGCGATAGCTTGCAACGGCACGGATGTGCGCCAGTCAGGGCTTGAGCAATCCAAAGAAATAGCGTGTTTTTCTTTCTCGGTTCACTCTTTCTTTTTGCATCGCTACAAAAAGAAAGAGTGAACAAAAAGACATACCGATAATAGTTTTTATGTAAGTTGTTGCCAAACGCAAAAATTTTTGTTAAAATTTCTATTATGAAAAAATTATTTTTATTAACGGCATTATTGATTTTGGGTCTGAGTGTAAGCGCGGAAGGTGTTACTCTGACAGGCGAGGCTCGTTTTGACTGGGTTGATATGACCCAAATCCAGCGTGATTCCACAATTGAGTATTATCACGATATTCTGTTCGGCGAAAACAGTGTTAATAATTATTCCAAGGATGAATTCAAAGAAAAATTTAAGCCGTTTAAAAAAGATCAAAACTATAAAGAACATTACATGCTCGCGCGCGATAACGTGAAAGAAACTAAAGACGCAAATATTTGTTCTTTTTATTATAAAGGTAATATATTAATAATATATGCGCTTCAATATAAAAATAATCCGCGCAATGTTTTTTACTATGACCCGTACGGACATTTGAAATATGTGGATGTAATTTCCGAAAATTATCCGAATTTTCCGTATGATTCAAAACAATATAAAGCAGGCGGAAAGCTTGTCAGTGCAATATATTTCAAATCAAAAGACATGCAATATATGTATGAACCCGACGGAAAGTTTAAGGGGCTCTGGTATAAAGATAAAATGTACGACAGACACGGTAAACAGACTGTCGTAAGAACTAACTGGTAAAAAATAAAGGGCGGAAATTCCGCCCTTTAAATTATTTGGCTTTTTTATCAAATTTGTGAGGAGCTTTGCGATCCGGTTTCGGCGGGAATTTTTTGTGAAAATCGCCGTGGTGTCTGTGACATCTGCATTCATGATGATACGGCTGCGGATATGGCGGCATTGGCGGTTTGTTTATTGCGTGAAATAAGCACAATGCAAAAAATACCCCGAAAAATGAACCGCATGTTACAATTAAAAATTTTCTGAAATCTTTTGACATACAAATGCAATCGCATTTTTTGTCTTCACATCTTTGTTCTTCCGTCATAATCTTTTTCTCCTTTTTAATAAACTAACCTAGTTATCTCTCTATTAATTATAACGATTTTTTGAAAAAATTGTTCATTTATTCGTTGGAAATTAATAATTCTTTAAAATTGGTTAATTTTTTACGACAGACAGCACGTAATTGTTGTTGAAGTATTTATTAGCGGCTTCAATTATGTCGGATTCGGTTACATTATTAATGAGTTCTGCGTATTTGTTTTTGAAATCATATCCGCGCTTGGAGGTTTCAAACCAGCCGGAAGTTGCGGCTTTTTCAAGGTTTGTTTCCTGAGCGATTGCGAATTGTCCGATGAGCTTGTCTTTAGCGTCTTGAAGTTCTTTTGTCCCTACGTATTCTGTTTTGAGTCTGTTTATTTCAGTAAAAAGTCCGTTTTTTGCTTTTTCCAGTGTATTCGGGTTGGTACCTATGTAGACGACAAAATTCCCTTTAAGCATACTCGGGCTGTAGTTTGAGCCTAACTGGTAAGCAAGACCCTCTTGATCCCTGAGGTTTTTGAACAAGCGTGAACTCATGCCAGAGCCGAGTATTGAATCTATTACCTGCAATGCGGCATAATCTTTCAGGTTTGAAAGTCCGGAGGTCTGCCAGCCTAACAATATCCATGCGGTTTCCGTGGTTTTGTCGGTTTGGGTTGAAATTCTCGGCATTGTTATGTCAGGCACTGAATGTTTGTCGTAGTCAAAGGTTTCGCCTGCTCTGTTATTGAAAATTTTAGTCATTTCCTCAATTGTTTTTTCTTTATCCACATTGCCGTTTATTGAAATTACCACATTGCGCGGTGCTAATACGGTTTTATAAAATTCCTGAATATCTGCTTGTTCAATTTGTGGCATTGTTTTTTCAAGGATTTTGGTGGAGTTTGAATAGACGCTTCCTTGATAAATAAGCGTATTGTATTCTTCAATTGCTCTTTGAAGCGGCAGGTCGCGGTTTTTGCGGATGGAATTTATTTTTTCGGAACGAGTTTTTTCAATTTCATAATCGTCAAGAATTGCGTTATTTACAATTTCATTTATAAGATCAAGTGTTTTGTCGTATTCGTTTTTCGTGGTGAGGATATTTATTGAGAACGTATCTCCTTTGGAATCGGCTGCAATTTTAATCCCGTTATCCTCCATTATTTGCGCAAGCTCTGTGGAAGAATATTTTTTTGTCCCTTTCAACATAACCGATGCGGTAAGTTTGCCTGTGCCCGGTATTTTTTCCAAAAATTCTCCGCCTTTTGAAAAAATGCTTATTGCGATAATGTCATTTGCGGTATTCGGAGTCAAAAGAAGTGTCGCACCGTTGGATAGCGTGTATTTCTGTGTTCCTGAATTTTCGCTTACAAGTGCGGCTTTTAAATTAAGCGGTTTTTTATCGGAAATTTGGACTTCGTTGGATTTTTTCGGCAAAACTGTTGATACTGCGCTTTTTTCAACACCGAGGTATTTGTTCGCAACGCGTTTTACATCTGCTGGAGTTACTTTTTTGATATTTTCAATATAGTTTTCATAGAATTTTGTTCCGCCGGTAGTCACAACCGTGTAGCCAAGCTCCTGCGCGATATTCGTAACCGATTCTCTCGCATAATATGTGTCGCGTTCAATCATATTTTTAGCAAGCTGAACCTGTTCCTGCGTAACCCCGTTTTTCTTTATTTTGTTAATTTCGTCAAAAATGTTTTTTTCAAGTTTTATTTCATTTCCGGGGGTGAAGTTTGCGGAAATATAGAAAAGGCCGTCTTCTTTGAAGGTTGCATTTGCCGTACCGATGGAAAATGCAAGTTGTTTTTCGTCTTTTATTTTTCTGTAAAGCACGGAGGATCTTCCGTCACCGAGAATTGTCGCAAGTACGTCAAGCGCGTAAGAGTCGTTGTCCGTTATTTTTGTCCCTCTAAAGCCTATAAGCATGTAGCCTGATTGCGTATCCATAAGTTCTGTTTTCCTCAGTTGGGATGTTAAGGGTTTCTCTTTTGGATAATTATGTTTCGGCGCTTTTTTATAGTCGGCTGAAAATTCTGACTTTATTTTTTCAAGCGCTTTTTGCGTATCTACATCGCCGGCTATTATTGTAACCATATTGGAAGGTGCGTAATATTTATTAAAATAATCAAGTATTTCTTCTCTTGTAATTGTCCCTATAATTTCACTTGTACCTATTACTTTGCGTTTATAGGGGTGGTTTGTGTACATCATTTCAACAAGGTTGTCGTAAACTTTTGCGGACGGTGAATTTATGTCTTTTGAAATTTCTTCTAAGACAACTTTACGTTCTTTTTCCATTTCTTTACGCGGTATAAGCGGATTTTGCAGCATATCGGCGTGCATATTCAGAGCCAGATTAAAGTCTTTTGAAGGAATGGTTATATGATAATGTGTAAAGTCTTTGCTTGTAGCGGCATTGTTTACGGCTCCTTTAGCCTCCAAAATCCGGTCAAATTCTCCGGGTTCGTGGTTTGTTGTTCCTTTGAAAAACAAGTGTTCCAAAAAATGTGATACGCCGTTATTCTGGTCGGTTTCGTTTATGGAGCCTGTTTTTATCCAGGTATCTATTGTCACTATGGGATTCGAGTGAACTTCTTCAATTATCACGGTCTGTCCGTTTTTAAGTTTGAAAACGTTGAAATCCGCTGAATAAGCTAAATTCCCCATTATAATTATGCTCAGCAAAATAATTATTTTTCTCATAATAACCCCTTTTTAATAAAATATTACTATAAAATATATTATAAGAAAAGTGTTCAGGGGGTTATTTTTTAAACACGGCAGTTTTGATTATTTTATAAAGCACAAAAAGTGCGGCAGCCCCAAATGTACACCATACTCCGATTGGAGTTTTTTTCCTGTCCGCGGGTTTTTCTTTTTGTTTTTTTTCAAAAATATCGCTTGAAATTTGATTAAATTCTTTTGTTGCCTTGAAATGTGAATATAATTCCGGCTCAAGATGATAATCCGGTGCCTGAATTACCCCCAGAACATATGGCGGATTGTGCATCGGTTTATTCGCGATATTTTCTTTCACTACCACTTCCATAGTTTCATTAAAACAAAATGATATAAAAAATTGCCATTTTTTTGTATTTATATTAAGATGAAATTAACTTTTGAATTGACTTGCTGATTAATTTGGTTTAAAATGAGAATGATTATCAAGTTGAGGTATAAAGTATGAATTATTCAAAACAAAGAGAAGTTGTACTGGATGCGTTAAAGGAAAATGTAATACATCCGACTGCCGAACAGTTGTATTCAATAATTCAGATTGAATATCCGCAGGTAAGCAAGGCGACTTTGTACAGAAACTTAAGCCAGCTTGCGGAAGCAGGGATAATTAAAAAAATCGACGGACTTGAAATGTCGTCGCATTTTGATCATAATACGCATTTGCATTATCATTTTATATGTGAAAAATGCGGCAGAGTGTATGATGTGACGTCAAATGTGGCTGAGGACGTCGTTAAAAAAACAGAGGAAGAAACAGGCTTTAGAATAACAGGTCATGAAATAGTTTTCAAGGGTTTGTGTAAAGACTGTCAGGAATAAAAAGGAGAGAAATTATGGAAAAGTATGTATGCACGGTTTGCGGTTATGTTTATGATCCGGCGGAAAATGACGGAGTACCTTTTAAAAAGCTTCCGGATGACTGGACATGCCCTTTATGTGCTATGCCTAAAGAAATGTTTGAAGAATTAAAAGAAAATGTTCAGGAGTAAAATATGGATTTAAAAGGAACAAAGACGGAAAAAAATCTGCTGGCAGCATTTTCCGGTGAATCTCAGGCCAGAAACAAATATACTTATTACGCATCTCAGGCTAAAAAAGAAGGTTTTGTGCAGATAAGCAAAATATTTGAAGAAACCGCCAATAACGAAAAAGAACATGCAAAAATCTGGTTCAAATATTTGCACGACGGCAAAGTGCCGGAAACTTTGAAGGCGCTTGAAGATGCCGCAAACGGCGAAAATTACGAGTGGACGGAAATGTATGCTCAGTTTGCCAGAGAGGCTAAAGAAGAGGGCTTTACGGAACTTGCGGTTCTTTTTGAAATGGTCGGCAAAATTGAAAAAGAGCACGAAGAACGTTACAGAAAGCTGCTGGAAAACGTTAAAAACAATGCAGTTTTCAATAAACCCGATAAAGTCGTATGGGAATGCGCAAACTGCGGGCATGTATTTGAAGGTGAAAATGCTCCGGAATTGTGTCCTGTGTGCAAACACCCCAAAGCTTATTTCTTTATGAAAGCAAAAAATTATTAATACCTAATTCGCTTAGCCCCGACGGGCTTTGCGAATTTTCTCAAACCGTTATATGATAAAGGAGAAACAATGAAATTCCGTGAAATTAAAAATAATGTTTTTTACTGCGGGCTAAACGACAGAGAACGCAAGATTTTTGATGAACTTATTCCGCTTGAACAGGGGACAAGTTATAATTCGTATCTTGTAAAAGGTTCGGAAAAAATTGCACTTATTGATACAATGTACCCGCCCAAATCCGGAGAATATTTGAAAAATCTTGACGAAAATAACATCGCTAAAGTCGATTATATTATTGCAAATCATGGCGAGCAGGATCACACGGGAACTTTGCCCGAATTGATTAAAAAATATCCCGAAGCTGTAATTGTAACTAATCAGTTTTGCAAAAACAACATAATGGAAATGCTTTTGATCCCGGAAGACAGAATTCAGGTTATCAAAAACGATGAGGAGCTTTCTCTCGGTGACAAAACCCTGAAATTCTTTATGGCACCGGGGGTTCACTGGCCGGATACCATGTTTACGTACATTGTTGAAGATAATCTTCTTTGTACATGTGACTTTTTGGGCGCGCATTATACGTTTGACGATATTTTCGCGGATGACAGCAAAGAGCTTGAACATTCCGCAAAACGTTATTACGCGGAAATTATGATGCCTTTCAGAAAAATGTGCCAGAAATATACAAAACAGGTCAGAGAATTGAATCCTGAGATGATTTTGCCGAGCCACGGTCCGATTTATAAAAATCCGAAATTCATACTTGATTTATACGAAGATTGGTCAGGAGATGAGGCAAAAAATCTTGTTGTATTGCCTTACGTTTCAATGTACGGCAGTGTAGAGCAAATGATTAACTATCTTGCGGATAAACTTAATGCGGCTGGAATTCAGACACTTAAGCACGATATTGTGTCCGATGATCTTGGAGATCTGGCAATGGCGCTTGTGGATGCAAAAACAATCGTTCTGGGAGCCTCTATGGTGCTTTGTTCCCCGCATCCGGCGGCTGCAAATGCGGCATATCTGGTTAATATCCTTAACCCAAAAGCTAAATATGCAACAATTATCGGTTCTTACGGCTGGGGCGGCGATCTGGTCGGCAAATTGACAAATATGATGTCAAACTTGAAAGTCGAACTTATTGAGCCGATTTTGATTAAGGGTAAAGCTAAAGAAGATACTTTCCAAAAGCTTGATGAGATGGCTAAGACAATTATTGAAAAGCATAGTTAATATTTTGTAACATAAGGTCAATAAAAGTTCTTCCTGTGTTTTATAAATTCGGGAAGAACTTTTTATAAGGTGTAAAAGTATGTATGTAAATCAGGTTAATTTAGATAAAAGTTTTGCTAATTACAAAAAGCTGCAGAATAAACCGCAGCAGACAAAAGATTATCCATCAGGTATTCAAACTTCTTTATACAATACAAGAGGTATGAATGTTTATTTTGGTTCTCTGGCAAAAGGGGTCGATTTTATTGAAAATGAATGTATTGATATTTTGCGATCAGCAAGAAACGGTCGCTGCAGAAGATTCGCGGAAAATGACATTCAGGATATTGTAAATAGTCTTAAATATGTCGCACAACCGGAAAATAAGCCATATATTTTGCAGGAACTTTTAATGATAGGCGATTCGGGTAAACTCCCCGATAATAAATTGTTCAAGCGTCTGGTTGCATTGACGGCAAACCGACCTGAAAATGAAAGGTTTGCAATTCTTGAGTTTGCCGCAAACGAGCTTGAAAATGCAACAAAACCCATGGAAGTTTTTTCAAAACTACCTTTCAAAACGCAGAACAATTTGACTGACCTGCTTTGTAAAATTGATTACGTTAATGATTCGGGATTATATAAGTCGGATGAGGCGCGCGCTCTAACCGTAAATTCTTTATACGATACTTTTAGAGTCCCGCTTTATGCACATGAAGATATGGATAAACTGCCAAGAGAATTCAGAATATTACCCAAAAAGGAAAATTTAAAAATTTTAGACGATGATTTGAAATTCTACGAAAAACAAGATGTATATAAAGACGAATTTTCCAGACAAAAAGTCCTTTATGCGGTCGAATGCATAAGAGATTATTTTAACAGGACGTTTTAGAATTCCATTTTATAATATTAAATAGTCTGTAAGTTTTAGTATTTCCTTTTATACATACTTTAAAAACTGAAAACCCGAAAAGTCTGTATCTTGTTGTTGTTTTTATGCCGGAAATATTAATATTATGCTCTTCAAAAAATTTTTCGGCTTATTTTTTAGCCCAACATCCATCCAGATAGGCTTTCTTATTTCGAAGAATTACCGTAGAGCCTGATCTTCTCCAGTAATAATAGTATATATCCGGTACTGTCACTAATGTATTTAAGTTATATAGCACTTGAGGAGTGAATACTACGTCCTCAAAAATTTTGCCTTCAATAAATTTCAAATTATATTGTTTTATTTTATTAAGTCTGTAGATTTTATTCCAAACATAGGATTTATCAGGGACATCGCAGATTAAAAGTTTTTCCCTAAAATCTGATGCTATTATCTCCTTATCAAATTTAAGCTGATATTTTTTATTAAATTTGTGCAACCTTATAATTCCTCCTGCGGCAATATCAGTGTCATATTTTTTAGCGGCGCTGTAAAGTTTTTCAAAGAAATCCAAATCAACCCAGTCATCGCTGTCTACAAACCCGATATATTCACCTTTTGCAATGTCAATTCCGATATTTCTGGCAGAAGATTGTCCTCCGTTTTCTTTGTTTATTATTTTTATCCGATTGTCGTTATATTCTTTTAAAATCTCTCCGGATTTGTCCGTAGAACCGTCGTTGATGCAGATTATCTCAATTTCTTTCAGAGTTTGATTGACTATGCTGTTCAGGCATCTGCTCAGAAATTTTTCGCTGTTATAAATAGGAACAATAATACTGATTTTAATATTATGCATTTATCTACCTCTAAGATTGTTTTTAATATTATTAGCATAACAAATAATATTATATTATTAAATATAAGTAGTTTATTTTTGTCCCATAACAAAATATAATACCTTTATGAGTGTTATAGCAAAATATCTCGGTCGTAAAATAAAGGAAATAAGAAAGTCTAAAGGGTATACACAGATTGAACTTGCAGAAAAAATTGACGTTGATCCTAAATATTTGAGTAGAATTGAAACAGGGCTTGCCTCTCCGTCATTAAAGACCATAGAAAAAATTGTAGAGGTTTTGCATGCGGACATCGGGCAGCTGTTTGACTATTCGGAATATAAAGACAGGGATGAGATTCTCGAAGAATTAACGGAAAAGATAAAAGTTTGTCCGTTGGAGAATTTAAAACTGATTTTAGATTTTACAAATATTTTGTTATTAAAAAAAATAAGCAGGCATTAAGCCTGCTTATTTTTTATGCTTTAACAAGTTCTTTAGCGAACGATTCGGAGGATCTGGATTCTATTTCATCTTTAACCTTATTGATGAATTCATCCACACCGAGCGTTCCGACCTGTCCGATACCGCGTGCGCGGACTGCAAGAGCATTTGATTCAATTTCTTTATCGCCGATTACAACGACATAAGGAATTTTCTTATCCTGCAGGCTTTCTCTGATTTTATAATTCATGCTTTCTGAGCGGTCGTCGAGTTTTACTCTTATTCCCGCATTGCGCATTTTTTTGTAGACTTTTTCCGCGAAATCAACGTGTTTTTCGTTTGAAATAGGAACAATTGCCACCTGAGTCGGCGCAAGCCATGTGGGGAAAGCGCCTGCATAATGCTCAATTAAGATTCCGTGGAAACGTTCCATAGAGCCGAAAATTACACGGTGGAGCATAACCGGTGTTTTCATTGAACCGTCTTTGTCCTGATATTTTATGTCAAAACGTTCCGGCAGGTTGAAGTCTAATTGAATTGTAGCGCATTGCCATGTTCTGCCTATAGCGTCTTTTACCTTAAAGTCGATTTTCGGACCGTAGAAGGCGCCGTCGCCTTCGTTGATTTCGTATTTCATACCGCGTCTGTCCATAGCTTCTTTCAAACCTGCTTCAGCTCTGTTCCAGTTCTCGATTTCGCCGACGTAGCTTTCGGGGCGGGTTGAAAGTTCGACTTCAAAATCCATTTTGAATATTGCCATTGTATCCGCAACAAAATCAATAATTTCGTTGATTTCGTCAACAAGCTGTTCCGGCGTACAGAAAATATGCGCATCATCTTGAGTGAAGCCTTGTACACGGGTCAATCCTGATAATGCTCCTGATTTTTCTTTTCTGTAAACCGTACCGAGTTCAGCCATTCTCAAAGGCAGCGAACGGTATGAATATCTGTTTGCCTGATAAATCAAAATATGGAACGGGCAGTTCATCGGCTTCAGGATAAATTGATCGTCGCTGTCTTCGTCTTTCTGGATAAAGAACATGTTTTCTCTGTAATGGTCAGCGTGACCTGAAATTTCCCAGAGTTTTGATTTTGCGATATGCGGGGTGTTCACGATTACATAACCGCGTTTTCTGTGTTCGGTTCTCCAGTAATTTTCAATTTCTTCCCTTACAACCGCAAGGTTCGGATGCCACAGAACAAGCCCGCCGCCAAGTTCATCTCTGGTTGAGAATAAATCAAGTTTTGCGCCTAATTTTCTGTGGTCGCGCTTTTCTGCTTCTTCAAGAAAATTCAGATAATCCGCTAAATCTTCTTTTGTCCAGAATGCGGTTGCATAAATTCTTTGAAGCATTTTGTTTTTTTCGTTGCCTCTCCAGTAAGCGCCTGCAACTTTTAATAATTTAATTGCATTCGGCTTTATATAACTTGTATTGGGAAGGTGAGGACCTGCGCAAAGATCATTGAATAAGACATTTCCGTCTTTATCTTTTGTCAAATACAAGGTCGGATTGTCGTTTCTGTGTTCTTCAAGGAGTTCTGCCTTGTAAATTTCACCTTCTTTTTTGAATTCTTCAATTTGAGCGTCCACATCTTCGACATAGTGTTTTTCAAAAGTCAGGTTTTGTTTTACTATGTTTTTCATTTCTTCTTCGATTTTAACGAGGTCTTCCTGAGTGAAGGCATGCCCGTCGGTTAAATCAAAGTCATAATAAAATCCCGTATCAGTTGAAGGTCCGATAGCTAACTTTGCTTCGGGAAACAACTTTTGTACGGCCTGCGCCATGATGTGTGATGTTGAGTGTCTTAAAACACCAAGTGTTGATTCGTTTTTTTCCATTTTAATCCTTTCGTCCTTTGGGCTTTTTGGTAAATTCCGTTTAAATAATAACGTTTATATAAACTTTTACCGCCCGGGGTGGACCCCCCTAACTCTACAATTTCAATTTTATCACAAAATAATTGATGTAATTTATCAGAGCATGGGGTAATTGTATGCTTATAATCACTTAGTTATGATTTATAAATCTAATAAATATAATTATAAATCATTAGCATGAGATAAAAAAAAGAGTAATATTATTAATATGGAAAGAAATGATATAATAAGAATATTTGCAGAGAATTTACGAGCAGAAAGAGCGCGAAAAAAATTTTCACAGGAAGTTCTTGCTGAAAAAGCTGATATAACACCTGAATATCTTGCAAGGATAGAACATGAACAATACAGTCCGTCGCTTGTGGTCATCGTAAGATTGGCTAAGGCTTTGGGCGTTACAATAGACAAACTTATGCCGCTGGATAATTAACATTTCTTAAATAAATGTTTTTTTGCCTCAAGATTTTCATTTTTAGTGTAAAATGTTATAAGAAAGAGGTAAAAATGAATACAGTTGTAATAGTAGGGCGAGTAGGTCGCGATGCGGAAGTCAGATATTTTGAGTCAGGCAAGGTAAAGGCAAATTTTTCCGTTGCCGTAAACCGCTGGGATCCCAAAACCAAGGCGGAAGTTGCTGATTGGTTTAATATTGATGTATGGGATAAGCAGGCTGAATTTGCCGGAGAATATGTTAAAAAGGGTATTCAGGTGGCCGTAGACGGCAGAATAGGCCAGAACAAATGGACTGACAAGGCTACCGGAAACGACAGAGAAAACTTTCTTATAATTGCCAACAGCATCAGACTGTTAGGCTCCAAAAGGGATGCGGAAGCTGCTATATGATAATCAATTCAAACGTTGTCGGAATAATTGCCGATGATTTAACCGGAGCCAACGATACGGCTTTGCAATTTCATTTGAGAGGGGCTAATACCCAGATTTTATTGAGCGATGAAATTGAGCCTTTAAATATTGCAGGCACTCAGACCTGGGCGATTTCAACGGAATCGCGTAATGTAACTCCTCATGAAGCGTATGAAAAAGTTAAGCATACCGTCAAAATGTTTGCGGAGGTATTAAAACCTGATTATTATTACAAAAAAATTGATTCGACGGTAAGAGGAAATATTGCGGTTGAAACGCTTGCAATGCTGGAGGTTCTTGAATGGGACGCAGCGGTTGTCATTCCGGCATTTCCGGCGGAATGCAGGGTAACAGTCGGCGGGTATCATCTTTTAAAAGGTATTCCTGTTGAAAGGACTGAAATGGCGCGTGATCCGCATTCACCTATTATGGAATCTCATCTCCCGACGCTTTTGAAATCTCAGCTGCCTGAAGAATTTCATAATCTTGTGGCATCATTGGATTTGTCAACGGTTATGAAAGGCGCGGGGCCTATTGTCAGAAAAATAAATGAACTTATCAAAGACGGGAAAAAGCTTATAATAGCGGATGCGGTTTCCACAACGGATATTGAGCAGATAGTTCTTGCAATAGAAAAATCCGAATATAATATTTTACCGGGCGGAACAGCGGCTGCGGCGCGTGCGTTCAGTAATGTTTGGTTTGCGGACATGGATGCGGACAGGGTCGCCAAAACTTTGCCGGAATTACCTAAATTTATTGTATCCGGCAGCGCCACACAGATTACGGCAAGCCAGATTGAAAGGCTTGAGGCGGGTGAAGAATTCGACGAAAATACCCTTGTTATTGATTTGGATCTGGAAACAGTGCTCGGCGGAGTTAAGGAAGATCTGGTCGATAGGATTGTTTCAAATCTTTCGGGCAAAAATATTGTTGTGGTTCACACTTCAAATTTAATCAAGAATTTTGACGGATTTTCGGACGAATCCTTGCGTGCCGAGTTAACAAAGGCTGAGCTTGCAGGTGTTATAACCGATTTTCTCGCAGAATTGACGCGTCAGGTTATAGAGAGAAAAGAGGTTATTTTAATAACTCTCGGCGGAGAAACGTCATATAAATGCTGTTCAAGAATAGGTGCCGATCAATTGCAGTTGATAGATGAAGTTGCTCCGGCAATTGCTTTGTGTATGGATCATGACGCGCGTTGGATTGTTACCAAATCGGGCAACCTCGGCGGGGTTAATACTTTAATTGATATTTTAAAATATTTTGATCACCATGAAGGATAAAATTTTAATAACAACTGGCGACCCGAACGGAATAGGGGCGGAAATTACGGTTAAAGCTTTGAACAAGCTTGATTTGCATGTGTCTGATGCGGCTATAGTTTCAAACAAAGCGGTTATTGATTTTTACGGAAAATTGAATAAGGATTATGAAATTATTGAAATTCCGTATGAAAAAAACGATATTCTGCCAGGAAAAGTCACGCCTTTGGCGGGTGAATTCAGTTTTCAAGCGTTAAAAAAAGCGTGTGATCTTAAAGGCAGAGCAATTGTGACCGCGCCTGTTGCCAAAAACGCACTTTACCTTGCGGGGCATAATTTTAACGGGCAGACTGAAATTTTGCAAAAATATCTGGCGCATGACGGACAGCTTGCCGAGATGCTTTTTGTTGCCGGAAATTTCAGGGTTTTGCTTTTGACCCGCCACTGTGCGTTGAAAGATGTTAAGCTTACAAAAGATATGGTGATTGAAAAAGTCACGAATCTCCGCGAATTCTTTGTTGAAAAATTGGGAATAAAAGAGCCGAAATTCGCACTTTGCGGTTTTAATCCGCATTCCGGCGAGGACGGAATTTTAGGCACGGAAGAAATAGAAATTCTGCGGCCGGCTGTTGAAATTTTGCGCGGACGCGGAATTGATATTACAGATCCCTTGCCCGCGGATACTTTATTTGTTAATTACTTTAAAGACAGTTACGACTGCTATATTGCAAACTACCACGATCAAGGCTTAATCCCTATCAAAACAGTTGCCGGTTCAAAAACGGTTAATATGACAATCGGGCTTGATGTCATAAGAACTTCTCCCGGTCACGGCACTGCTTTTGACATTGCAGGTAAAAACCTTGCGGACGAAACAGGCATGGTTGAAGCGATTAAAGCGGTTTTATAAAAATTTAAATGCTGAATTTGCTGTATATAAAAAGGGCGGATTATTTACCGCCCTTAAATATTTTTTATGCCGCAACGGTTTCTTTAACCGGTTTTGGACCGTTTTTCTTATCGTTCCAGAAGTCAATCAGCATACTGCAGAAGAATATACTTGAATATGTTCCGATTGCAATACCCAGAATCATTGCAAGAACAAAGTCTTTGGTTGTTACGCCGCCGAAGAAATACAGTGCGCACAACGTAATTAAAGTAGTCAATGAGGTGTTGATACTTCTTGCAAGTGTCTGGTTAACCGATGCATCCACGATTTCGCCGAATGACATTTTCTTTGAATAGTATCTTAAGTTTTCTCTGATTCTGTCAAATACAACGATTGTATCGTGGACTGAAAATCCGATTACCGTCAAAATCGCAGTGATGAATAATCCGTCAATCTGAACGTTATACAAAAGTCCCAGAATTGAAAACGCACCGCAAACAAAAAGTACGTCGTGCAAAATTCCGAGAATTGCCGCTATAGCATAATCAAAGCGGAATCTCAAAGAAAGATATACGCATATTCCTAAAAATGCCAGCGCAACAGCTATGAATGAATTTTTGAATAATTCTTTACCCATAGTCGGTCCGACTGAACTTACCTGAATTAATTCAGGGGTTTCAAACTGGCTTGAAAGCGCGTTTGTGATATTTTGTACATCCTCGGAGCTTTCGCCGATGAATTTTGTTCTGATTGAAATAATTGAATTAATGTTATTTTTGGTTTCTTCCTGCTGGGTGTTATTAACGTTTAAGATTTGCAGGTAAGGGTTTTCGACCCCGATTTTTTCTAAGTTCGCACGGGTTGTTGTCAAATCGTTATTTGTAATTTTTTGCTTCAAACCGTACTGCAAAATCGTGCCGCCCGTATAGTCAATACCGACCTTCATAGGTGCGTGGTTCGGGTAAGTCATTGATGAGTATACCATTGCAACAATACCCGGAATCAACAGGATTGCGGACAACACCATCCATAATATTCTGTACTTAACTATATGTACCAGATGTCTTTTTAGTGCAAACATTTTATTTAATCCTTTCCTAGTCTAAAATACCGAAACGAGCTTTTTCACGTTTGGTTTCGGTTGCTTCGTAACTCTTGCCGATTTCGTCTTTTGAAAGTCCGAAAAGTGCCGGATATTTCAATTCACCCGTTCCGAATATCAGGTGCATAAAGTTCTTTGTAATTGTAATTGCACTGAACATTGAAACGATTACACCGAGTGCAAGAGTTAATGCAAAACCTTTGACAATACTTGTACCCAATAAGTACAAAATCGTACAGGTTATGATTGTTGTCATATTTGAGTCAAAAATACTTGTGAATGCTCTGTCAAAACCTGAATTGATTGCCGTAAACAGGTTTCTTCCGGCTCTTAATTCCTCTTTTGTTCTTTCAAAAATCAAGATATTAGCGTCAACCGCCATACCGATTGAAAGAATAAAACCTGCAATACCCGCAAGTGTCAGGGTTACGGGTATTGTTTTGAACAGCGCAAACAGGATTAAGCTGTAAATGATTAACGCCACATCCGCAATCAAACCGGGTAATCTGTAGTATGCAATCATAAACAGCATAACTGCTCCCAGACCTACAATACCTGCGAATTTTGATTTTTCAATACTGTCAGCACCGAGTGTAGGTCCGACTGTATTTTCTTCGACTATTTTAGCCGGAACCGGCAGAGCGCCTGCGTTAAGCAGGTTAACCATTCTTTCGGCTTCCGCGTATTCAAAACCGCTGTTTCCGCCGGAAATTTGTGCTTTGCCGCCATAGATTGCCTCTCTGATTACAGGGGCTGACTGGATTTCTCCGTCAAAGAAAATTGCCATTTGCTGCCCTACAAGAGCTTTTGTCAAATCAGCGAATTTTTTTGCGCCTGCGTCATTAAATTCCAATGACACAACCCACTGACCTGTCTGGTCAGTGCTTAAGGAGGATCTTTGAAGATCCTGCCCTGTCAGTCCCGTGTCTACCCAAATCTGATTGCCGTCAGAATCTTTGCCTTCTTTTTTGAATTCCAATTGTGCAGTTTCGCCCAAAAATGCTTTTGCTTCTTTCAAATCCGTAACGTTCGGAATTTCGATTAAAAGTCTTTTGTCGCCAACCTGTTGAACGACGGTTTCTGCTACCCCGAGTTTATTTACGCGGTTTTCGATTGCAAACTGCAATCGTCCCATAACCTCGGGTGTGATTTTTGCAATGGATTGCGTGGTTTCGGCCTCAAGCATAAGACGTGAGCCGCCTACCAGATCCAGTCCGAGTTTTGTCGGCTTTACAAATATTATAACCGTTGATACGATTACAATAAGTACAATTGCCCAAAACATAATAATTTTGTTTTTCACTTTTATTTATCCTCTCTATACTGATATAATTTTATCAAAAATAAGATTTCATTTATTGCCGTATCGGCTAATCCGCATGGAATCCGTCAATTGCCGCGAAAAGAACAATTTTTTCGTCATCCGTTAATTCCACAAGCGGGCGTCTGACGTATTCATCAATAAGTTTTTTATGCGCGAGAGCCGCCTTAACAGGCACGGGATTGGGCGCCATAAACAATTTTCTGAATACCGGAAAAAGTTTGGTGTGCATATTTCTTGCCGCGGTCGGGTTTCCGGTTTTAAAGTTTCTTATCATGGATTTAATTTCCGCGCCGAAAAGGTGAGATGCAACGGAAATTACCCCGTGAGCGCCGAGTGACAGCATCGGAAGTGTCAGGCTGTCGTCGCCGGAATAGATTAAAAAATCTTCCGGACAGAGCAATTTCATTTCGCTTATCAAATCCATATCAGGGCAGCTTTGTTTAACAGCTACGATATTGTCGTATTTACCCGCGAGGTATGCAACGGTTGCCGGCTGCATTGTAACCCCTGTTCTTGAGGGGATGTTATACAAAATTACAGGGATGTTAACAGCTTCCGCTACCGCCGAAAAATGTTCAATCATGCCTTTTTGTGACGGTTTGTTATAATAAGGTACGACGGATAAAATTGCGTCAACTTCTTCTTTTTGAGCAAGTTTAGCGGACATAACAGCTGTTTGGGTTGAATTTGAGCCTGCTCCTGCAATAATTTTTGCTCTGTTTGCGGCTGCACGTTTTACCGTGCTTATAATTTCCACTTCTTCTTCATGCGTCAGTGTCGGAGATTCCCCCGTTGTTCCGCAAACCAGAATTGCATCGCTTCCGTTATTAATCAAATGCTGCGTAAGTGATTCAACTCTGTTGTAGTCCACCTCTTTTTTCGCGTCCATCGGTGTGACCATTGCTGTAATAACTTCACCTGCGTCGTATCTTATAGGCATATATTTCTCCCCTTTTTCCCTAATCCTACTATTTTATTATATAACAAAAGTCCCAAAAGTTACATAAATATTAAAGAGAGTTAATAAAATAGGTAAATAAGTGAATAAGTGTTATATAAAAAGCAATCCTGGAAAAATCCCGTACAGATTAATTATGAAACAACTTATTCCCTTCTTTAATTGGACTAAAAGCCCATCCTGCATACTTCGTCATCTTTGCCCCCTCACCCCAACCCCTCTCCCGCAGGGAGAGGGAGCAAAAGATTGTAGGTCGGATTTACTAATCCGACAGGAATTTTATTGTCGGCATAGTAATGCCGACCTACTGCTATAAAGTGAATAAGTGTTATATAAAAAGCGATTTTGAAGAAATCCCGTACAGCTTAATCTATGATACAACTTATTTCCCTATTACCTTATTCACTTCCAAAAAAATTGCCAACAAAAATCCTTCGTGCTAAAATTTTTTTATGAACCGGTGGAATAATTTAAGCAGAAAACAGAAAGCATATATAGGCGCATTCGGCGTGCTTGCGGGAGTTATGGTTTGGGCATTTATATCCGCAGGTGTTATTACGCATGATTTTAACAGAAGCCAGCTTTCAACCGACAAAGACCGTCAGGAAGCTTTGATAAACGGGATTATTCTCACAGAAACCAAAAACGAAAAAAAATACTGGGAAATCTATGGCGAAACGGGTTCCTATGACAGCAGAAATGAAATTGCAATGATGGATAATGTCATCGGAAATTTTTATAAAGAAAATGAAGTCGGGATGAGTTTTCAATCTTCAAAAGGCACCTATAACGCAACAACAAAAGTGATAATGTTGTATCAGGATACTTTTATTGTTCTTGAGGACGGAACAACGTTAAAAGCTGACAGGTTACGTTATGCAGGAAGCGACCGGCCTGTTATTGCAACAGGAAATGTAAGAATTACCCGTGACGATAATTTTGTTGCAACGGCAGATAAAGTTGAAATCAGCCCGGATTACGAACATTTCAAAATCAGCGGAAACACAACTTCCAAAATATACGATACTAAGGAGAAAAAATGAAAAAGATACTGATTGGATTAACAGCTGTAATATTAACCGCCGGCATTGCGGTGAATGCGTCCGATCTTGTTATAGATTCCAAAACTCAGAGTTATGCGGAATCCGAAAACAAGGTTAAATTTCAGGGCGATGTAAAAGTTTCAATCGACGATTTGCGAGTGGAAGGTCAGACTGCCGACGTTAATATGACGCAGGACAAGCAGCTTGATACCGCAACTTTTTACGACAAACCTTACGCTTATGAAATAAAAAAGAATAAAAAAAGAGAAGTCAAAGCAAATATTTTGAAAGTATCTTTGATAACCAAGGTTATAAAAGCCGAAGGCGACACCCAGTCAATTGTCTATGACGGAAAAACACCGATTGTTGTTATAAATGCGGACAGTCAGGAATATGATACAAAATCCGGTGTTATGGATGCTGACGGCACCGTTACAATAAAATATAAAGATATTGAAACGTTCTCAAATCACGCAAGCATTAAAACAGACAAAAACGGCGACTTGAAAAATATTACGCTAATAGGAAACGCAAGAGTCAAAGAGCAAAATAACGAATCTTTCGCGGATAAATTCGTGTATGATCCGGCAACGGAAATTTTGGTTGCAACCGGCAATACAACGTCCAAAGCCACTATGGAAGGCGGAGATAAGCTCGTTTTAAAATCAAATTATCAGGAATATAACAAAAAGAAAAATACCTATAATGCTAGCGGAAATGTTCATGTTTGGTATCAGGATTATTTTGCTGTCGGGCCGAAAATTACTTTCTATCCGGATAAAACTACCGGCAAGCCTAACGAAATTTATTTCACTGGCCGCTCAAGCATAACTCAGGGCGTCAGAACAATTTATGCTGACAAAATCAGGATGACGCTTGAGCCGAAAGATTTTCAGGCAACCGGCAATACAAGAACCGTTATCAAAAATATAGGTTCCGGAAATAGTGAAGATTCAGGTATGACACTCGGTTTATAAGGAAAAAATTATGCAGGAACAACTCGATAAAGCAATTGAATATTTTAAAAAGCGCGATTGGGATAAAGCAATTGATATTTTCACGGCAATTCTGGAAAAAAATCCCGATAATGCGGAAATTTATAACAATCTGGCATTATGTTACGCAAATAAGGGTGATTATGAAAAAGCGGAGAGAAATTTTCTTCACGCGCTTGAATTGAATCCTAAAATTGTGCAGGCATACATAAACCTTGCGGATATCTATTACCGTCAAAAAGATTTTGAACACGGTATCGGGCTTTTGAATACGGGGATTTACGAGCTGCCTGAGGAATTAATTCTTTCTCATTATCTTGCGCGGTTTTATATGGAAGATGCAAGGCTGGATTTGGCAATTGATGAATTGGAGCAGATTTTGGAACGCCAGCCGGATAATTACGATGCTTATTATGATTTGGGAAAAGTTCATTTTGAGCTTGGAAATTATCAGCTTGCAATTGAAAATTTTGAAAATGTTCTTGAATACAAAGAAAACAATGAATTTGTCTATTATATTCTGGCACAGGCTTATGAGGCAAATGATGAAATCGACAAGGCAATTTCAAATTATCTGAAAGCAATTACGGTGAACGATAAATTCCATCCGGCATATAAAAAGGCGGGAATACTTTTTATGGCACGCGGAGATTATGACGATGCGATTGAGTATTTTGAAGATTACATAAAGCTTGACGTGCCTGAGGAAGAAATTGACAGTGTCAAGGCTTTGATAGAAAAAGTTAAAAAGAAAAGAGATGAAAAGTAAATACTGGGTTGCGCTGTCGTCAATAGAGCAGCTAGACAGCGGGTTTATAAAAAGATTATATAATTATTTCGGGGATATAGAGGCGGCATTTAAGGCGTCACGTCTTGATTTGATGAATATTGACGGCTTAAATATCAAGAAAGCCGAAAATTTTCTGACGCTGCGCGATAAAGTTAATCCTGATAAGGTTCTGGAAGAAGTCACACGGCGGAACATAAAATATTTGACGCTTGAGGATGAAAATTACCCCGTAATGCTTAAAAACATATCGGATCCGCCTGCGGTATTGTATTATAAAGGAAGCCTTGATATTTGTAATCTTGAAAAAACTCTTGCGGTTGTGGGGTCAAGACGTGCAAGCTACAGCGCAAAAGATGAGTTAAGCAGGATTATTTCGCAATTTGCGGGAACGGATATCTGTATAGTATCGGGATTGGCTGCGGGAATTGATTCAGAGGCGCATTTGTCGGCGCTTAACAATAACCTTAAAACAATCGGCGTAATCGCAAGCGGGCTGGATTTTTATTATCCGGCAAGCAACAAACACCTTTATGAAAGAATTGAGAACGGCAACGGCGCCGTCGTGAGCGAATATTTCCCGACATTTGAACCTTTGAAATTCAGATTTCCGCAGAGAAACAGAATTGTATCGGGGCTTTCTTACGGAACCCTTGTTGCAGAGGCGTCTTTGAAAAGCGGTGCATTGATTACCGCAAACTTAACGCTTGAGCAGGGCAGAGAATTAATGTGTATGCCGGGGTTGATTTCCAATCCGAATACCGAAGGGATTTATAAGCTTCTTAAAAACGGCGCAACTCTTGTAACTTGCGCCGAAGATATTTTGAACGCGCTTAACTGGGAAATTAAAAAAGTGCCTGTGCAAAAAGAACTTCCGTTATTGAACGAAAATGAAAAAATTATTCTCAACGCTCTTGAAATTGAAGAAAAAGGTGTTGATGAACTGATTTCGATAACCGGGATGAGTGTTGAAAATTTATTGACGGACTTGACAACCATGGAGCTTAAGGGCATAATAAAACAAGTCGGTTCTGACAGATATAAAAAGGTATAACCGTGGCAGAAACAGCTAAAAAGACAAATAAAAAAGAAAAATCGTTAGTAATCGTTGAGTCTCCCGCAAAATCCAAAACAATCAAAAAGATTTTAGGTGACGGATTTCAGATTGAGGCGAGTTTCGGACATATAAGGAATTTACCGACAAAAGACCCGAAAACCGATAACTTAGGGTTTGATGTGGATAACAATTTTGAGCCGAAATTCGAGATTATCCCCGGCAAAAAGGCTGTTGTGAAAAAATTAAACGACCTTGCGCAAAAGTTTGATAATATCTATATCGCCTCCGACCCTGACCGCGAGGGTGAAGCTATTGCCTGGCATGTACGACAGGTTTTGAAAGTCCCCGACGAAAAAATCAAAAGGATTGAGTTCAACGAAATTACCCCGAAAGCGGTAAAATATTCCGTAGAGCACCCGAGAATGATTAATATGGATATGGTGCAGGCACAGCAGACAAGACAAATTCTTGACAAGCTTGTGGGGTATAAGTTAAGCCCTGTTTTGTGGAAGCAGATGGGAAATTACAATCTCTCCGCAGGCCGCGTTCAGTCTGTTGCGTTGAGGATGATTTGCGAGCGCGAGGACGAAATAGAGGCATTTGTTCCGCAGGAATACTGGTCAATCCACGCGGATTTGGCAAAAGACGGCAAGGTTTTTGAGGCGGAAGTCGCAAAATACAAAGACAAACCCGTTGAAAAAACTATAAAAAACGAAGCAGAAGCGCAAAAAATTGTCGATTATCTTAAAAATTCCGACTTTTTGGTGTCAAAAGTTACCAATAAATCAACAAAACGCAAACCCACCGCGCCTTTTATAACATCAACACTTCAGAGAGCGGCAAGCTCCAAGCTCGGTTTCGGAGTTCAAAAAACAATGCAGGTTGCGCAAAGGCTTTATGAAGGTATTGAGCTTGATTCAGGCGCCGTCGGGCTTATTACTTATATGAGAACTGACAGTACAAGAGTTTCTGATGACGCTATGGCAATGGCAAAGGATTTTATTCTGAATAATTTCGGTGAAAAATATTACCCCGAAACCCCTAATATTTACGTCAAAGGCAAACAAAACGTTCAGGACGCGCACGAGGCAATCCGTCCCTCTTACCCCGAAAGAACGCCCGAAAGCATTAAGCAATATCTTGATAATGACCAGTACAGATTGTATAAACTGATCTGGGACAAATTTATGTCCTCCCAGATGTCAAACGCTGAAATCGCAAATAAATCAATTGAGATTACGGCAGGTGATTACACGTTAAGAGCAGGCACAAGCAAGGTTACCTTTGACGGGTTTTTGAAACTTTATAACGACGCGGAGGACGAAAAGGTTGAAGATTCCAAAATCCCCGACCTTGAAAAAGGCGACAGCGTTGATTGTAATAAAATAACCCCGAAACAACACTTTACCCAGCCGCCGCCGAGATATAACGAGGCGTCTTTGGTCAAGGCTCTGGAAGAATACGGAATAGGACGTCCGTCGACTTATGCAACTATTATTACGGTAATTCAGACCCGCAAATACGTTGAAAAACGCGATAAAGCCCTTCATCCGACAATTTTGGGACGTGCGGTTTCAAAACAGCTTGTTACGCAGTTTTCCGACATTATGGATTACAAGTTCACAGCCGGCATGGAAGAAAAACTCGACAAAATCGCCGACAAAAAAGCTGTCTGGAACAAGGTTTTGAAGGATTTTTACGACCCGTTTATGGAAGAAGTAAATTCCGTTATGAAAACCGCGAAAAAAATTAACATAGAAACCGGTATCAATTGCCCGAACTGCGGAAAGCCTATGGTTGTGAGAACAAGCAAATTCGGTACACAGTTTCTGGGCTGCTCAGGCTACCCTGATTGCAAAACCGTTATGTCGATGAATGTTTTATCCGAACAAAATGAGGAAAATACGGAAACTCCGCCGGAAGAAATTTGCGAGGAAAAGTGCGAAAAGTGCGGCTCAGATATGGTTTTCAAAACAGGTCCTTACGGCAAATATCTTGAGTGTACCAATCAAAACTGCAAGCACAGAAAGCCTTACCATAAATCAACCGGGGTCAAATGCCCCAAATGCGGAAAAGGCATTATAGTCGAGCGTAAATCCAAGCGCGGTACGGTTTTTTACGGCTGTAACGCGTATCCGGAATGCGATTTTGTTCTCTGGAATGAACCGACAGGAGAAGTTTGCCCCAAATGCGGCTCGCTTCTTGTTAAAAAAGTTTTGAAAAACGGCGATACAATTGTCTGCTCAAAGTGCGCATACAAAAAAGAGGCTGAAGAAAATGCTGAATAAAGACCTTTACGAAAGATATTTGCAAAAAAAAGCTAAAAAACTCGGGATATCCGTTGAAGAACTCAAAGGCGGATCAATGCAGCCTTCAGAGCCTGTTGAGGCGCCTCGGTATCAATCAGTTCAGCCGCCTCAGTATGAGCAGCCTGTTGAGCCGGTTAATCCCGTACCGCAGACTTATCAGACACCGATTGAGCCGGCTTTGACGCAAAATTATGAGCCTCAAATTGTTGACCGCCGTGAAAATAAATTCTGCGTAATCGGTTATCCGCTGGGGCATTCGCTTTCGTCCGTAATTCATAACGCAGGATTCAAAAGTATGGGCATTAATGCAAGTTATGAAACGCTGGAAACTCCGCCGGAAACGCTTGTCGAAAGAATTAAATATCTGAAAAATAATAACTACAAAGGTTTTAACGTTACAATACCTTTGAAGCTTCCGGTGGCATTGTTTATTGACGAAGTTGACAAATACGCGGATATTGCAAGTGCCATAAATACGGTTATAATTAACCCTGACAGAACCATGAAGGGTTATAATACGGACGTTATCGGGTTTAAAAACGCAATACCGAACGATTTCAGCCTGACAGGAAAAGTCGCGGGAATTTTGGGAACCGGCGGGGCTGCGCATGCGGCATCAGTTGCACTCGCGGATTCCAATGTGAAAGAAATCCGTTTTTACACAAGAAGTATCCCGAATTCGTTAGAATTGTTGACTTATATGCGTAAAGTTTTCCCGAAAGTTAAATTTGATGCTTATCAGATAGAATACATCAGAGATCTGTCAATGGTGGATATTCTTGTAAACACAACCCCTATCGGTATGCTCGGACGCTCCGCTGATATGACTCCTGTTGAAAAGCCGCAGTTGATGACGCTTCCCCAAGGTGCGCTTGTTTATGACGTTATTTATAACCCGAAAAATACTGTTTTATTAAAGCTTGCGCAGGAACTCGGCTACAAAACCGTGAACGGAGTTGATATGTTTATCGGGCAGGCTGCTGCCGCGGAAGAAATTTGGACAGGCAGAAAGCCCAACACGGATTTGATGAAAATAGCGTTGTTGGAAGTGTTGTGATTGGAGAAGATACTAAGATACCAGGATACTAAGGCAGTAAGGATTTACTGTCGGATTAGTAAATCCGACCTACATTTGTCATCCTGAACTCGTTTCAGGATCTCGGATAAAGATATTAAGTTACTAAGATACTAAGGCAGTAAGGATTTACTGTCGGATTAGTAAATCCGACCTACATTTGTCATCCTGAACTCGTTTCAGGACCTCGGATAAAGATATTAAGTTACTAAGATACTAAGGCACTAAGATACTAAGAATTTACAGCAGTAGGTCGTCTTTACCAAGCCGACAGAAAAATTTACAGTCGGATAATCCGACCTGCAAAATGTCGTTCCCGGCTTTCCGTCACTCATTTTACATACACTACTTACTCTTAGTAACTTATTGTCCTTGTATCTTAGTATCTTTATTACTCATACCTCAACGCGTCAATAGGGTTAAGGAGTGAGGCTTTGTAGGCAGGATAGTAGCCGAACAGAACCCCGATTGCGCCTGAAAACCCGAGTGACAAAATGATTGAGCCGCTTGATATTGAAATAGTCATGGCATCTGTAAGCTCAACGACTTTGGCGCCCAAAACACCTATAACAACGCCGATTACACCGCCGATTACGGACAATAAAAACGATTCAATCAAAAATTGCACCCTGATGTCGGAAGCTTTTGCCCCTATTGCCATACGGATGCCGATTTCTTTGGTTCTTTCCGTAACCGATACAAGCATGATATTCATAATCCCTATACCGCCGACCAATAGAGATACAGACGCAATCGCACCGAGAAGAATTGACATGGTGCGTGCGGAAGATTTAATAGTTTCCTGCATTTCGGCCAAGTTACGGATTTCAAAATCGTCCTCTTGATTTTTGCCTATGTTGTGGCGGGTTCGTAAAAGGTCTGTGATATCGTCCTGTGCGGTTTGTAAAACTTCCGAATTCTGTGCTTTTACGTTAATCATTTTGACGGTTCCGGGGTATTCCGTTCCGAAAGCCTTTTTCTGGGCGGTTGTAATCGGAATGAACACAAGATCATCCTGATCCATTCCCATGCCGCTTTGACCTTTGGTTTTTAAAAGTCCGATTACCTTGAATGGAACATTTCCCACACGCATTGTCTTATTTATGGGGTTCATGTCGCCGAAAAGTTCCGTTGCAACCGTGCTGCCTATAATTGCGACTTTGGTATTGTTTTTGACGTCTTCTTCAACAAAATTTCTGCCTGATTCGATTTCGTAATTTCTTATAAACAGGTATTCGGCAGTGGTGCCTCCGACGGTTGTAGACCAGTTCTGGTTACCGTAAGTCAATTGGCTTGTTGCGGAAGAATAAGGCGCGACAGCCATTATTCCGCGGCAATTTTTGTAGATGGCGTCTGCATCTTTAAGCGTTAAAGACGGTTTTGTGCCGAACCCCATCCGAACCCCGCCGGAAGTCGCAGAGGCTGACCTTATCATCAAAAGATTGCTGCCCATGGATTCCATATCTTTTGCGATTTTTTTGCTGGCGCCTGAGCCGACCGCAAGCATTATGATAACCGCGCTTACCCCGATAATTATGCCCAAACTAGTTAAAATCGAGCGCATTTTGTTGATTTTTAATGAAATTATAGCCATTTTGACCGTTGATTTGAAGTCTATCATTTAACTTTTACCTCATCGGAAATAATATTCCCGTCTTTAAATCGTACAACGCGTTTGCAGTATTCCGCAATATCGGGTTCGTGAGTTACAAGCACGATTGTTTTGCCCATTTGTTCGTTGAGTTTTACAAAAAATTCCATAACCTCAATACTGGTTTTGGTATCAAGGTTACCTGTGGGTTCGTCCGCTAAGATAAGCGGCGGATCGTTTACGATTGCGCGGGCAATTGCAACACGCTGCTGCTGACCGCCTGACATCTGGTTCGGCATGTGATCTTCCCTGTTTTCAAGCCCCACTATCCTTAAAGCTTCTTTCGCGCGGATTATTCTTTCTTCTTCAGGTATTCCTTTGTAAATCATCGGAAGTTCAACATTTTCAAGCGCTGTTGTTCGGGAAATCAGGTTAAAGCCTTGAAAAACAAACCCCATTTTGAGATTTCTGACTTCCGCAAGCTCATCCGGTCCTAAAGACAGCATATCCACACCGTCCAGAAAATAGCTCCCGCTGTTGGGTTTGTCTAAAGTTCCGAGCATATTCATAAAAGTTGATTTGCCGGAGCCTGAGGCGCCCATAATCGCTACAAATTCGCCTTCTTCAATGCTTAATGAAACATTATTCATCGCATTGAAGCTGTCTTCGCCTGTGCGGTATGTTTTTATTGCGTTTTTAACTTCAATCAGAGCCATTTTAGAACATTCCTCTGCGTCTTCTCGGCTGCTGCGTTGTCTTTTTGCCGCCTGTAGAGCCTGTCAGGACAAGGTCGCCTTCTTTTATTTTGTCTGATATTACTTCAAATCTTGAATCGTCGCTTGCGCCCTGTTCTATATCAATTCTGACGGGTTTATTTTTTTGCAGAAGCCAGATGCCCTGATTTTTGTATTTTTGACCCGAGGTTTCGGGAGTGAATTTCAGTGCAACATTGGGTACGCAAAGCACGTTTTCTTTTTGATCCGTGATTATTGAAACATTTGCCGTCATGCCGGGGATAAGTTTTAAATCTTCATTGTGTACGTCGACAATTACAACGTAGGTAACAACGTTTGAAACGGTTGTCGGGGAAATTCTTACCTGAGTTACTTTGCCTTTAAAGTCTGTATCGGGGTAGCCGTCAAGCGTGTAGGTAACATCCTGTCCCACTTTGACTTTGCCTATATCTGCTTCGGAAACGTTTACTTCTATCTGCATATTGGTCAAATCCTGCGCGATTGTAAACAATTGCGGAGCCTGAAAGCTTGCGGCAACCGGCTGACCGAGGTCTATTTCACGGGAAATTATTGTGCCGTCAACAGGGGCAATGATTTTTGTGTAACCAAGGTTTGTCATTGCTGTGTTATATGTTGCCTGCGCCTGTGAAATCTGGGCTTTTGCCGAATTTACTTTCGCAAGGTTCGCATAATAGTCGCTTTCTGCCTGATCAAGTTCGCTTTTGGCTATGAAATTTTTTGCGTAAAGGTTTTTGTAGCGGTTGTAAGTTTTTCTGGACATTTCCATAACTGCCTGAGTATTTGCAAGGTTTGCCTGCGCGTTATTAATCTGTGCGGTTGCCTGATCAACGGAAGCTTGAAAGTTCGCAGGGTCAATCTGTGCAAGAATTTGTCCCTTTTTTACAACGGAGTTGAAGTCAACGTAGATTTCTTTTATCAAGCCTGAAACTGTTGAACCGACACTGACCGTGTTAACCGGATTAATTGTGCCGGAGGCTTCCACAACTTCCGTAATCGTGCAGCGGCGGACTTTTCGGGTTTCGTATTTAACCCCGTTTGCTTTTGCGTTTATGACTACAAGAAATATAAGCGCAAGTGCTGCCGCGATTAGAATTATTATGTGTTTTTTCTTCAGTTTCATTAATTTACGTCCTCAATTGTTATTGTTACATCCTGCTGCAATGCCATGGCTTTTTCAAGAGAAGCTCTGGCTACGTTATAATTATACACAGTTTGCACATAATTGTGCTGTGCATTGTTGTATTGGACTTTTGCGTCCTGTAATTCTATAAAATCACCCAGCCCGACCGCGTATCTTCCGTCTGCCAGTTCAAAGTTTTCTAATGTCTGGCGGACTTTTACGGCTAAAAGCGGGATTTGTCTTTCCAGCTCTATCATATTTACGTAGGCATTTTGAACTTCAAAATAGACGTTTTGTTTAAGCATATTAATTTCATTCTGTGCTAATTGCACCTGAAGTTTGCCGGCGTCGATTTCGTGTTTTTTGCCTAAGATATTAATGCTGCTTGAAAGATTTACGCCTACATTAAAAGAGCTTGTCGAATTCATGTTGCGGTAACCGTAGCCCGCGCTTGCGGAAAGTTCCGGATAATATTCGCGTTTGATGTACAAAAGGTTTTCTTCCATTGCCCTTAATGTAGCGTCATAAGCCTTTAAATCAGGGCGGTTTTTGTATGCCAGT
Organism: uncultured bacterium; assembly: GCA_949286705.1. Taxonomy (GTDB): domain Bacteria; phylum Cyanobacteriota; class Vampirovibrionia; order Gastranaerophilales; family Gastranaerophilaceae; genus SIG32. Next base: position 17,584 of record CASEDF010000004.1, on the reverse strand, counting down.
TCAACAGCTTTTTCAAATGTATAGGGAAATTCCTCGAATTTGTAATCCGTTAAAATATCGGTTTTTTCAACTGTTGATGTAAGCATTGCATCTGATGCCGCAGGCGGGGGGGTGCTTATGTCGTTTTTCCTGTCAAGTTCTTCAAGGTCTATTGAATAAGTGCTTTCGTTGAAGTTGAAACTCTCCGTCGGTGTGATTTCGTAATCCGGCGTAAATGCTATATACATTGAATTGTTAAGGGTTACCATTGCGTTTTTGTAGGCTTTTTCGGCATCTACAAGGGTTACTTTGGAGTCGCTCAGGTTAACCTCAGCATTTACAAGGTCGATTTTGGAACGTATTCCCTCGTCAAAATAGGCTTTTATTCTCTGGTAGTTTCTTTCGTTTATCTGTACGTTCGCTTTATTAATATCAACGGCGGCTTTTGCGGCTAAAACTCCGTAGTAATTGGTTTTTACTTCATAAATCGTATCCAGAACGCTGTCGTCAAAGTTAAATAATGCGGTTATCATATTGAATTTTTGCATTCTTATATTCGCGTTTGTTTTTCCGAAATTCCAGATCAGCTGGTTCAAAGACGCCTCAACGTTATACGAATTCCGGTTTGTCATATTCCTGCTGAAACGGCCGGATGATGTGGAATCATTGAAGGTGTAGCCCGTGCTTACCCCGAGGGTCGGAAAATACGCTGATTTTGCAAGACCTACATTGCTTTTTGATACTCCGTAATTGTATTTGAACCGTTTTATCAAAGGACTGTTTTCAAGCGCTATTTTTATACAGTCATTAAGGGTTACAACAGAATCCTTTTCTATTGTAATTTCTTCGATAGCACACGCGGACATGCTTGTCATCAGTGTAAATGACAGGCATAGGGCTACAAGTTTTTTTATACCAAATCGCAAAATCGCTATCCTTTTATTTTTATAACGATTTAAGCATAATTTTTGTTCATTTCAATCATTTATTCAAATTAATTTTGCTTAACAGACCAGAAATCACGCTGAAAAAGAACCAGAAACGGAATTAATTCAAGACGTCCGACAAGCATATTTGCCGTGAAAATAAGTTTTGACGATACATGCAGACTGCTGAAACTTCCCATAGGTCCGATTGTCGCGCCGAAGCCCGGTCCGCAGTCGCCAAGCGTCGTGATTGCTCCCGTGACACCGATTGTGGTGTTTTGTTCAATAATTGCCACCAGAAGTGCGCTCAGAGCAAATATAAAAAAGTAGAAAAATACAAATACTACAATCTGCCGTACGACTTCAGGCTGCACAATTGTGTTGTCAATTTTAATATTGGTAATTGCGTTCGGGTGCAAAATTCTGAAAATTTCGCTTTTCATTGATTTGAAAACCAGAATCCATCGGGTCATTTTAATCCCGCCGCCGGCAGACCCCGCGCATGAGCCCGTAAACATCGCAATAAACAGTAAAAGTTTTGCGCTGAAACTCCATTGTGCAAAGTCAACACTCGCGCTTCCGGTTGATGTTGTAAGGCTTATTACCTGATAAAATGCCGCGGTTATTGCGTCAAAAACATTGTAATGGTCGTTAAAATACAGTGCCGCCGCAATTAAGCCCGATAAAATCACGATTATATACGTATAAACCCTGAATTCTTCACTTTTGAACATCACAAACGGATTTTTCTGCTTTATTGCTCTTAATTGCAGAATAAAACTCGCTCCAGCCAAAAACATGAAAAACGTCAAAATCCATGTGATTAAATTTGAATGATACCCCATAGTACTCTGCGCATTGGGTGAAAATCCGCCTGCCGCAAGGGTTGACATTGCGTTACACACGGCATCGAATTTCGGCATTCCCGCAAATGATAACAGCACCGCCGCAAGAATTGTCAGCCCCGCATAAATCCCCCACAGCGCTGACGCCGTATTTCGTATCCTAGGAGATAACTTTTCCTCTACAGGTCCTGGAGCTTCCGCAAAAAACATCTGGCGTCCGGCAACCGCGAACTGCGGAAGTACCGCAACGAACAACACTATAATCCCCATACCGCCAAGCCATTGTGTAAATGACCGCCAGAAAAAGAAGGCTTTCGGATAATTAAAGTGCGTTAATATCGTTGCACCTGTTGTCGTTATCCCTGATACGGATTCAAATAATCCGTCAACAAAATTTATTCCGTAAAATAAAAACGGCAAAGCTGCCTGTATCCCGAAAATTATCCACGATACGGCAACTACAAACAATGCTTCGGATTTTTTTATGTCGTTTAAGTTCTCAATTCGACCGTTTGCATTGCCTAATCGTTTAAACAGGCTCCCGATGATTATTGAAATAATGCCTGAGCTTAAAAATGGCAGGACGGAATAAAAGTCTTTATAATAAAGTGCCACAAGAACGGGAATTAAAAGTGTTATCCCGACGTATTTTATAACCAGCCCTATTGCATAAAATAAATAGTTTAAGCGCATTATCCCACCTTGAAGAATTCTTTAATCGTATCGGCATTTTCCGCCATCGTAAACGTAATCAAAACATCGCCGGTTCGTATTTTTGTATCGCCTTTCGGAATTATTACGAAATTTTTTCTGTGAACAGCGCCTATTATGGCTCTTGCCGGAAGTTTTAATTCCATAATCATTTTGTCATTAAATTCTTCTCTGACACAGATTTCCAGCACCTCGCCCTGCCCCTGCTCTACTGTTGCCAGAATGTCAACGTCGTTTTCCTCCAAATCGTTTTTAACTTCGTTTATAGCTGAATTTTTCGGAGAAATCGCGATATCAATTCCGACTTTTTCAAATAAAGGTATGTTCAAAACCTTTGCGACACGCGCAATTACACGTTTTACGCCGAGCTGCTTACACAAAAGCGAGCATAAAAGGTTTCTTTCGTCATTATTTGTAACGCTTATCACAATGTCGCTGGAGCCGATATCCTCTTCGTCAAGGATTTTTAAATTCGTACCGTCGCCGTGGATTACGAGGGTTCTCTCAAGCGTTTGCGCCAAAAACTGGCATCTTTCGTAATCTTTTTCAATTATTTTGGTTTTGATTTTTAAATCGTCAAGACTTTTTGCAAGCATTGCCCCGACGTTTCCTCCGCCGATAATGGCAGCGGTTTTCACCTGATCTTTTTCGTGGAAAAAAGTTCCCGCAAGAATATCCAGAGAGTGCGGTGTGCCCATAAAAATAAGCTTGTCGCCTTCCAGAATTTCCGTGTCGCCGTTAGGGATAAAGAGTTTGCTGTCGCGTGTAAGCCCTACGATAATCGTATCTTTTGTAAATCCGATATCTTTCAATTTTTGGTTGATTATAGAAAGCCCCGGCTGAACTTTGTATTCCAGAAGCCTTGCCTTGCCGTCCGCAAAGTTTTCGACATCCAGCGCGTGCGCTACCGTGACAATTCTGAAAATATCCTGAGTTAACAATTCTTCCGGCCAGATTATGTAATCTATGAAAAAGTCGCAATAGTCGCTTGTATTGAGGGTATTTTTGTATTCGCCTTTGCTTACGAAACAAATTGTCCTCACTCCTCCGACTTTTTTTGCCGCAAGACAGGCTACTATATTTGCTTCATCTATGCCTGTGCAGGCTATAAAAACATCGGCATTTCTTATGTCAGCCTGCTTCAAAACATTTGTATCGGTTGCATTCCCCTGAACAAAGCTTATATCAAGCTTGTCAAATTCATCCGTTCTGTTTTCTTCTTTATCTATTATTGTTATGTCGTGGTCTTCAAAAAATTCCGTTGCAAGAAGGCATCCGACTTCCGTTGCTCCAAAAATTATAATTTTCATTTCATACTACCTTAATATATTTAATAAAGCATAAATAATTATATTCTGTACAATTTGTAACACAATCAACGCGACAATCGGCGAAAAATCCAGCCCTGCAAGAGGCGGAATCCACCGTCTGAAAAGGTTAAGATAAATATCCGTTACCTGCCTCAGTGTCTGCCACGGCTGAAGTTCCCAGCGTATGCTCGGTATCCAGCTTAAAAATATCCTCAATATTATCAGGAAAAAATATAAGTTGAATATGTTGTTTATACCGTGTGCTATGCCAAGCATATTTCCCCTTTCCTATAATTGTGAATGTTGTTTGGTTAATGCGCATTCGCAATTTTTGCGTTCCGTTGGAATATTTTCAATCATATTGAATAAAAGTGTTTTAAGATTTTGAACGTTATTGTTGAAAACTTCAATCACGGCATGGTGTGAAACCGGCGGTACATCTCCGACAAGCCCTGCATCATAATCAGTTATCAGTGAAATATTCAAAGGACACATATCAAGTTCTTTGACAAGGTATGCTTCAGGAAATGCTGACATGTTGATTACCTGCCAGCCCTGATTTGTAAAGAATTTTGATTCTGCCTTGGTCGAAAATCTCGGGCCGTTGATTACAACAACAGTTCCTGTTTCATGAATATTAATACCTAATTTTTTCCCTTCTTCAATAGCCAGTTTTCTAAGTTCCGGACAATAAGGATCCGCAGCGGACGGATGTGTTACAATCGGACCTTCGAAAAACGTTGATTTTCTGCCGTCTGTCCAATCCACAAACTGATCACAAATTACAAAGTCTCCGGGTTTAACTTCTTTTTGCAAGCTACCCGCTGCACACGGCGAGATTACCCTTTCGCAGCCGATTGATTTCATTGCCCATACGTTTGCTCTGTAGTTTATTAAATGAGGCAATATGGTGTGATTTCTGCCGTGACGCGGCATAAATGCAACTTTATGTCTGCCGATTTGTCCTAAAAATATGTTGTCGCTCGGCATCCCGTACGGCGTCTCAACTTTGATTTCTTCAATGTCCTCCAAAAATTTGTAAAACCCTGATCCGCCAAATACGCCGATTGTTGCTAATTTTTTCTGTTCCATTTTTATCCCTCATTTAAAATTTATTACAAGATTTATTTTACCATAAAATAATTTTTAATGGAAATTCGTACATGATTTGTATAGCAAATTCCGTTAAAAATATCTTTAAGAAATTTTACCCTCTCCCAATGGGAGAGGGCAGTAGTTGTGTGAGCGAAGCGAGCTGCAAATACGGGTGAGGGTCTTGTATATAAACTCCGTGAATTTATCGTATAAAATACACTAAATGTTAAGCAGTTGAAATCCTTGCTGCAAGCGGGTTTTGCAATAAACGGCGCAGGGTAATTTTTTATGCGGACTTGAAATTTTAAATTTTTGTATTACCATAATGATATAAACTATATTCCAAAAAGTTATAATTTAAAACATAACCGTTTAAATGAGGCTTGGAGGATTTCAATTTACAACCAGAGGATTACATTTTGAAAAGATTATTACTGTTCACTATTGCAATAGTGTTTATGTCCTGCACACAAAGCTTCGCATCAGATGTAAACACAATCAAAGCGACAATTGTAAAACATTCAATTGAAATGGGAGTTGATCCGGCAATCGCTTTAAGTATTGCAAGAGCGGAATCAGGTTTCAGACACGAAGCCAGAAGCTCTCACGGTGCTGTCGGAGTGTTTCAATTAATGCCTTCAACAGCAAAAAGAATGGGGCTTAACGCATATTCATTGAACGATAATATCAAAGGCGGTATTATGTATTACAAGAATATGTATAAAATGTTCGGATCAATGGAATTGGCACTTGCTGCATATAATGCGGGTCCCGGTAACGTAAAACGTTATAATAATAAAGTTCCGCCGTATGCTGAAACAAAAAGATTTATCGCCAAAATAATGACGGATTACAACAGATTAAAAGCAAATCCTGATCCTGCCATGATTAACGCGGCAAAACCTCAGGCGGCTGCTCCTGCCGCAAAAACGGCTCCGGCACCTGTGGTTTCAAAAGTTGAGGAAAGCTTAAAATTGGAAGTCGTGGAAGACGATCCTATAGAATTGGAATTGAATCCTGAATATTTCTCAATTTAGGTCGCTGAGTGATTTTTTGTAAAAGTTACTGGTTCGGTGCTAAGAATTTAACTGTTACGTAATTCCGTTACCGATAATTTGTTAACTTTTGTAACAAACATATCCGATAATATTAAAGCTAAACCCTAAAAACACCGTAAACACATGTGTATACAAGTTGAAAGGAAATTATGGGTTTAGCGGCATCACAAGCGAGATTATTAAGTATAACCGCAAGGTTATCAGATAACGAGCTGCATTCACAGCAGATCTCTAACTCCAAAGTGCGCCTTGCGGACAGAACTCAGGAAGCAAGCCAGGAGTATATTCAGGCTTTGAATGCAACAAAATTGATGTATACAACTTATGATGCAAAAGGCGAAGCAACTAAAGCCGAATTAACTCCGGCAATAATGTATCAGTACAGTGAATTGAAAAACCAGTACGGAATATCAAATACGTCAGGACAATTACTGGTAAGTTCAACCGATGCTTTACATTTTGAGTCAAGTAATAATGTAAACGAGTTTGTTCAATCTTACGGCGTTGAGCTTGTTGATAACCCTCAGTATGATTTGCAGCTTCAGACAATTTTCGGTGCAAATTATGAAGAATTGTTTGATGTAAATAAAGGTGTACCGAAACAGGATTTGGAAGGAATGGGGGTTGGAAACTGGATATCAACACCGAATAACGGAATGACTGAAGATGAATATAATTCATGGGCAGGCAGTTTGAATATATCTACAACCGGTAAAGAATCAGGATCTTACGGAAATTTGATTTCTAATATAACAAATCCTCCGGCATATCCTGGCAGCGAACCAGTAGCTCCGCCTGCAATGCCTGATTTCTCTGCATTGGCTATTGCATATAATAATTCAGCTTGTTACAGTGATGTTAATGGTGACGATTCTAACGGTATATGGCACATGGAACATAATTTGTGTAAGTTGATATGGGGAGTTGGCGGTTTTGGCGCTGATACAGGTCAAATAACTAATTCTGATGGTTCACTTACAATCGTTGCAGATATGGAAAATTTGGATGATGATAGTTTATTCTACGGTTTTGCCGGAAGCGGCGGCAGTGCGGCTACTAACTTGCTTAACGGATTAAAATCAGTTGGTAATTATGCATGCGTTCAAGAGGTAATACAATCACTTATAGATTTGTATTGTGATGTTGTCAATTATTTTGCGCAAAGCGGAAATTATTATGCTACACCTGAAAGATTTTATGGTGAAATACAGGGTAGCAAGCCGGTTAAACAGCCTGATGAACTTTATGCACAATGGGAGCAATTCTATGAAGATCTTGCTGCAATAGAAGATGCAGGTAAAGAGGAATATCAGGCATTATTGGACGCATATAATAAAGAAATGACTGATTGGGAAGCTTCCTGGGATGTCGTTGAAGATTGGCAAAAAGAAACCACTCAATTTTTAACTGAATATATGGCTGATCTGGATACTCTTCCTATGCCTAAAATCCCTGATGAGGAAGATCCGAAGACTTTGTGGTATGTAAATTTATGGCATCGTATGAACGGTCAAAGCGATTATAAATCAGCCGAAGGTGAAAAAGGTACATATTATAAGCTCCTTGAGGATGATTTGTTGACAAACAGTTCATGGCTGCAATTTGCACTTGAACATGGTGTTGTAACACTTGAAAAAGTTCAGTATGTTGATGAAGCAGAAGATGAAACAGGGCTTAGCACAACTCAATGGATGGCAACTGCTTACAGCTCCTGCACGGATATCACTGAAACTGAAGATGACGTCGCTATTGCTAAAGCAGAAGCTGAATACAATAAAAAATTAAGAGAAATCGAAGCTAAAGATAAAAAATACGATAACGATATTAAAAAGCTGGATACGGAACACAATGCACTTCAAACCGAATATGAATCTGTTAAAGGTGTAATTGAAAAGAATACGGAACGTTCATTCAAGGCATTTTCATAATAAAAAGATACCGGTAAGGATTTTGGAACTCACAGTAAATCCTCCACTCACGTCATTCACTCTAAAAATTTGTCCATTACCCGTTATATGCTCTGAAAAATGCTTCGAGGAGTCTTTGACCTTGTATTATGGTTTTATAATCCACAAATTCTTTGTCTGAATGCATATTGCAAACTGTTGCAAGCCCGACAAGGTATGGTGAAAATTTTTCGCCGGAAGCGTTTGTTTGGTTTGCGTAGATATGAGTTTCCGCGCCTGCGTGGAAAGATGAAATCTCAGGGGTTATTCCCTCTTTTTTAGCTACTGCTTCAAATAAAAGCGGAATGTAGTCGTCCTCAACTTTTTCAAAAGCGGGCATATGTTCTTCAAAAGTTATTTTAGCCTCTGCAATTCCTGAATATTCTTTATTAAAGTCAGCAATTAAAAAGCTCATAAGATTTTTCAATTCTTCTTCTTTTGCAACGCTTGAACTTCTTATAGAATAAGTTGCTTCTCCGTGAGTATTAATAATATTAGTAACATCCAGTTTACCTGCTGAAATTCCGCCTATATTGCAAGAAGTCACTATTTTGTCGCCTTCGGTACAGAATACTCCTTGAGGAAATTCGGAAATCAAATCAGCAAGCAATTTTGCGGCATTTTCTCTTGTCTGGTCACCGATGTCAATACCTGAGTGGCCGCCTTTGAATGTGTTTAATTCAATTTTTACATTTGTATAGCTGGCACCGGATGTCATAAGTTGTCCGAGGGTGTCGCTGTCCAGTACAAGCACGTATTTGGATTTGATTTTGGAAAAATCAACGTGTTTAATGCCTGTCATGCCGGATTCTTCATCGCGGGTTAGTATAATTTCCAGTCCGCCGTGTTTGTAATCCTTATCAGCGGCAAGTTTTTGTGCAAAATATAATGCATTCGCAACGCCTGCTTTGTCGTCGGCACCGAGGGTTCTGCCGTCAGCTTTTATCAAATCTCCGTCGAGAATAAGTTTTACGGCAGAATCATCGCCTATAACATCCATATGCGCAGATAAAAGAAGCGGAAGTTTTTTAGGCGCCGTTGCTTCAATATTGATGTGAACATTTTTGTAACTGTCCTGCTCGCACGGTATGTTGTTAGCTTTGCAGTAATCAACAATCCAGTTGCTCAAAGTTTCTTCGCCGAGTGACGGTGAAGGAATTTGTGCCAAGTTGCAAAATAAATCAATTAATTTGTTTTCTTCTCTTAATGTTTTTATATCCATAAGATATTTTCCTTTATATTTAATTCTAACTCATATTAATTATCATAACACATAAATTACATTTATGCAAAGAAGCTAATTGATATCAATTATACTTACGCCGTCCCCGCCTTCGGTATCTTCTCCCGGTCTGAATTTTGCGACGTACGGAGATGTAGATAAAAAGTCGCGGACAGCTGATTTCAGGGCACCTGTGCCATGCCCGTGAATAATTGTAACCGGTGAAAGATTTGCAAGACTTGCCTTATCAAGGTAAAATTCAAGGCTGTCCAGCGCATCTTCCACTCTGTAACCTCTTAAATCAAGCGTATTTGAGAGATTTAAACGTTTTAGTTCAAATTTTTCAAAGCTGCTCGGTGTGTAAATTTTGACCGGTTCTTTGTAGTTTTGGTCAAGCACGGCAAGCTTTTCGGTCTTAATTTTTGTTTTTATATTACCCATTTGAACAAAAACATTACCGTGTTTGTCGGGTTTTGAAAGGACTGTAACAGGCTGGTGAAGCTCTTTTAGCATAACTTTATCCTCCGGTTGAACTTTATCCCAGTCAATTTCGAGGTATTTTTGTTTTTCGTCGTGATCCGAGAGTTTTCCGCGGAAATCCTGTTCAAGTTTGGCAAGACGGGCATATGAGCGGCGGGCAATTTTTTCGGATTTTTCGCGTCTGAGTTCATCCAAAATATCCTTTATTTCCGCTTTTACGCTCATAAGCTCGCGGTCAAATTTGTCCTTAATATTTTTTATTGTTTTCTTTTTATCTTTCTTAATATTACTTAAACTTTCTTCATATTCTTGTTTAACATAAAGTGAAGCTTCTTTTAATTCTTCGGCTTCTTCAAGATTTTTAGACAACTGCATTTGAGTTTCCTGAAGTTTTTCAACAACAAGGATAGAGGGGTCTTTTTGAGAAATGAGAATACTTTTGGCTTTATCTACAATTTCTTTATCAAGCCCGAGATTTGAAGAAATTGCGATGGCGTTACTCAGACCCGGAATTCCAAGAAGAAGTTTGTAGGTGGGTTTTAGAGATTCCGTATCAAATTCGACAGAGGCATTTTTAAAATACGGGTTAACGTATTCGAGCGATTTAAGTTCGCCGTAGTGGGTTGTGACGGTTGAGAATACATTTTTGCCTGCGAGGTTTTCGAGAATAACCTGAGCCAGTACGGCGCCTTCCAAAGGATCTGTTCCCGCGCAGATTTCATCAAGCAGGATAAAAGTTTCGTCGTCGGATTTGTTAACTATTTCAATAATATTTGTCATGTGAGCGGAAAAAGTTGAAAGGCTTTGCTGGATACTCTGGGCATCACCGATGTCCGCAAAAATATTTTTGAAAGGATAGAGTTTGGCATTTGCTGCAGGCAGAAACATGCCGGCTTTTGCCATAATGAGGAAAAGCCCGATTGTCTTTAGCGTAACTGTTTTTCCGCCTGTATTGGAACCTGTTATGATAACGGATTTGTAATCGCGACCGATTTCAAAGTCGTTTGCCACAACGTTTTCGACCGTTCCTATTAAAAGCGGATGCCGCATATTCTCAAAAGATACTTCTTTGTTTGAGATAATTTCCGGCTCTGTTGCCTGAATTTTTACGGCATAACGGGCTTTTGCAAAGTGAAAATCAATCTGTGCAAGCAGTTTTTCGGATAATTTGAGTTCAGTAATCCGCATTTTTACAAGATTTGTAAGCTCAACGAGAATTTTTATCAATTCAGAATGGATTTTTGATTTAATTTCCCGGATTTTGTTATTAATCGGGACAATTTGTTCGGGTTCTATATAAAAAGTTTTGCTTGTTGCGGAAACGTCGTGGACAATCCCCGGAACTTTGCTTTTTGAAGATGCCATAACCTGAAAAACAATTCTGTCGTCGCGGGTTGTGTAGATATTTTCCTGCAGGTGCTTGGAAAAATCAGAAGACGTCATAAGCTCATTAACTTTTGTTTTGAGATTTTTTTCGGTTTCGTTCAAAGATGCAAAAAGCCCTTTAAGCTCCGGTGTCGCATCGTGTTTTATATTTAATGTGTCGTCAAAGGTTGAAAAAATCTTTTCTTCAAGCTCTTTATCAACGATTAAATCCCTTGAAATTTTGTAAAGACAGGTGTCTGAGAGGGTGTTTTCCGTAAGAAATTTCTTAACAAGCCTTGACGTCCTGAAAGTTTTTGCAATGTCGTTGAGTTCTTCTTCATTCAGATAACTTGAAAATGAATTTTTTTCGATTCTTTCAATATTCGCAATAAATTCGACCGGAATATCAAGCGCCGTGTCCAGAATTCTTTTAGACTCTTTTGTAAATTCCAGCTGTGATTTAATCTCCTCAGCCGTATCAAAAATTTTTGCATTCAGACAAAGCTCCCTGCTTTGCGGAGTTTTTGCAAAATTTGACAATTTTTCAAGCACTTTGTCAAATTCCAATGCTTTAAGAGTTTTTGATACAATATCCATATTATTATTTAAAAACAAGCATAAATTATTTGCAATTGTATTTTTTACTGATAAAATATTTATGAAGGGGAGATAGAAATGGCAGTAGAAAGACAGAGAGTTAAAGAGCAGGATAAAATTCAAAGAAGGCATAATTTTGACCCTGTGGAGAGCAATTTGACCGAAGAACAGGTAAAACTTGAAGCGTCAAGATGTTTGAATTGCAAAAATCCCAGATGCGTTCAGGGGTGTCCCGTCAATATTCAAATACCTGAATTTATTCACGCGATTAAGGAGGGGAATTTGGATAAAGCGGGTGAAATTATCCGTGAAACAAGTATGCTGCCTTCAGTGTGCGGAAGGGTTTGCCCGCAGGAAAGACAATGCGAAGGCAACTGTATTCTCGGGATTAAGGGTGAAGCTGTTTCAATCGGTGCGCTTGAACGGTATGTAGGCGATAATACAAAAGCCGAAACCCCGGAAATCAAACCCTCAGGCAAAAAAGTCGCGATTGTAGGTTCCGGCTGTGCGGGGATTACGGCGGCTGCGGATTTAAGAAAAGCAGGGCATGAGGTTGTTGTTTTTGAAGCACTTCACGCACTCGGGGGCGTATTAAGATACGGAATTCCGCCATTCAGACTTCCGCGAACGGTTCTTGACAGAGAAATTACAAACCTTAAAAACATGGGTGTTGAATTCAAAACAAATGTTGTTGTCGGAAAATCAATTACCTTGAAACAATTGAAAGAGGACGGATTTGACGCAATATTTATCTGTTCCGGTGCGGGTTTGCCAAAAATGCTCCACGTCCCTGGCGAAAACCTTAACGGAGTATTTTCCGCAAACGAATTTTTGACACGCGTAAACTTGATGCATGCAGGACAACCAGACAGCCCCACGCCTTTAAAAGTCGGCAAAAAAGCTGCCGTGTTCGGCGGCGGAAATGTTGCGATGGATGCCGCAAGAACAGCCGTCAGGGTCGGATTTGAAGAAGTTTATATAATCTACCGCAGAACTGAAAAGGAACTTCCGGCACGTCTTGAAGAAATCAGGCATGCAAAAGAAGAAGGCATAATTTTCAAATTCCTTTACGCACCCAAGGAAATTTTAGGTGAGGAAGGTTACGTAAAAGGCGTTGAGCTTGAGGTTATGGAGCTTGGCGAACCCGATGAAAGCGGGCGCAGACGTCCTGTTTCAACAGGCAAAACAGAGGTTATGGAGCTTGATACCGTAATCGTCGCGCTCGGCACCGGCCCGAATCCGATTATCCAAAAGTCTGCCGAGGCGGAAGGGCTGGAAATTATTACCGATAAAAAAGGCTATATTACGGTCGACGGTGAAACAAGAGCAACAAATATCCCGACGGTTTACGCCGGAGGCGACGTGGCTCCTGTCGGTGAATCCAATGCAATTAACGCTATGGGAGCAGGCAAAAAAGCCGCTAAAGCGATAAATGAATTACTTAAATAAATTATTAACATTATTTATAGCTTTGAGTTTAACTCTGATGCCCTGTCTTGCGTTAGAGTTAGATACGTCCGTTGACGAGGAAATCAGGAAAAATTATAACCCGTCAAAGCTGGAATTGGAATCACTTCCGCCATTGCCGGAGGTTAAACCGACCTCTCAACCCGCTCAAAAACCGCCTCTTGAGGTGGTTGATATACCGGAATCCGCCGGCAGCCTTCCGCCGCTTACTCCCGCGGACAAAAAGCCGGTGATTTCCAAAATTGACAAATCTACGGCAATCAGGATTAAAAAAGGTACAAAATTTACCGTCAAATCCCGGCAGGCAGTGTCTGACGCCACCCGCGCAGGCTCCAGACTCTCGTTTGTTTCCCAAAGAGCCGTAACCCAAAGATACGTTACTATTCCGCAGGGAACCGTTTTTAAAGGCGAAGTATACGATTCTCACCTTCCTCAACTGTCAGGAAACGGCGGGCTGATTGTAATCGGAATTGACAGCATGGTCTTTAGAGGTTCAACCGTCGGTATCAAGGCGAAAATTACCAAGGCTAACCATAAAAAAATATTTTTTAATAATATAAAAGGCAAAAGAACATACTGGAAAAGTACAGCAAATTCCCTAAAACCGGGTACTAAATTCTACAAAAAAATGATGCGCGCAACCTCAAAACTCGCAGACGGCACAATTACGGTTATCCTGACTCCGTTTACGGTTGTTGCCGGAGTTGCCGTGTATGCGGTTAACTTTGTCGGCTCGCCTTTGTTCGGGCTTTTCGGCAAGGGCGGCAGAATTTCCGTTCCCGCAGGCAGTGAATTTGAAATTAAGCTCCTTGAAGATGTTTATTTGTTGTAAAAAAAGATACTAAGATACTAAGGCAGTAAGGTACTAAGAAGATATTGCAGTTATGCCTGAACTGCAAGCTGTCGGCAATGACCTCCTATTGACTTGTAAAAAATTAAAATTTTTGCTATAATAAACACGAATAGGAGAGCGGAAATGAAAGATATGATTGGTATGAAACTCGGGGGGAGGCGACTCTCCTAAGTAGACAGGACAAGGGTTTTGGCGGTATTGGTTGTGTAAAGTTACTAAGATACTATGGCACTAAGGAATACTCAATTGTTTTGCTCGGCAGAAAGCTCAGAATGACAAAAATACTTTCTTAGTGCCTTACTGTCTTAGTAACTTAGTATCTTCCCAAAAAGCCGCGTTTACTCTTGCAGAAATCTTAATCACCCTCGGTATAATCGGCATCGTGGCAGCGATGACAATTCCTACGCTTATATCAAATTATCAAACAAAAACTACTGTTATTAAGCTGAAGCAGGCGCGCAGTATTATTGCAAATGCTATTGATCTCGCTCAGGTCGAAAACGGCACTATTAATCAGTGGACCTGTACGGATGCCGCGGACTGCGCCGACATGTATTATAATAATATTTCAAAGTATTTAAAAATAACAAAAGATTGCGGCAATATATATTTGCCTTCCAAATTGTGCTATGATTCGCAAAATCAGGATTATAAAGATTTAAACGGTGTAAGATACACATTTTGTTCTCAAGGTTATTCCGCATTATTGAGTAACGGTATGGGCATAGTACTTTGTCCGAGAATGGATAATAATGATTTGTGGTGGGGAACTTATGCAACAATTAAAGTTGATATAAACGCTTTGGCGGGACCGAATGTTTCCGGTAAAGATGTATTTTCGTTTGAAATTGCCGATCCTTATTCAAACTGGGACAAGGTGAATAAGCCGCAGCTTTTGCCGGAAGGTCAAAGGCTCTATCCTGAATATTGTCTTGATTATACCGATACAAACAAGTGTACATTCTGGGTTTTGAAGTATGAAAACATGGATTATTTAAAGTGCCCCGAAAAACTTTCCGTTAACGGTTCTACAAGCTGTGACGGGGATTAAAAGAAATTTTCGGTAATTTTTGTAACAAACTTGTCAAATAAAATATTTGGATTATAATTAGGCTGGAAATTGTAACTTTTAGTGGAGGATATTATGATTAAAAAGTTATTCAGTCCAATGATGGCATTGTTTGGCGCATTGTTGTTAAGCGCCGCTCCTACACTTGCGGGAGAAGCTGATTTGGTAGTTCCGAATATCCACCAGTTATCACCTGACAGTTTTAACTTGTTGTTAATCGGTATGGTGATTTCTTTAATCGGATGTATTTTCGGTTTTATCGAATTTATGAGAATTAAAAAATTGCAAGTACACACTGCTATGGCAGAAATCGGAAACACTATTTTCGAAACCTGCAAAACTTACCTTATTCAACAGGGTAAATTCTTGTTAGTGTTAGAAGTGTTAATCGGTTTGTGTATAGCGTTTTACTTCGGTTACTTGCAGCAAATGGGCATGTCCGGCGTATTGACTATTTTGGCATGGTCAGTAATCGGTATTTTAGGTTCTTACGGTGTTGCATGGTTCGGTATCAGAATGAACACTTTAGCTAACGCAAGAACAGCATTTGCATCACTTAAAGGAAACCCGTTGAACATTTTGAACATTCCTTTAAGAGCCGGTATGAGTATCGGGGTATTATTGGTATCAGTTGAGTTAATCCTGATGCTTACAATTTTATTGTTTGTTCCGGGACACCTTGCAGGCGCTTGCTTTATCGGTTTTGCAATCGGTGAATCATTAGGCGCATCTGCACTTCGTGTAGCGGGCGGTATCTTTACAAAAATCGCTGATATCGGATCAGATTTGATGAAAATCCAATTCGGTATTAAAGAAGATGACCCGAGAAACCCCGGTGTTATCGCTGACTGTACCGGTGACAACGCAGGCGATTCAATCGGACCGACTGCTGACGGTTTTGAAACATACGGTGTAACGGGTGTTGCGCTTGTTTCATTCATTCTTCTGGGTGTTATGCCTGAATATCAGGTTCAGCTTTTGACCTGGATATTCACAATGAGATTTTTGATGATCGTAACTTCTGTTGTTGCTTATTGGATTAACAATATTGTTGACAGATTTTACGCTGCTAAAACTTCAAAATTCGATTTTGAACAGCCTTTGACAAATCTTGTATGGCTGACATCTATTTTATCAATCGCAATGACTTTCGGCGTAAGCCACTGGTTATTGGCTCCTTTAGGCGGAAGCTTATGGCTTGTACTTTCAGGCATTATTTCTTGCGGAACTTTGGGTGCTGCTTTAATTCCTGAATTTACAAAAATCTTTACTTCTCCTAAAGCAAAACACACTGAAGAAGTTGTTACAGCTTCAAAAGAAGGCGGCGCATCTCTTACAATCCTTTCAGGTATTGTATCAGGTAACTTCTCCGCTTTCTGGATAGGTATGGTAATCGTACTTTTAATGGGTCTTGCATATTTTGCAAGCACATTTATACCGGCAGATATTATGGTTTATTCATCAGTATTTGCCTTTGGTTTGGTAGCCTTCGGCTTTTTGGGTATGGGACCTGTTACAATCGCTGTTGACAGCTACGGTCCTGTAACTGACAATGCTCAATCAGTTTATGAATTGTCTTTGATTGAAGAAAGAGAAGGCGTAGCTGATGAAATCGAACGTGATTACGGCTTCAAACCCGATTTTGAAAACGCAAAACAATATTTGGAAGAAAATGACGGCGCAGGAAATACCTTCAAAGCAACTTCAAAACCTGTTTTGATCGGTACTGCTGTAGTCGGTGCCACTACAATGATTTTCTCATTGATTCTGGTAATCCAAAATACACTCGGCATCCAGCCCGAAATGATTCTGAATATGTTGAATCCGTACACATTGCTTGGTCTTTTGACAGGCGGTGCGGTAATTTACTGGTTCAGCGGCGCTTCTATGCAGGCTGTTACAACAGGTGCTTACCGTGCAACCGAATACATCAAAGACAATATCAAGTTAGATGACGCAAATTGCAAGAGTGCAAATGTTCAAAACTCTAAAGAAGTTGTAAAAATTTGTACGCAATATGCTCAAAAAGGTATGGTAAATATATTCATTTCATTGTTTGCATTTGCGTTAGCACTTGCATGTTTATCAGCACCTGCAGGTGAAAACTCACATCCTGTAGCATTTTTCGTAAGCTACCTGATTGCAATTGCCGTATTCGGTTTGTTCCAGGCAGTATTTATGGCAAATGCCGGCGGATGCTGGGATAACGCAAAGAAAATTGTTGAAGTTGATATGAAAGAAAAAGGCACCCCGCTTCACGAAGCAACGGTTGTCGGCGACACTGTAGGTGACCCGTTCAAGGATACTTCTTCAGTTGCAATGAACCCGATTATCAAATTTACTACATTGTTCGGTCTTTTGGCTATGGAAATCGCTATCAGCGAATCTTTCAAAGCCATTGCACCTGTTGCAGGCTGGATTTTGTTGGTAATTGCTTTGATTTTCGTAATTCGTTCATTCTACGGAATGAGAATTCCGACTACAAAACAATAATTGATAGTCCAAAATTCAAAAAGCGCCCCCGAAAGGGGGCGCTTTTTTTTTACATAAAAACTATTATCGGTACCTGTTACTTTCTTGTACCGACAAGAAAGTAACCAAAGAAGCTCTCGACCGGAACTGCACTCGCTAATCATTACTATAACTCGCCCTGAGCTCGCA
>CASEDF010000003.1:473-155720 GCA_949286705.1 uncultured bacterium | reverse complement strand
AAAACATATTCTTTGGAAGGCGGTGACACCGTCTACGAGATGAACGGCTTTTGGCACTCTCGTAATGCCCAAAATACTGTTAAAACATATTCTTTGGAATAAACTCTACAACTCTTGTCCATTAATTATAATTTTATCTTTACCCAGAGCTTTTTTGGCTTGTTGGATTATAAGAGTATCAGTCGGCTTTACCTTTTCGACTTTACCCTCTCCGATGTATTCAGGCTTTGCCAATAAATTTCTTAATCTTTGGTTATCAATATCAGAATTTACGACCCGTATTCCCTTTTTCCAATTGAATTTGCTTTCTCTCGCAAATAGATAATTGTATTGAAGGGTAAGGTCAAATGATAGATCATAGATATTTGTGATTATTGGTTTATATTTTGATATAATAATATCTTCATAAATAGTATTCCCTATTCTAAAAACCACAAATTGTTTTTGCAGCATAGCATCTGTGAGCTTATTTGAATAGTCACTCATCTGCCATATCTCGGCGGTTTCATTTTTTACATGTGCAGAAACAATAATGTTAACAGTGCCAAAATCTTTTATATAATTTATAGCATCTTTTCCAAGTGGCGTCGGGTGTTTAGCTATTTGTAAATCATAAGTATAATCACACTTAGTCACAAGATCTATAGGGATTTCCTTCCCGTATTTTTTACGTCTGTAGAGGAAATCTTTTTCTTCCTGTATTGCGTTCAAAGCGTTTGAAAAACCGGTCAGAAACGTTGACGGGTTAACCGTGCCGTTAGCCACAGCATCTTTCATCTGCATTAAGCTGTTATAACCCGTTTGTTCCAAAGATGCATTCAGCGAAGGCGCATAAGTGTTAAACAAACTGTCAAGCATTGTCTTATTTGTTACAGGCTGCTTGTTTATAATCTTTGTTAATGCGCCTACCGCATAACGCTGAGCAAATTCCGTTTTTCCTTGCAGCGTTAAATTCTTACTGAATGTGTACGTATCTATATTTATGTTTTTCAAATGTGCGTTGACTAACGAACCCGTTAGAGTATTCTTTGTACTTGCTACTCTGTTGTAATCCGGTTTTGGATTTTCTAATTTTTCCGGCGGCAAATATATTGCAGCTTCCGATTTCATATGTTTTCTCCTTTCTATGACTCAATTTCTACTAAATTTATACCATCGCCGAATATTTGTTGGATATAAGTAACAGTATTCTGCGTAAGTACCAATGATTTTCCGCTTAATTTTATTTTCACATTACACCTTGCTGTTTTTGTTAGCGAAACCTCCTGTGCGTTTGTAATTATACCCACTATATCAATTACATCATTTTCTGTTCCGCAGGCTGAATTTGCCCCTATGTACGCAAAAATCTTCTGGATAAATTCCGCATCGGAAAGGCTTAACGGAATTTCAGGGTTTATCCCTGAAGACAAATAGTAAAATCGTTTTTGTACATTTATATGATGTCTGTTTACACAAAAATAATCTCCAAAATCCTTTTCATCTCTTGATGCTCCTACTTCTGTACCTGCATAATCCAGCCAAACACCGCGTGCATCATTTATGTTAAGACTGGCGGACAAATACCGGCAAGCATCTTGAAGGTTTGTAAATCTTAAACCTATTGACGATAATAACGCTTTTACATCTTCATTCGGACGTAAATACGGAATTATATATTTTAACCCCTGTATTTTATAATCAATTATATTCATTCTATGCTCCTTATCTGTGATTAATATCCATATAAAGTTCCTTACCTTCCGGCGGAATATATTCTTTTACATCCTCAAACTCAAAAACAATACAAATTTCTTTTCTGAATTGCTGGTTAGTTTCCGCAAAAGAGCTTAAATCTCTTACAGGTCCCGACAATAACTCATTTACCGTAATACCTTCTTCTAAAAGTAATGCATGAGTTAAATCCGTATCAAGAAACAGCTGTTCCGTATAATCTATAATCTCATCGGATTCTTCTTCCGCATAGCAAGGGTTCTCATAAAGCGAATATACCGAAAAAATAATCCCTATTCTGTACTGCGCCCTGATAAATGTTTTTCCGTTTGCGTTAAAACTTTCAAAACGTTTATTAATTCTTTCTCTGTCACCGGTTTTTAATACCATAAACGGATAAGACGGTACGTCCGAACGCAATCTTTCCCTGAATATCTTCCCCTTAAGTTCCGGGAATTTTTCTGTCATTCTATCGTTAAAAAAGCTGAAAAGCTTTGTTTTAAATTCATAAGTTTTCATCTGTCTTCACCAAGTATCCTTTGTAATAACTTAATCCCCTGAGCTGCCAGAATTCAGCCTCACGGACTTCCAATAAATTACCATTAATTTCAATCCTGTCCGACGGCACAAGCTTTTCCGCGCAGTAAAAAACACCCGTAATTCCGTATTTGTTGCCTGCTTCAGAACCAACAAGAGTTTCAGACGGCTCATAATAGCCTGAAATCTCTTTATCTGCCGTCCATTTGGCAATGCTTGCTCCGTTTGTTTCGTCAATGCTGACAGACTTTTTATATAATGTGTACTTTTTGTTTGAAAAAAAATTTATTATAGACATCTGTATTATTCCTTTTTTATATTTTTATGTTATAATATAGAAGTGCGGGAAATATTATTAATATTATTTTTAATAACTTGCTGGATATTTGCTGTCGAGCCGAATATGCTTAAGACAACAACATACCGAATTGAATTCAACGAGCTGGCAGGCAAAAAAGCAATACTTGCAGGAGATTTTCATTTCAAAAGCAAACACCGCGTAAAACAAGTAGTGCAAAAAATCAACGCGCAAAATGCCGATTACATATTCTACGTAGGAGATTACACAAAACGAATTCCGGCAAATTACGTAATTGAAGAACTTTCAAAAGTAAATGCACCTGTTTTTTCCGTTTTGGGAAACCATGACATGCCTGAAGAATTCACAAATCTGCCCAACCTTTTAAATAACCGTAATATTAAAACAGACGGCATAACAATTGCCGGAGTTGAATATTACAATCCGAATATACAAAAAGCACTTGAACAATCAAAAGATCCCGTAATACTTTTGAGCCACAATCCTGATATTTATCCGAAAGTTCCCAAAAGGGTAAAACTTATACTTTCGGGACACACCCATGGCGGTCAGGTAACTCTTTTTGGCAGACCTTTTATCACACCATCCGCATACGGCTTTGGCAAAGGATTTATTGATAACAGGCTGATAATAACGGGGGGAACCGGAACAAATATTATTCCGGCAAGACTTTTTAACCCGCCCGAAATTACCGTAATTGAGTTTATTCCTGAAGCAAAATAAACTACATGCCTATGTTTTTCATTCTGTCAGATTTATTTTTTGCATAATCCTGAAAAAGCATTTGCAAAAGATCTGCACGGCTTGCGTTCGGAAATTTCAATCCGTATTCAATGCCGATATCGTTATTGTAAAGGTCAATTTTTCTGTCATCATGACCTGACAAAAATCCGTAGATTTCATTTGCTTTTCCAAGCCTGCGCGTCAATTTTTCCCCGCGCATCTGCGTAAAAACAGCCGCAGCATACTGGTGACGCAGGTCATTTGAATAAACCTGCGGAGCATTTGTAACTTTTCGCAAATAATCTCCGACTTCCTGCTCCAAAAATTTAGCGAATTCAATATCCGACAGAAGCATTTTTAAGCCGTACATTTTTAATACATCTCCTCATAGTAAGCATTTTCAATATCAAAACCTTTTTTCAAAAGCCCTGACAAAAGCAGCTTAACCTCGGGATAAAGTTCAAAGTCAGCATTATCGCGGAAGGTTATGCTTGCCGACCCGAGCGAAACGGATTGCACATTGGGATTATTCTCATAATCAGAAGAAAACATCCCTAAAACCTGCTCACATACAGCAGCTTTTACTCTTGATAACACTTCATATTTTTTACCGCGGATAATTCTGGGAAAAGACATTTCCTGCCGAGGATCCGCCTTTCTTCCCAGAAAGGGTTGTATATCTATTTGTCTTGTCGCTGTAATCAAAGCTTTTTCCTGTGCAGTTTCATCCAATTCTGCCCAGAAATCCGCTCCAAGTTTTTCTTCAAAATACTTATCCGCTTCTTCTAAAGTTACGTATGAATTTTTATATATTTCTAACATTTTTCACCTCAAAAAAAAGGCAGGGATAATCCCTGCCCAAATCCCAAAAGGGGTATATATGGAGTTATTATGATTCCAAATCATCGTTTTCTGCCGGTGCCAAAATGGCAAACGGGTAACCGTTTTTGCCATTTTTACGGGTAACGGGATTAGCAATTTGCACACCCAATCTCATTACAACACGCAAAGCCACCATATCCTGCTGTGCAAGGTTATACGCAATTGTGCCGTCAGTATTCTGAATAATAGCTTCGGTTAACAGCTTGTAAGTTACATCCTGTCTGATTGAGTAAACAGCTTTTGAAAAATCGCCGCAAACCATTAAAGCCTTGGTTGTATCAAACACACCGTTATTATCATAAACAATAGGTCTGCCCACAAGACTTGAGGCTGTATTGGTAATTAAAGAAGAATTATACAAAAGATTGTTATTTTTATCTCTCAAATCTCTTAAATATGCCTCAAATGTAGCGTCCGCATAAAATCCGTTAACAACAAAGCCTGATTTTTCAACGAGTGACATCATACCGTCAACCCCGATAATATCGGCTGCAACATCAGAATTTGTTCCGAGCGTAATAATCTGTGACTTTGCACTTGCGCCGTCATAAATTGATGTAGGCCAGCTTGCGGGTTTATTTGTGCCGAAAAGAATTGCTTTATCAATAGCAATGCCCATGGCTTCAACAATTTGCGGTTTAATTTCTTCCCAGATATCAAAAGATGAATCATCAAGAACCGCTTCCGGAATAGGCACAATCACTGCAAGTTCTTCCGCCGTAAGTGTCAATTTATCCCATTCAGCTTTAGTTGTTTTTTTCTGCGCTGTGTCACCTGACAAGAAATAAGCGTCAGGCAAAGCATTTTGCACCGGTAATGTCTTTTGTTTTGAAGGCATATTAGGCAGTCTTCTCATCAAAGGCAAAAGTTTTGAAGCCTGCGGAGTTTCTTTAATAATATCTTTGGATATCTCCAAAGGAATAAGGGCGTCTGCGCCTGTTCTATCAATTGAATTTACATCTGTAGTCATATTTTTTCCTTTCATATTGTATCAATATTACTAACATTATTATCTTCCTGCCGCCTGACGAATAAATGTATTCATCAACTCGGACGGACTTAAATTGTTAATCAAAGACGGCTTAAAACCGCCGCCGTGATTTTCGGTTTCGAGTTTGAATAATATACCGTTATCGCGCTTGTATTCGTCAATCCAGCTTTCAATATCTTCACAGTCATCAGGAATGATATTAGCAACCAGATCAGATTTGATACAGCCTGCTCTATCCAGAAGCAGCTGGCGTTTCACGAGCATATTTTCTTTTTTGGTAATTGCAAGTTCTTCCTGCAAAGATTTAAGCTGATCTTCGGCTGTTTGTTTTTCGGCGGAAAAATTTTTTGCATTAATTCTGTACTTTGCAGCCTCTTTTCTAAGATCGGCAATTTGATTTTTTAAAGCTTCAAGCTCTGAGTCAGCACCAGGCTGATTAAATTCTTTTTCCATTTTTATTCTCCCCATACAATTTCAACATTAACATTTTTATGACCGGCAAAGGCGAGAGCGCATTTGACTGCTTTTTGAACAGCATTATTCAAAGAAACAGTTCTGATATCCGTAACTTTTGCAATAGCCGAAGAAAAAATCTGTTTTAAGCTTTCACCTGACATATTAGAATCAATATTCAAACCGTAAGCCTGCGGAGGGGTTTTGGAAAGCATGTAAAACATTTGCATCAAAGTATCAATATGAGATTTTATTGCATCTGCCTGCAAATCAGCCGTGATATATTCAGGTTTTGCACCGTCTCTGCCGATTGTTATAAAATCGGAATTAGGGAAATGTCTTTCGCCGGTTGCGGGATTCATCTCAGTATTTTCTATACTGCCTGCGAGTTTCGGGTTTGCATGCCGGTTAATAATTTTAGAATTCTGCGAAACAGTAAGCATAATTTCTTCTATAATACTTTCGCATGCTTTATAATCACTTTCACCGTAATAAGTATCGCTTTCTGTCGTATTTTTTACATGGAACAACACAAAATCATTCCATTTATCCGAAAAATTATCGACCGGCTTTACGTTAAAATCTTCCAAAGCACTGACCGGACAGGAAAGCCTGCCGTTTGAGATTTCCCAGATTTCATTTTCCACAAAACCTTTATGAATTTTTTCAATATGTTTGTAGACTTTTCCGTTTTTTACAATGTCATAAAACAGAATATGCCCTGCAAGATCATTCAAGTTCCCGTTATTAAACACAGGAAACCAGCAATCGGGGCATACAGAAAATATTTTCACTTCATTATCAACAAAAGCGACTTTTAAAAGCGCATCGCCGAATCTTGAATTATCAATTGCAACCTCTTTCAAAACAGAGATAAAATTGTTATTTGCATTAATCTTTTCCCAATCTTCAGCCGCTTTTTGATCGACCTTAATCTCAAATTCTTTATTGGTAAGCAAAAATTTATAAAAATCGGTAAGCGCCTTAAAAAGGTTAACCTCAATAAGGCTTTGCGCGGTAGTATTACTCAAAGGGTAACGCTGCCTGATTTTTCTCAAAACATTTGCGAACGGTCTTGCAAAATTACTTCTGTACAAATCTCTGTAACGTGCATAATTGCGAAGACGTTCAATATCGTCTGAGCTCCACTTCAGATTTCTGAAATTTTCGTTGATTTCAAATGTTGTAAGCATATTTTTCCTCTCATTTAATTTTCTGTAAGATACTTATATAGCCCGTATCGTAAGGCATCCATACAATCGTCATTTATCTTTAAAGGAACATCCTCACTGCCGTAACTGTAAAGTCCGAACTCTTCAAGTGTATGAATACACTTTTCCGACACAATTAACTTGTCATAGTTAATCAGCGAACGTACAAGAGCGATACTGTCCTCCACTTTCGGCTTTTCTTCATAAATAACAAGATTTGTATAACGTCTTAATTTTTCATTCTGCTCCGGACGTGCATTATCACAATTTGCATAGCTGAAAAACTTTCCGTATTCGGACTGTTTTTGGTTAATCCAGCGGATAACACCTTCAAAATCAAGTTTTGCAGAATATAGTTCATCAATGACATAACATGTGCCGTCCGCGCCATGACCCAAAAGCAGACAAGCTGTCGGGTGATTCCAGCCCCAGTCAATACCCAGAAAATATTCTGCGATTTCACTTTTTTGAATTTTTTCAAAAAGTTTTGCACCGGAGATAGAATGCTTGTCACGCTTGAATGTGTCATAAACAAGCCCGTCGGCGACTATCCAGAGCCCGTCAATTTTACGTTTTTTAAAAACACCTTTATAAAGTTTTTCCTGATTTTTTATAAAAACATCCGATAAATTCGCATTATCGTACATTGTAAAATGCCAGTATTCAAAGACATCTTTATCTTTACCTTCAAGATACGGTTTTATTTTTTCCAGATAAAGCCAGTGATTAGAGCTTTCCGGGTTACTGTCGGCAAAAGCCCGTGCATTTGCCGGAGTTAAACGGCTCAATGCCATATTATAAAATCCGTAATTGTGCCTTGGAAGCTCATTTGCGTACCAAAAATCCCACGTTCCACCCTGAATTGCATTAAGGCTGTCGGATTTGCCGCCGCCCGTTACATAACAGTTATACTCCTTTCCGAAAAGCCTTATATCCATCTCTCCGGTTGAATTATTATACCGGACCCGTCCGCCCAAATAGTTTTCAATAAACGGCTTTAATTCAAGAATAACGTTGTTTTTCACGGAATTTCTCGAATAACCGGAAAAAACTTTCAGGTATTCGTTTCCCACAAATTCAAATATTTGCGGAATTTTTTGGATAATATTTAAAGTTTTACCGCTGCGAACCGCACCATCCAAAAGTGTAAACAACGGAAAATCCGCCGGAGGTTTGCTTAAAAATCTTCTGGACTTTTCACTGTATTTACTGTTTTCCCATTTTATCATTTGTTAATTCTGACATTGCTTTAAGATAAGCATCCCTTAGTTCAATATTTGAATTAGCAGAAGGTTCTTTGCACATATCCGTCAAATTCTTCGCGGCAAAAGCCGTATATGTTGCATTATAAAATCCCCGAAGCGCAAGATCATTCAGCATATCTTTTTGCAGCGCCTGACATTTTTTATATGTTTCAAAAAATTCACGATGCTCTTTACACCAGTGAACCAGAGTTTCCGTACAAACACCGATATTCACCGCAAATTTTTCAAACGTCGGCAATATATTAGGAATTTCCACGAATTTTTCGGCATTATTTTTATCCGGCACTCGTTTTTCAAAAGTGTGCGGGATATTGAAAAATTCAAACATCTCTGTGCAATATATTCTTTTATACCTTTTCGCCATAAGACCCAAACAGGACCCTCAACGGGTCCCTTTTTCGTAATAATTTACACTTTAACATTAAACCATATCACAGATTTAAACAAGTGTGACAATGTTTAATAATGTGTGATTATGTGTGAATATGTTTAAATTCCACCCGGGTGGGTTATAGACAATGGTATATTAGCATATTATCCTATTTTTATAAGAGCTTTAATAAGCAGGGAAAAAGTGCACTTAGCCTTGTTTAATGAAATTTTTTAAAGGAATAACATGGAAGAAAAAATAATCATTAAACTTAAAAATAAAGAGCTGATTAACAAATTAAAACTTATTCGCAAATCAAAAATTAACATTACAGAATTGATATGTAAATTGTTATCCGAATATGAGAATAAGTAAAATAGTTGCCCTGAATGTTTTTTGCAGCTATTATAATAAGTATGATAAAGCAGTTAAGATTAAAAGACTACATTTTAATTGATGAGCTGACGGCTAACTTTGACGGCGGACTGAATATCATAACAGGTGAAACCGGCGCAGGAAAAAGCATCTTAATCAATGCGATTGACCTTGTTTTTGCCCCGAGGGTTTCAAAAGAAGTTATCAAAACAGGCTGCGATAAAGCTGTAATTGAACTGGTTATTGAAAACAAAAAGCATGATTTAACCGGATTTTACACAGAAAACGGCATTGACAACCTCGGAGATGAAATCATTATAACAAAAGAAATAACTTCTAACGGCGTCAGATCACGTATTAACGGAACTCTTGTCAATACGGAATTATTAAGAAGCCTGAGAGCTTTATTTGTTGATATACACTCCCAACACCAGACATACTCATTTATGCAGCCAAAATACCACATAACACTTCTGGACTCATACGGAAAAGACTCTTACGGCGGCAGACTTGATGAATACAAAACACTGTTTGCGCATTATCAAGAATTGAAATCACAACTTGTTGCCGCAAAAAATTCCGCTGATATGACCGAATCGCAAATCGAATTTTTAAAATTCCAAATAAACGAAATTGAAACCGCCGAAATCAAATCCGAAACAGAAGATGAAGATTTGACACGTGAACTTGAGGTGCTTGAAAACGCCGAAAAACTCAAAGAACTCACAGGAACTTCCTATTGGGCGCTCAACGGCGACGAAGGTTCAATTCTTGAAGGGTTAAATAAAATCAAAGCCAATATTTCAAAAGCTGCATCCTTTGACCCCAAACTTTCGGATATCGAAAAATGTATAATTGATGCGTCCGAAGCGCTCAAAGAGGCAGGAAGTGATCTAAACCGCTACAGTCAGAATCTTGAAAACGACACCGAAAGATTAGACAAAATTCAGGAACGACTATTTTTGCTTGATAAATTGAAACGCAAGTACGGCGGAACTCTCCTTGATGTCTTAAAAACTTATGACAACTTAAGCAAAGATTTGGCATCAATTGAATTTTCGACCGGAAATATCGAAGATTTGGAACAAAAAATTACGGAAACAGAACACGAACTTATGCAAAAAGCTCAGGTAATCAGCAATTACCGCAAAGATTTTGCAAAAGTTCTGTCAGTACAAATTCAGGATAAGCTTGAGCTTCTGGAACTTCCGAAGTCCCGCTTTGAAATATCCGTTCTTCCCAAAGATTTGTCACCCGACGGAATCGATAATGTGGAATTTCTGATTTCCACAAACGTTTCCGAGGATCTGAAACCGCTTGCTAAAGTCGCATCCGGCGGTGAAATTTCACGTGTAATGCTTGCGATAAAAACAATTTTTGCAGAAAACGATGACATTGACACCGTTATTTTTGACGAAATCGACACAGGAATTTCAGGAAGGGCTTCCCAGAGCGTTGCCGACGAAATTGTTGCGCTCTCAAAATTCCGCCAGATAATTCTGATTACCCATCAGCCCATTATAGCTTCTAAATCCGATAAACATTTCTACGTAAGAAAATCCCAGAGCGATGAAACTAAAGTAGAAGTCTATGTCCTGACCGGCGAAAACAAAATTAAGGCGCTGGCAGAACTCGCAGGCGGTGAAATTAACCGGATGTCAATTGACTTTGCACGCTCGCTCGTGAATTCCTGAAATGTGAGCAAAATGTGAGCATAGATCCATCGGGTATAACAAAAAATAATCCACTTTCCGAAAAGGATTGTGGATACTGTGTTTTAAATGGTGGGCGTTGAGGGACTTGAACCCCCGACCCTCTCCTTGTAAGGGAGACGCTCTACCAACTGAGCTAAACGCCCTCCGCTTTTTTGTAAAAAAGCTTGGCAAAAAACTTTATTATATTGAGTTTTCAATCATTTTTTTGCGGTTATGGTGCTTTGTTCGTAAAAAGCTTAGCAAAAAACTTTATCATATTGAATTATCAATAACATTACAGGTATACAACCCGCAAAAACCATGTTACCAGCAACAAAAATGTTTGTCAATATTTTTTTGAAACATTTTTGAAATATTTTCGTCTGAGAAAACGAGGAGAGGATTTATGAATGAGACTTTATTCAAAGATTTGCAATACAAAATTGAGCAGGAAGAACAAGCTGAAGAAATAATTGACGATGAGCCGAAAACTTTCAACTCTATTTCACACGAAGACGATATTTTGCAAATGTATTTAAAAGATATCGGCAAAATAAAACTTTTAACGTCAAAAGAAGAGCAGAGCCTTGGCAAACAAATCAAAGAAGACAAATCCGAAATTGCGAAGCGAAAACTCATTCAGGCGAATTTAAGGCTGGTGGTAAGCATTGCGAAAAAATACATAGGTCAGGGCGTTTTATTTATGGATTTGGTGCAGGAAGGCTCGCTGGGGCTGATAAAAGCCGCCGAAAAATTTGATTATACGAAGAACTTCAAATTTTCCACATACGCGACGTGGTGGATAAAGCAGACGATTATGAGAGCGATTTCAAACAATTCACGGGCAATAAGGATACCCGTGCATATGGCAGACAAAATCAGAAAATACAAAAAATATTATGCACAACTTACATTTACACTCGGCAGAGAGCCGACAGACGCAGAGATTGCAGAAAAGATGAAACTTCCCGTAAAAAAACTTACGGCAATAAAAAAAGCAATTATAAAAGAGCCGATAAGTCTTGAGACACCCGTAACGGATGACCTCAATGTCGGAGATTATGTAGAAGACAAAAGCTACAACTCGCCGGAAATCCAAACCGGAAACAACATGATCAAAGGCAGTATTGAAAATCTGCTTGCGAGTCTGAGTGAACGCGAGAGGAAGATTATAACGTGTCGATTCGGGATAAACGGAGAAACGCAAAAAACACTGGAGCAGCTGGGAGATATAATGGGGTATTCAAAAGAACGCATAAGGCAGCTGGAAGACGGAGCATTACGCAAAATCCGCGACAGAGAAGAATTCCGACACTTCAGGGATTTTATAGACGCATAAAAAAGCGTAGACCCAAAATATTTTCAACCAAACCCGCTAAAGAAAAACTCTTGTCGCAACCCCGAAAAAGTGCCTGGATATCTTGAGCCTACGTATATATGATAACTCTTTTCCGCAAGGTTTTCACCCTTCCCGAGGATTACTTTTATTGTGATAAAAATAACGAATAATAATTAATTCTTTAGGATTAGTATCAAAGAGCTTGCATTTTTTTTATTTTTATCATAGGATGAGGAATATGCGGAAGTAACTCAATGGTAGAGTCCCTGCCTTCCAAGCAGGTTGTTGCGAGTTCGAATCTCGTCTTCCGCTAATAAAAAAGCCCCACAATCGGGGCATTTTTATTAAGAATGACAGAGATGAGAACTCAATATTGAGTTCGAGCGGTCTGCGAGCCGAGGGCGCAGGAGCTTTCTTTTTTAAGGCGGTATGCCGGTAAAAAGAACATCCCAATACCGGATAAACGCAAACAGGACAATCTCGTTTTCAGCAAATAAAATAACTACGTCAGGGGTTATTTCAACCCGAAAACTTTAAAAATGTATTTTCTGCAAAAATCAGATTTAAGGAGGTAAAAATATGGTAAGTGTACATTCTGTGAATGCAGGTTTTGGAATCGCAACAAAATATTTTAATGCAGACGTTTCAAACGTAAACAAAGTTTTGCCTGCGGCAGTAGATGAATTAACAAGAAGGGCAAATAAGACAGGACAATTTTTAAGCTGGATTGATTTGCCGAAAGAGCAGCTCAAAAGGGTTGATAAAATTTATGATCTTGTTGCAAAATCAAAAAACCAAACCGATTCAAAAGTATTGACAGTTCTGGGCATAGGCGGGTCAAAGCATCCCGTTGAGCATATGCTTTCAATAAACGGTTTAAATATAAACAAAGACAAAGTTTTGTTCTTTTCTGATGTTGATTCAACGAGTCTTGCAAGGTTTATAAACAGACTTGACAATGATGTAACAAAATCAAATTTTCTTGTAGTGTCAAAATCAGGTTCGACCTTTGAAACAAAAGACGGGATGCTGAGATTCAAGCAATTGCTGGAGGATGCGTATATAAACAAAGGTTACGACAAAAATCAGGCAAAAGAGATGGCTGCAAAGCATATGATAGCCGTAACCGATAAAAACCCCGCATCAAGCGAATTAAGAAGATTGTCGAATTCCGAGAACTGGGCGGGAGATTTGTATATACACGATGATGTAGGCGGAAGATTTTCGGCACTGGATGATCATGTTCTTTTTGCGCTGGCAGATGCCGGTATGAAAAAACAGGATATGATAAAAATGTTAAAAGCCGCTCAGGGTATGTCAGAAACAGCGCTTTCCAAAGATTTAAGCAAAAATGACCCGTTAATGCAGGCGGCATTCTGGGTAAATTCAAGACTCAAGGGCATAAGAACAACGGTACATCAATATATGGGTTCACTCTTTGAAGATACCGTAAACTGGCATTCTCAGATGCAGAATGAATCCGTAAAAAATACGCTTAAGCAGATTGCAAAAGTTCCTGATGCAATGCATCACAGCGCAGAAGCACATTTTAATCCCGCAAATAAATATGCATATGCCCTGACCTCTCCGGTTGATCACGGTGCTGCAAGAGAAAATGTTAACGGTTATATAAACGCGTTAAACAAATCATATTCGCAGTCGGGTCCGTTTTTTAATGAAACCGCAGAAACGGCAGGTTTGGGCTTAAGACCTGATACGGCAGGCGCGCTCACTCAATCAAGAGCATTTTCAACTGTCTATCAGGAATTGATTGACAAATCAATGAAACAGGAAAAACTTCCTGACGTTCTGGACAGCGTGCTGCAGCCGCATGTCGAATTTTATAAGAAAAATTTGAAACCTCAGCCGGGAGAACCAGATGTTGTGGTTGCAGGAAGATTTTCAAAACTTGCATAAAACACCCGCTCAAGAAAGACGCACTGCGGAACACGCATAAAAAAACACCCTCTTGAGGGGTGTTTTTTTATGAATTATTTAGCTGATTTAATAGCTTTTATGACGTCATCAGTTATGTCATTTGTGCCGTAGAGCACCACACCTTTTGCAACAACCATGTCATAGCCTTTTAATTTTGCCTGTTCAGCGATAATTTGTGAAATTTCATCTTCAAGTTTTTTGAGTTTTGAAGCGTAATCTTTATCAATTTTATCTTTTTTTTCAGAGAGCTGTTTGCTGTATTTGCTTTGAAGTTCTTCTTTTGCCTTGATATCTGTTGTTCTGGCAATTTCTTTGTTCGCTTTTTCAAGGAAATTATAAATTTCTTTGCCTTTATCCTGCTGTTCTTTTTTAAGATTTTGAACTTTTGGAGAAGACGCGACAACTTTTTGAACGTCAATAGATGCTATCTCCGTTGCAAGTGCAGGTAATGTACATAATCCGAGGATTACAGCCAAAGTAATACTTAATGTTTTTATTTTCATAAACTCCGTCCTTCCGCTAAATGAATGATATTTAAAATTTTTCTCAAATAAACAGGTTAAAATTTCGTTATATTATTTACAAGAATAAAATAATACTCTATAATATTATCAGGTGAGCACTTTTTGTGTCAAAAAATAAATTTTTGTTACTAAATTGTAATAAAAATACAAAAAAACTTTATGTCCGTGTTTTATAGTAGGAAAATATAATTGCCGGACTAAATTTAAAGGTAATAGAATAAATATGAAAAAGGTGATTTCAAAAAGAATAGTACTAAGCGCAGTGTTTGCGTTAGCATCAATGTATTGTGTACAACAGAGTGTTTCTGCAGTTGAAATGCCGACTATTCAAGACACAATGAATATGATTCGTGATGCCGGTACTAACGTAAGGCACGATCTGGACACCAGAAAGTTTGAAGAAGAACGTCAGAATCTTCAGACCGATTACGAACAGTACAAGGAACAGCGGGACGAAGGCGGGACTAAGGGCAGTACAATAATTAAAGGTGCACCGGAAGGTTCCGGTGACGTTATCCGCGCAAAGGTTGAAGAACTTGAAACAAAAGGTGTTTACGTAGACTCTATTGAAGTCGCTGCTTCTGAAATTTTAACAAGAGAAGAAATTGAACCGATTATTTCAAAATACGCAGGCAAAAACCTTTTCATAACCGATATTCAGGCAATGATTGACGAGATTAACGCTCTGTATGCACAAAAAGGTTTTGTAACTGCAAAGGCATATCTTCCCGAACAACAGGTTGAAAACGGCGCTATTTATATTGATTTAATTGAAAGCCGTATCGGCAAAGTAACTATTGACGGCAACAAATGGACTAAATCAAATTACATTTTAGACAGAATTCCGGATCAGGAACACCAGCTTTTTGATATTGTAAAATTAGAAAAAGACGTTCTTGATTTTAACAGATATAACGAGGGTGTAAAACTCTCCGCTAACTTAAAAGCAGGCGAAAAACCGGGTACAACCGATATTGAATTGTCAGCGGAAGAAAAATTTCCGTTCCACATAATCGGTGTAATGGACAATGCCGGCAGGTACCAGACAGGTAAGTTAAGAGGCGGTCCGATGTTGATTGCGGACAGCTTGTTCGGATACCGTGACAGAATGAGCTTAGGTTCATATTTCAGCGGCGGTGCAATAAGCCCGTTCTTTGATTATAATATTCCGGTCAACAAATACGACGGCCGTGTAGGTTTCAGCTACGCATCAACATTTGCTAAAGTTAAATGGGGCGGTTATTCACCTTACGGATTAAAAACAAGATCTTATGTATATTCACTGTACTATTCTCAGCCCATCAAACGCTCTCAAGGGTTTGAACTCAAGGGTTACGGTTCATTAAATTATAAACGTGTATTTACGGGAATGGACTTCTTACGACAATTTTACGGATCATCATCATTGGGGCTTGATGAAGTTACAAGTGCAGATCTCGGATTTAACATAAGAAAAGACACCGCACGCGGTATATGGTATTTCAACCAGAACGCATCAATGGCATTCCCGATATTTGACAGCAGATCAAGCTACTTCAAATATTCAGGCGGCCTGTACAGAATACATGACTTTTCACACGGTGTATACGGTCAAATCCGCGCAAACTATCAAATCATTCCGAATAACAAAGATATTCCGTACATTGACCAGTTCCAGGCAGGCGGTTTGTTAACAACGAGAGGTTATTCAGAAGGTATTTTGATAGGTAAAAACGGTTACTTCCTGAGCGGTGACTTGATATTCCCGTTATTGCCCAGACAAATAACAAGCCCGAGAACCGGTGAAAAAATACCGTTCTTAGGTAAATACGTTCAAGGTGTCGTATTCGCGGACCATGCCGGTGTATTTCCTGCCGCACGACAGGATTATTATGACGGAAGCTACTTCCTCGCATCAGTCGGTATGGGGTTGAGAATTCAGCTTCCGGGTGATTTGAGTGCAAGACTTTACTGGGGCTACCCGTTGATTAATAACGCGTACGAACAAGACAGAAAATACGGGCGTTTCCACTTTGAGTTGACATTGGAACCAAATATTGATAAACTATTAAAGAGCCGCTCCGTTGCAGCGAAAGTTGTTCCTCAGGTTCAAAAAGAAGTTGAGGCGGAATACATAAATAATTATGATGACGTAAGGCATTATGATTACTTCCTGGACGGTGCAGGGGCTTTATAAATTATATCTTCATAGATATTACATCATCGCGATAACTTGAAAAAGTTGTCGCGTGTTTTTAAGGAGAATTATGACAAAAGGGATATTTATAACCGCAACCGGCACAGATTCGGGGAAAACATATATTTCAGGACTTCTGGTAAAAAAAATGCGTGAATTCGGACTGAATTGCGGTTACTACAAACCCGTACTCAGCGGACTGACCGACGGATGCCCGGGAGATGTCGATTTTGTTTTGAAAACCGCCCAAATGGATGCCGACCCGTTTGATTTTGTAAGTTTTTCATATAAGCATGCCGTGTCGCCCCATCTTGCCGCAAGGATTGAGGGGAATCCCGTTTGTTTGGATAAAATCAAATCCGATTTTGAAAGGTTAAAGCAAGAGTTTGATTATGTTGTGACGGAAGGCGCCGGCGGGATTGTATGTCCTTTTAAACTTGAACACGACGAAAAAATTCTTTTGCCCGATGTTATAAAAGCTCTGGACATGAATATCTTAATTGTGGCACCGGCGGATTTGGGTACGATTAATTCAACTTTTTTGACTGTCGAATACGCAAAAAGCTGCGGCATTAACATAAAAGGCATAATTTTGAATAACTTTGACGAAAATAATATCATGCATGCAGATAACAGGTGTTCTATTGAGAATTTGACGGGTATAAAAGTGATTGCGGCAGTCAAGGCTTGTGCAACAGATTTTGAAATTGAAAAAGACGCATTATTGAGCGTTTTTGAGGAGATTTAATTTATGAACGAATGGCAGGAAAAGGATTTGAAATATATCTGGCACCCGTGTTCCCAGATGAAAGATTACGAGGATTTGCCGCCTATCGTGATTGACCACGGCAAGGGGTTATATCTTTATGACGTTGACGGCAAAAGCTACGCCGATGTTGTAAGCTCATGGTGGTGTAATCTTCTCGGACACTGCCATCCGAGAATTAATGCTGCCGTAAAATCACAGATTGACCGGCTTGAACATGTTATTTTCGCAAATTTTACTCATAAACCCGTTATAAATTTATGCGAAAAGCTTTCAAAAGTTCTGCCTGCGGGGCTTTGCAAATTCAATTTTACTGATAACGGCTCATCAGCGATTGAGGCGGCAATGAAAGTGAGTTTTCAATACCATTATCAGACAGGAAACCCGCGGAAAAAACGCTTTATGGCACTATCAGACGCTTATCACGGAGAAACTATAGGCGCGCTTTCTGCAGGCGGCGTGGATTTGTATTCGGAGATTTACAAACCAATGCTGCTTGATATAGTGCGGATTGAGGGTCCTGACTGCTTTAGATGTCCTTACGGCAAATGCCGCGACAACTGTAATTGTGAATGCTTTGAGCATGCGGAAAAAATTTTTGCGCGCTATGGCGGCGAAACCGCTGCAATTCTTGTTGAACCTTTATTGCAAGGGTCTGCGGGTATGAAGGTTTATCCTCCTTTGTATTTGAAAAAATTACGCACGATTTGTGACCAATACGGCGTGCTTTTGATTGCTGACGAAATCGCAACCGGTTACGGCAGAACAGGTAAAATGTTTGCGTTCGATCATGCGGGTGTTTCGCCTGATATTATGTGTCTTTCTAAAGGCTTGACCGGCGGATATATGCCTATGGCAATGTTTATTACGACACAAAAGATTTACGACGCATTTTACGCGGATTATAATGAGGGTAAAGCCTTTATGCACAGCCATACCTATAGCGGTAACCCCCTTGCGGCATCCGCAGCATGCGAGGTCTTGAATATTCTTGATGATGAACAAATTATTCAAAAAGCTAATGATAAGGCGCCTTATTTTAACAAAATTATTAAAGAAAAATTCCTCCCGCTGGAAAATGTCGGCGAAGTTCGATCTATCGGGCTTATCAACGCAATTGAACTGGTTAAAGACAAAAATACAAAAGAACCGTTTGAAAGTGATTTGCGTGTCGGGTACCAAATCTATAAAAAAGCGCTCTCCCGCGGGGTGCTTCTAAGACCCCTGGGCAATGTCATCTATTTTAACCCGCCTTTGATAATCGAAAAGTCTGATATGGATTTCGTAGTTGATGTCGCACTTGAATGCACGGAAGAAGTTACTAAGATACTAAGGCAGTAAGAAGTTTTTAGAGTGAGTGAAGTAGTGGGGTGAGTAAAATTTGCAGGTCGGCATCACTATGCCGACCAACGTTTTATCAGTAAGTAGATAAGTGTTATATAAAAAGCAATCTTGGAAAAATCCCGCACATGCAGGACAACATACCGGATGCTGGACATCCCTACATGACATCCCGCTCAGATTGATTTTAGAAACAACTTATTTCCCTATTATTCGCATTTAGGCAGGTATGCCCAACCTGCAATCTGTTGAATTACTCTTTCGGCAAATAATCCTGCCAGTGCTCGTCTAAGTTCTGGATAAATTTATGTGCGTCAAGTACATCATCATAATCAATTGCGTCAGGTCCTTCTTGGACTTCAAGAGGTTCTTCATCCCCTTTTACGGGAATTCCGCCCGAAAATCCTAAAAATGCAATGCCGTAGCAGCGTCCGCAATTTTTGCATACAAGCTGTGCCACAGTTAAATCCTGTTCAAATCGTTTGATCAATATGGATTCTTCATCAAAGCTGCATTTGCAGCTCGCACAGCACAGATTTTCCAATAATTTTTTGATATTCTTTTTCATATTACTTCCTCATTATATCAGTTAATAAAAATTTTTCTATATATATTTCAAATTATGTTAAAAATTATAACAAAACGGGAATAATATACATGTGACAAAAGGAGCGTGTCATGGAAGCAATTAATTTAATCCTGTTTGGTTTTATCGTTTACACTGCGTTAATCGTAGTTCCAAGCATCTGGGAAGAATTAACAACAGAAGGATAAAACTTCTAAAAGTAAAGACGTAAAATTACCGGCGTTGTTCCGGCGCCAATCAGGGAAGTGCAGGGAGTAAAAAGTGTTTATTATACGCTTAATTAAATAAGCGTTATTTGTCGTAACTTTGGCTCCCTTTCCCGCAGAAAGAGGATTAGGAGAGAGGGGGGGGCAGTAATAAGATCTCGTATGCGGGATGACAAATTGAGTAAATCCTTAGTATCTTACGGCCTTAGTATCCTGGTAACTTTTTTAAAACAGAATTCCTGCGATAGCCGCGGACATATAACACGTTAATGTCCCGCAAATAAGCGCTCTGACACCAAGACGTGCGAGATTTTTGCGCTGGTTCGGCGCAAGTTCCCCTATACCGCCCAGCTGAATAGCGATTGAACCGAAGTTCCCGAAGCTGCACAGTGCAAAACTTGCTATCAAAAAGCTTTTATCGGAAAGTGCAACCGGCAGGTGCGTCAAATCAACATAGGCAACCATTTCGTTTAATACAAGTTTAGTACCCATCAAGCTACCGACGGTAGTTGCTTCACTTAAAGGAACACCCATTAAAAATGCAAATATCGCAAAAATTTCGCCTAAAATCATTTTCAATGACAAATGAGCCAGATCCATTCCCAAAAATGAGTTTACATGCAGGTATTTTACAATCAAGCTTCCGACACCGCCTAAAATCCAATCAATCATCGCAACAAGTGCAATCAGTGCCAGAATCATTGCGGTTACATTAATTGCAACTTTCATACCCTCAGATGCGCCCGCTGAAATCGCATCAAATACATTCGCATGAGTTCGTTTCCTTTTGCTGAAATTAACCTGAAAATTTTCGCTCGTTTCAGGCGTATTAACTTCAGGATAAACAATTTTTGAGATTACCAGCGCACCCGGTGCCGCCATGATTGAAGAAGCGAGAATATATGGTGCAGGAATTCCCATTCCGATATACAAAGGCATTGTTGCACCTGATATACACGCCATACTTCCCGCCATTGACGCCAGAAGTTCTGATCTGGTAAGTTTGGGAAGATAAGGTTTTATCATTATCTGTGCTACAATTTGTCCCACAAAGGCGCTCGCAACATTCGATAAAGCCTCCGCTCCCGATACTGACATAAGTTTATTCATGCCTTTGCCCAAAATAGCTACTACACGCTGCATTATCCCGTAATAATACAGCATATTGACTAATATCATCATAAAGATTATGGAACTTATTAATTGCAGCGCAAAAATTTGACCTCCGTTTGCAAGCTCCCATTTGCCGTCCATCAATCCGCCGAATACAAATTGTCCCCCTTCTTTTGCAAATTCGAGTATTTTTTGGATAAACTCTCCGATTGCAAGGAATAATTTACGTCCGAATGGCACCTTGAAAACAAATACCGCCAACAATATCTGCAATATAAATCCGGTTATCACTGTTTTATAATTTATTGCTTTCCTGTTATTTGACATCAAATAACAGATTGCAAAAATGAATATTATCCCGAAAATTCCAAAAAATCTTTCCATCTTAACCCTTTATACTTTCACAAAATAATTATACAAAAAACAAGGCGTATTATAAACGCCTTTGTTTTTTAAATGTGATAAAAGTTTATATAACGGCATCGGATGCAATCTGCGGAAAATCTTTCAGGTCAAAACCTAAATCCTGCAGATGTTCCAGTAATGCACCTCCGGTTATTTTTCCGTCTTGATTTTTTATCAGCCAGCTCGCATTCCCCTTCAAATCATTTTCGACCATCTGCGTATATTTAGGTTTGTCAAAGAAAGTATTGAGTGCACGTATATTTGCTTCTTTAAAATCATAAATCATAGTACCCAGATAATCATATCCGGAATGCTGAATTTCAGGTACGGTGCGTTTGGTCAAAAATCCGTTCACTCCGTCAACTATACTGTCAACGTGTCCGCCGACGCGTGTTGCTACGACAGGGGTGCCTTTATAGAGAGATTCCCACTTCGATCCGTCCGGTTCAAAATGACTCGGGAACCACGTAAAGTCTGAGCCGCCCTGTAATATATTGTTCGGCAAAAATCCGTCCATATATATAACCTGTTTGCCGTTTTGACCTAATCGTTTTTTCATTGCAAGAGCTATATTTCTGTATGTACCGCCGTCGCTGTCCACACCGCCGATTACAAATACGGGTTTCGGACGATCAGGGAATAAACGCGGCCATTCATTTAAAAGTGATTCAATTGTACCGCATGCTATATCTATACCTTTTTGGTTACAGAATCTTGTACCCATGTTTATCACAGGAATTTCTTCAAGTCTGTTCCAATCAAGTTCTGAAAGATCCGTGAGAGCGCTTTCTTTTACATTGAAAAATTCAGAATTTGTTTTACGATTATAATCTACCATTCTTTTCAGGTATCTGAGCAGCATTTCTTTATTATGCGCTCTGTTTTGCATAACTGTTTCCATTCCGTCCGATAATTTGACAGGTTTGAAGGAACGTAAACGTGTTATGAAGTTATTATCAAGTTCTTCCAGCGCTTTATTTAATGCCGGTATGTTGAGTTTTTTCAACGTATCAAGCGCAAGTCCGAAGTTGCTGTATCTGACAATTCCGTCTTTATCAATATTTTTAAAGACATCGCTGATTGTTTTAGCTTCTGTTTCGCTCAAACCTTGAAGATTTTCGATAACTGATTGGAAAATCATGCATTTATCTTTATTGAGGTTTGCATTAAAATCGTTAAGGTTATCAAGTCCGATTTCATTGACGGATCTGTCCCAGCCGTTGCTGTGACCTTTCATTGTGCCGGCTTTTAACCTTTCGTCAAATACGTGCTGAAGTGATCTGCTTCTGTCAAACTGATGTGCCAGTTCCGTCGCATAAGTCGGTGATACCGGCTTAACTTTATTCGCAAGCATCGCGGATAAGTTTGCCAGATTTGTTCCTCCTTCTACGGTTAAAACTTTTTGTATTCCGTTTTCCAAAAATCCGCTGTTTGCATTTTCATAAATATCAAGTGCATATTTGCCAAACAGGGTGTTGAAAATTTCGGAGCTGTGTTCCCAGCTTGTTCCCTGATAATCGGCATTGTGAATAATTTCTATAATATTCATTTTCTCAATTTTGCCGGCAGCTTTTTTATTTAATTCTCCCATCGCGGATTCGACAGGCGCCATAAGTTTTGTAAGTGCAGGAAGTGCTGCTGCATGCCAATCATTTACAAGCATAGCATCAGGTAAGTTTATTGCGTCAAACAATTTTTTATTTGTAATATTGTATGATGTCATTGCATTCGGATCGGATTTTATTTTCATAAATTCATATACCGTTTTCGGGAAAAATGCATATCGTTCGGTTTCTGAAACTGCCTGTGATTTTTCATAGAGGCTTTGCGCAGAAAAATATGTATCATTTTTAAACATAAGGCGTTTATATTTAAACTTCGGGTCAATGCCGAAGAACACTTCTACATTCTCATCGTAATAGCGTCCGTTTCTGAATACCGGAACTTTAAAATCCATAATCTTATCCACGGGCATAGAGGTTGTATTGTATTGGTAGGTGTATTTGCCGTCTTCTGATATTATTCTGGACACCCCTTTAATTTCATTCAACGGACGGACAAGGAAGTTATCTATTCCGAGTTCATGCGTAAGGTTTCTGGCGATTTGAACGGGAACTTCACCGAGTCCGCCTTCTTTTTCAGGAATTGATTCGGCGGTTACTGACCATATAGTGGAATTTTTATCAAGTTTTGCTACGGGTTCCGCTTTACCGTATATATATTTTTCTGCCGAACCGTTTATTTTCTTCACAACAGCTTCAGGAAGAGGTTTCCTTTCATTTTTGTTGTTCAAATTCTGCAAAAGATGCAATCCGTCTACCTGTGCCAGATTGCGTTCGGTTTGTATATATTTTTCAACTTTTAAATGTGTCGGTTTTTCAAGAGCTTGAGATGCCTTTTCTTCTACACTTTTAATCCATTTGTCGTGGAATTCTCCAATCGCCGTAAGCCTTTTTTCCAATGCTGCCTGTGTGGTTTCACTTTTTACCGTAACGGTTTTGATTGCGTCTGTTACCTGTGAAATTCCGTCAGCTACTTTGCCTGATAATTCGTTTACGGCTGATGAATATTTTTTCGCCAATTTGCCGCTTTTTATTCCATATACGGTTGATATTCCCAGTGAAACAATTGCTATAGCCGAACTTACATATGCAATCTTTTCACCCGTCAAAGTTGTTTTTACAGGTTTTTCGGAAGCTGCAGACTGAGTTTGAGGCTGCGCAGGTGCTGTTGTTTGCGGCACTGAGGCTGCTGCAGGTTGTGTAAAGCTTGATTTGTTAATAGTTTTGCTTAACAGATTGGTATTTTCACCCTTAAATGTAATTTTGTGTACTGACGGCATAATTACTCCTTTTCCATTTATAGAAAGCATGTCAAAAAATTTTTTGCGTATTATTCCTCCGCAAATAAACAATTTGTTACAAAACACTAAAAGTATCTTTTTTATAACACAATTATACCGGCATGTCAATTGTGAAGAGGGGGAAAGATACTAAGATACTAAGATACTAAGATACTAAGGCACTAAGAAGTTTTTAGAGTGAGTGAAGTGAATGGTGTGAGGTTTTATGTCATTCGTTATATACAATGAAAATTGGAGAACTTCCGCTCAGATTAATTTTAGGAATAACTTATTCCCCTATTACCACCTTATTCACTTTAATTGGGCAGGTTTGCACAGCCTGCAGCACTAAAGCGCTTTTAGTATCTTTCCAGGTATCTGTCGAGTTCCCATTTGGAAACGTAAGTTCTGAAAGAATCCCATTCCTTACGTTTTGAGGACATAAATTCATTGAATATATGTTCACCCAGAGCTGCTCTTGCAACGAGTGATTTATCAAGCTGTTCAAGCGCTTCCGCAAGGCTACCCGGCAGGGAATCAATTCTCTGTTTTTTGCGTTCTTTTGAAGTCAATTGATAAATATTGCTTTCAACCGGAGCCGGCGGATCAATTTTGTTTCGGACTCCGTCAATGCAGGCTTCTAAAATAGCAGCAAATGCAAGATACGGGTTGCACGCGGGATCCGGAGATCTTAATTCAACTCTTGTTGCGTTTCCTCTTTTGGCTGGAACTCTTAATAGAGCGCTTCTGTTGGCTAAAGACCATGCGAGATATACAGGAGCTTCATAGCCCGGAACAAGCCGTTTGTAGCTGTTTACCGTCGGATTTGTAATTGCTGTTATGCTTTTTACGTGTTTGAGCATTCCGCCGATTGAATATTTTGCCACATCTGACAGCTGGTATTCTGTATTTTCATCATAGAACGCATTTTTGCCGT
Organism: uncultured bacterium; assembly: GCA_949286705.1. Classification (GTDB taxonomy): domain Bacteria; phylum Cyanobacteriota; class Vampirovibrionia; order Gastranaerophilales; family Gastranaerophilaceae; genus SIG32. Next base: position 131,014 of record CASEDF010000003.1, on the reverse strand, counting down.
CTTTAAACAGTGAAACGTTGCAGTGCATACCTGAACCGTTGATTCCGTATATCGGTTTTGGCATAAATGTTGCCAGAAGATTGTGCTTTGCGGCTATTGCTTTTACTGCAATTCTGAAAGTTACAACATTATCCGCCGCTGTTAATATATCTGTATATCTGAAATCTATTTCGTGCTGACCGTCTGCAACTTCGTGGTGTGATGCTTCTATGTCAAACCCCATTTCTTTAAGCGTTAATACTATATCTCCTCTTATGTCTTCGCCTAAATCTTCAGGTCCGACATCATAGTAGCCGGCTCTATCCTGTGTCGTTGTAGTTACTTTTCCGTCTTTATCTTTCGCGAATAAGAAAAATTCAGCCTCAGGACCTACGTTCATTGAAAATCCCATCTTCTCGGCTTCTTTCATAACCCTTTTGAGATTGCATCTCGGGCAGCCTTCAAACGGGGTGCCGTCTGCATTATAAATGTCGCAGATTAGTCTTGCGGAAGTGATTCCGTCTTTTTCTCTCCAAGGTAAAATTTGAAAAGAATTTATATCCGGATGGAAAAACATATCGGAAGTTTCTATGTTTCTGAAACCTTTAATTGATGACCCGTCAAGCATCATTTCATTTGCCAGCGCTTTATTAATATGTTCTGACGGTATCGTAAGATTTTTGACCTGCCCGTTTATGTCTACAAACTGCAATTTTATAAACTTTATATTATATTCTTTTATGTAACCCTTGATATCTTCTTCCGTAAACTGTCTGTCATCCAGTCTTGTATGTTTAAATTCTGTCATTTTTACCCCTCTTTCCTTATCCTTAGAATATAGACTTTTTTTTAAAAGGTCAAGTTATTTTTTTGTTTTGTTAAACTATTGTGACAATTACTATTTTGCGCGGGTTTGAAAGATTTTTGTTAAGTTTTGTAAAGATATTAAATGTATATAGCAATTATATACTCAAGAAATACTTTATTAATATGTAAGGATTGATTAAATAAACACGAGATACATAATACACTATTTACACTACCTACTACACACTAACCTTCTACACACGAGGAATTACGAAAAAAGAATTCCGAACTCTATCGAAAGATAGGGTTTTTTATTTTTTGTAGAAGTTACTAAGATACTAAGGCACTAAGATACTAAGAATTAACAGTCGGATAATCCGACCTACAATTTGACATCCCGCATTTTGCAAAGCGAACCAACGAGGAACGAGTTGTGTGAGCCTGCATCCGTCAACGTGGTAGGTATTGCGGGATCTGATTACTGCCTCTCACCCTAACCCTCTCCCGCTGGGAGAGGCACTTTAAATCAACGGCGGAAAAACTTCTTTAATATATTTTTCGTAATCTTTAATGTCAAAAAATCCGACGGAAAATTCCGCTGTATTTTTGCCCTGCTGCTGTGCGTCGGGAACCTCAATCGGCGGACCTGCGGGGGTTGAGCGCGACGGGTTGGTCGGATTTGAAATTACGCCCGTGCTCCTCAAAATTGTTATTGAAAGTCCGTTTTTGAAAACCTCATATTCTGTCAAGCCCTGTGTTATAACTCCGAAACCCTGCGTCCAGACTAATCTTTGCATAGGTGCGAAGTTCGTTTTGACTTCAATCCCGCGGGTTTTGGGCAGGTGCTTGAGCATATCATAATCTGGGTCAAATTCGCGGCGGATAATTGTGTTCATATCCTCTGAATATGTTTCCGTAATCGGTTCCGGCAGCAAAAATCTGACCTGCCAAAGCTTATCTTTTAATTTGTTTTCCCAATTTATCGTAAAATTAATAAGATTTTCACCGCGTTCAAATTTGACGTCGAAAAAGCTTGTTTTTATTGTGTTTCCGCTAATTTCCGAAATTTCCGCCGTTTTTCCGTAATCGCCCTCAACCGCGCCGAAATTATACGTATCGCCTTTATCCTCGCGGATTACGAATTCAATTTGCACGTCTGACACAAAAAGTTTGCCGTCCGTGAGATGAATATTCAAATCGGTGCGGAATTTCGGGGATTTTTTAAGAGTGTAAATAGTCCTGTAGTCTTCCGTTACGGGAATTTTTTGAGTATCATACAAAATTTTATTGTCAAATCCCTGCCCGGTTTTTATGACCTCATAACCCGGAAGCGGTTCGGTTGTACGCATAACCGGCGTTTCAAAATTATGCTCTAGCCTTAATTCTTCAATAATTGTGTTTGCGATTTGGACAACTTTTTCAAAGCGGGTAATGTTTTCACGGTGAACCAAATCCGTAGAACATCCGCAAATGCTGTCGTGTGCTTGATTTTGAAGTAAAAGTTTATATGAGTATTCAATCATCGCGTCGTATTTTGCACCGTAAAATTTTTGGAGTTTGTCGGTTTCTTCAAGCAGATAAGAGCATTTTACGTTATACTGCTTGAGCTTCATGCGTGCGGAATATGCACCTTGAAGAATAAAGGTTTTTGAATTATCACGCAATTCGTCATCAAATTTTGTTTCAAATTTAACATTTTCAAAGTAGTCAAAAGGCGAGCCGAGTGTAATTTCGTAGTTAGAAAGCAATTTATTTACGGCGTCAATTTGTTGTTGAAGATTTTTTTCAAGCCCGAGGTGGTCGGCACCGATTGGCATCAGAATGTAATCCGGTGCAGCGGGTGAAATTTTATCCAGATCTTTTTCAAGCCAGCCGGCTTTTTCTTCAATGGAAATCGGGGCTGAAAATATATCCATAAAATATCCGCGGACAAGGTTAACGGTGTTTACTCCGTTAAAAACAAAATTTGCCGGCAAATCGCCGACTCCGCGCCAGACCATTGCTTTATCAACCCCGAATTCTTTTAAAATTGCCGGAACATTTTTGCTGTGTCCGAAAGTATCCGCAAGATATCCGATAAAATCTTCACAGCCAAAATCGCGGGAGATTTTTAATCCTATTTCCAAATTCTTTTCAAAACACTTTCTGTCCGTCAAAAATTCATCCACAAGGCAGTAAAAAGGTCCGATAAAAAGTTTTTTTTCTTTTATAAATTTTCTGACCGGCGCTTCTTTTTCAGGTCTTATCTCAAGGTAATCCAATAATGCCGCGACCTGTCCGTCAAAATAAAACGAGGGAATACCGCCTTTTTCAAGCATTTCAAGCACATTATCAAAAACCCTTAAAAGTCTGAGTCTGAACACCTCGAATTCTCTGTACCATTCCCTGTCCCAGTGCGTATGCGGATATGCGATTACTTTTTTCTTCATAAAAGTAATTTTATCATATTTTTAAATTTCGGGCAATTTTATAAAAATTATCTTCCTGCCGTAGCCTTTGAGGGTAATGTGCGGGCGAAAATTTTATTTTAAAAACAATAAAGAGGGTTTACAAAATATGAAAAAAATGTGTTTGATTTTAGGGGTACTGTTGTTAACGGCGTCGGCAGAGGCAAGACCCGTTGACTATGCAAAAGACGGTTTTCCGCCCTTGCAGCCGGTTAAAACTCTGCCGAAAAATAATTATAATAAACTTAACTATAACAAAATAACTCAGGCAGAGCGCACGATTCTCGGACAGACTTACGAAAACCAGCATATAGATGTCCGCCTGAACAGGCTCGAGCGTTCGGTTTTTAATCGAACATATCCTGATATGACTTATGAACAGAGAATGAATAATATAATTGTGAATTACAAAAATAATAACGTGTCAAAAGATAACGAAACAAATAAAAAATTGAGTAAAATGGAAAAGAAAATATTCAGGCGAGAATTTACCGAAGATACGCCGGAAAACAGAATTTCCAGATTAGAGGAAGAAGTTTTCGGTACAATTCAAAGCGGTGATATAAAAAGCCGCTGCACAATGTTAAGCAAGGCACTTCCGCATTACAATACTTATAATCCATATACTGCAAGTATTCCGGATGATCCTTATTTTGCCTTGCCGCCTACAAGCGGAGGGCTGCGCAGTCTGGCGGGTTCATTTACCAATTTTATGAACAGACAATTTGTGGGGATGCCGACAGGCTTTTCTCCGCAGGTTTATTCACCATATGCAAACGGTTATCACGGATATTACGGCGGCTATGGTCCTTATAACGGCTATAATCCGAGATCTTCTCAGAGATTCAACGGCTCATATAGAGAAAGCTGGGGCAGACGCTATGGTGACATGGGTGCAGGGGTGCATATCCTGCCTTGAATAAGTTAATAAGTGTTATATAAAAAAACAATCCCGGAAAAATCCCGCACTGCCAAAGGCAGGACAAAAAAAGAACCCTTTGCAGGGTTCCGATTTGAAAAAATGGAGTTTAATTATTAGCTGCCGACAAGCCTTAGTGCTTCCTGCAGCAATTCTTTGTTGCTGGAAATAAGTTTGTTTGTAATTTCCATCTGAAGTTTTGCCATCTGGTAGTATGAAATATTTGCCTTGAAGTCAGCGTTTGAAAGTTCCAAAAGCCCTGATCTTATTTCGCCGTAGCCGAGAACAGGTTTACCGGATTCAGCAGTTTCTATAAACTTGCCGTCATCAAACTCATACAAACCTGCTGCGTTATGGAAATTTCTTGTCGTAATTCTGTATAAAGGCACCATACGCTTGCCGCCGTCAGCCTTTCCGTAAATTGTGCCGTCACCTTTAATTTCATAGTCGTCGTATTTGCCCAAATACTTTCCGTTATTGGGGTCAATCCACATTTTTATGTTTGTCGTCGGAATATCCAGAGAACCGCCTTTTAAGGCTGTCTGCTGGTATAAATCGGCACTGACTGACTTTGTGCCCTGCATAATTTCGCCTTTGTCGTTTAAAATATACCCCTGAACGGTATTTCCGTCTTTATCACGGTAAACGCCTTCGCCGTCAAACTTAAATTCACCGAGACGGGTATAAATACTTTTGCCTTCGGAATTTTTCACAAGGAAAAAGCCTTTACCTTCCAGAAACAGGTTTTCAACGGCAGTACCGGGAGTAGATTTACCCTGACCGAGGTTTTTGTTGTAGTCATCTGCGACAGCACCGCCCAAAAATGTTTTAAAATTCACCTGTTTTTCACGAAAACCCGGGGTGTAAACGTTTGTCATGTTATCCGCAATTACATCCATCCAGTTGTTAGTCGCAAACTGCGTATTCAGTGCCGTGATAAATGAATCATTCATTATCATTCTCCTTATTATTATTTCTTCTATTTTGTTCCTGATTTTGTTTTTGCCGCGAATATGACAAATCTCTGTATGAAAGTTCCTGTTCGTCAAATCTCTGGCGCAGCACGGAAATATTCTGCCTCAAATATTCTTCAACAGCTTTATCTCCGGGGATAAACGTTGCGGAAAGCGCACCGTCTTTATCAACTTTTATAATTATGGAAACATCTTTGTCAAGATTAATTCTGAACGGCTGATTGGTTTTTACGGCTTCATTTAATGCATTCATAAGAGTAGCCGAAACTTTTACATGCTGTGTTGTTTTTTGTACGTTTTGCTCTATCCCGCCGTTTAATGTATCTGCCACGTTCTGAAGGGTTTTATCCGTGTTCTGGACAAGATCGCTGAAAAATTTGGCATCATCCGCACCCATTTCAACAGTTGAATAATCAACCTTTACCTGCGCAAAAGTATTATTCATTCTGGTCAAATTCGTAAGCTGCATGTTTGCATCCAAAAGAGCCTGAATATTGCTGTTCTGCGGATTTTGCCCGTTTAATCCGGTAATCTGTTGATTTTGATCGGCAGTCACTGTTGCTTCGCCTTTAAGCGTAAGATTCTGATCATTATCAGTATTTTCTTCATTTTTTGTGTCGGCAGCATCAGTTTTCTGTTCACTATCCTGTTCTGTCTGTTCCGCTTCTTTATTTTCAGCTTCAGATACTTTTTGCATTTCATCTTTGAATGAAGAATTGCTTTTGGATGTTTTTTCGCTGCGGGAAGATGTGCTTACTTCCGCTGATGCGACTGTTGCTGATGATGTTGAACTAATATCCATTTTCGCCCTCTATTTTTTTTAATTCTTCAAGGATTTCTTTTTCTTCCTGCTCGAGTTTTTCCTGATTTTGTCTGAAAAATCTCGTGACCCCGAGTTCGGAATACTGTTTTAATTCAGCGGCTTTTTCTTCTTCTATATAGATTTCTCTGTGCCGCTCTTTGTGTTTTTCAAGAACTTTGACCGCCTGTTCAAGCTTTACCAGCTTTTCTTTTTCAATATCAAGCTGTTCCTGCGCCTGTATGCGGATTTGTTCAAGTTCTTCGGCTTTTTCCCAGAGGTGGTTGAGGTATTTGTCATAAGCCTCAAACATCATGGGATCAGCTTTCCTCAGGCCGTCTTTTGTTGCCTGTATTTCCGCCTCGTTTTTTCTGATGTTTTCTTCTGCTATGTACACTGCCTGCTGTGCTTTTTGTACGACCAGCAATTGTTCTTCTTTTTTACGGATACGGAAATCCAGAACTTTTTGTAAACGGTATCTGAATGGCATATTACACTTTCTTGCATTCATTATGAATGATTAATCAAATGTAATAAACATCTGTTTGTATGAGATTTAATGATTTTTTTAAAAAAGTCAAATGTGTAAAAGTTACTAAGATACTAAGGCTCTAAGATACTGAGGCGCTAAGAAGTAAATAAGCGTTATATAAAGTTGATATTGAAAAAATTTGTTCAGATTAATTTTAGAAATAACTTATTCCCTCATTCCCTTTAATCGGGCATGCCTGATAGTAAAACTCCGAATTAGACTTGAAAGTTTAAAGTTTTTGATATATAATTTATAACATAGGAAGAGATAGGAGAAAAAATGTTTGAACGTTTTACGGAAAAAGCTATCAAGGTCATAATGCTTGCGCAGGAAGAAGCCCGCAGACTCGGTCATAATTTTGTCGGCACGGAGCAGGTTCTTCTCGGACTTATAGGAGAGGGAACCGGCGTTGCCGCAAAAACCCTTAAATCTATGGGGGTAACTCTGAAAGACGCAAGAGCGGAAGTCGAAAAAATTATCGGCCGCGGCTCAGGTTTTGTTGCGGTGGAAATCCCTTTCACTCCCCGTGCAAAACGTGTTCTTGAGCTTTCATGGGATGAAGCAAGACAGTTAGGACATAATTATATAGGCACAGAACACCTTTTATTAGGCTTGATAAGAGAAGGCGAAGGCGTTGCAGCCCGTGTTCTGGAAAATTTAGGCGTTGATTTGAATAAAATCAGAAGCAATGTTATAAAAATGCTCGGCGAAACAAAACCGCAGGTTTCAAGCGGATCTTCATCCGGTTCATCATCAAGTTCGTCTTCATCCGGCAAGACTAAAACTCCGAGCCTTGACGAATTCGGACGCGACCTGACACTTGCGGCTCAAGAGTTAAGACTTGACCCTGTTGTGGGCAGAGAAAAAGAAATTGAACGTGTTATACAGATTTTGGCACGCAGAACAAAAAATAACCCTGTTTTGATTGGCGAACCCGGTGTCGGCAAAACCGCTGTCGCAGAGGGGCTTGCAATAAGAATTGTTAATGCCGAAGTCCCTGATATTCTCGACGGCAAAAAGGTTATCCAGCTTGATATGGGACTTCTGGTTGCAGGTACAAAATACCGCGGCGAATTTGAAGAACGTCTTAAAAAGATTATGGACGAAATCAGACAGGCAGGTAATATTATTCTCGTAATCGACGAAATGCACACACTTATCGGCGCAGGTGCCGCTGAAGGTGCAATTGATGCCGCAAATATCCTTAAGCCCGCTCTCTCACGCGGCGAAATTCAGGTTATCGGCGCAACTACACTCGATGAGTACAGAAAATACGTCGAAAAAGATTCAGCGCTCGAAAGACGTTTCCAGCCCGTTATGATTGACGAGCCGACCGAGGATGAATCAATTGAAATTATTAAAGGTATTAAAGGCAAATATGAAGAACACCACAACCTTATAATCTCCGATGAGGCGGTCGTTGCGGCTGTTAAATTGTCTAACAAATACATTACGGACAGATTCTTGCCCGATAAAGCTATTGATGTTCTTGATGAGGCAAGCTCTAAAGTCCGTTTGAAAGTTTCAACACTTTCTCCTGAAGGCAAAGAAATGGAAAAAGAATTGCGCGCTTTGATTAAAGAAAAAGAAGACGCAATCCGCAATCAGGAATTTGAAAAAGCTTCTCAATTGCGCGACGAAGAAGCTGATATGAAAGACAAAATCCGCGAAATGTCCGCAAAATGGAAAGAAGAACACGAAGCAAATAAACCGACCGTAACAGCTGAAAACGTTGCGGAAGTTATCGCGACAATGACAGGTGTTCCTGTAACCAAGCTGACAGAGGGCGAAAGTGAAAGACTTCTTAAGCTTGAAGAAACTCTCCACGCACGTGTTATCGGGCAAAACGATGCTGTTGTGGCCATTTCAAAAGCAATCCGCCGCGCGCGTGTCGGCTTGAAATCACCCAACAGACCCATCGGAAGCTTTATCTTCTGCGGTCCGACAGGCGTCGGTAAAACAGAACTTGCAAAAGCGCTGGCTGAAGCTGTTTTCGGCTCTGAAGATAACATGATAAGGGTTGATATGTCAGAATTTATGGAAAAACATTCAACCGCAAAACTTATCGGCTCTCCTCCGGGCTACGTGGGCTATGATGACGGCGGGCATTTAACCGAATTAATCCGTAAAAAGCCTTATTCAGTTGTGCTTTTTGACGAAATTGAAAAAGCTCATCCGGATGTATTTAATATTATGCTTCAAATCCTTGATGACGGCCGCCTGACGGATTCCAAAGGACGCCATATCAATTTCAAAAATACAATTATTATCATGACGTCAAACGTCGGCGCAAGCATGATTACAAATACGGCTAAACTCGGCTTTACAACAGGCGAGGACGAATCTAAAGATAAATACGAAAAACTCAAAGAAACCGTTACCGAAGAAATGAAAAAAGCCTTCAGACCGGAATTCTTGAACCGTATTGATGAAACAATAGTCTTCTCTCACCTCAGCAAAGAGGAAATCAGACAGATTGTTGATTTAATGCTTAAAGATTTGTTCAAACGCTTGCAGGAACGCGAATTGTCGGTTGAGGTTACTGATGAAGTTAAAGACCACCTTGCTGAAAACGGTTACTCCGAAGCTTACGGCGCAAGACCGTTGAGAAGATTGATTCAGCGTAAAATTGAAGATGAGCTCGCCGAAGAAATTCTCTCCGGAAAATACGCAAACGGCGATACCGTAAGAATTGTTCTGAACGACGGCAAAATCGCGTTTGAAAAAGGCGGGACAAAACGTAAATCAAAAGCCAAAGAAGAAGTTAAGGAAGAAATTCCGGCAGAATAAAGAGGTCGTAAGACCTCTTTTTTATAATAATTGTGTGCATTAGCAAAGAATGCCCGTAAAAAATTAAACCCATGTGGTATTTTCAAAATCTTTTATATCAAATTCTTCACCGAGTGATTTGTTGAAAGCTCTTAAGCGTCTTTCAATTTTCCCGAGATACTCATTCATAGGGGTATTATGACTTGTAAGTTTTTTGGCATAGTTGTCAACTTTGCGCGCCGCATCAGCAATTTGAGGGAATTTTGTTTTTATGGTTTCGCCCATTTGTGTTGCAACATGGTGTAAATTCAGTGCATTCAAATGCAGCGCCTGAGTTTTTCCGTTTGTAAGTTTCGTAATAGTCTGCGCGGCTGATGCAAATTTATTTTCCGTAACCGGTGCATTACACACAAATCCTATCAGTTCTGTTGTCGGAATTTTTACTCCGAAAGACGGGTTTGAATTTATTCTGTTAACCTGCATAATTTCTCCTTATTTGTTGAAAAATCGCATTATTTTATCAAGTAAACCTTCATCTTCCTGAACAAATTCCGTATGTTCAAGCTTTTGGAGTTTTTGCTCGATTTGTGCATAATCCTGAGCGCCTTTTGCAAGTTCAAGGTATTTTTTGTAAAATTCGACGGCATCAGGCTTATTTTTTATTTTTTCGTAAACTTTTGCAAGCCGTCTGACTACAATCGCGTTGCGTTTATCAAGTTCGTACCATTTCTCAAGATAATCCGCTTCCGCTCTGTAATCGCCTATATTTTCTCTGAAATCGGAAAGCTTTTCAAGCGCTTTTTTGTTTGTCGGTTCAGCTTTGGAAATCCTTTCCCAGAATTCAACAGCGTGGTTTTTGTCCCCTGTTTCTTCCAGTAAAACAGCAAGGGTATTCATCAAATCCACATCATCTTCTTTCATTTGCCATGCGTTTAAAAATTCATTGACCGCAATGTCTTTATTGCCGCGGACAAGGTTATATTTACCCCAGTTGAGGTGAGCGCTGTATTCGTCGTTTTTACCTTCAAAAATCAAAGCGCGCATCTGGTACACAAGCGCTGAATTTCTGTTAAGCTCGTTGTATTTTTCAACGTATTCAAGCGCTTTATCGTATTCGCCCTGTGTGTAATAGTATTCCGCTCTGAGTGCGTAATATTCGGGGTTGTTTTTATAAAACGGCTCAATTAACTGCAATTTTTTCTCGGCATCGGTATCTTCGCCGGATTGGAGCATACACTTGATTTTTAATAAATCATCTTTAGTCAAATCTTTTGCAAGTTCGGGCTGATTATTCCTGAGATACAGTTTTGCAAGATTTTCTCTGACGTTATCAGTATCAAAGCGTTTTTGAGCGCGTTCAAGCACATCAATTGCGCTTGTGAGCATATCTTCTTTTATGTATAAATCCGCAAGTTTGAGGAAAACTTCTTCGTGGTTTTCTTCGTATTCAAGGGTTTTCAAAAATTCATCGATTGCTTTTGTCGTATTTCCTGTCTGGTCGTACAAGTTGGCAAGCGTAAAACGTGTCATGACAATATCGCGTTCGTTTTCCGCATGATTAAGGGCTTTTTTGTAGTCATTTATTGCATGTTCAAGTTTATGCTCAACTGAATGCAAATTCCCGCGATAGATATAGTATTTGTATCTGTCTGTATCAACATAAATATCCATCAGCTGTTCATAGCAAAGCGTATTTGTCATGTCTTTTTCGAGAATTTGTATATAATAATCCGCTGCTTCGTCTTTTTTGTTAAGCATCATTGCTAAGTGTCCGAGGCGTTCGGTTATACTCAAATCATTCGGGCGTTTTTCGTGTTCTTTTTTATATTCTTCATAAGCCTGTTCGTATTGTTCGTTGGCTTCAAATTGTTCTGCTGTTTGTATGCTCATTTTATACTCCTTGAGTTCATTATACACAAAATATTTTGTTTGAAAAGTCCGATTGGCTAATTGAAAATATTCTGAGCCTTTTCAATTCCGTCCGTGAGATAACACTCAACCGCGCTTACGGCACGCGAAAGCGTTGGTTTCAAGATTTCCGCCTGCTCTTTTGTAAAAGTCCCGAGAACATAATTCTCCGACGGAATCGGCGGCTGCGGACCTATACCCACTTTTAATCTTGCAAAATCAGTTGTCACCAGGTGCTTTATAATTGATTTAATCCCGTTATGACCGCCGTCAGAGCCTGTTTTACGGAACCTCAGCCTCCCCAAATCCAGTGCTATATCGTCAAAAATTATCAAAACATCTTTTATATCTATTTTGTAGAAATTACAAAGAGCGCCGACAGCTTCACCCGACAGGTTCATAAATGTTGTGGGCTTTGCGATAATTATATCCTCGCCGTTGAAATTGAATTTTGTCATAAGACATTTGAATTTTTTTTCTTCTCTGAATTGCAGGTTATTTTCAAGCGCCCATTTGTCGACGACCATAAATCCTGCGTTGTGGCGTGTAAAACAGTATTTTTCTCCGATATTTCCTAACCCTGTAACTAATTTCATTTTCAAAAACCTTTTATATTTATTATTTTAACGTAAATAAATATTACCGTGTCGATTTACCGACATTTCGCTTAACAAATCGATAAGATAAACGTATTTTGAAGGTAAGTTCAATTGTGAGGATTAAATTATGAAAGATAAACAGATAATTCAACAAAAAAGTTCGGAAAAAGTCGCAAGGTTTCTTGAAAAAAACGCTTTGCACAAGAAAGATTTCGCGGAAATGATAGGGGTAACGCTTTCGTATGTATATAACTTGATAGATGAATCGATACCGTTTTCAACCCGCGGCACTACGCTGGAACGGATTGCAACGGTTATGGAGGTTGAGCCTGAAGAATTTGAGGAATATAAAATCCCGCAGGAGCCTGTTTTGCTTGACGATTCCGTGGAATTTATAAAAGATGCTCTAAAGTCTAAAAAAATGTCTGTCGTGAATTTTTTGAAAGCTTTTCCGCGAAAAAAACGTCTGGATATTGTGGATATTTTGCGCGGTGTAATGCCTGTGCCCATTGATTTTAAGGAATTGTCAATGATAGGTCAGGTTCTGGATTTGACGGTCGACGAGGTTTATAATATGTGGGAAAAACGAATGAAACAGGTTCTGGAGATCAACGGTATGAATATTTATTCAAATGCCGCGCTTGTAAACTCCATGTTCGACTGCGCTAAAAAATTCGTGCATATTAAGTAAGATAATAAATAAGCTGCAACTGTGAGCATTTTGTGAGCATTTGGCATACTAAGGGTATAAAAATTTGCGCTTGGCGCGATTTGTCTTGGATTTGCTCCACGCGGTCTTGGATTATTGCTTCACGCTACGCTGTCACTCACTTCATTTTTACTTAGTAAAAATTCCGTTCGTTAGCTCCGCGCCACTTCGTGCTGGGTTCGCTTCGCTCACACGGCGCACTACGCAAAATCCGCTCGAACGCAATAAGCATTTAAATCTTGGCTAAACAGCAAAATAAAAGAGGACTTTATGTCCTCTTTTATTTTGCGCTTGGCGCGATTCGAACGCGCGACCTATCCCTTAAAAGGGGAGTGCTCTACCTGCTGAGCTACAAGCGCTTATTTGCTATTCATTTCGACTGTCAATGTTTTTAGTCTATCAAGAACAAATTTTCTTGTCAACAGTTTTTTAGAATCTTTGATAAAAGTTACTAAGATACTGGGACAGTAAGAAGTTTTTAGAGTGAGTGAAGTGAGTGGCGTGAGGTGTTATATCATTCGTTATATAAAATGAAAATTGGAGAACTCCCGCATAGATTAATCTATGATACAACTTATTCCCTTATTCACTTTAGAAAAAGGGCCGGAGCTTAACCCGACCCTTAATTTTATTTAATATCTTTATATGACCCCGCGAATCTGTCCGTGTATACGGTATGCAGGATTTCGTGCGCCTTATGGGAATTCGGATGTTCCAAAAATTCCTGATAAAGTTTTTGAACTGAAGGATTCATATGCGATTTACGTATAGGAAGCTGTTCGTCCTCTTTGTATAATCCTTCTGCGCGTTCCTGCTTGATTTTGCTGTCATTAAAACTTGCGGGTTGTCCGCCGCCGTTTATGCAGCCTCCGGGGCATGCCATAACTTCAAGCATCTGGAATTGTGCTTTTCCTTCTTTGATTTCTTTAATTGATTTTTCAGCCTCTTTAAGCGTTGACACTACCCTTACGACAACTTTTGTGCCTTTGATGTCGATTTCAACATCTTTGCACCTGTTTGTTGTGCCGCGCATTTCTTTGATATCAACGTTTTGGAGAACTTCGCCGGTTGCAAATTCATAAGCCGTTCTGACAGCTGCTTCCGCAACCCCGCCGGATGCGCCGAATATTGTTCCGGCACCTGTATACTCCCCGAACGGTGAATCAGGTGCTTCGGGTTCCAGCGAATTAAAATCAATTCCCGCACTCTTTATCATTTTGCCGAGTTCTTTTGTCGTAAGTACAAAATCCGTGTCCTGACGTCCGTTTTGGCTTAATTCAGGGCGCAAGGCTTCATATTTTTTCGCTGTACACGGCATTATTGCAACGACTGTAAGGTTTTCGCGCTGGATTCCAAGCATTTTCGGGATTAAATCGACCAGAACCGGCGACTGCATTGACATAGGGGATTTGCAGCTTGAAAGGTGATTAAGCATATCAGGGTGCATCATCTCAAGATACTTAACCCACGCAGGACAGCACGATGTAAATAACGGAAGATTTTGACCTGATTTTAGTCTTTCAACAAATTCCGTTGCTTCTTCCATAATCGTTAAGTCCGCCCCGAAATTGGTATCAAATACCATGTCAAATCCTATTCTTCTGAGCGCAGCATCAATTTTTCCGATAGTGTTTTCACCCGGTTCAAGTCCGAACATTTCGCCCAGTGCAACTCTGACTGACGGTGCCATATGCGCGATAACTTTCACCTCCGGGTTTGTAATCCTTGCCCAGACATCATCCAGTGATGATTTAATCGTTAATGCTCCTGTCGGGCAAACCGCAACGCATTGTCCGCAGTTTACACAGTCAACCTGTCCGAGCGGTCTGCCGTTCATTGGCTCTACGACTGTTTTTGAGCCTCTGTTGGCAAAACCCAGTACAGAATGCCCCTGAAATTCAGAGCAGGCTCTTACGCACGCACCGCACAAAATACATTTGTTCGGATCTCTGACTATTGAGGGGGAGCTGTCGTCTATCGGCAGGTAATCCTCTTTTTCGGCATATCTGATTTTTGTAATTCCGTATTCTTCAGCGTATTTTTGAAGTTCGCAGTCACCTGATTTTTCGCAGGTCAAACAGCTTCTGTCGTGGTTTGCCAGCAATAATTCCAGAACTGTTTTCCTTATTCTTCTGGTCTTTTCGGTATTAAGATGAATTTTTAAACCCGCTTCCGGCGGCATTGTGCAGGAGGATTGTATTCCTCTGCCTTCAACTTCCACAACACACATTCTGCATGCGCCGAATGAGGTTAAATCAGGGCGGTAGCAGAATGTCGGAACATTCATTCCCGCTTTTCGGATTACTTCCAATAAATTCGGTTCATCCGTGAATTCTACTTCTTTACCGTCTATAAATAATGTTTTTTTATCTGTCATTTCTATTTTCCTCGTAAATTATCCCGCACTATTGTAATTCAATTGCCTTAAACGGACAGCTCTTGAGGCATGCCTCGCATTTAATACATTTTTCCTGATCTATGTGGTGCGGTTGTTTTACCGTGCCTTCAATAGCGCCTACAGGACAGGTTCTTGCACATTTTGTACATCCTTTGCATTTTTCTTCGTTAATAACGATTTTTTTCATTGCCGTACAAACCCCTGCAGGGCATTTTTTATCGACAATGTGTGCTATATATTCGTCCCTGAAGTATTTTAAGGTTGACAAAACAGGGTTCGGAGCTGTTTTTCCAAGCCCGCACAATGAACCTTCTTTAACAGTGTGTGCCAATTCTTCCAGCAAATCCAAATCCGAAAGTTCGCCTTTTCCCGCAACTATTTTTTCAAGGATTTTGAGCATGTTTTTTGTACCTTCGCGGCAGGGAACGCATTTTCCGCAGCTTTCGTTTTTGGTAAAGTTCATGAAAAATCTTGCAACTTCAACCATACAGGTATCTTCCGCCATTACGACCAGACCGCCTGAGCCGACCATTGCGCCTGCTTTTATAAGACTGTCGTAATCCATAGGCAAATCAAGATGTTCTTCGGTTAAACAACCGCCTGACGGGCCGCCGATTTGGACAGCTTTGAATTTTTTGCCGCCTCTTATTCCGCCGCCTATGTCAAAGATGATTTGTCTTAAGGTTGTGCCCATCGGAACTTCGATTAAGCCCGTATTATTAACTTCACCTGTCAGTGCAAATGTTTTGGTGCCTTTAGAAGTTTCGGTACCCATTTGTGCAAACCAGTCAGCGCCGTTAAGCATTATAACAGGCACGTTTGCGAGTGTTTCAACGTTGTTAATCAATGTCGGTCTGCCGAACAAACCTTTATTTGCAGGGAACGGCGGTTTTGGTCTGGGCATTCCGCGTTCGCCTTCTATTGATGCTATGAGTGCGGTTTCTTCGCCGCAAACAAATGCTCCGGCGCCTTCTTTTATGTGAATAGTAAAGGAAAATCCGCTTCCCATTATGTTTTCGCCCAAAAAATGTCTTTCTTCGGCGTCTTTTATTGCTTTTTTCAGACGTTCAATCGCAAGCGGGTATTCGGCTCTTACGTAGATATAACCTTCGTCAGCGCCGATTGCAAAAGCTGCAATTGCCATACCTTCAAGAAGTTTATGCGGATCGCCTTCCATAATACTTCTGTCCATGAATGCGCCCGGGTCGCCTTCATCACCGTTACATACCACGTAGGATTTTCCGCCGCGGTTGGCTGCCGTAAAGCGCCATTTTCTTCCGGTCGGGAAACCGCCGCCCCCTCTGCCTCTTAAGCCTGATTTTTCAATTGTTTCAATTACGCCTTCGGGGTTATTTTCGGTCAATACGTTATATAGTGCCTCGTAACCTCTCACCGCAATTGCTTCGTCAATACTTTCCGCGTTTATGTTTCCGCAGTTTTTAAGCGCGGTGCGGTTTTGTTTTGCGTAAAAATTAATATCTTCGTCTTTAAAAATATGTTCTTTTGTCTGCGGATCCGTGTATAAAAGTCTTTCAACCGGCTGTCCGCCTCTTATGTGGGTTTCGTAAATTTCTTCAACGTCTTTGTAGCGGACTTTAACATAGGTTACGTGCTTGTCGGGAATGCTTACCAGAACGCCCTGTTCGCAAAATCCGTGGCATCCGGTCGGAACTATTGTCATTTTATCGTAATCCGTCAAAACTGATACGTCAGCGCCCAGTTCTTTGAATCTTTCGATTACACCTAAAGCCCCGTTTGCAACGCAGCCTGTTCCTGCGCAGACAAGAACCCTCAGACCCTGTTCACGTATTTTTTCCTGTGCTTTTTGCTGTTCTTCTTTTATATCTATACTTAAGCTTTTTGTTTCCATATTATTCTTCCTCTTTCAAAAGGGTATCAAGTACAATGCTGATGGCATCGGACGTCATCTGCGGGTAAACTTTTCCGTTAATTACAACAACCGGTGCAAGTCCGCATGCACCGAGGCAGCTTACCGTTTCCAGCGAGAAAAGTCCGTTTTCGCTTGTTAATTGCCCCTCTTTGATGTTAAGTTTGTTTCTTATTGCGTTTAATACAGGCATTGAGCCTCTCACATGGCATGCTGTGCCGTCGCAGACTTTGATTTCAAATTTGCCTTTCGGCTCCAGTGAAAATTGCGCGTAAAATGTTGCCACACCGAAAACAGTTGCGGGCGATAACCCCTCAATTTTTGTCCCGATGTAAATTAAAGCTTCTTCCGGAAGATAACGGTATTCTTCCTGTACTTTTTGCAAAATAGCTATCAGATTGGATTTTTTGTAATCATAAGACTGCAAAATCTCGTCTAACTTCGTTGTGCTGATTCTGCGGGTTGTGTCTATTGTCATCATTAACTCCTCGTATTGTCAGGGTCGACTACCCCACGCATATTATCGCATAATTTTTTTTATAAATCAAGGTGCCTTAAGCATGATAAAAAGTCGTTAAGACGTTAAGTTCTTTAATAAAAGCTGTTTTGGTGATATTGCGCTAAGACTGATTAATGAAATGCACTTATCGTCTTAACGACTTAACGTCTTAAAGTCTTATCCCGTGTGTTTCAGGTTCTCAGGCGCGGTAAGTTTCGCAAAATTCTTTAACGGGGCAGATTTCGCATTTTGGGTTACGCGGGGTGCAGACGTTCTGTCCGTGGGTTACAAGGAGTGAATTTATATCTATCCAGTATTTTACGGGCAGTTTTTCTCTCAGCGCAAATTCTGTTTCCTCTGGTGTATTTGTTTTCACGTATCCCAGTCTGTTCATAATCCTGTGGACGTGTACATCCACGCAGATTGCGGGTTTGTGAAATCCTTCGCTCAAAACTAAATTCGCGGTCTTTCTCCCTACTCCGTTGAATTTTACAAGTTCGTCTATCTCATCCGGAACACGTGAATTGTATTTTTCCACCAATTCTTTTGATAATTCAACTATCTGACGCGCTTTATTCGCATAAAAACCTACGGGGTATATGGCTTTTTCCAGAACTTTCGGATCCAGTTTTGCAAAGTCTTCAGGGGTTCTGCCTAATTCCAGCATCCTTAATGTCGCGGGATAGGTTGTTTTATCGTTTGTTCTTAAGCTCAAAATGCATGCTATCAAAACAAGATACGGATCTTTAAATCCGTCCATAAGCTTTACAAAATCGCTTTGCGGCTGTCGGGCGGCTTTTAAGTTTTTTACGACACTATCTATATTAACTTTTTCTTTTAACATTCAAAAGCCTTTCAACATCAAGCACTGTGCGAAGTTTCAGCGCATAAATGTTATCTTTGTCAAACCGTAAAAGTTTTACAGCATCTTTTTCCGTTGTAACAACATTTCCGTCGATATCTACAAGGTCAATCGGAGAATATTGATGATGATCGTCAAGTGCGATTTCTTTTTTTACGTAAAATCCTGTTAAAAAGTCGAAAAACTGTTGGGGCTGACCGATTGAACACATTGCCGTCACGGCATTTCCCTCCTCCAGATGTTCGCCTGTTTTAATATTATATATGTAATCCGGTTCAATCGCGCAGACCATTGTTTCAATGCTCAGTCTTTTTTCCATAATCCGTGCAAATTTTTCGGCTTTTGTGTGGTCAGTGTCTTTGCTTATGATGAGCAGTTTGTCAATTCTGTCAAGTGCTTCCGCGCCTTCTCTTAAAGGTCCTGCGGGAAGCAGCTTTTCATTTCCCAGACCCATTTTGCTGTCCATCAGGACTATATCTATGTCGCGGAATAATTTGCGATGCTGAAATCCGTCGTCAAGAATTATTTTTGTTACACCGAAATTTTCTATTGCGTATTTTGCGGCTTTATATCTGTCTTTGCAGGTTAAAACGCAGGCGCCTTCGGCTTTTTGCGCAAGCCAGAAAGGTTCATCTCCCGCCATTGCCGCTGTATGAAGTACGTATTTTCCGTCTGATATTATGTTGACGTTTTTATTTGATAATTTGCCCCCGTAGCCGCGCGAAATTATTGCGACTTTTTCGCCTTTTTTGAGCAAATATCTTGCAATTTCCAGAACAACGGGTGTCTTTCCAACGCCGCCGGTTGTCATGTTTCCGACCGAAATTACGTATGCGCCGACTTTTTTCGGACGTAAGATTTTTTTATCATATAGCCAGTTTTTTAATCCGCTTCCCAGACCGTATACGTATGACATGCCTTCCAGTATATTCACAAGCACGCCTTTTGCATTCCGGTCATAATGTAATTTTGTTATCTTTGTTTTCAGGTTCATATTTTAAAACATCAGTCTGAATAATAAAAATCTTTTATTTAATTTTTCGGAGAATTTTCTCAAATTGCAGGTTGTAACAGCTGCATCATCAATTATGGATTGTAATTCCGTTTTGTTTTCCGGTGTCAGCTGATTTACTGTTGCAAGTGTTGTTGAGATATCCGTCATTGCTTTATCTACGCTTTTAATAGCGCTTGTCAAATCATGTTTCAGGTTATCGTCTTTTGTCATTGAATTTATGTAAGTGCTGATTTCATTTACATTATGCATAATGACTTTTAAATCAGCTGCAATGGCTTCCGCGTTGCCGTTATCCATAATTTTGTTTAAGTTTTTGCTTAACAATTCCAGTGAATCCGCCGTGGAATAAAGTTTTGATTTGAATTCTTTGTCACCGATTATGTTGTTAAGGTTATCCGAAAGTTTTGAAAAATCTTTGCTTGTTCTGTCAAGCATGGTCATCAATTCTTTCAAATCGCCTTCTGACGCGTCAATGAGTTTGTCAAACTTGGCAATTGTTGCGGCTGATTGCGCAGTCAGTGAATTTATGTTTGTGACTGACATCTGAAGTTCCGCGATAACTTCATCAGATAAAAGGTCATTGATTTTTCTGTTGGTTTCGGTAAGTGATTCCGCCGCTTTGTACTGCCATTCCATAAAATCCGCTATCCTCATCGGCTCAATTATTGTATAGGGCGAATCCTGCGCAGGGTATGGCAATATTGTATCATCCAGCGTGGATATTCTTAATTTTTTCTCACCGTTTTTGAATACCGGCTGACCTTTCATAAATTCCGGAAGTACAAGCCCCGGCAAATCTACCATATAATCTATTTTATAGGCATAAGTCGTATCTATTGAATCTCTGAAATTAAACGGTACTGCAGCACGTGAAATTACTTCAATGGCTTTTACCGTGCCGACGTCGTAGAATTTGTCATCAAGCTGCATTTCGACCGTATCATCTTTATACAAAAGCCCTTTTGTTTTCATCGGAATATAGAGGGTTCTTGTCTTTGGCGGGGTGATTTCCAAAAATAATTCACCGATTAAGCCTGACTGCTGGATCGAAAAAAGTGAAGCTTTGGGGATTTTTACATCAGGGTCGGTGATTACGAATTTTACCTTTACGTAGCTGTTTTCGCCGTCAACTATCGGCGTTACTTCCTCTACCTGACCTACTCTTAAGCCCATCATCTGTACTCCCGCACCAGGTCTCATGCCGTTTACGTCTTTGAATTGTATTTCTATCCTTTTTGCATTGGAAAAGGTTCTTCCTTTTACCTTGAATACTACCCCAAACAATAATACCAGCGCTATTAAGGTTAGCAAGCCTACCTTGAATGATGACGAGAACTTCATTTAATCCCTCATTTGTTATCTACATTTTTATTGTAGCAAAAAACTTTTTTAAATGCAAAAATGTTTAATAAAGTCGTGAAGTCGGTAAGACGTTAGGTCGTTAAGTACGTTTCATTAATCAGTCTTAACACATTTTCGAATAGCTTTTATTAAAGAACTTACCGTCTTAACGACTCAACGACTTATCGACTTTTTACAAATAATTCGCCAGAATATTTTTTACGTAATTTTGGGTTTCTTTATATGGCGGAACACCGTCATATTTGTCAACAGCGCCGGGACCGGCATTGTATGCCGCAAGCGCCAGAATTACGTTGCCGTTATATTTATTAAGCATGGATTTTAAATATCTTACGCCGCCGTCTACGTTTTGGACGGGATTATAAGCGTCAGTTACCCCCAAACCCTTGGCTGTCGCAGGCATCAATTGCATTAATCCCATAGCGCCGGCTTTGGATTTCGCATCAGGGTTAAAGCCTGATTCCTGTTTGATTAGCGCTTTTACTAATTTATCGTCTACTCCGTGTTTTTTGGCAATTTGTTCGACCATGTTCATAATCTGGCTTTTGGAAGGGTTGTTGATATTCCCTATTCCGTTATTAGCTGCTGCCGCCTGCATAAGCGCGTTATTAAGACTTTCCGTCGGATTTGTTTTTGCAAGTTCCGCCTTAACTTTCATTGATTCCGGATTTAAAAGCAGATTGCCGAAGTTTACTTTTTGCGTTGAAGAAAGAACATTTTCAAATGATTGCACGTTGGGGTTTGACGGCGGAAGAATCGTATTTATATTCGCCTGTGTTACGTTTTTTGTCTTATAAAAATTATTTACATACTGATTCATCTGCGCGGCTCTTTGAATTGCTGCTGCCTGTCCGCCGCTATTCAGCATTCTTTGTATCATTTCTGAAAACATAATCCTACCCTCAATTTTATTCTACACGCTTTATTGAAGTTTGGTATCATATAAATTAAGGATTTTTCGTAAGATGTCAAGGGAATAAGTGAATAAGTTAATAAGTGTTATATAAAAAGCAATCTTGGAGAAATCCCGCACAGATTAATCTATGATACAACTTATTCCATTATTCACTTATTCCTTTATTCACTCAATAAACATACTGTAGGTCGGCATTACTATGCCGACAATAAAATTTCTGTCGGATTAGTAAATCCGACCTACAATCTGATTAATGAAACGCACTTAACAACCCAACGTCTTATCGACTTAACGACTTAATAAACATACAATCCCCGTAGGAAAAGAACCTGTAACGCTCTTTTACGGCTTCTTTATAAGCTTTAAAGATAAATTCTTTCCCCGCAAGAGCGCTCACAAGCATTAAAAGCGTTGATTTCGGCAGGTGAAAGTTCGTTATAAGCCCGTCGATAACCTTGAATTCATAAGGCGGGTAAATGAATAATTCCGACGCACTTTTACAAGCCTTTATGCAGCCGAATTGTTTGTATGCGGTCTCCAGAGTTCTGACGGTCGTTGTGCCTACTGCTATAAGCTTTTTGCCGGCGGATTTCGCACGGTTTATTACGGCTGCTGTTTCTTCGCTTATTTCAAAGGTTTCCGAGTGCATTTTATGGTCTTCTATCCGCTCGCATTTTACGGGTCTGAACGTCCCGAGACCCACGTTAAGCGTTACGTAAGCCGTCTCTACACCTTTTTCTTCCAGTTTTTTCAATATCTCTTTTGTAAAATGCAATCCTGCAGTCGGCGCTGCAACCGAACCTTCATCTTTTGCGTAAACCGTCTGGTAGCGCTCAGTGTCAATTTTTTTTATCTCCTCTGTTTGAAGTTTGCGCTCTATGTACGGCGGAAGCGGTATATTCCCGACTTTATGCAGTATCTCAAACAAATCCCCGTCATAAATCATCTCAACAAGCCATTCGCCGTCCTCTTCAAGCCGCTTTATGACGCGCACGCTTAATTCATTACTTATTTTAATTATCGTATCGGGCTTTACACGTTTTGACGGCTTTATAAGGCATGACCAGTTTTTGCCGTCTTTTACCTCCGCATTTTCCCCCTCATTTACCCCCGCTTTTGATTCCAGCAAAAATACTTCAATCCGCGCGCCTGTGTCTTTTGTTCCGTACAGCCTTGCCGGAAGCACTTTTGTATTATTCATTACAAGCAATGTATTCTCATCCAGCAAATCGACTATATCGTAAAAATGCTTGTGCTCAATCGTCTGTTCTTCCGGATTAAGTACAAGCATTCGGGAATTTTCGCGTTTGTCGGCAGGCATTTGCGCTATTAATTCTTCGGGCAGTTCGTAATCATATTCCGATACCTGCAATGCCTTACTCCTTACTGTCTATCTTTTTGGCGTTATCAAGATCGCTTTCCGTTACAACGGCTTTTTTGTGCGCTTCTTCTATATCCATCTGTTTATTTACAATTACCGTCTGTAATATCTGGATTAAATTGCTCGTAACAAGATATAAAAGCACACCGGCAGGTATCGGAATTATTACAAACGTCGCAATAATCATTATAGGCATAAATGTGCCCATTGATTTTTGAATTGCGGCTTGTGTCGGATCCTGCGGTTCCGAAGTTTTTGATGTCGCCATCATTACCTTTTGCGAAATGAACATCGTAATACCGAATAATACTATTAAAAGCAATACATCAAAGTGGAAAGCCTGTTTTACCTCAATAGACGGAACTGATGCCGCTAATATCTCGCCCTGACGCTCAAAGGTTATCTTTTCGGTTTCTTTTGTGTTTACGTCAGTTATTATTACATCTGCTTTTTCAATTTTTTGAAGCTGGCTGAATTTTAAGTTCAAATTGTCAAGGCTGATTTTAAAATCAATCGGCTCTCCCGGTGTTAATTCGCCCTGAATTTCCAATGCCTGATTGGGTTTTGATATTTTTACGTTCTCTAAAGTTTCATCGGGCAAATATACAACCGCGGTTTTTCCGACAATAAATCTGTCGTACTTGGATACACCCATCTCGCCGTCGTTTGAAATTCCGGCGGATGCTCTTAATGTTGTATCAAGCCTGTTTACAAATAAAAAAGGGACATTCCCCGCTGTCTGGATGAACTGCGGACTCATTAACGCCGAATATAACAGGATGAATATCGGCATCTGGATTAACAAAGGCATACAGCCGCCCATAGGATTGAACTTATGCTCTTTGTAAAATTCCATAAGCTTTTGCTGCATTACCTGCGGATTACTTTTGTATCTGTCCTGTATTGCCTTTAATTTCGGCTGCAATGTCTGCATCATTCGCATTGAACGCTGCTGTGATACGTTTAACGGCCACAAAAATGCACGCACTATTATAGTTAATACGATTATTGCCCAGCCGTAACTGCCGACGATTGACGCCAGTTTCCCTAAAAATTCTATGGTTAATGTCGTAAAATCCAATTCCCTAATCCTCTTTTTTTTCGGCTCTTTTTTAAAATGGTCGGGATGACACGATT
Organism: uncultured bacterium; assembly: GCA_949286705.1. Taxonomy (GTDB): domain Bacteria; phylum Cyanobacteriota; class Vampirovibrionia; order Gastranaerophilales; family Gastranaerophilaceae; genus SIG32. The sequence goes on along the minus strand of CASEDF010000003.1, from coordinate 107,114 downwards.
TGAACGTGCGACCCCCTCGTCCCAAGCGAGGTGCGCTACCAAGCTGCGCCACATCCCGAAAACTTTTTTTGTAAAAAAAGTTTTACAAAAAAACTGTAACATATTGGTTGTTGGTCAACCTATTCGGTTTTCAATGTTATGGGGTGCGCTACCAACCTCTCACAAACGATACTTAATCGTTTGTTCGGCAGAGTGCCACATCCCGGTGCCTGAGGCACGACAACATATTGGTTGTTGGTGTGCCTATCAGATTTTTGTAAAAAAGTTTTACAAAAAAACTGTAACATATTGGTTGTTCGTCAACCTATTCGGTTTTCAACCTGCACGACAACATATTGTTTGTGGTTATCAAATTTATTCAATTATCAACACAATTGTGCTTTTTTAGTTTAGGATAAACATTTTGCTTAGTCAAGAGTGCTGACGGAAAAACCGGCGTGTCGGGTTTTGTGACGCACCGGTTAAATTTGATTTTAATATTCTCCTTCACAGCTCTCGTCGATTAATTCAAAATTGTCGTGGCTCGCATGACACACCGGACATACCCAATCGCGGGGCAAATCGTCAAAGTCGCGTCCCTCTTTTTTGTCGTCATATATCCACCCGCATACCAAACATCTGAATCTCATAATTTTCTCCTTTCTTTTTATTTAATTTATATTATTTATCTGATTTTTTACATTACCGCCCTTACCCGATTTTATGGTATAATTAATTTATGGAACACAAATTTGAACAAAAAGTTTATTATGCTGATACCGATGCCTACGGCGTTGTCTGGCATGGTGCGTATTTAAGATGGCTTGAGATGGGAAGAGTTATGTGGTGTGAAACTACGGGCAATAATTTGATTGAGCTTAAAAATAACGATATTGTCCTGCCCGTCACCAATATTAACGTCCGCTACAAAGCCTCCGCAAGACTTAACGACGATGTTATTATCACAACCAAAATCGAAAAATTTAACGGTTTTTGTGTAACTTTTAGACAGCGGATTTTATCAAAAGATACGGAGAAAGTTTTGATAGATGCCTTTGTTGATGTTGTTGCAATCCATAATGACGGCAAATTGTACAGAAAAATGCCCTCTCCGCTTTTTGAAATTTTTGAAAGGGCGATTGTATGACACGCTTAAATAAATTCATAGCCTCATCCGGACTTTGCTCAAGAAGAAAAGCCGACGAACTTATCGAGGACGGAAAAGTTTTTGTTAACGGCAAAAAGGTTACGGAACTCGGTTTTACCGTTGAGGATAAAGATAAAGTCGTAATCGACGGCAAGCTTGTCCGTCCCGTAAAACACGAATATTACAGGTTCTACAAACCCGCCGGATATATTACCACCTCCGACGACGAAAAAGGCAGAAAAACAATCTATGACCTGCTTCCGGAAAGCATGTATAACCTTAAACCCGTCGGCAGACTTGATAAAGATTCAACAGGGCTTTTGATTCTTACGAATGACGGTGATTTGATTAATGAATTGACTCATCCGTCCGTGAAAGTTCCGAAAGTCTATCTGGTTACGGTTGACAGCCGGATGCATCCTCATGAATTCGAAAAAATGGCAAAAGGGATTGAAATTGAACCCGGCAAAATCGCTTATGCGGATGTTACGGTGCTGGAGGCTGACAGCAAACATACAACCATGCAAATCGTACTTTATCAGGGGATGAACCGGCAAATCCGCAAGATGATTGAATATTTCGGGTATGAAGTTAAATCCCTCAAACGTATTCAGCATGCAACCATTCAATTGGACGGTCTGAAACGCGGTGAATTCAAGCCGATTAAACCCGGTCAGATTAAGGAGCTGCGTAATTTTTTAAACAGGATTTCTAATAATGCTTAAGGTCGCAATCACAGGAAATATAGCTTCAGGCAAATCCGTTGTTCAGGAAATTCTTGAAACAAGCGGGTTTGCGGTCTTTGACGCCGACATCGCGGCGCACGAATTGCTTGATGACAATTCGGCAGTTCTTGAAACTTTTGCGGATTTTGATATTCTGGAAAACGGAAAAATTTCCCGCGAAAAATTGGGCAAAATCGTTTTTAACAATAAAAATCTGCTGGAAAAATTAAACGCTATTATTCATCCTTTGGTTCGTGCCGAAATTGAAAATTTTTTTGATGAAAACAGCGATAAAAACATTGTTTTTGCTGCTGTTCCGCTTTTGTATGAATGCGGAATGGAAAATATGTTTGACAGAGTTGTACTTATTCAAACCTCGGACAGCGTGCGTCTTGAACGTCTGATAAAGCGCAGCGGATATTCACGGGAATATGCTCTGAAAAGGCTTGACTCTCAAATGCCTCAGGATAAAAAAGCCGCCAAAGCAGATTTTATAATTAATAATGACGGTGATTTCGGAGCTTTAACCCGTCAGGTTTCTACACTGGGACAAACACTCTTGCGCCTTGCCTGATGTTGTGTGTAATCCCGCCGCTGCCTGCAGTTCCGTCGCCCAGCGTGATTTCCGTATGTCCGTATTTTGAACTGTAACCTGCCACTCCGCGGTCGTATACCAGCACACAGCCTGCAGGAAGTGAGGATAAATCCATATTTTTTGTTGAAATTTCTTTGAAGTTTTTGTTGCGGGATAAAATGTCTGCTACCTGATAGCCGTGTCCTGATTCATATCTGCCGAGTCCCGCATCTTCAATCGCTTCTTTTACATTTCTTGCACAGTAATTATCAAACCCGCCGTCCGTTGATCTCGAACCCATAATTCGTGCGAGTTTTTCGCCTTTTTGTCTGTTATATCCGGCTGTTTTGAGTGCGGGAAGTGCCGCTGCATTGATATTCGTTTTAATATCATTTGTTGCGAATTGTGAATTTAAAAATCCGAAAATGTTATTTTGCGGTGCGGGTGTAAAAGAGGGAGTGTATTGGGCTGCACCTTGATTAAATATATTAAACGGATTGTACGCGAAAAAGCTTGTATTATTAAAACCGCCGAAAGGGTTCAGCAGACAATTATCTATTGCATAAGGCGGGAACGGCGGAAATAGTGAAAATCCGCTCATAAACGGGTTGAATGACGGCATCGTTTGCATAAATGTCGGCATTGCAGGCATATAATAATTGTTAAATCCCCAAAAACTCATTTTATCCCCTTTATATATTTATAAAGGGGATTTTGAGTGAAAAATTGCTTTTTTGTAACAAAATATTAATAAGTTATAATGGATGCTTCAGCCTCGCCCGAATCAACCATGTCAAAGGGTTTGTGCTCATCTTCCGTAATTTCGTAATCATTTTCATTGAGTTCAAATTCTTTTGTCACAATGTCTTTGACATTTGCATTTGTGTTAAAAAGGTAGAATTTGTTTACATTTTTCATGTACAGCCCGAAACCTTTTGTATCTTTTAATTGTTTCAAAAAGTGCTGTTTCAAAATAGCTTTGTTAGAGCCGTCAAACGTGAATTCTTCGGTTGTTGCATGTTGTTTAACGGTTTCCAAAAGCATGTAAGGTTCAATCCATTTTCTGATAATTAAATTTAGCATAATTCCTCTTGTTTTTTAAATTGCATTTCGTATAAGTGTTTGTATTTTCCGTCGGCAATGTTCATCAACTCGTCGTGAGTGCCGAGTTCGGCGAGTTCGCCCTCGTTTATGACAGCTATTCTGTCCGCGTTTTTAATTGTGGACAATCTGTGAGCGATAACGAAAACTGTTTTGTTTTGAATAAGATTATCCAGAGCTTTTTGGACAATAGCTTCGGATTCGTTGTCAAGTGCGGAGGTTGCCTCGTCCAAAATAACGATAGGAGCGTCTTTTAACATTGCGCGCGCAATTGCAACACGCTGGCGCTGTCCGCCGGAAAGCGTTGTGCCGCGTTCCCCGACATATGTATCAAGCCCGTTTTCAAGAGTAGAAATAAACTCGGTCAAATGCGCCATTTCTATAACTCTGGCGATATCCTCATCAGAGGCATTTTCATTTCCCATAAGAATATTTTCTTTGATTGTGCCTGAAAACAGATAATTATCCTGAAAAACAAAAGATATCTGCTTGCGGAGGGATTTCAACCTGTAATTTCGGATATCAACCCCGTCAAATTCAATCGAACCTTGAGATACATCGTAAAATCTCGGAATAAGATTTACGAGTGTGCTTTTACCGCCTCCTGAATTGCCGACAAGAGCCAGAGTTTCATTTTTTTGCACTCTGAGATTAATGTTTTTCAAAACAGGAAGTCCCGGTTCATATTCAAAAGAAACGTTATTAAAATAAATATCCTTATTTAATCCCTCAAGCTCAACGGCATTTTTATTATCTCTTATATACGGAACAAGATCAAAGAGTTCAAATACACGACCCATTGCAACAAAAGTTGTTTGGAGTCCGGTGAGGGTATTGCCGAGGTTTTTAACAGGTTTGTACAAGAGTAAAAGCGATGTGACAAAAGACATCATGCTTCCTGCCGTGAGAGCGCCCGTTAATATTAAGTGAGTTCCGTACCAGAAAACAAGCGCAATACCTATAGAACAGATAAAATACATAATCGGTGACATCCAGCCAACGCGCTTTGTTAAAGACATGGCAAGGTCAAACTGCTGGTGAATTTGATTTTCAAATTTTGTATTTTGATTATTCTGAAGATTATAAGCAGCGATTATTTTATTGCCGGCAAAAGTTTCGTTAAAGTTGGTAGTCATGTTTCCGCCGACAACCATTGTTGCATTCGAAACAGACTTGATTTTTTTTCTGATTAAGGTAACCGGCGTAATTGCAAGTGCCATGACCGTAACCCCGACAATTGCAAGCTGCCATGAATTATATAACAAAACCGCAACAAGTCCGACAATACCGAACGCTGTAGAGATAAAGGATTGCAAGTTGTTGATAATAGTTTTTGAAGCAGTATCAGGATCTGATAAAAATCTTGTAAGAACAAGACCTGAAGAATTTACGTCATAGAATTGCGGGTCAAGAGAAGTTAATTTTTTAAACAAATCAATTTTTAAAGAGTTAGAAATTCTCTGTCCGAGCCAATCGGTTAAATAGTGGCTCAAATATTTTAAAATCCCCTGAAACGCGGCAAAAAGCACAATACCAATCGGAATAATCGCTGCAAATCCTGCCTGAAGCTGAATATCGTGTCCCATAATATTATATGTAACAGAGGGATTGCCGTTAATAACAAGATCCATATAAGGACGTAAAGAAAGCGCAACAACACCATCGAGAAGACCTAAAGGGACTGCAATAATAAGATTGATAATTATTCTTGCCCAAAAAGGCTTTATATAGGGGTATATTTTTTGTAATAAATATCCGTATCTGAACGCGTCTTTAGATACTGTATCTTTTAATTTATATTCCATAACCATCCTCAGTAAAATTTTGCATGATTAGATTATTGCATAAAAAAACACATCGGGCAAGAACAAAGGTACTTCTATAGCAAATTCGATAGAAAACTAAAAACCGTGACATACAGAGAGTATACGGAGAATCTGACAAATGAGATTTTTCGGGCTGAAGCCCTCAGAATGACGTTTTATAATATCTGAGGAAGCTGCTATATAAAGCCCGAGACAAAAGACTTGACATTAATCGTCTGTTAATATAGATTAATTAAAGGCGGTTTTACTGTCTGTTGATAATTGAATACGGGCATGTGGTACTGTGCCGAACAAAACGATTAAGTATCGTTTTGCGAGAGGTGGTAGACACGCCTTGCCGAAGGCAATTGACAACAAAATACGGGCATGTGGTACTCTGCCGAGCAAAATGATTGAGTATCATTTTGCGAGAGGTGGTAGACACGCCTTGCCGAAGGCAATTGACAACAAAATACGGGCATGTGGTACTGTGCCGAGCAAAATGATTGAGTATCATTTTGCGAGAGGTGGTAGACACGCCTTGCCAAAGGCAATTGACAACAAAATACGGGCATGTGGTACTCTGCCGAGCAAAATGATTGAGTATCATTTTGCGAGAGGTGGTAGACACGCCTTGCCGAAGGCTATTGAAAACAAAATACGGGCATGTGGTACTCTGCCGAACAAAACGATTGAGTATCGTTTTGTGAGAGGTGGTAGACACGCCTTGCCGAAGGCAATTGAAAACAAAATATGGGCATGTGGTGGAATGGTAGACACGCTAGTCTTAGGAACTAGTGCTAACGCGTGGGAGTTCGAGTCTCTTCATGCCCATTTTTTCTAAGAAATCGGAAAGCTAAGAGACGAGAACTCCACAAGGCTTTGCCTTGTCAGAGTTCGAGCGAGGCGCGAGCAGAGTGCGGAGGTCTTTTGCGAAAAGAACGCAGTTCTTAGAAGCAAAAACCGAAGACACGTTTAACGCGAGCGCCATAAGAGAGTCTCTTCATGCCCATACTTTTTTCTTTACAAAGAAAAAAGTATGCAAAAAAGAAAATCAGATAAGGGGTTATGTAAACCTCCATAAATTCAAACAATAATAAATATTTGTGAGGGGCGTTAGCGCAGTTGGTAGCGCACGACACTGGCAGTGTCGGGGTCAGGGGTTCAAGTCCCCTACGCTCCAAAAAAAGAACACCGGAGAAGGTGTTCTTTTTTTTTTGGAATGTAGACGGCAGAGAAGCCCACAATGGGGGTTCGAGCGCGAGTGAGCAGTAAGGCTTGGAGAATTAAACCATGCCTTCTTTTACGGCTTTGACAGCAGCCTGAACGCGGTCGTTTACGCACATTTTCTGCAGGATTGAGCAGACATGGGCTTTTGCGGTGTGTACGCTTACGATTAATTCTTTTGCGATTTCAGTATTGCTTTTGCCGGTTACGAGGTGTTTCAAGACCTCGTATTCTCGTTCAGTAAGCGGAACTCTGCCTTCACCTTGAGCTTTATCAGGTAAGAATCCGGGATTATCAATTTTCGGCAAAGAGTTAAGAGCCATCTTTGCGACAACAGGGTCAATCCAGCAGACACCTTCAAATACATCACGAATTACGTCGGCGAGTTTTTGCGGGTCAATATCTTTCAAACAATAAGCATTTGCACCGGAGCTTAAAGCGGCGATTACTTCTTCTTCTCTGTCATGCGAGGTCAAAGCAATTATTTTTATGGTGTCGGAGAATTCTCTTATTTTTTGCATGGCTTCAATGCCGTTCATGCCCGGAAGTCCCAGATCCATGAGAACAACATCCGGTTTATTCCGTTCAATAAGTTTAAGTCCGTCAATAGCGTCTTCGGATTCCGCGATAACATCAAGATCGGGGTTTGAGTTAAGTGCACATCTTAAGCCAACTCTTGTAAGCTTAAAATCTTCAACTATAACGACTTTGATGGTGTCAGCTTTTTTCGCTTCTGTAGAATTTGTCATTTGTAATACCTCTTTTCTTTGATAAGTCAATTTAAGGATACCCGTAAAGCGAATTCCATTACCCAACAGGACAATATTATTGACGGCGCTGATTAATATGAAAAATTTTATGATATAATTTTCTTTACCAGGGAGAAAGTATCATGATTTTTGATTTTTTATTCGGCAAAAAAGCCGAGCCGGCAGATAGTATTATAAACGGAATTTACACAAAGTTATGCAGGGAATACGGTGTTGAGAATATTCCCGATGACAGAAAAAAATATTTGGAAAATCAGGTGAGAGAAAACGGATATCTTCCGTATCCTTATTTCAAGGCTCTGGATGAATTAACCGAGGCAGAAACGCTTTTTGCTCTGCGTGAAAAATGGAAGAAAGAGGGAGTTTTCAAAGACGGGGAATTCAAGTTTGAAAAATCAAGCGTTCTTGAGCGTAATAATGAAAAAACTTCCGACTGGATAAAAAAAGAAGGTCATGATATAAAATTAATCAACCTTGCAGGTTTGGGAAATAAAAAAGGCGAAGCCGGCAAATTTTTCGACTGGCTGAAACAGCTTTTAATCTTACCGTCAGGCAATTTGGCAAATAATATATACAACACAACGATTTATCTTATACCTTTTCATCCGCGGGAATTCGGCTGTGCATATCTGCCAAAAAGTTCGGAAGTGAGCGAAAATCTTCTTGATAAAGATATCGAAAAAATAACGGGTCTGGATGCAAAAGGTCAGGTCAAACTCTTTATTCAGATGGCGCAGCTTGCGGGGCATCCCGTTATTTATGATATTCTGCCGCAGACGGGAAGATTTTCAAAAGCCGTGCTTGCAAATCCGCATATAGCACGCTGGTTTGATATAACCGCATTGCAAAAAGAGCTTGATTCAAAAGTTGAAGAAGTTGCCAGATTGATGGGCGATGTCTTTGATTCGGAAGATATTGAAGTTGTCAAAGGGATTTATAAACAGGGCGGCTCCTCCGGCGAATTGAGCGAATATTACAGAAATATTCTGACTCAATTTGAAACCAAAATGGAGGAATTTAAAAAAGAATATTCAAATAAAATGCTTGAAAAAGCCCCTCAATTTAAAATCCAAAAACGTGTAAAAGAAATTGTCGCAGAGCTTGAGAACGTTAAAGCGGATAAAAAATTAACCGAAGAAGATATAACAAAACAGCTTGATATTATACAAACACTTATAAAAGAGGGATTATGGCCGGCACCGGGCGGGGCATGGTGCTCGGCAGGAGTTCCGGTTTATGACAAAATGAGCGAATGCGGCGGCTATCCGACATTTAAACACTATGATTACAAAGGTGAAGACGTTACGTGTTTTGCAAACCTTGACTGCCAGACGCCTTATTATTTCGCGTTTTTGGAGAGCGGAAGCTTTAATGAGCCGGTTATTGAGTATTTTATAAATTACATGAAGAACCTTCAGGCTGAATATAATTTTGACGGTTTCAGGGTGGATCATATTGATCATGTCGTGGATAACGTTTCAGAGCTTGACGGAACCCCGATAAGCTACCGCGCGCCGAGAGTGGTGCTTGGCAAGCTTAACAGAGCAATGAAAGAAAAAATTCCTTATTTTGCGACTCTTGCGGAGTACATGCTCTGGGATAATTTCTATAAAGAATACCACGAGGATATGGCGTTTGATATTTTATGGGGAAATGATATTGTGTCGCAATCCTCCAAAACACCGGAACAGATTACGGAAGATAACCGGTATCTGACAAATTATAACGTCAAATTCAAACCCGGAAATCATTTGTCAATTTTAAAAACATACAACAATCAAGACGGTGAATTCAGATGCATTGACCAGTATCCGGGGCAATTGGGCGAAGACGGCGCGTTGTTTAAGTGGTTTAAGTATAAATTTTTGCCGGGCGGAAAATTTGCCCAGCGTTCCATGCTCTATGTTGACGGAGATGAAAGCTTTACACAAAGAGGTATTGAGCATGCAATCGGTGAAGAAGTTTCCATGCCGAGAGAAAATAATCAGGAATTTTACGATAAATTCAATGCAATCGACTGTTTTGTAAAGTCACAGCCCGTTATAACCGACGGCGAAGCACAGATTATTGAACAGGATGATGACGGATTTGTTTCATGGCTTATTACAAAGGAACCTTTAAAAACAGCGTTTTTGGTTACGGCAAATTATAAATATCCGGTGGAAAAGGTCTCCAAAACTGATGAAAACGGCGGAAGCTATCAGGAATGGGTTGAGGGCGAAAGTGTGTTTAATAAAGTTGTCCATCTTCCCGTGGACTATACTATAGTTGGAGAGCATGTCCTGAAAAAAGATAAATTTGAAAAAATTATTTGCGAACAAAACGGGCACGATTTGGAGCTGAAAGAGCTTAAAAACGGTGAGTTTCGCGTATTTGAGCTTTTGAAGGCTTAAAAATATTTTTGTTAAAAATCATACATATGCTTGACACCTTTTGAAAAAATTGATATTATAATCGCATTAGTAAAGATAAAATTGTTCATAGCTTTATTAGTACAAAAAAAAGAAAGGTGAAAAGATTATGACAAAAAGATTCGGTTTTACTTTGGCCGAAGTGTTAATCACTTTGGGTATCATCGGTGTAGTTGCTGCCATGACTATTCCGACATTGATTTCAAACACTAATGGCGCACAGTTCAAAACAGCTTACAAAAAAGCATTATCAACATTGAACCAGGCAGTATTGATGAACATTGCAATGGAAGATACAGATCTTTCTACACTTGCAGCTGATACAGGAACTAGTTCTGATACATTCGGAACTAACGCTGGTTCTTTAGGTCTTATGTTGAAAGGCAGAATGCAATCAGCTACTGAAATTTCTGATTCTTACACAACAGCACCTACATTGACTGAAGGTTCTGGTGATGATGCAACTACACCTGTAGTTACTTATACTCTTAATTGTACAGGCAGTGCTGACAACTGGACTCCGCCGGCAGATCCTGCAAATGGTGAATTGGCAGACGAATGTGACTCTGATGGTACAATTAAAGTCAGCGTAACAATGGATGCTACACCTGCTAACTATGCTAAATATTCATTCGCTGACGGTACTGCTTTCTGGTATTTTAAAAATGCTCATGATTGTACTGATTCTGCAGCAGTTCAAAATAACTGCTATGGTTTCATCGATGTAAACGGTGCAACCGGTCCGAACACAGTTATTTCTTGTGCTAATGCAGATGCAGGTTCTTGTGAATCATCTGAAATTACTGACTTGTTCCCTGTAATCTTCCACGGTCAAACATTTGAACCGGCTACAGCTTCTGCAAGAGCAGTATTATTCGGTAAGTAATTTATTGAATAAAGATAACAAAAAAGGGCGCGCAAGCGCTCTTTTTTCATGCATCCGCGCCAATTGGTTATCGCAGGCCGGATTGGCCGGCAATAAATTCTTGGGTATCTTAGTTTATCATCTTGCACGGCGCGATTTTTTGGGTTATAATCCATAAAAAAGGAGTAATTATGACAACAGAAGTAAGAGCAAGCCATATTCTTGTAAAAACCAGAGAAGAAGCTGAAAAACTATTGGACGAAATCAAAGGCGGCAAATCATTTGCAGAAGCTGCACAGGAAAATTCTTTATGCCCGTCAGGCAGCGCAGGCGGCGATTTAGGATATTTCGGACGCGGAATGATGGTCAAACCGTTTGAAGATGCGGCATTTAATATGGAAGTGGGCGAGGTGTCCGACCCTGTTCAAACCCAATTCGGCTGGCATTTAATCCAACTTACCGGTAAAAATTAATGACAAATCACGTTTTGACGGTGCTTCGGGAATTTATGACCGAACAAAAGGTCGATTACCTGCTTGTGAATTCCACTAACAAATTTTTGGTGGAATACAATACCCTGAGCGAAAATTCACGTTACCACCTGACGAACTTCACAGGCTCAACAGGCGATGCGCTTGTGACACCGGACAGAGTTCTTTTGTTTGTTGACGGAAGGTATCATATTCAGGCGGATTTGGAGGTTGACCCGAATATTACAACAGTTGTAAAACTGCAAACCGGTCAGACTTTTCTTGAAGAAATGCTCAAAAACATTCCGCCGGATGCGGTTCTGGGGCTTTTTTCCGAAAAAAATCCGCAGTCTGCGGTTGATTTGATACAAAAACAGCGCAAAATTAAGCTTTTAGACAAAGACCCGCTGGATATTTTCACGTCAGCACAAAACTCCGAAATCATACCGCTTGATAAAAATTTAACCGGACTCACGAGCGAAGAAAAAATCGCTCAAATCAAGCTCAACGATGACGAGGCAATCCTTTTGACGAATTTGGAAGAGGTTTCGTATCTTTTTAATTTAAGGGACTTTTCCATGCCGTTTTCTGCCAAAATCAAGGCAAAAGCAGTCATTTTGAAAGACAAAGCCCTGCTTTTTGAAGAAAACAGGCTTGATAAGTTTGAAGAATTTATCAAGAATCTTGATAAAAAAATTTACGTAGACAAAAGCTCGATAAACGCTTATGATTACGGACTTTTGGGAAACCGCGCGCAGGAAATGAAATCAAGCCCTGTTAAGTTGATGAAGGCAGTTAAAACAGACGCGGAAATCGCGCATTATAAAGACGCTTTTTGCCGCACGGATAAGGCTGTTCGGGCAATCCGCGATTATATAAATTCCGTTGAAAATATTTCGGAATTTGATATCGCCTGCAAACTTGAAGAAGAATTCATTAAAAACGGCGCAAAAGGTTTGAGCTTCAATTCGATTGTCGCGAAGGACAAGAATTCCGCACTTGCGCATTATTCAAAATCCTCGCCCGACGAGGTTTTGAAAGACGGGAGCCTTGTTTTAATCGACTGCGGTGCGTATTTTGAAGGCGGACTTGCAACCGATATTACGAGAGTTTTTGTAAAAGGCGAACCTTGTGAATTGCAAAAGCGGGTTTACACAACGATTTTAAGAGCATTTTTGCATGCTTATAACACCGAAATCAAAGACGGAATGACGGGTTACGACATTGACAGCGAGGCACGCGTATTTTTTGACGAAAACAAAATTGACGGATTTGTGTTTAATCACGGACTCGGACACGGTATCGGCATAAACGTCCACGAAGCCCCGCCAAACCTCGGAAAAGGTGAAATCGCAAAGGTGCCTTTGACGGACAACATGTGCTTTACCATTGAACCGGGACTTTATAACGCGGAACATTTCGGTGTAAGGCTTGAAAATTCCTGCTATTTAAAAAACGGAAAAATAAATTCGTTTGTCAAAATGCCTTATGAGAAAAAACTCATTGATTACACGCTTTTGACCAATATTGAAAAAGAATGGCTTGAAGAATTCGGGGTGATTTAGATGGAAATTACGAGCGTAAACAACAATCTTGTAAAAGAAACCGTAAAGCTTCAGCAGAAAAAATACAGGACGGAAAAATTTCTGCTGGAAGGATTTAAGGCGATTGAAGGGGCTTACAATTCAGGCATAGAGTTTGATTACATATTTGTTTCGGACAAAAAAGCGGATGAATACAAATTTTTAGGGGACAAAGTAATTTTGACAACCGAACCTGTTTTGAAAAAGATTTCCACTACAGACACGGCGCCGGAGGCGGTCGGGGTAGCTTTTAAGAAAAAATACGACATTGAAATTTTAAAATCCGCAAAAAAAGTTGTGCTTTTGGAGGGGATAAAAGACGCGGGAAACCTCGGGACGATATTGCGGACATCCGCCGCATTCGGGGTTGATGCGGTTGTTTTGTACGGGGACAGCGTGGATTTGTACAACCCGAAATGTATCCGCTCTGCCGTCGGAAATTTGTGGAAAATTCCGGTTTTTGATATTAAAAATCATAACGAACTTGAAGAAATCTTTACAAAGTACAACAGGATAGCAACGCTGCCTAGAGCAAAAAATTATCTGAAAGATTTTCATACTAAACTGCCGTGTCTTATAATGTTCGGTTCTGAGGCTGACGGATTGAGTAAAGAGCTGCAAAACTTTTCAACGGACAGCGTAAAAATAGAAATGGAAGACGGCGTGGAATCTTTAAATCTTAGTATTTCGTGTGCGATCGTGCTTTACAAACTTTTTGAGATGTAAAATTATCTTTCTGGTATAATTCAGGTATGAAAGATATACAGAGTTTGGAAGACACAAGAGAAGTCGACATACAAAAAGTCGGGATTAAGCATATTGAACTGCCTTTGATAATCCAGAGGAAAAACAATTCCAACCAGACAGTCTGTGCAAAAGCCCGCGTGAGTGTTTCTTTGCCCAAAAAATACAAAGGAACACACATGTCACGATTTGTGGAAGTTTTGAGCGAATGGCAGACCAAGAATCTTCTGGGGGTTGATATAAAAGGCTGTCTTGAAAAAATTATCAAAAAACTTCATGCCCAAAGCGGCGATCTTGAATTCAAGTTCAAATATTTCATTGACAAATCCGCACCGGTTACGGGCTTCAGCGCACCGATGAGCTACGAATGTACATTTGAAGGACGGATAAAAGACGGGAATTACAAATTTATCTTAGGCGTTGTGGTGCCTGTGACAACACTTTGCCCGTGTTCAAAAGAAATTTCCGAAAACGGGGCGCACAATCAGCGTGCTTATATTTCGGTTAAAGTTTCTTATGATGAGAATAAGCATATCTGGCTTGAGGATTTGATAGAGCTTATTGAAAGCTGCGCGTCATGTCCTGTATATCCTCTTTTAAAGCGCAAAGACGAAAAATTCGTAACCGAAAAAGCGTGGGATAACCCGAAATTTGTTGAAGATGTGCTGCGTGATGTTGTCGTAAAACTCCGCAGACACCCCGTTGTTAAAGAGTTTGAAGTTGAATGCGAAGCTTTTGAAAGTATTCACAACCACTCTGCCTGGGCTTATCAAAAGGAGTCAAACTAAAATTTATAAGTTATGCCGACATTTGCACTCCAATTTCGGGGTGAATTATCCGTCGGATTTTGGAGGTTATAGCGCTGAATTTCCGCAAAAATCACGGTTTTATCATTAACTTTAAAATTAGCGCCGCCGAAAATTCCCAATGAGTGATTACTTTTATCCGGAGTGAGATAGTCTGCTTTATAGGCATAGTAAGGGTTTACGTAAAGCGTAACGTTTTTGCCGATATTTTCCTGAATATAGGGAGAAATTCTCACCTGAGTGGCGAGTTTGCCGTCGCCGGCATAAGTTCTGACACGGGTTTGCACGCCGTAATTAGGATTGAACGCGACATTGCCTTTCAAATCAACCACGCCTCCCGTGTAATCTTTCAAATTCGTATCAAGACCGCCGCCCGCAAACAGCGAAACGCTTTCGCACGGTTTATAATTTACGCCGTACATGGCAATAGTCTGATTGTCCCCGTTAAATGACTGGAAACTCTGGATTGATACATTCTGTTGTATTTTCCCCGTGTCTGGCATAAAATCCCCTCGTTATTTATATAAAAACAAGGGGACTTTATAAATTGCCTTTTATGTTAAGTTATTTTTCTTTTGCAAGCTTATCGGCGAGTTTGGTTTCGAGTTTGCCGTTAAGGGTTTTGCTGACTTTTTGAAGCGCTTTTGCAATAATTTCCATATTATCAGTCCAGACAAAATTTTTCTTAACGTATTTATCCGCACGTTCAAAATCTTCGTCTATTTGAAGGCGGATAATCTCTTTGAGCATTTCTTGAGCTGCGGGAACGACTTTGTCTATATTAACGTGGATTTTTCCGTCAACAAGCTCATATGCGCCGCGTTCTGCCATATATTTGTTCTGCATAACCGTTCTGACGCGGTGTGCCTGGCTTAAATTCGGTTTTGATTTCAAAAAGTTATCAGCCACAACGGTTACGAGAATTTGTTTGCGCTGTTCATCTGTATACATTCCGAGTTCCGTCAACAGGTCAACAAAAGCTAAAGATGCCATATCCGCCTTATTTTCCTCAATAATATTTCTGTATTTACCGAGTTTTTCGCAAGCCTTTTTAGGTCCCAGAGAATGCGCGTTTTCATGCCCGATTGTAAACCAGTGGTCAGCCTCATCAAGGTAATATTTGTGCTGATCTTTGTCTAAAATCGCATCCAGCCTTTCCTGAAGTTTTTTCTTATCGCTTATAAATCTTATCTGCCTGTGATAAACATTTCTTCTGCCCCCGCCGATTTGCAAAGACGGTTTGTCGTCATTGGGGAGATTTTCCGCAAGCGTAATTCCGCCCCTGTATGCCCCGACGTCACCCGCTGCCTGAACCATATCTACGTCAACCATTGTCTGTTTTGTGTCTTTATCCGGCGAAATATTTTGTTCGTATTCGTCAGCATAAGGCATGTTTTTTGCAAGTTCCGGAAGGTATTTTTTAATCGCCGTCAAAGCTTCCGTGCCTTTTTTATTAACAATTCCGACCCTGCCGCCGAGAAAATCCTTGGGCGTCGGGGTTATACCGTGTTTTGAAAGCAGATTGACAAGATCCTGATTTTCCATAATTGTGCCGGTCATCTCGTCTTCGTAATTTTCCCTTGTAATCGTGAATTCCAGAGGGGTATCCTGCAAAGTTGCCCATTTTTTGTCCGCAAATGCATCGAATGTCGGATCTGCCGTTCTAAGAGCTTTAGATTGCAAAATTAAATATTCGTTGAAATCCTCATTTGTGGAAGTTTCTGCGGCTTTTTCCAATTCGTCGGCAGCTTTTTGAAATTCTTCGCGGAATTTGTCCACATAATCAATTCCCACAAGATGTTTTCCGCTTCTTTCCACAACAGAGCGCTGATTAAGGACTTTCTTAACCTCGTCGATTTTTTTGGCTTCTATCATTTCCGTCAGAATCTTATGAAATTCTTTTACGCTCAAATCTTTCGGGTAAACGCCTTTTCCGGGAAGTTCTTTAATCCCTTTTGCAAGGTTAATTTTATTTGACATAGTATCAACCGCATTCATACCCTTTTGTGCGTCAAAAAGGATTTTGGTTAATTTGGCGCGATGATTTCCGTTTTTGATTTCGCGTTTCAAATAAGCTTCAAAATCAAGGTTATCGTGGCAATCAAGCTGTAAATTCACCCGTCCGATGATATTTGCCGCCTTTACAAGATGGATGAGCGCCTTTTTATCGCCCTCATCAAGTGCAAGGTATTCCGGCGCATCTGGGGTTAAAAATTTCTTCGTAACCAGATAGTCCTTACTTGTCCGCTTTTCAAGTTCTTTTTCCGATAAATTTAATTCAAATTCTCTCATAAATAAACTCCTTTTGCCGAAAATTATAGCATATTTTGCCGCGGCATGGCTCATCTATTTATGGTAAGTTTCTCCCTTAATTATCTTGAAAGCCCTATATATCTGCTCAACAAGCAAAAGCCTGGCAAACTGGTGCAAAAACGTCATTTTTGACATACTCAAAGCAAAATCCGCCCTTTTTGAAACCTCTTTTGAAATTCCGTGGGAAGAACCGATTACAAATGCAATCTCCGAAATTCCCTCATTTGACAGGGTTTGAATTTTTTCGGCAAATTCTTCGCTCGAAAGCATTTTTCCTTGAATTTCAAGCGTAATTACGTACGTCTGCGGCTTTATGCAGGCAAGAATTTTTTCGCCCTCGGCATCAAGAGCTTTTTCAATTAAATTTTCATCCTTTATCTCCACGGGCGCAAGTTCGACTATTTCCACGTTCGCGTAGGGTGTAAGCCGTTTAAGAAATTCGTCTATACCCTCTTTTAGAAATTTTTCTTTGATTTTGCCTAAAGCAATAATTTTTATCTTCATTTTTTCTCAATATAAACAGACTGTGACGGGAACGCAAAATCTATGCCCTCTGCTCTGAAGCGTTTTACAATCTCCAGAATTACGTCTGACCTTATTTTGATAAATTCATTAAAAGCGTTCGCTTTGACATAAGCGTAAAGTCTTATGTCAATTGAGCTTGCAGAAAGGGTTTCGACAACCGTGACGGGATTTTTGTGAACCCTTGTGTCGTTTTCGCAAACTTCTTTTATAATCTCAATTGCGCGGTGAAGTTTTTGGTCACTTGTGTCGTAAGTTACGCCAAAAACTTCGTTAATACGGCGCTTTCTGGCTTTTGAAATATTTGTAATCAAAGTCGCCGAGATATTATTATTGGGAATTGACACGATAAAATCGTCCAGTGTGCGGATTTTGGTTGACAAAAGGTTTATATCTTCAACCGTACCCTCAATCTCGCCGATTTTAACGTAATCGCCGAGTTTATAAATTTTATCCGCAATAATCGCAAGCGTTCCGAAAAAATCAGCAATTGTCTGCTGCGCCGCAAAGCCCACTGCCAGACCGGTTATACCAAAACCTGCTATCAATGAGGTTATTGAATACCCGTTACTCTGCAAAAACGATGCAACTATAAAAAACAAAATTAAAAATTTTATAGTTTTATCCAAAATCGGTATCAAATGCGCTGAAAGCGCCGTTGAATCAGACTTTTGTGTATGCTCTTTCAATTTCCGTATAAAAATATCCGTAACCTTGAAAAGCGCAATCGCTATTATTACGTTGATTATAATCCCTATGATAAAGCCGAACTTCAGCGTCTTTAGCGCTGCTTCGATTTTATCCGCGTAATTTAAAATTTCTGTTATCATATATACTCCTTTATATTTCTTCTAAAAATGTGAGCAAAATGTGAGAATAAATAAAAAACTAGACAATAATAAAATTTTATACTTTCCCAAAAGGCAGACAGATAAAGCCTTTTAGGTGGAGCGGAAGACGGGACTGTCTTGCTCACTCGCGTTTAACGGCATTTCGGATTTTCTTTTCGCGGCTTTGCCGCTTGCAAAGAAAATTCCTCCAGCCTCAGCTCGTTCGCGCTCGAACCTGGGGCAAAGCTTCGCTTTGCGGTTCTCGTCCGCCGATATTCTGTTTTCAACAAAAGCGGAAGCCACACGGGGTACTTCATCTCTAAACTCACTTCGTTCGTTAAGAGCTGAAGCAACGGGACTCAACTTATTGCCGCTCCGTCCGCAAACAGGTTTTTGCAAAGCTTCGCTTTGCGGTTCTCGTCCGCCGATATTCTGTTTTCAACAAAAGCGGAAGACGGGACTCGAACCCGCGACGTCAACCTTGGGAAGGTTGCATTCTACCACTGAATTACTTCCGCAGCTATCTTATTTATACTATAAAAATATAAAAATTCAAAGTCTACTGCAGGTCGGCTTATCCGACAGTAAATCCTTACTATCCTGCTGCCTTAATATCTTAGCAACTATATCTTATTAACTCTTTTTTTGAGTCTGGCGCCGTAGGTTTCGTGAACGTCAACAATTGACATAAACGCATTGGGGTCAATTTCGCGGACAATTTCTTTCATTTTGGACATTTCAAGACGGGAAATAATACAGTAAATCATTGTTTTATCGACTTTTGAATAGCCGCCCTGCCCGTATATATAAGTAATTCCGATATCAAGCTTTTCAATAAGCGTTTGCCCGATTTCATAGGATTTGTCGCTGATAATTCTGACGGATTTGGAGCTGTTAAGCCCTTCAATAACAATATCAATAACCTTAAACGCTATAAAATAGGTGAGCATTGAATACATTGCTTTTCCCCAGCCGAAAACAAGTCCCGCCCCGCAATAGATGAATATATTCATCCCCATAATGAATTCACCGACCGAAAACCCCCATTTTTTGGATAAAACAAGCGAAAGGATTTCAGTTCCGTCAAGCGAGCCTTCGTTTTTAAGGATTATGCCGACTCCGGTGCCGAGGATTATCCCGCCGAATACCGTTGCCAGAAGCAAATCCTCCGTCGCCTGATGCCCGTGAAATATGTTCAATGCGAGCGAAAACATTATAATCGCATAAAATGTCTGCAGTACAAATTTTTTCCCCATTTTGGTAAATGCAAGACAGATAAAAGGAAAGTTAATCAAAACAACGAGCAAGCCCAGATTAATTTTTGTCAGGTAAGTCGCAATCATTGAAATACCGATGACACCGCCGTCAATAATGTTATTCGGCAGCAAAAATCCTTCGATTGCCGCTGCAGCGATAAATGCTCCGATTGTTAAAAAAAGCATCTTTCGGATTATCAATAATATTCTGAATTTCAATGGAATGGTTTTTGTGTGCATATTATTTTTTCTTAATTGTTATAAAGTTATTTATTTTAAAAACGGTTTTTTCTTCATCGACGGGGTTAACACCGAGAATATTTTCGAGATCGGTTTTAAGTGTTACAAGATCCTCGTATCTTTTCAAAGTCCCGTCAATACAAACTGACACATCGCCGGTTTCTTCCGACACAACAAGGCAGGCAGCGTCGCTGACTTCGGACATTCCGATTGCGGCACGGTGGCGGGTTCCGTATTTCCAGCTCAATTTCGGATCTTCAGTAAGCGGCAAAAGAACCCCGGCTGAGATAATTTTGTCACCGTTAATCACAACCGCACCGTCATGCAGCGGAGTATTGGGGTGGAAAATCGTCAGCAAAAGTTCCGTCGAAACATCCGCGTTCAATTCTGTTCCCACATCATAATATGTGTTGCTTAAATCGTCCTGAAATACAATCAAGGCGCCTGTGTGAGATTTGGAAAAATATTTTACCGCCTCTATAATCTCTTTTACAACGTCAATTCGTTTGCTGTCATTTTTTTTGGAGCTTGAGAAAAGTTTGTTGATAAAATCAACCTGTCCCAAAAATCCCAAAAGCCGTCTTAATTCCGGCTGGAATATTACGATTAAACTCAATGATACAAGGGTTACAACAGATTTTAAGAATACGCCGATTATCTTGAGGTCAAATCTTATTAATATTTCGCTGAAAATCCATAAAAATACAAGGAAAAATGCGCCTTTTACAAACTTTTCGGACTGGGTGTTTTTGATGAATTTTTTATAAAAGAGCCATAAAATCGCAATTATAACGCAGATTTCAGCCAGATTAGTCCAGTTAAAAGCCAGATCCATAGGCGCTATTAAACTTTGAAAAAATGCTGAAATTTCCGATATCATGCTAACCCATCCAAAATAACATCACGGGATATCAAATCCTCTAATGTCTCTCTATATACTATAATATCAGATTGTGAATTATTTACAAGTACCATACAAGATTTTTGTACGCGATTGTAATTTGATGACATTGAAAAATTATAGGCACCGGTGTTAAACACGCATAAAATGTCGCCTTTTTCGGGATTAGGGAGTTGAATATTTTTTATCAAAATATCGCCGGATTCACAAAATCTTCCGGCAATTGTTACCGTTTGTAAATTTTCTGAAAAATTTGCTTTATTTGCAATTTGCGCGGAATATTCCGCTCTGTACATTGAGGGGCGCGGGTTGTCCGCCATTCCGCCGTCTACTGCAATGTATTTTGTGCCGCGGGGAACCTGTTTAGAACTTCCGACTGTGTAGAGGGTTACGCCGGAGGTGGAAATTATGCTTCTGCCGGGTTCTATGTAAACAACCGGCGGGTCAATCCGGTATTTTTGAATTGCATTTTCAAGCGCCGTTATAATTACCGCCGCAATTTCATTGACCGATGGAGGATTGTCGGCATTTGTATATTTGACGCCAAGCCCGCCGCCAAGGTTGATTTCATCAAGGTTTAGCGCAAATTTTTCTCTCAGGCGGGCGATTTCTTTCACCAGAATTTCAACTTCGTCAAAGTAGATTTGCGTCTCAAAAATCTGGGAGCCGATATGTGCGTGAAGCCCAGTCAATTCAAGGTTTTTGTAATTTTTCAGGATAAGCTCTACAGCATTGTCAATCTGCGTCAGGTCAAACCCGAATTTTGAATCAAGATGTCCGGTTTGAATGTATTCGTGGGTGTGGCATTCAATTCCGGGGGTAATCCTCAAGAGGATTTTGACGGTTTTGTTTTTTGAACGGGCAATTTCATTCAGCATTTCAAGCTCGGTAAAATTGTCTGCGGAAATTCTGCCGGTATTCAAATCAATTGCCAGCGAAAGTTCGTCAAATGACTTGTTATTGCCGTTAAAGAGAACTTTTGACATGTCAACGCCGGCTTTGTATACCGTAAACAGCTCGCCGCCGGATACAACGTCAAATCCAAAGCCTTCTTTTGCGATCAATTGCGTGGTTGCGATTGTGCACAGGGCTTTTGACGCGTACATCATACGGATTTTCGGGTAAGCTTTGAACGCGGTTTTATACTCCCTGCAAATACTTTCTATTGTAAATTTATCCAGAACATACAAGGGTGTTCCGTATTTTTTTGCAAGTTCAACCGTATCGCATCCGCCTATTTCAAGGTGTCCGAGCGAATTTACAGCCGCGGTCAGGGGTTTTATTGATTGATTTGTCGTCATTTTTATCCTCTTTTTATTTTAGAGTAACAAATTTAGAGGAATTTTTCAAGCACAAATGCAATACAAACAAGTACGGTAAAATAAGTTGTAATGTTTCGCGCAAGATAGAGTCTTAAATAAAAACTCTGAGTTCCCTCTTGTTCAATATGCGCCCAGTTTCCGAGGGGGTAATTCCACCATTTCACCTCCGGCACAAGGCTTTTGTCTTGATTATATACCTCAAGGCTTTTGTATAAAAGAAAAATCAACGGCACTGCCAAAAATGAGATTAAAACCGTGTAAATCTGAGTTAAATAAGCAAAAACTGCCAGAAAAACATAACCTTCCGCATAAAATCCCGCAAGAATTTTCAACGCATCATTTTTATCCGCAAACGAGCAAGCCAGAGTTTTTTTGTGAGAACACAAATCCCCGTCGTAATCCAAAATCGTATGTGTGTACAAAAACGCGATTACAAAAGGCGAAACTCCGAGTGACAGGATTAAAACGTCAAGCGAAAAACTTCCTGTCATAACATAATAAACACCCTCAAACAACAAAGGTCCGTACGTAATCCCGACTGCAAGCTCTCCAAGCCCTATAAATGTGAATTTTGAATAAAAAATTACAAAAACACTTGCAAGAAGTGCAATCAAAACCACGCCCCAGCCGGTAAAAAATGTCAATAAAGCCCCGAAGCATACAGCAATAAACAAACACACCAAGCCCGCAATCAGCATCCCCTTATGCGTTACAAGCCCGTCGGTTATGAATTTGCATTTGCAAATCTGGGCTGATTTAAGGTATTTTTCGTCTTTTGACAAAATATTGTAGTCAAAATAATCGTCAAAAATATTTGCCGCAAGGTGTGCAAAACAAACACCTGTAAGCGCGAGAACCCCAAAAACAGCATTTCCGCCCGAAATCAGAGCGTATACAAATACCGAAAGCCACGACATTACGGTCACAGGCAGCGCAAAAGCTCTTGAACAATTCCACCAGAATTTTAATTTATTCACAATAAAATATTCCCCATTCCTATTACGGATTCATAACTTGCACCGGCTTCAAGGATTTCTTCAGCCGTAAGCCCGAAAAGAGTTATAAGCGCATAAACGTCTTTGTCGCCGTTTTGAAGCATGTCAACAACCGTTTCAACCGCCTCTTCTCTTGAAAGCTTTGAAAATCTGTCATTTATGCCGAGATGTAAACTTCTTTTCTTTGCCTTGCCCAAAATTTATTCCTTACATTTTTCAAACGCGAGAACTGCCGCACCAACCATACCCGAATAATTACCCGCAGAAGCTTTGACAACCTTTGTCGGAGTTGTTACAATTTCTTCATTCAAAGCATCCGTCAAATAGGCAGTATCGACAAATTCTGCCATAGAACCTGATAATACAATAATTTCGGGGTCAAAAAGGTTTGCAAGTCCTATTAACCCTTCCAGAATATCATTTTGCCAGCGTTCGTAAATCATTATCATAACCGCATCATCAAGCTTTTGGCCTCCGATTATATCATAGGTTGTTATATTCGGATTGTGAGAAATTTCTTCACCTGTTTTTTTCAGTCCGGTTCCGGATGCGTACGCTTCAAAACAGTCCCATGAGCCGCAGGTGCATTTTCTCATGCGGTCGGTGCGCATTTTAAAATGCATTTCGCCGGCGGCGCCGTTTTGACCTTTCAAAAGTTTTCCGTCAACAATTATACCGCCTCCGACACCTGTTCCGAGTGTAAGAGTTATGGAATGCAGGCATCCTTTTGAAGCTCCGAGTCTGTATTCAGCCCATGCGGCGCAATTTGCATCGTTTTCAAGAAATACGGGCTTTTCGCTTAAGCTCTGAAAATCCGTTGAGGGATACTCTTTTGCCATATTGCCTGTTGAGCCCAGAATTTTTGTGTTGTCGTTATTTACCGTGCCGCAGGTTGAAATTGCAATCAGGTCAACTTCTTTTTCGCATTTGTGAATAATATTTTTTAGACATAAAATCAACCCCTCATACTGTTTTGGTGTAGAGGTTTTTTCGATGCGGGAAAGGATTTCGCCGTTTTCATCAACAATTGCCGAGTAAATTTTTGTACCGCCTATATCAAGCGCAAGAGCTTTTCGCATTATTTATTCCCCCTTTGGACAAATCGTCTGGTAATCAGCTGCGGACGGGTAATGGCTGAACCGATTACAACACAATGCGCGCCCAGAGAAAAAGCTCTGTCAACCTCACAAGGCTCCCATATTCTGCCTTCCAAACAAACAGGCACATTAACCGTGTTTATAAGTTTTTCCAGAAGCGGAAAATCCGGTCCCTGAGGGGAATCTTTCGATTCAAGCGTATATCCTGCAAGTGTTGTGGATAAAATATCCGCTCCGAGTTTGACAGCCTCAATGCCTTCTTCAACGGTTGAAATATCTGCCATCGCAGCTTTTTTATTAATATGAATATATTTAATCATTTCCGCTAAAGATGCCTTATTCGGCCGCGGTCTTTGAGTTCCGTCAAACGCAATAATATCCGCTCCGGCTTCGATGAGTGCGATTACATCCTTTAATTCTGGCGTGATATAGACGATTTCTTTGTAATTCGCGGGGATAATGTCGGGTTTTGTAATCCCTATCACGGGAACATCAAAAAGTGTTTTTGCATTTTTGACATCTCTTGTACCCGCAACTCTTAAGCCGCCGGCGCCCCCTTTTACAACCGATTTCATCATGGCTGCCATACATTTTTCAAGATATAAAGGCTCGCTCGGCATTGCCTGTACTGAAACCACTACTTTGTTTTTCAAACGATCAATAATATCCATACATTTAATTATATACCAAAAAAACTTTTTGAGGTATAATTATAATAAAGAGAGGTTCTATGAAAAAAAGTTTTGTAAAATATCCGTATCTGACGCGCGATGTAGAGGTTTACACCCGCGAAAACGGGCATACGATTGTCCTTGCACATAAAGAAGGTATGCTCGTAAATTTGAGCACCTGGGTTAAAACGGGTTCAATAAATGAAACCGACGTAAACAACGGTATTTCACATTTTCTGGAGCACTTGATGTTTAAAGGCACCCACAGACACAAGGCGGGTTATTTTGACAGAACTCTCGAGGCTAAAGGCGCTATTGTCAATGCCGCAACGTGGAAAGATTATACTTTTTATTACGTAACACTTCCGAAAGGGGAAAACTGCCGTGATTTGAACCTTGCGATAGAACTTCATGCTGATATGATGCTCGATCCTGTTCTGCCGGAAGAAGAAATCGGCGCTCCGTTTGATTTGAACGACACGGCGGTTTCGGACAAACGTGAACGCCACGTGGTTATTGAAGAAATCAGGATGAGAAAAGACCAATCCTGGACAAAAGTTTACAATACCTGCAATTTCAATATGTACACAAAACACCCCTATAAGCGCGATGTCATAGGCACACCCGAAATTATATCAAAGGTTACGCGCGATGACATAATGAGTTATTATAAGAATTTCTACACACCCGAAAATATGACGACCATTGTTGTCGGGGATTTTGACCATGAAGAAATTCTTAAAAAACTGGAAAAAGAATTTGATTTTAAAGGGCGCGAAAACCGTCCCGTACAGATGCATGAGCCGGATTTGCCGGTTGCGGAAACAAAATATGTCGAGCAGACATCACACATAAATACATCCTATGCTATGTTCGGCTGGCTCGGACCAAAGGCAAGCGATTTGAAAAATACAATCTGCCTTGATTTAATCGGTATAATTTTCGGCGACGGAACAAGCTCAAGACTTTACCGGAATTTAATCGAAAAATTACCCGAGCCGGTGTTTAATATGATAAATTCCGAGCATTACCAGTTCAAAGACGGGGATAACTTCTTTATTCAGGCTAATTTCAAATCCGAAAAAAAGGATGAAGCGCTTGATTTGATTAAAAAAGAGCTTGAAAAGCTTTTGACGGTTGAGATTACGGAAGAAGAACTTTTGAAAGCAAAGAAAAAGACCAAATCAAAATTTGCATATTCTGCGGAAACGGTTTCCGAAATCGGAGAAAATATCGGTTATTATGTAACGGTTTGCGGTGATTTAAAAATTATCGAGCATTATTTAAACGAGCTGGAAAACATTACTGTTGGGGATCTGCAGGACACGATCAGAAAATATTTGAATATTAATAATGCCGTAATATCGGTGCTGGTTCCGGAAAGATAATAAGGCAGTAAGTGCAGCTCTACATGTTATTGTGAAGCTGACAGAGGCAGTAGTAGGTCTGATTTACTAATCCGACAGTAACTTCTTAGTGCCTTAATATCTTAGTATCTTAGTAACCTTCTTTCCGCCATTGCGGCCTTTTCAAAGTTTTAACAGCGGAAAAATTTACAGTGTTTCTCCGTGAAGATCGGTTCCGCCCGTCATAATCAGATCGTATTTTTCGGCTGCTTTTTTAACCGCAGCTACTGTATGGAATTTAATTATGCCTCTGTGGCGTTCATAGGGGTAAAAAACTTCGGCACCGTCAAGTCCGAGGGATTTCAATTTTTTGAAAAACCTGTCAAGGCTGAACGCCCAGCAGCATGCCGGATGCGCAATTACCGCAATTCCGCCTGAGGCGTGGATTGCTTCAATAAGTTTTTTTATATCGCGTTTTGCAAAAATGCGCACAATATCAAGTTCTGTTTCTCTTTTGGATTTTGCAAGAAAAGGCTTTAAAGCATCGGAATTCACGTCAATTCCGTATGCCAGAAGGTGCATAAACACGTATCCGCACCAGACATCAAATTCAACCGCGGGGATGACGTTCGCGGGAACGGGGTTTTCAAGGTAACCTTCAATCGTATTGTGGTCGGAAATCGCAATTGCCTTGTAGCCGTCTGCCTGCCGTACAAGTGTGGCAAAGTCGCCGGCGCCGTCAGAGTAAGTTGTGTGGATGTGCAAATTTACCCTGTGCGCTTTGTAATCTTCTTCCGTAAAGCTCTTTATTAATTCTTTGTAATCTATCATTGTTTTTTTAAACTTATTTGTAATAAAATTATTATACATCAAAGGAGAAAATATGGCGAAATTCAAGATAAAAGACAGTATTTGGAATGTTTTGGGCGAGGGGTTAAAGATATATTTCACGAATTTTTTGAAATTCACGCAATATATGCTTTTTCCGGTATTCGGGCAGATAATCGGTATTGCGCTGATTTTCGGATTAACGGGCTGGTTTATACAATCGCTTCCGAATTTGACCATGGAGCATGAATTTTTGAATAATTTCACGACTGTGACTTTTTGCCTTGTGCTTTTGACATTACCTGGGTTTGCGGTATTTTTAAAGGCGTTTTGGGATTTTCTGGTGGCATATGTTGCCCTGAATTCCATGACGGATGCCGTCATTACAACGGGGAAATTATACGACTTCAAGGCACACAATCAGGTTGTGACAACGCGCACGGGAAGCTTTATTATTTTGCTTCTTATAATAAGCATTCTGTCTTTAATCGCAATTAACCCGTTATTCTGGGTTCTGGGATTAATCTTTTTCATTTATTTTATACTTGTGTTTCAAATCTTTACGTTTGAGCCTGAGGCGGGTGTCACGGGATGTTTCAAGCGCAGTTTTAACCTTATAAAGGGAAATTTTGCCAGAACATTTTTGATTATGACGATTTTGACATTAATTTCGCATTACCTGATAAATTGGGGCGCGGCAGCTTTAGCGGATATTGTAAAGCTCGGCGATTTTTTGCGCGGAATTTTTGAAAACTGGGCATCAACGCTTCCTTTGAACGAAATCAATAATACGCTTGAATATTTCAGAATGCAGACTATAACACCGTTAACCGTTGCAAAAGAAATTCTTGCATCAAGTATATTGTTTACGGTTGCCGGACTTACGCTTCCGATGAGAAGTATCTGCTGGACTCTGTGGTACAAAAATTTATCAGGCAAAAAATCCGAAAAGAAATAATGTTTATATGTAAAAATTGCAAATCAGTTGATAAATTTGAATTGATGTTTGCGCCGGATTATAAGGGTGACAAACATTTTGAGCAGCGATACAATTCCAAAAACGAAATAGAGATTACGGTTGACGGTTACACATTTGTGCCGGATTTGAGATTTATGAACGAATGCGCTGTGTGCAGATACTGCGGACAAATTTATATGTGGGATTACGAGAGGATGAATATATGAGAGAAAACAGAAAAAACAACGAAACCCGTGAAATCAAATTCACACACGGATACACAAAACACGCCCCCGGATCAATTCTTGCGGAATTCGGAGATACAAAGGTGATTGTAACGGCATCGGTCGAACACACAAAACCGAAATGGATGGAAAAAGATGACCCCCGAGGCTGGGTTACGGCAGAATATTCCCTTTTGCCTTCATCAACAAACACGCGCTGCCAGAGGGAACGTACAAAAATTTCAGGCAGAACTCAGGAAATCCAGCGGCTTATAGGCAGAAGCCTCAGAGCTGCCGTTGATTTAACCAAAATGCCGGATTTGACAATAACAATTGATGCGGACGTAATTCAGGCAGACGGAGGAACAAGAACCGCAAGCATTTGCGGAGGTTTTCTGGCGCTTAAAGACGCTGTTGAAAAACTTCTTGCCGAAGGCACTTTGCAAGAAAATCCTATAATCGAACCTGTTGCGGCAATTTCTGCAGGAATTATCAACGGGGATGTCAGACTTGATTTGAATTATGAAGAAGATTCGCACGCTCAGGTCGATTCAAATGTCGTCCTGACAAAAAGCGGCAAAATCATTGAATTCCAGACAACAGCCGAGGGCGAACCTTACGAATATGATAAAATGTTACAAATTTTTCAAATTGCTAAAAAAGGTATTGACGAAATCATTGCAAAATACTAAAAATATTGTTATAATCTTAACAAGAAAGGTTGGTTTATGAAAAAAATTCCGGTAGTTTTATTGGCAGCTATAATGCTTGCAGCGCCTGCGTTTGCAGCCGACAATCCCATAACCTCGTTTTTTGATAAGCTCTGGAAGTTTAACGACGACGTAATGGCGAAAGTTGACGATATTCAAGCTAAAAACGAAGCGCAGCAAAGAAAATATGAGGCGAAAAAAGCCGAACGCGAACAAAAAATTCTTGAAGAACAAAGAAAACGTCAGGAAATTTATCAGGCCAACCAGAAACGTTTAGAGGAAAAGAAAGAGCAGTTAAGAATACTGCTTGAAGAATAAAGGAGAAAATTTATGAAAAAAACATTGATTGCATCACTTATCGTTATGTTTACGGCAACAGGCGCTTTTGCAGGTCCTTTAGGCGATTGGGCGCAGCAAACAACCGACAAAATTAATAAAAAAGAAGCTGAAATGCAGCAAAAACAAGAAGATTACAAAAAACAACAGGAAGCTGCAAGACTCGAAAGAGAAAAACAACAGGCTGAACAGCAGAAAAAACGTGAAGCTGCTAAAAAGAAAATCGAACACAAAAAACAATTGTGGAACGAATTAATCAGCGAATAATAAAAAAAAGCCTGCCTCGCGCAGGCTTTTTTGTGCTAAAATTTGATTATGGAAAATTTGTTAAAAACAAAAACACTGACAGGTGCCGAAATTATAGTTAAAACCCTGCAAAATCTCGGAGTTGAAAAGATTTTCGGCTACCCCGGCGGCATAGTTTTAAAAATATACGACGAACTTTATAAACAAAACGAAATACGGCATATTCTTGTGCGACACGAACAGGCAGCCGTACATGCGGCAGAGGGTTACGCAAGAGTGAGCGGCAAAGCGGGCGTTGTCCTTGTGACATCAGGTCCGGGCGCCACAAATACCGTATCGGGAATTGTAAACGCCTACCTCGATGGCGCGCCTCTTGTGGTTTTGACAGGTCAGGTTACGGCGGATTTAATAGGCAAAGACGCGTTTCAGGAGGCTGATATCTGCGATATTACACGTTCCTGCACCAAAAAAGTTTATCAGGTTAAATCGGTCAAAGACCTTGAACAAACTCTTTATGACGCCTTTAATACCGCAATATCCGGCAAAAAAGGCCCTGTTGTCGTTGATCTGGCAAAAAATATTCTGTATGAAAACGCTGAATTTAAGGGCCTCCCTGATACGGCACCGGCATGTGAAGCGGCTGTTGATGTTACAAATATTCTTAAAGAGCTTTCCCTTGCAAAACGTCCGGTAATCGTGACGGGCGGCGGGGCTAAAGATGCTTATAAAGAGGTGAGAGAGCTTAACAAAATCCTGAAATTCCCTGTTGTGACGACTATGATGGGGCTTGGCGTTTACCCTGCAGAGGATGAAAACTATTTCGGCATGATAGGCATTTTCGGTGACAGAGCCGCAAATGCCGTGATTAAAGAGAGTGATTTAATTTTTTCAATCGGAGCAAGGTTTAATGACAGAATTACCTGCTGCTTTGAAAAGACTGATTTAGAGAAGAAATTCATCCAGCTTGACATAAATGAGCGTGAAATTTCGCGCGTAATTAAGGCGCACGACTCTATAACGGGCGATGCGAAAATTATTCTGGCGGAAATGATTAAGTCGCTTGCGGGTATTTCTTTTTCCGCCAAGTGGGGTGACACGGAAAGATTCCGCGCCCTGAACGTTAAGCGTGAGGCAAAAACAAACATGCTGCAATCATTTGAGGTTATGCGGGAGCTGGACAAATTTATTTGCGGAAAAGATTTGACCGTGACAACGGAAGTCGGTCAGCATCAGCTCTGGGCAGCGCAGAACCTGCATTTTTCAAAGCCCGGAAAATTCCTGACCTCCGGCGGCTCCGGTACTATGGGATTTGGTTTTCCAGCGGCAATCGGAGCTTGTATTTACGACATGTCAAAACCGGTTGTGTGCGTTGCGGGCGACGGGTCTTTTCAGATGAATTTGCAGGAATTGGCTACCTGCCGCGACTATAATTTGCCCGTAAAAATTCTTATACTGAATAACGGCTATCTCGGCATGGTTCGTCAACTGCAGGAAAAACAATGTGACGGAAGGTATTTTGAAACCAAAATTTCCAATCCGGATTTTATGAAAATCGCTGAAAGCTACGGGCTGAAAGCTTATAGGGTGTCTAATCGCGCAGAAGTTTTGCCGGTATTGGAAAAAGCTTTTGCCGATAAGGGTACCGTGCTTGTGGAATTTATTGTCGAACCGATGGAAGTTTTGTAAATCGCATTGTTGTTGAATAGATAAATGACCACATTACAATCGTTTTTCAAGTCATTACGAGGGTGCTACTTTTCAGCATGTTTGCAAATATTCAACCAATTCGCCGATGGAATAAATATTTTTCACCACAAAAAACTCTTTTTTCGTAACTTTTCGGACATAATCCAGCGTTTTTCCGTCCAAAAAATCCTCGCTGTATGGTCTGAGCATAACGGAAGGGATTACGACAAAATCCGCATCTACATCTTTGATTGTTCTTATCAAATCACCGGTTGTAATAAGTCCTGCGACAGTAATATCTTTTCCCCAGTAATCGGATTTGACAGGGCAAACAAAACAGCTAAGATTTTCGATTTTATTAAGCTTTCCGGCAATTTTATCTATTGCAAAGCGCGCAGCATAAGATGTCGCAAAAATAAATTTCAAAGGCTTTTTGAGCTTTTTGGGAAGCTTATGTTTTTTAAAGTCTTCTAACAAAAGCCTTATAGCACCCACACCGTCGTCAAGCTGTTCAAAGTTTCCGTAATATTTGACCGGCGGAACCTCGCGCCCCGCAAGCAAAAAGAATTCATCCGAGCAGCAAACCCGTTTGTATCGGGAAGCTATATCAATAGTTTCTTCCGCACATTTTTTATCAACATGTTTAAGCCCGCCTTGTCTGAACTGAGTTATCCCGACAGGTACAATCGCCGTTGATAAAACAGTGTTTTTCAACTCCGCAAGATCATTAAGCGTCCGCTCAAGCTCTTTTCCGTCATTTAAACCTGGGCACAAAACAATTTGAGCATGAAAAGGGATTTTATTTTTTCTGAACCATTTAAGATTTTCCAGAGCCTTGCCGGCGTTGGGGTTTTGAAGCATTTTACACCTTAATTCGGGGTTTGTTGTGTGCACCGAAACATAAAACGGCCCAAGATGCATCCTTTTAATTCTTTCGCGGTCTTTATCCGTAAAATTCGTAAGCGTAATGTATGTTCCCTGAAGGTAAGAAAGCCTGTAATCGTCATCTTTTACGTACAAAGTTTCCCTCAATCCCTTTGGCTGCTGGTCGACAAAACAAAATATACAATGGTTAAGGCAGGGCTTCACGCGGTCAAAAACAGCACTCTCAAATACAATTCCCAGATCTTCGTCAAAATCCTTTTCAATCTCTATTTCTTCAAGTTCACCGGATTTTTTCTTTACTTCCAGCGTCAGAAGTTCTGTTTTGCAATAAAAATTATAGTCAATCATATCGGACATTTTATTCCCGTCTATTGACAAAATTTCGTCGCCGGAGGCAATTTCCAGCTCCGCGGCTATTGAATTTTCAACAACACTATTTACTATTGCCGGCATTTTCTTTTTCCAAACCTTCAAGAATAGTTATAAAATTAGCATATTCGCAAATCGCATTGTCTAAGATAATTCTCTGATAAAAACTCAAGTGATTGTATTCATCGTTAATAACAGCTTCCGCGTTAAATTTGTGCTGCATTGCAAGGGATTTGATATGAAAAAACAAATCCGCGCAATCATCTTTTGACAAAAAAGACGCGCACGAAAGCTTAATTCTGGCATTTGAAAAGAATTGCAGAGGATTTTCACTCAAATTTTCAAGAATAAGCCGTCTTAATTCTTCAAGTCCGTTTTTGGTAATTGTATAAAAAACAGACAGTTTACCGCCGTCAGACATCATTTTGCGTGAAGTCAGACAGCCTTCTTTTTCAAGCCTTACAAGAGCCGGCTTAATCGCACCGATACTCGGCTTTGAGAATGCGCCAAAGTTTTCAAATATAAACTTCTGCACGGAATACATCGTCAATTCACGCTTTGACAGCACATATAATATCATTAATTCAATCATACACAAATTATATCATAAAATTGACATCGCGGCTAATTTTCCTGTATAATTTGAGGTATGGGGACTTTACAAAAATATTTTAAACAATCCGCCACATACAAAATTTTTACAGGGGTTTACGACACTTTTTATGATTTTGTCGATACTCTGGGAAAAATTACCCAAAACGGAATTCAGCTTATAAAAGCCTTGATAAAAGGCGGGATTGACAGAAAAGAACTGATTTATCAGTGTTCAAGATTTGGTGTAAGTTCTTTGCCTATTACACTCACAATTGTAGGTATGACATCTGTAATCGTAGCATCGCAGGTTGCGCTTGAGATGGTTAAACAGGGCGGCGGAAATTTTATCGGCATGATGATGTCAATTTTGATAGTAAGGGAAGTTGCGGTTATAATGTCGGGCTTTGCGATAATTTCCATGATAGGTTCCTCAATAGCCTCCGAAATCGCCACAATGCGCGTCACCGAACAAATTGACGCAATAAGAGTATTAAAAGTCGATCCGGTAAGTTATTTATTTGTGCCGAGGGTATTGTCAGGAATAATAATGATGCCGTTTGTAACCATAATTGCGGCGGCAGTCGGGGTTTTGGCGGGAGCCGTAACGTCGGATTTGTTTGCGGGACTAAGTTACAGGGCATATTTTGATTCGGCATGGCTTGGAATTTACATGAAGGATTTATGGGTAAGCTTACTTAAGGCGGTATTTTTCGGCGGAACAATCGCTTTAATAAGCTGTTCGTGCGGATATTACGCGTCGGGCGGAGCCAAAGGCGTCGGACTTGCAACGACAAAAGCAGTTGTCTGGTCTTTTGTCGCAATCGTTGTATGGGATATGATTTTTGCGGTGGCATTTTTCTTTTAAAGGTGTAAATTATGAGTATTGAAGTTAAAAATCTGGTTAAAGTTTTTGGAGATAAAAAAGTTATTGACGACGTATCTTTTAAGGTAAACGACGGCGAAACTCTTGCAATTGTGGGCTTTTCAGGCTCCGGCAAAAGTACCATTTTAAAATTGATTTCCGGTTTACTGGAAAAAGATTCCGGCGAAATTATCACCTCAAAAGGCGATATTGCAATGGTATTTCAGTATTCGGCGTTGTTTGACTCTTTGAACGTGGCGGATAACATCGCGTTTGCACTGCACGAAAGACGCGATTTGAGAAAAAAATTCACGGAAGACGAAATTAAGGAAATTGTAAAACAAAAACTTGAACTTGTCGGCTTAAAAGGGATTGAAAAGCTGTTTCCGTCAGAGCTTTCAGGCGGTATGCAAAAACGCGTAAGCTTTGCCAGAGCAATTGTTACGGAACCCAATACAATACTTTACGATGAACCCACGGCAGGTCTGGATCCGATATCTTCTACACTTATTGAAAATTATATTGTAAGATTAAAAGAAGAAACAAACGCGGCATCAATTGTTGTAACCCACCAGATGTCAACAATTACAAGAACCGCGGACAGAGTGGTTATGCTCTATAACGGAAAAATAGTTTATGAAGGAACTCCTTCTGATATGCTGAAACAGGATAATGAATACACCAAACAGTTTGTAACCGCATCTTTGGAAGGTCCTATGAAAATGATGGAAGGAAATTAATATGAGTAATTTTAAAGAAAATTTGTTTAATAAAGACGTAATGTCACTTGACACATATATTATGTTTAAGCTGAAAGAAGAAACAGCACGGCTGAAGCCGGAATTGATTGCCAAAAACAGGGCGCCGATTTCACTTTCAATGGGTGCGCCGACCGCAAATCCGCCAAAAGTTTTGATAGACAGACTTAAACAAATCCTTGACGAGGACGGAATTCATACATATTCTACCCCCAAAGGCGAGGATTACTACAGAAAAGCAATAGCCCAAAGGATGAAAAACCGCTTTGGCGTTGAGCTTGACCCCGATAAAGAAATCTTTTCGCTTGTAGGCTCAAAAGAAGGTATTGCAAATCTCATAAGATTTTTGATAACCCAAAAAGACACGGATAAAGATATCATAATGGTTCCGGATCCTTGCTATGCTTCATATTTGCAGTTTATCCAATGCGCGGGCGGCGAGGCTTACCACATTCCTCTGACTGCCGAAAACAACTATATGCCGGATTTGGACGGGGTTTGGGACAAATTTATAAAAGACGGACGCAATCCTGAGAATTTGAAAGCGCTTATCATAAATTACCCGAATAACCCGCTGGGTGTAAGCGCAACAAAAGATTACGTAAAATCCGCAGTTGATTTCTGCAAAAAACACAAAATTCTTTTGATATCAGACCTGGCATACGCGGATTTGTACTTCAGCGAAGATGAAAAACCGTTCAGCGTGTTTGAAATTGAGGGTGCAAAAGATATTGCGGTTGAATTTCACAGCTTTTCAAAGCCTTATGCGGTAACCGGCTGGCGTCTGGGCTGGGTTTGCGGAAACGAATTTGTCGTTCAGCGTCTTGGCAAAGGCAAATCAACTATTGATAACGGGATTTTTAAGGCGCTGCAAAAAGCCTGCGCGGAAATTTTGAATTCAAAAGAAGGCGACGATTACATAAAAGAAGGGAACCTCGGCTACAAACGCAAACAGGCAATTATGGTAAAAGGCTTCACGGAACTCGGCTGGGATATGTCAAATGTTCCGCATACAACGTTTTACCTCTGGATGCCGATTCCGAGAAAATACAAAACCTCGTTTGAATTCTGTGAGGATTTATTAAGGACGTCCGGAATTGTAGTCGTGCCGGGTACGGCTTTCGGCGACTGCGGCGAAGGGTTTTTCAGATTGTCTTACGTATGCTCCGACGAGCAGCTGCAGGAGGTCATTGACCGCATGAAAGCTGACGGCTTCAGATACTAGTGGGCACCATCCGGCAACTGAATTCAATCAAAAAAACATCCGCAACTTATGTTGCGGATGCCTTTTGGAGTTGCTGTATGGAAATCTTAGCTTAAAGCCATTAATGCCTTTACTGAACGTGCATTTTCTCTGACTTCTTCATCAGAATGCATTTCAACGGTATCAGTTAAAATCTTAATAGCTTCGTCTTTATTATCGAGAGCCAAAAGCTCGTTTATAGTGCTCATTGCAACAACTGTTGACATATCGTTGATGCCTTTGCCTTTGTTTGTAATAGTAACCGCAAGAGAGTCGTGGCTATTTTTTCTGACAAGTGCACGGGCTGTTAATTCTCTGATTTCATCGTCAGAAGAATTTGTGCCCATTTCTTCCAATACTCTGATTGAATCAGCATCTGAATGCAAGCATAAAGCTTCTATTATATTTCTGATTTTTCTGTTTTTGTTATCTTTCATATTGTATCCTCCTCTATGCTGCTATATTCAAGCCTGATAACTCTTTCCACATTGCTTCAAGTGATGCTACATCCTGTTTTTTAAGCTTTTGTACGCTGTAATTGTCTGCAATTGAAGCAAATCCTGATTTAATGGCACGACCTGCACCCGCAAAATCAATTGAAATTTCCATAGAACCGATTTCGTTAAGTTTGCTCATTGCGGATGAAAAACCTTCTTTCATTCTGTTACCGAATGCAACGACTGATTCAATACCTTTACGGAAAGTCGGGAATGCATCACCGATTGAACCGACAAATGCACTTAATTTTAATTTGTCTTTCAATGATGGTTTTGCCGCTTTAGATACAAATACGTCTGCAGTCACAAATGTTGCTGCCGCAAACGGGTTTGATGAATGATTTACTGTCTTTCCGATTTTTATCGGGGTGTTTAAAACCTGACCAATCTTTGCAATTATTGCCATTAATGTATACCTCTCTCTTCACTATTCACATACTAAGAATAACATACTAACCGGATATGAAATCCACCTTTTGATGTAATTTTAGAAAAAGAATATAAACTTTAGTTGGAGTTTGTGATAGAATTTGAATATGGGATATGAGAATTTAGAAGGATTAATAGAGGTAATAAGACGGCTGCGCGCGCCTGACGGATGCAAATGGGACAGGGAACAAACCCACGCAACACTGCGTCCGAATATGCTTGAGGAAGCTTATGAAGCTGTCGATGCCATTGACGACAATGATATGACACATTTAAGAGAGGAGCTGGGCGACGTTTTGCTGCAGGTAGTTCTGCATTCTCAAATCGCCGCTGAAGAAGGCGAGTTCACAATAGAAGACGTTGCAAAGGGGATTAAGGATAAATTAATCCACCGCCATCCTCACGTTTTCGGGCATACAAAAGTAAATTCCACCGACGAAATTCTTGATAACTGGGATAAATTAAAGGCGGAAGAAAAACCCCACCGCAAATCCGCAATGGACGGGATTTCAAAAGCGCAATCCGCTCTGATGAGCGCCCAAAAAATCAGCAAACGCGCAGTAAAACAGGGGTTTGAGTGGCCGGACGAAAAATCGCTTTATGAATGCATATTCTCCGAATTTGACGAATTTAAAGACGCCTGCAAAAACAATGACAAAGACCACATGGAAGATGAATTCGGCGATATTTTATTTGCCGTGGTCAATCTTGCACGCTGGAACAAAATTGATGCAGAGCAGGCACTTTTACGTGCTAACAAAAAATTTGAAAAACGTTTCCGCAAAATGGAAGAACTTGCCCAAAAGCCGTTATGCGAATATACATTTGAGGAATTTGACGCGCTGTGGAAACAGGCAAAAAAATCCCTGCATAATTAAAATTTTACTGTTGGGTAGGTATGCCCAACCTGCGTTCTCATGTTAAAGTTACTAAGATACTAAGTAAGGCACTAAGAAGTGAATAAGTGTTATATAAAAAACAATCTTGGTTCCGCACAGATTAATTTTAGCAGCGCTAAAGCCCTCTGGAAAGATTTTTGATAACTCTGCCGACAATAGTAACTTCAACATCACTATCCGGTTTTAAAGTTTCCATCGGATATTTGGAGTTGTCGGAGATTATGTCCAATTCTCCCGTAACCCTTAGCCTTAAACGCTTCACATACCAATCATTATTTATGGTCAATACAAATATTCCGCCGTTATTAAAATCTCTGCGAGATGTGTCTACTAACAAAATATTTCCGTCTTCTATTACAGTTTCCATGCTGTCGCCGGAAGCTTTGAACAATTTTAAATCCGACGGATGCGGTACCTTCCACAAATCCCGGATTATTTCTTTGCCTATCCGAACAGGGGTTACATCAGCTTCATCAAGAATAACCGTCCCCTTGCCGCAGGAAGGATTTATCTGAATATATTCCAATTCTACACAATCACTCAGCAACTCTATCCCGTAATGCGCCTCGATTAAAGCAACTTCTTCCTCGGTAAATTCACTGTCTCGTGCGGCTCTTGCAGACATCGCAGCACGCTTTATCTGCAATATATCACACAGATCAGTCTGCTTCGGCCTGAACCCTATTAAATTTTGTAAAGTACTTAAAAGCTTACTATACTTCATATTTCCCTTCGTTTGAAACTTATTGTAGATTTTATCAACTTTTGTGTTGACTTTTGTCAACAAGTATGTTATGATATACCTGTGATTAAAAATGAATTTTGTAAAATAACTCCACTAAACCGGACTTCCATAATATCCGACACGGCAAGCTTTTATGAATTCCAACATCATTATAATACAACAAATACATCAGGCTATCACCTGACTGGATATATTTAAAAAAAAATTTTACAAATCATTTACAAAACCCTAACCCTCGGGCATATGCCCGTTTTTTTTAAAATTGAGGAGGAAAATATGCTGCAACAGTTAATGAACAAAGAAAACAAAAAAGAAAACTTAAGGAAACGGCTTATCAGGTATTACGAAACAGTAAACAAAGACAGAGTAAGCATTCCGGCTTTTCTGCTGGCTGATGAGGATATCAGGCTTATTGAACAAAAAGGTACTCTTAACTTCTGGTATAAAAATTTCAAAAATGGCTTGTGAAGATAATTTTTTGCGACTTGACGGTTATAATTTTTCAAATGAACTTGAAAAACTCGTATTTGACGGGTATTTTTCACGTTCGGATATTGAGGAGCTTTATCGAAAAAAACTCATATCTTCTGAAGAATTTGAAACCCTGACGGAAAGGAAATAACATGGCTAAAAGACTTACGGATACTGAAATCTGGAACAAAGACTGGTATTTGGACCTGTCCATTAAAAAAAAGCTGCTTTTAAAATACATTTTTGACAACTGTGACTGCGCAGGAATTTATGAGATTTCATTCCGGAATCTGCGCAACTGTTTTAACGAAGAAATTAAAAAAGAAGATTTTGAAGATATAAAAATGATTAAATTTATTGACGAAAATAAAATCTTCATAGAGGAGTTTATAAAATTCCAGTACGGAGTAGATATAAACGGGCTAAAACCTAAAAATAGCGTGCATAAAGGTGTACTTCGATGTCTTGAAAAACATAAACTCTTATTAAACCCTTTTGAAACTGTTAAAAATAAAAATAAAAATAAAAATCAAATCTCCGATTTCGATATTAAAAATCATATCAATAGTATTAATTCCGATATGCAAAATAATAACAATTGTAACAATAGTGTTACAAACGATATCAAAAATAATATCAATATCTCAAATTCAGACTCACAAAATAACGACAATCACGGCATTAAAACCGCAAATGATATTAAAAATCATATTGATTGTATTGATTTTAATATGCAAAATAATAACGATTGTAACGCTTATGTAACAAATGATATTAAAAATAATAATAACAGTATTAATAACGGTATCAAAAATAATGTCGGCGATTTTCAAGACCATTATTTTGATATTAAAAATAATAACAAAACAAAACTAAAGTATAAATTTGAAGACCTAAAATTAGAAATGCTGAAAGAATACGAAAACCTGTGTCCGCATCTTATAAAAATTTCGGGAGAAGCCGAAAGTAAACGCACTGATGACAAAATCAAACTTTACTTAAAAGAAACTAAAAACGATATGGAGTTATACAAACAGCTTTGCCGCGAAGCCGATAAGCTGAAAAAAATAGGAACAATCAACATAGATTTTGAAACAATGCTGAATTGCAGGATAGGAATTCTCAACGGCAAATACAAGGATTCCAAAACTATTGAGAGAGAAAGAATAGAAGCCCGTGCAAAACGGGAGCTTCTGGAAACAAAAAAACTCCTTGCCGAATACAAAAACTTCAAAGGAGATCCGATGCCCGAAAGCTTTAAAAAACTGGGAGAAAAATTAAGGAGCATGAAATGACAATAACAACCGAGAGGCTTAACGATTACACGGAGATAGTTAAAGAACTGGACTTTTTATTGAGGAAAAAGGAACAAATAAAAGAAAGATTAAATTCGCTTAAAAGTCCTGATTATAAAAAAATAAAGGTTACTGAAGGCACAAAAGGCAAGACCAGCGAACAGGAAAATTACGTCATCAAACTCGAAAAAATTAACCGTAAAATAGATGAATACAAAGCTTTCATAGTTCCCGAACACGAAACAATAAAACGTGAAATTGCCCGCATAAAAAAATGGCAGTACCGGAAACTTCTGGTATACAGATACCTTGAAAAACTGAAATGGTCAGAAATTATACAGGATTTTTTTGAATTTGAAGATGATTATGAAGAAGAAAAAGATTTCAAGTACAGAGAAAAAGTTATGTACTGGCACCGAAAAGCACTCAAAGAGCTTACCGACGGCTGATTTTACGTTTGTAAACAAATGTAACGACACAAAAAACAAAAAAAGCAATTTTTACGGGAAGAAACTCTTTATATAAATATACAGGTTGGAAAGAGGATAACTCAATGAAAGAACAAGAATTAAATACAATGATGTCAGTGGTGTCAGATCCGATTAAAAACGTATACAAAATCGAAACGAGAAAAGATCTGGAAGAGATTCAGCGCATCATCCGTATCTTTAATATAGCGGAAGAACAGCATAACAAACACGCTATGCTTTCCATCAAAAATTTAGCAACATTCAGATTAGTGTTAAGCAATAATTAGGAATATAGAAAATGTGATTAGTCTTGATGAAATATTCAAGACTTTTTTATTTGAGTGTGCCAAAGGCGAGCATAGGCTGGAGGGCTTTACGAAGGCAAAGACCGCAGCGCCGTTTATTGCTGGCGGACAAGGCATCATGTTTGACGGTTTCGGCCATATATAGCCTTTTTAGTAAATCCGTAATATACTTTTTTGACGACGCTCTCACCTCCGGTTCCGCTATTGTCTCAAAAGTATATTACGGATTTAGTATAACCTGTCATTGTATACGGCAAAAGACACGGATAGTTTTTACCAATTTGAAACAACATCCCAAAATGCCGGAACAAACAACAAAAGCCCCACGGCTATCGCCACAAACGTCGTAAACATTACGGCGCCTGCTGAAATATCCTTTGCCATGCCGACGAGTTTGGAATATTTGTTATGGAATACCGCGTCGAGCGAAAATTCAATAGCGGAGTTCACCATCTCCGCACAGATTACCGCGGAAATAGTCAGCAATAAAACGCAAATCTTTGTGACTGAAAATCCCAAAAACACAGCCAGCAAAAGAATTAAAAGCGCGGCGCAAAAATGAACCCTTATATTAATTTCACTTTTCAAAACAAGCCGCAAACCCTTTCTTGCGTTTTTGAAAGTATTTGAGAACCCCTGAGCTTTATATTTTGTCATACACACCTTCCAGCGCTTTATTCTGCAATCCCACAACAAAATTATAATCCTCATCCGTCTGATGGTCAAATCCCAGAAGATGCATTATGCCGTGGCTTATTAAAAACGCAAGCTCATAATCAAACGTCGTGCCCTTTTTTTCGGCTTCATCCCGAACCTTGTCGAGCGCGATAATGATTTCCCCGAGGTTAATTTCCCCGTCAAAAATAAATTTGTCCTCACTATCCGCAAAAATAGCAAAAGTAATTATATCCGCGGGATAATCCTTGTTTCTGTATTCACGGTTAATTTCATGCGTTTTGTCACTTTTACAATACAAAATGTCAAAAGAAATTGTATTAAAGTCATGCCCGAAAAGACACGACTGCTCAAGGATTTCTGACATATAAAATTTCAGCACCTTTTTAGCAATATCAATGAATTTCTTTTCATTAATTTCAAAATCATCTGTGATATTTTCGGTAAAAATATTAATTTTCATCTTTTTTGTCGTCATTAGTGTCATCAGAGCGGTTTTCCAGCTGCTTAATCTTATTTTCCAAATCTTCATCAAGAATTTTATTAGGCATGACAATTTTATTTTTGCCGAATTCTTCCGCGAGATTTTCCTGATATTTAATTCTGTTGTGCTGCATGCCTCTTAAGATTCTGCTGAAAGTAGCGGCAATAACCTTCAAATCATGAAGCGTCAAAGGGCTGTCCGCAAGCTGGGTATCATTAAGTCTTTCCACGATAATTTTATCAATAATACTTTCAATTTCTTCGGGAGTGGGATTTTTCAAAGAGCGTACCGCAGACTCAACCGCGTCGGCAATCATAAGAATAGCGGTTTCTTTGGTGTTGGGTTTTGGACCCGTGTAGCGGAACTGTTCTTCCTTAACGTTTTCAATACCTTCCTCCTGCACAGCCTGATTATAAAAATAGCTTGCAAGCCCCTCTCCGTGGTGCTGCAAAATAAAATTATGAATAACCGGCGGAAGCCCGTATTCTTTAGCGAGTTCCACACCGTCTTTGGGATGCGCGGTGATAACCATTTTGCTTAACCTAGGATTTAGTTTGGTGTGCGGGTTTTCAATCCCGAAATAAGACTGGTTTTCCACGAAAAACAGCGGACGTTTCAATTTACCTATATCATGATAAAACGCGCCGACACGTGCCAGAATCGGGTTTGCGCCGATAGCTTCTGCGGCAGCTTCACAGAGGTTGGACACCATAAGACTGTGGTGATATGTCCCGGGAGCTTCAAACTGCAGACGCTTTAAAAGCGGCTGGTTGTGATCAGCAAGCTCCGCCAGACCGTACGGCGTTATTATCTTAAATCCGCTTTCAAATATCGGGAAAAGCCCGAGAGCGATTATAGAACTTAATATACCGTTAAAGAACAAAAATACGCAGTTCTGGACAATTAAAATATTACTTACGTCAATAAGACATTTTTCGAGAAGATAAATGCTCAAAACAATTACCAGACCTGCAATGGATATATGAAAACCTGTTTTAATAAGGTCAAAACGTCTTGAATATCTGATTTGGGAGATAGCGAGCATGGAAACAACAGCCATAAGAATAAAGGTTATGAGCCACTGAATATCATACTGGGCACCGGCAGCCAGAACCGTCGAAAGAATGACCGTAGCAATACATGCCACCCTCGGGTTCAAAAATATTGACATCATAATCATATACGCCGGAATCGGCAGTATATAAGGCGAAAATCCGGTCGGGATAACCGCAACAATTAACGCGATAATTACCGACAAAACAGCTGATATTGCAAGATAACTGCTTTCCAAAAATTTCTTTTCGAAAAACTTCATATACCCTAAAAACAGAATTGTTGCTAAAAATACCAGTACATAAATCGCTGAAAGCCCCTGCCAGTTGAGTTCATAAACGTTATACCCGGCTTGTCTTAAAGCATCACGCTTTAAACGGGTTACAGGCTCGCCTTCAAACAGGATTTTATCGCCTTTTTGGAAAGTAATTTCATAAGGCTTAACCGAATTCATTGCGTTTTTGCGGGCGATTTCGGTTGCGAATTCATCCACAACAAGATTTGGCACAATTACCTGTTCCAAAAGCGCACTGATTATGGAAATCTGGCGTCTTGAAACATTGGAAGCCATATTATTCACGACTAAAAGATGTATGTCATTATTTTCATAATCACTTTCGCTGATTCCCACACGCAAAATCTTATCAAGTGTCATGTTCGCTTTGTCAAAGACCTCATGAAGACTTGCGTCATCGGATTTTAAAAGGAATGTTGTGATGAATTCCTTGCGCGGATTGCCCGAAAGATCCAGTAAAGTGTTCAATTCTTCCATTTTAACCGTATCCGGAATACTTTTTTTTCTGATCTGCACAATGGAATTTTCCATAGTAACAAGATTTGTCTTGATAAATTCATCCTCGGCTGAGGTCAGAACAGGCTCAACTTTAGAGGCAACCTCTTTTCTGTGCTGCTCGGTGCGCTTTACATCAACAACAGTCAAAGTTTTTTGCGCAATAATATCACGCTTGCTTATTCCGTTTTCTATAATATTTTGGAAAAAATAATTCTGAGACGCAATGACAGCCGTCATAAGACAGGTAAATCCTATCAGCGCGGAAATTTTTATTGTGTTTGATGAAGTCACAAACTCCTTTAATGCGGTTATAAATCTGTTCATAATCATTCCTTTTTCTATATATTTTATAACTTTCTGTATTTTTTGCAAGTATTGCTTGACACCACCCTTTATGATGTATAATTAATATGTGACCCCTCTTGGGAAAGATTAGGGAAATCAATTACGTATTCTGCTTAATTTGACAAGTTTGTGAAAGAGTCGGCAAAAGCATTTACAAAACTTAATAATTCTTGCAGATATAGCAATTTTAATTTTGTTTAACACTCTATATATATAGAAGGTAGAAGGTATGAAAGTAGAAAAGATAAACGGAAATTATGCGATGCAGCGCACCCCCGGGCGCAATAAATCGCCTAATTTTACGGGCGGAGTAACATCATTAGCCGATGAAATAACCAATTCACTGCCCGGTAAAAAGGCATTAAGCAGAATGAAAAGCCTTGAATGGTTAAAAGGGGAACTCGGAGGCATATTAATCACTGCACTCGGAACAGGATTGGTTGCGCCGATATTTATAGGATTTAACCCGTTTGTAAAAGCCCCGAAAAATGCATCCGAAGAACAAAAGAAAGAAGTAACCAACACCAAATTATACACGGCAATGAGACAGCCTATATCCGCAGTACTTGCGATTTTATTTCAGGTAGGAGCCTTAAAACCGATAGATAAAGTTTTAGACAAAATATTCAACGATCCGGAATATGCAAAAAATTTAAGCATAAACGTAGACCAATCCGCGCTGAACAACAAATCATATTTGAAAACACTTGCGAAAGCGGAGTTGAAACAAAAAGGTA
The DNA here is from genome assembly GCA_949286705.1 of uncultured bacterium. Classification (GTDB taxonomy): domain Bacteria; phylum Cyanobacteriota; class Vampirovibrionia; order Gastranaerophilales; family Gastranaerophilaceae; genus SIG32. The sequence goes on along the minus strand of CASEDF010000003.1, from coordinate 62,517 downwards.
TAAAAAAACCTTCAATTCTGGAAGGATTTAAAGAAGGTTTCGGCAAAATAACAAAACAACGTCAGAACTATGACGAAATGGTAAAAAAAGCTGCAGACGCAAAAGCTGAAGAACAGATAGAACAGGTATCGGATATTTTCCGCCAGACAGGAAGAATCAAAGCCGGCAAACGTAATATTTCGAACAAAACCGTTGCGGAATTAATCAATAAACAAATAGATGATTACATCAATGACGCAGCCAAATTAAAAATAGACAACAACGGTCTGGCATTTTACAGCGGCAGGGCGCAGACTCTTATCGAGAACGAAAGCCGTTTAAGAGAAATGTTTAAAGATGTGCCGGTTGAAGCAATCGACAAAACAACGGATGCAAAAGAGCTGCAAAAACTATACAAACAAACTGATTCCATATTAAAAGGCGCGCTTGCAAAAGAAAAAGATCCGGCAGTCCAAAGAATTCTTCAGGAAATTCTTGATAAACCGGAAGATATCCGCGCAAGCCGTATTGCAAGAACCCTGCACCGTATAGACACAATCAAAGATACCTGCAAAGGTCATTTTACACCGGAAGATTACCTGAACGCAATGACTTTAAGGAATTCCGAACTTGACAAAACAATTACAAAATTAAAAATGAATAAAATCAGTGATCCTGCAAAAGCTACAACAGCAACGATTACTGACACAATGAACCGGTTAATTGAAAATTGTCAATTCAAAAAATCAGCAAATTTGTTAAAATCAATTCTGCATGACACAAACACATTTGATTCAGACGAAATCAAATTAACCAAAAAAATATACAAAGATGTAACAAAACTCTATAAAAAATTCTTAGAAAACAATTACAAAGCCCCGAACCAGATTATAAAAATTCTTATCGGAGTATGTATAACATTACCTATAACCTGCAATGCTTTAAACTGGGTATATCCGCGTTTTATGGAAATAGTATTTCCAAACCTTGCGGGAGTAAAAAAGGACGGAGGTGATAAATAATGCCTGTAAATAAAGTATTATCAGCAACCTCCAGAGCAATCGGCGCATTTGAAAAAACAAAACCCATGCAATGGGCGGAAGGAAAATTCAATATAGATCCGGAAAAAGCATTAGGACTTGCAACCGTAACGTCAATCGTAATCAAAGACGGTGTCGGCTGCTGGAAATATGTAACACAAAGCTTAAACAACAAAAAAATTCCGGAAGAAAAACGTAAATTCGTTGCCGCATTAGACTTAACAAACGGCGTATTAATGATTGCAGCGCAGATAGCAATGTATTTTGCAATGCGCAAATACAGCGGTCCGTTATTTGAAAAACTTTTCAGAAGATCTTTCAATCCTGAAATGTCTAAAAATATTGCCTCAAGAATTCGTATGAAACAGGTTCAGGCAGGTCAACAGGCATCAAGAAAACTTCCGATAGAAAAAGAATACAACAAGGTCAAATCAGACGGCTTAGACGTATTCAAATTTGTAGCGGATATTGCAGCCGCAACAATTATCGGCAAACGTGTTATCGTACCTTTCATAGCAACACCGCTGGCGGCAAAAGTTAAAGACAAAATGGAAGAATACGAACACACCCACCATCCGGAACGATTTGAAAAACAGGAAGAAAAACAGGAAGAAAAACCGGCAGAAGTCCAACCGGAAGCCTTTGGTGATAAACTTGATATCACAACCCATAATACAAATCTTTTAAAAAGATATTATAATTACCACTGATAAGTAGAGTAATCCAACAGAAAATGTTGGGGCGTATCTTGGATTTGCACGACACTCGCAGTCTTACGGCTCAGAATGACTTGAAACCCTCACCCGAATTTCTAAACTCACAAGTTCGTTAAGAAGTTCTGCCCTCTCCCAGCGGGAGAGGGGAAGGAGAGAGGGGACAATAGTAGGTTTGCAGGTTGGACTTTCTGACCGACAGTAAATTCTTATTGCCTTACTGCCTTAGTATCTTTTATTCTCCGACAAAAAATCCGCGACTTTTCGAGCAATTTCTTCAGCGACTTTAGTCTGGGTTTCAATGGTACTTGCCCCTAAGTGAGGGACAGCAACGACTTTATCAGGGAATTTTAAAAGCGGGGATGCCGAAATATCGGGTTCGGATTCAAATACATCCGTTGCGACGCCGGAAATAAAACCGTTTTCAAGCCCCCATGCCAGATCTTTTTCTACGGCAAGCCCGCCGCGCGCGCAATTAATTATTTTCACACCCGGCTTCATAAGCTTAATTGCATCCGAATTAATTATTCCGACGGTATCCGGAGTTTTGGGCAGATGGAGAGTAATATAATCACACAAAGGAAGAATATCTTCCAGCCTGTCAAAACAGGTGTAATCGTTTATTTTACGTCTGGAATATACAACGACATTCATACCGAAAGCTTCACAAAGCTTTGCAACGCGAAAACCTATTCTGCCAAAACCGATTATACCGATAGTTTTGCCGCACAAATCATTACCGGTAAACCTTGCTCTGTCCCATTTTCCGGTAAAGGCGGAAGCACATGCCTGAGGAATTTTTCTTGACAAAGCAAGCATCAATGCCATTGTGTGTTCGGAAGTTGCGATTGTATTGCCGTCAGGAGAATTAATAACGCGGATTTTTGCATCATCAGCGGCTGCAAGGTCAATATTATCAAGTCCGGAACCGACTCTGCCTATTATTTTAAGCTTTCCGGCATTTTGGATAACCTTTTTTGTAATATACGTCAAATTTCTCAATAATACAGCATCAAAACCGCCGATAATTTTACATAAATCATCCTCGGACAACGTTGGCAAAACAGTTGCCTCAATACCTGAATTATTGAGAATTTCAACCGCTATATCATTTATGTTGTCAACCAATAAAGCTTTCATCTAAAACGGCTTTGTCTGATTTAATTTCAATCTCAAATCTCTGAAACGTGCAATATCTTCCTGAGTTTTGCCGGAATCTTTAAACACTGCCTGCGTTGCCGGATGAACCATCAGCACGTAATCCATATGAATTTCCAAAAAATTATACCGTCTCGGGGACTGATTTGCGTTTCTCGGATAAATCTCAGCATTGGTTACGGCGAGAAATCTTCTTTCTCTGTCGTTTAATAAATCAGTCAGCTCACGATTTGTATTGGTGTATTTTGAAACGTGCACAACCCCTTTAATATCGTGATCAGCCGTCAATATACAAACCTCTATTGGAACAGTATCAATATTTTTAGCCATAAAACTTCCTCTTAATGATATTAGTATAGTATATTTTTTAAAAATTGTCCAGATGTTAATTAAAGTTACTAAGATACTAAGACAGTAAGATACTAAGGATTTACTGTCGGGTAGGTTTGTTCAACCTGCAATCCTGATAAAAAACTTCCCTCTCCCCCCGGGGGAGAGGGTTAGGGGTGAGGGGACATACTTGCCTAAAGTAAATAAGTGAAATAAGTTATTTCTAAAATCAATCTGAACAAATTTTTCAATATCAACTTAATACTTGTTCCCTTATTTACCTATTTACTTACTTCCTCAAATATTCTTCAATAAAGCCGTCGATATCGCCGTCCATAACCGCATCGACATTTCCGACCTCAAAATTTGTTCTGTGGTCTTTAACCATCTTATAGGGGTGAAAAACGTAAGAACGGATTTGAGAACCGAAATTAATATCCATACTTTCGCCTTTAATTTCGGCGAGTTTTTTCTCGTGTTCAGCCTGACGCATTGCAAGAAGCTTTGCCGCAAGCATTTGCATGGCATTTTCTTTATTTTGCAATTGAGAGCGCTGCTCTTGGCATTTAACGACAATGCCCGTGGGTTTGTGGAGAATTCTTACGGCTGTTTCTACTTTATTAACATTTTGACCGCCGGCACCTCCCGAGCGCATTGTATCGATTTCCAAATCCTCGGGCGGAATGTGGATTGTTTTTTCGTAATCTTCAATAATCGGCATAACCTCCAAAGACGCAAAACTTGTCTGGCGTTTGCCGTTAGCGTTAAACGGTGAAATTCTGACGAGCCTGTGGACGCCTTTTTCGGCTTTTGCGTAGCCGAAAGCGTATTTGCCGGTAATTTTTATGGTAGCGGATTTAATCCCGGCTTCTTCGCCGTCAAGCTTGTCCAGAAGTTCGACTTTCCAGCCGCGGTTTTCAGCCCAACGTATATACATTCTCAAAAGCATGCTTGCCCAATCCTGAGCGTCTGTTCCGCCGGCACCTGCATTTATTGTCAAAATGGCATCCACCTCGTCGTATTCACCCGAGAGCATCTGCCTTAACTCAAAACTGTCAACCTCTTTTGCAATTTTTGCCAGTGCGTTTTCACTTTCCGATATTAATTCGGCATCTTGAATTTCAAATGCGGTCTCGGCATCATCAAGCGTGCCTGCCCAGCGCTTAAGCATATCAAGATTATCCTTGATTTCTTTAATTTCGCCGCCCAATTTTGAAGAAAGATTTTTATCCGACCAAACGTCCGGCGACTGCATTTTTTCTTCAAGTTCCGCTAATTTTTTCTCCTGCCCCGCAGGGTCAAAGACACTCCTTTATCTTGTCGACACGCTGACGCAAACTGTTTATTTGCTGTTTTAATTCGATTTCCATAATTCAATCCTACAATAAACTTTTTTCTATTGCAATTCCGCGGGAAAAATGTTATGCTTAATACAAAAAAGGAGCTTTATAATGTTAGGAATCAAAGACGCAATCAAAAAATTATACACGGGAGATGACATTCTTGTAAAACACATAATGCTTTTTGTGTTAACGGGTGTGCCTGTTATGCTGTCAAATCCTTTGAACGAAATCAGCAAACGTGTTGCGCTTTCGACAACGGATGTGGTTATGTCGCTTCTTGCCCTGCTTGTAATGGGTATAATTTCCATCTACCTCGGCGGGTATATTTACGGAATAATCCACAACTCTTTTGACGAAACAAAAGAGGGAATTTTGCCGGAATTTGACAAAAGCTGGTTCAAGATGTTTTTCAAAGCTTTGCCCGTACAGATTGTGTGGGTTTTGTATATAGTTTTATTATTTATAATTGCATTTATTCTAAAAGTCGGGATGACGTATTTTATAAATCCGAAAACCGCCTCCGGAATTGTAATGGCGCTATTCGGAATAATATCTTTAATAATCTGCCTGATGATACCGTTTATTTTCACGGAATTTTCAAGAGAATACAAACGCGACGGGCTGTATAATTTCGGACTAATTTTCACATACCTGCGCAAAACCTTCACGAGCGTTCTGTGGCTTATTATAAAACTCATTCCGATATTTATAGTTGTAGCTGTCGTAAATATTTTCGGACGCGGAAATGACGTTATGGCTTATATTTGCACCGCCCTCGGCGCCTATTTGACGACTATAATGCAGTATATTGCTAGCTACTGCTATGTACAGATTTATAAAGAAAAGTTACTAAGATACTAAGACAGTAAGGCACTAAGGATTTACTATCGGATAAGCCGACCTATATTTCCCTCGCCCCTTAGGGAACAAAGGGAGCCAACGAGGTACGAGTTGTGCGACCCTTTTTCCGAAACGCAGTGAAGGTGGGGAGGGTTAGGGTGGGGGTGGCTAAACTCGTAACAGTAAACTTTTCTGTCGGCATAGTAATGCCGACCTACGTTATTCACGCCACTCACTCGACTCACGTCACTCACGCTTTGGCAGTTCAGGATGACATGCAAGGCACACCAATATTCAGTGTATTGTCGTGCCTTTGGCACCCCTCACCCGAATTTCTACCACTCGCAAATGCTCGTGTCGAAATTCTACCCTCTCCCAGCGGGAGAGGGGGGCATAGAGATCCTTCGAAGTCTAAGGAAGACATAAAGCCTCACGTACCACTCACACCACTCACTCTAAAATCTTCTTAGTATCTTACTGCCTTAGTATCTTAGTAACCTTAAAAAAAACACCCCGCAGGGTGCTTTTTTAATAATATGATAATCATCTACTGCTGATCATCTTCTGCTTGAAGCTGTTTTTTCATCATGTTGTGCATAACCGCATCAACCAGAAGCTCATAAGACTTCATGCTCTCAATATTCGGAAATTCAGCCTTGAGCTGTTCTCTGACCATTGCTTCCAGCTTTTGTGCGTCAGACATTGACTGCAGTTCAACCCCGCTTACCATTTGAATATAATCAGAGGAGGTTTTGTCTGCATTTTTATTTGAGAACCTCAGCCAGCGTAATTTCGGGCTGATTTCTTCTTTTAATTTTTTAACTATCTTTAAATTCTGGAATCGGTTAAACATCACTACCTCACCTTTGTACTATTTTAAAGTATCCTGAAAAAAAATATTTACTGTTTTTGCCCTATTGTTTACAAAAATTAATATTTTTCTCAAAAACGGCTTACAGTCTGCTGAAATCCGCCAGAACTTCGTACTTATGTTTGAGCAAAGTTAGAAGTGCGAGTCTGTTTTTCTTAACATTTTCGTCAGGGTCATTTACGAGAACATCATTAAAAAACTTCTCTACGACGGGATTTATGGCAATCAAAGCGTCAAGATAAGCCCCGTATTTAAAATTTTCATTAACCGAATTTACCGCCTCAAAAAGCATGCCCTCTGCCTGTTCTTTGAACAATTCCGGATTAACGGGCGCAGGGTTTTCTTCTTTCAAAATTCGAATAACCCTGTTGGCGCTTTCGAGCATTTCGGGTGAATTAAGCTCTGATACTATTTTAACTCTTTGAATATAATCATTCAAATCCAGAAGCGGATTACGCGATGCCGCGCAGGCTTCCAGAACATTCCTTTTGAATTTATCGGAAAGCATAATAATCAAACGCTGGACAAAAAATTCATTAACCTCATCCGCGCAGTCTTTTTGAACGGGAAGCAATTTAACGGCTTTATCGATATATTTTGCGATATTAACCTTCAAACCTGCATCAAGAACGGTTCTCATAACGCCGAGTGCAGCACGTCTTACGCCGAGCGGGTCAGAGGAGCCTGTCGGTTTTTTGCCGTCGGCAAACACCGCGCAAATCGTATCCAATTTATCGGCAATACCGACTATTTGACCTTCAATGCCTTTTGCGGTTTCGCTTTCTGAGTTAAGCGGGAAGTAGTGTTCCTTAATTCCCTCCGCGACACGCGCATCTTCTTTTGAAACTCTTGCGTAATCAGCGCCGATAAAGCCCTGAAGTTCCGTAAACTCAAACACAAGGCTGGTTGTCAAATCAGCTTTGCACAAAAGTGCTGTCCGCTCAATTGTCGGCGAGGTTTCGCCGAGGTCTGACGCAATGTCTTTTGAAAGCGTAATAATCCTTTGAGTTTTGTCATAGACGGAACCCATACCTTTTTGAAACGTTACGCCTTTTAAATCTTCCACATAGTCAGCAAGCGGTTTTTTGGTATCTTCCGTAAAGAAAAATACCGCATCATCAAGTCTTGCTTTAATTACGCGGACGTTACCGGCTTTTATGTTTGCGAATTCATCGCCGATGTAGTTTGTCATGGTAATAAATTTATTAATCAATTTGCCGTTTTTGTAGAGCGCGAAATATCTTTGATGAACCGCCATAACGGTAACCGTAACTTCTTCGGGGATTTCGAGATATTTCGGGTCAAACTCACAGACCACTGCCACGGGATATTCGGTAATATACGTAACCTCATCCAGCAGGTCATCTGAGTATCTGACGGTTGCGCCGAGTTTGTCGGCTTCGGCTTTAGCTTTTTCAATAATAAGTTGTTTTCTTTCGTTCTGGTCAACGATAACGCAGGCATTGCGCATGGTTTCCACGTAATCATCCGGATGCCCTATCATAACTTTTTGCTGGGCAAACCTGTGACCGCGTGAATAAATTGACGATTCTTTATCGATAATTTTTATTTTAACCTCGTCCCTGTCCAAAACTGACACAATCCAGCGAATAGGGCGGGAGAATTTTTCATCGTTATAACCCCAGCGCATAAAGTGCGAGCCTTGGAGCTTCATAACTATTGAGGGAACGTTTTCCTGCAGCAATTCAACAACGGACTTGCCTTTTACGGTAATTTTGGCGTGGATGTAATCGTTTTCGATATAAATATCAGAGGGTTTAAGTCCGTTTTTATTCAAAAACCCTTCGCCGGCGCGTGTGAGATTACCGTTTTCGTCGTAAGCGACTTTTTTAATCGGACCTTTAACAATTTTTTCTTCATCCGGACTTTTAGCCTCAAGTCCTGCAACAATAACCGCCAGACGCCGCGGAGTTGCATAAACGTCAATTTTATCAAACCCGACTTTATTTGTATTCAAAAAGTTTTCAAAACCCTTTTTCAACTGCTCTATTGCAGACGGTATAAATCTGTAGGGTAATTCTTCCGTTCCGATTTCCAGTAAATATTTGCTCATTTTGTGTCCTTTTGTGTTGTTGAATAAAGTGATACGTATAATATGAACATTTTTCGCTCAAATAACAAATAAAACTTATTCCCTTATTTACCCCAAAATCATACCGCAAACAAAGCCCGATGTAAAATCAATTTGCCGCAATTTACAAACATTCGTTAATAACCTTTACAATATCAAAGGCAGCGTTGAATTTGGCAAGCTCAAATGCGTTCTTTTGCAATTCTTTAAGCCGATCAGGATTATCAACAAGCGTTTTGATTGTATTTAAAAGGATATCAGATGAAATTTCGTCATCTTCGATATAAATTCCGGCGCCTTTTTCTTCCATAAACCTTGCGTTTTTACGCTGATGGTCGGCTGCCGCATGCGGATACGGCACAAAAATCGGCGCAATTCCTGACGCACAAAGCTCCGATATACTTAATGACCCTGCTCTGGACACCGCAATGTCAGAGGCTTTCAAAACGCTTACCATATCATCAAAATACGGCTTTATAATAATATTTTTGTCATTTGCATATTCGGGATAAAGAACCGCCAAACGCTCCTCAACCGCGCTGAATTTCTTTTTGCCGGTCTGAAAAATAATCTGCATATCGTATTTTTGAGAAAGAGTTTTCAAAATTTCAACAGAGGCGGAATTTATTGACTTTGCGCCCTGAGAGCCGCCCATAATACAGAGGGTTAATTTATCCTCAAGCCCGAGCGTGCGCCGCGCCTCCTGTTTTGAAAGTTTTTTAAACCCGTCGCGCAAGGGATTTCCCGTAATATAACAGTTTTCGTTGTTAATAAAATCCTGAGCGCACTCAAATGCAAGCGAAACCCCCGAGGCATAAGGCGAAAGATATCTTGTCACAAGCCCCGGCTGTGCGTCGCAATCATGCATTACAAAAGGTGTTTTTAAAACCGCTGCCGCAATCAATACAGGCGCGGACACATAACCGCCCGTGCCAAAAATCACGTCAGGTTTATATTTCAAGATATAATAAAACCCTTTTACAACGGCAAAACCGAGCTGTATACTCCATTTTAAAAGGTCAAGACAGGCTTTTCTCGGCATGCCCTGAACGCTTACGGGCAGAAATTTGTAGCCTTTTTGTTTTACAATATCGAATTCAAGGTTGCGCGGATTGCCGACATAGAAAATTTCTCCGTCACTTTTAAGATAATCAGCGATTGCAATCGCAGGATATATATGGCCGCCCGTGCCGCCGCCCGTAATAAAATACCTAGTCACCCTCTACATTCCTTATTTTTTTAATGCGTTTTTTGGAAATATTCAACAAAATTCCGACCATCCACAGAGAAACAATCAGGGACGAGCCGCCGTAGCTTATGAAAGGAAGCGGAACACCCGTTGTCGGAAGGAAAGAACTTGCCACACTCATATTCAAAAATGCCTGAAATCCGATTGAAAACGTAATTCCGACCGCCAGAAGCTTGCCGTACATATCCGGACATCTTCCCGCAATCAAAAATCCCCGCTGGACAAAGGTAAAGAACAATCCGATTACCAGAATACACCCGATAAAGCCCATTTCTTCGGCAATAATCGCGAAAATAAAGTCCGTATGGCATTCCGGAAGATAATAGAGTTTTTGAATGGAACCTCCGTATCCTACCCCGCTGAACCCGCCTGAGGCAAAGGCAATCAGCGATTGAATTATGTTATATCCTGCGCCCTGCGGATCAGTTTCAGGGTGACGCCAGATTCTCAATCTCTGAAGCTGATAAGGCTTAATAACCGTTGTCGCCGCAATTACAATCCCCGTAATCCCCGCAACAAGACAGCTTACAAAAAGCTTCAACGACCCGCCCGAACACAAATAAACCACAACCGAGGTCGCTAAAAGCAAAATTACCATACTCAAGTTTGGCTGCGCAAAAATAAACGCTATCATTACAAGTATCGGAATAAACGCAAACACCCATTTATTCTGGTCAAACAGATTTGCATCATTTTTAAATGCCGATGCCAGAAGCATTACAACCGCAGGTTTTGCAAATTCCGACGGCTGAAGCTGAAATCCCGCAATATTTATCCATCGTTTCGCACCGTTTACCGTCACGCCCAGAGGCGTAAAATCAACCAGCAAAAGCGCGACAACTATTATTATCATAAAAATCGTATTCCACTGCGCTAATTTTTTGTAATCGTAGTTTGAAAAGAATTTCAACCCGACAAATCCGACAACAAATGCCAGTATCTGCTTAATCAAAAACTGCGCTGGATTTCCGCCCTCATCAAGACATTTGGGGGCAGTCGCAGAAAATATCGCCATAAACCCGATTATTACAAGAAATGCAACCGCAACCAATAAGGTTGTATCAGGCGAAGACACAATGATACTTTGAATCGGGCGGCGCCTTTTAGGTTCTCTGTTTTCAGATCTTTGATAAGACATAGTCTTTGAAAACGTCCCCCCTCTCCTCGTAACTTTTGAACATATCAAAACTTGCACATGCCGGCGAAAGCAATACCACATCCGGCTTTAATTCAATTCCCTTATCAATTGCCGCCTCAAGACTTTCTGCGTGTAAAATGTTTTCAAATCCGCTTGCTCTGAGATTTTTCTCAAATCTTTCGGCAGCCTCCCCGATTAATACTACGGTTTTGATATGATTTTTAATATCATCACAAAAATCTTTCAGGCTTGTATTTTTATCTCTGCCGCCCGCGATTAAAAGTACATCGGAATTATTGAACGACTTAATCGCAACGCTTGCCGCCTCGGGGTTTGTAGCTTTTGAATCGTTATAAAAAGCGGTTTTTCCGATTTTTCCTACATATTCAAGTCTGTGCGGCGGGGATTTGAACTCTTTTATTGCCTCACGTATTGTGTCATTGTCAATTCCTGCGAGCTTTGCGCAGATTATTGCGCATTCCGTGTTCTGGTAATTGTGTTCGCCGACCAAAGGGCAGTCGGAAACCGGCATAACAAATTCCACAACTCCGTCACGTTCGTAAATAAATTCGTTATTTTTAACATAGCAGGAGTTGCCTGTTTTTCTTTCGCCGAAATAGAAAACCGTGCCGTCTACCTGAAAATCCTTTAACCTTTCGTCGCAGGCATTAAGGACGGAAAATTCGGGAGCCTGAGGCGCTTTAAAAATTTTGGCTTTTGCCGCGAAATAATTTTCAATTCCCTGATGCCAGTCAATATGATCGGGAGTAAAATTAGTCCAGACCGAGATAAAAGGCGTCAGGGTCGGGCACATTGCAATCTGGTAAGAACTCATTTCGCACACATAATAATCCAGATTGTCATCCGCAAAGTCAGAGGGCGGCTGACCTATGTTTCCGCAAGCCTTTGCCTTGAATTTTTTTTCAAAAATATGAGCGGTCAAAGCTGTTGTGGTAGTCTTGCCGTTGGTACCTGTTATCGCAACAAACGGCGTCTTACTCATTCTGTAACACAATTCCAGCTCGGAAATTACGGGGATATTTTTCATCCGCAAAAGTTCAATAATGGTGCTGAAAGGCGGAATTCCCGGACTTGTTACAGCAAATTCCGACCCCTCGACAAACCCTAAAGAATGCCCGCCGGTTTCTATATGAATTCCCGATTTTTCAAGCTCAGGATCCGGCTCAACGCTTTTGCTTTCCGTTAAATAAACGTCAAATCCGTGTTTTTTTAAAAACTTTGCCGCAGCCTTGCCGCTTTTTGATAACCCCAGTACCAGAACCTTTTTCATCTTATATTATCCCTTTTACAAATACCTCAAATAATCCGATTGCAAATAAAGAACAAACTAAAGAAAAAATCGCAAATACAATAACGATTTTTTTCTCGCTCCACCCGCAAAGCTCAAAATGATGGTGAATCGGCGCCATTTTGAAAACTCTTTTTCCCGTTGTCTTGAAACTTGCAACCTGAATAATAACCGACAGAGTTTCAATAACAAATACCGCCGCAATAAAGATTAAAAGGAATTCAAATTTTCCCATAACAGCTAATGTTCCCAATAAACCTCCGATTGCAAGCGAACCTGTATCGCCCATAAACACCTGAGCTTTAGGCTTGTTGTATTTCAAAAAACCGATTAATCCGCCGGCAACAGCAGCCGAAATTATTGCGACCTCGGAATATCCCGTAAACATTGCAATCAACGAACACACAACAAATGCCGGAACTCCCGCTGATGCCGCAAGCCCGTCCAATCCGTCGGTTAAGTTGTATGCGTTTGAAGCACCCGTGATAATAAATATTGAAAGCAAAGGATAAACCCAGCCCAGATTGATTACCCAGTGTCCCACGGAAAAATATGAACCGAAAGGGTTTGTCATCATTACATACAACGTCGGCAAAAGTGCAATAGCAACCTGTCTTAAAAATTTTCCGCGCGGTGTCAGCCCGTCGTTTCCTTTGCCCTTGATTTTTATATAATCATCCTGAAATCCCGCAAAAGTATAGAAAACAAGCGTCAAAAGGATTATCAAAGCATCGGTCGTGAGTCTTTGCGCGAGCATAAGCGTAATTAATGATGCCGCAATAACGGCAACGATTATAAAAACGCCGCCCGTTGTCGGTGTTCCCTGTTTTTTGGCGTGAGTTTCGGGCGCCAGATCTTTTACATACTGCCCTATCATCTTTTTCTTTAAAAAATCTATGTACGGAACCCCGAAAAGGAGGCACAAAATCATTCCCAGAAGAAATGACACCGTAATCATTATCATAGCTTACCTCTTTTTAAATTTTCAATAATCTCTTCAAACTTCATCACTCTTGATGCCTTCAAAAATATTGTATTACCGATATCCGAATTATCAAGAATGTAACGGGAAACTTCGCCGTTATTTTTGAAATATTTTACTGAAACTCCCGCCGCTTCAAGCTCTTTGCCGATTTCCGCAGCAAGATTTCCGACAGTCAAAAATTTTACATTTTTAACATTTTTCTGCTCCGCCAGAAATTTTCCGACCTCTCTGTGAAGCTTTATTTCATTTTCACCGAGTTCTCCCATATTTCCTAAAATAACAACGGGATTTTCGTAAAGTTCCGCAAACGTTTTGACCGAAGCCTTCATAGAATCGGGATTTGCGTTATAGCTGTCGTTTATAATCCTGAACCCGCCCGCTGTTACGGCTTCCCAGCGCTTTTCAATAGGTCTGTAGGCTGCCAAACCCTCTTTTATATCGTCATAACCCGCCCCGAGTCTTTCCGCAGCCTCGATTATCCCTAATGAATTTTCAATATTATAATCCCCCTCAACGTTCAATTCATATTCTTTATTTTTGTAAATAAATCGCGAATATGAAGGCTTTTTCGCAAGAATTTGAACGTCTTTAAGCGAAAAATACACTTTTTCGCCGGAAAATTTCACATTTTTTTTAATTCTGTCCTGATCAAGCGCAATAAAAGTACCTTTCGAATTCAGATGCTCCGCAATTTCGCATTTGGCTTTCGCAATATTTTCAAGGCTGCCCAAACGTCCGATGTGAGAAGTTCCGGCATTTGTAATCAGTGCAATATCAGGCTGAGCATAGCGCGAAATAAGTTCAATTTCTCCCGAACCGCGCATTCCCATCTCTACAATCAACACTTGCGTATCAGGTGTCATCTCAAAAACCGTCTGACAAAAGCCTATTTCGTTATTGTGGTTTGAAAAAGTCTTAACAGTCTTGAATTTGCGGCTCAATACAGAATACATCATCTCTTTTGCGGTGGTTTTACCGGAACTTCCCGTAATCCCTATGACTTTGGGATTAATCTTTTTGCGGTAAAAATTTGCAAGCTTCAAATAAGCATCAAGTGTGTCCGGAACTTTAAAAACAAACTCCGCACCCCCAAAAACTTCATCACCCGTTGTAAAATACCCCGCAGCACCTTTATCTAAAGCGTCCGCAATGAATTTTTCACCGTCAAAATTCGCTCCCTTCAAGGGAAGATAAATTTCACCCGCTTTTATGCTTCTCGTATCGGTCGAAAATACATAATCCTCAAGCGTTCCGCCCGATTTTAAAACTTTTGCTCCCGTGGCTTTTACAATCTCATCTTCTTTCATATTTATAATTTTACTGCAAAAAATAACCGAAATCACAAACTTTACAAATATTAAAACTACTTGACAACTGATTTTCACTATCGGATAATAAATTTACGTATCAGCGGTAACTCGTTATAAAAATCCCCGAAAGCCGAAAGAAGTAATCCCTGACGAAATTTCGTTACGGCAAAAGGGATACGAAACCCAAAATGAAAGGAAATATGAAATGTACGCAATTGTAGAAACAGGCGGAAAGCAGTATCAGGTCGAAGAAGGCCGCTACGTTGACGTAGAATTGCTTGAAGCAGACAAAGACAGCAAAATCGTTTTTGATAAAGTTGTTATGATCGTAAACGGTAAAAAATCAAAAGTAGGTCAGCCTTACGTTACAGGCGCATCTGCAGAAGGAACCGTTCTGGCTCATGACAAAGCTAAAAAAATCATTGTTTTCAAACAAAGACCTAAAAAAGGTTACAGAAAAAAACAAGGACACAGACAAGGCTTTACAAGAGTTATGATTAACAAAATCAGAACATCAGCTCAGAAAAAAGCCGCAGCAGCCGAAGAATCAGCAGCTGAATAATTCTGGTGCGGGTACTTCCGCAAAAACTCAAAAAAACTATAAGGAGAAATAAAAATGGCACATAAGAAAGGTATGGGATCAACCCGTAACGGACGCGACTCGGAAGCTAAGCGCCTGGGCGTTAAGAAATTCGGCGGCGAAACTGTTAAAGCCGGAAATATTCTTGTTCGCCAGAGAGGTACTAAAATCCACCCGGGCAACAATGTAGGCATCGGCTCTGACGATACTTTGTTCGCATTGATTGACGGTCAGGTAAAATTTGAACCTCACAGACGCGACAGAAAACAGGTCAGCGTTTACGCGGTGTAAAATTTAAAACAATAAAAAAAGAGGACTCCGGTCCTCTTTTTTATTGCATTTATGCGACAAAACTTTCTTTGTATTCCGTATAAGATGTTTCATCTGGAGAAAAAGTAATATATCTTAAATCTTTTCCGTTCTCATCCGTTTCTATTTTTCTCATCTCAACCGGATTTCCGTTTATATCACGGACAAATTCATACTTATAAACCTTACCGGCATCAAACGCGGTTATGACATCCGTAGTCAATTCCCCGTCAACAAATTTATCAACCGCAAATCTGATATTTTCGGATTTAAGATGTTCAATCAAATCTTCCGCTTCGGTTTCAAAATTCACATCAATACCGGTATAGGGTGA
Source organism: uncultured bacterium (assembly GCA_949286705.1). Classification (GTDB taxonomy): domain Bacteria; phylum Cyanobacteriota; class Vampirovibrionia; order Gastranaerophilales; family Gastranaerophilaceae; genus SIG32. Next base: position 46,937 of record CASEDF010000003.1, on the reverse strand, counting down.
CTTATCTTTTTCATAAATATTAGTTCGTGACTTAAAAACACCATTGCCGTCATAAGCTGCTGCTGAATATTTCAAACCGGTCGTTTCGGAATTCAGACAGTATTGATATTTTGTAAAACCATCCGGATTTCCGCTGTCATTATAGTAATAAATTTCCGACGGTTTGCCGTCATTAAGAACTTCCAGCACCCTGAGGTTTTTGCCTGCATTGTAAATCTTAAAATTTTCACCTTCGACTTTACCGTTACTTAAAAGTTCGGCTTTTTTATCGTCAAAACTTTTCTTTTCAAACGGCTGTTTTACGGCAACTCCGCTGTAGGCTCTTGAAGCATCTGCGGCTTCTTTACTGATTATTTCTTTTGCAGGCTCTTTTTCCGCCGTAAAAGTTTCTCTTTTTTGTTGAACGGTTGCACCGTAATTTTTTAACAAATTTGTTGACGGCACAGCCAATGTAATTTTTTCCATAATATTCCCCCTATGCTTATTATAAAAACAAAATAAATTAATGAATAATTTTTACAAAATCATGTTAAATTTTGTTTACAAACGGAAAAAAATATTAAAGATTGTCTGCAAAAGCTCCGATAAAAAAAATATAAAGGAGTATCTCATGCTAAAAAAGATTTCACAACCTTCGTGTAACATAAGCGACAGTGTTGAATTTATATTAAGAGGAGCGAGAAAACGCCGTTCCATGGCGTTAATGAATGCGAACGCAATAAACGCGGACGCGGGTATTCAGGCCAAGTTAAGAGCCGTGAAATAATGAAGAGAGATTTTTAAAGGCGGATTTTATCCGCCTTTTTAATTATCAGTTAATTTATAAAAAAATTCTTAACCTGTCAGCTATTGGGCTTAATCAAAAATTTCAAGGCTTTGCCTTCAATATGCTGATTCATAGCGTATTCGACTTTTTCAAGCGGAAGGGTGTCCGTGATAAGCTTTTCGACCTCAACTTCGCCTGATGCGATATAATCAAGCGCCATACGGAAGTATTTTGGCGTATGGTGAAAAACACTCATCATGGTAATATCGCCGTAGTGCATTTTGGTAGTATCAAAAGTCACTGTGGAACCTGATTTGCAGCCGCCGAAAAAGTGTACCGTACCGCCCGGGCGGACGCAGGTAAAAATTCTTTCCCAAATCTCCGGCAGCCCGACGCATTCAACCGCAATATCAAGCCCTTTTTCTTCTTCGGAAAAAGCTTTAAAAATCTTTTCGGGATTGGGGTATTTTTTCAAATCCACAATTTCGTCCGCATGAGAAAATTCTTCCGCCATTTTAAGCTTCAGAGGATTTCTGCCTGCGGCAATAACGCGTGCGCCTTTAAGCTTTGCAAGCCTTGCGAACATCAAACCGATAGGTCCTATTCCGATAATCCCGACGGAATCTCCGGGTTTTATACCTGTTCTTTCAACTCCGTGGACAACGTTTGCCAGAGGTTCACAAAATGCAGCTCTCTCAAATGCCAAATCATCCGGCAAAATCAGCATATTTTTTTTGACAATTCGTGCCGGAACAGTGATATATTCAGCGTAAGCACCGTTTAACAGGTTCAAATTTTCGCACAAATTATATTCTCCGCGTCTGCAGAAAAAACAGTCGCCGCAGGGGGCTGAATTTGCCGCAACGACACGATCTCCGGGTTTAAATTCTTCAACGCCGCGCCCGACTTTTTCAACGATTCCCGAAAATTCATGCCCGAAACCCGACGGAATATTTTTAATCAACACCGGATGACCGCGTCTGAACGTTTTGACATCCGTCCCGCAGGTCAAAGCCGCCATAACCTTTACGACAACTTCGCCTTCCTCGGGCGGTTTGACCATAACTTCTTCCAGCTTTATATTTTGCGGTCCGTAATACTGTATTGCTTTCATATTACTCCTTAATCTTGATATAAGCCTTCATAATCCGGTTATTCATCGTGTCGTCAAAGGCTTTTTGAATATCATCAAGCTCATACACGGTTGAAAGTCCGGCGACTTTGACCTGATGAGATCTCAAAAGGTTTAAAGAATCCTCCAAATCCACAGGCGCCGGCGAATAGCTTCCGAGAACGGTAAGTTCTCTATAGTAAATTTCGTTATTAGCGTAGCCCCAGTTGTTCGGAGTGCTTGAAAATACGAGAATTTTTCCGCCGTTTCTGACGTATTTAAGCGCGGTATTAATGGCTTTGTCGGCACCTGAGGTCATAAAAACACCGTCCGCTTTGAAATTCGGATCCATTTCTCTGACGTTGCATGCTGCAATTCCGAGATTTCTGAGGCGGTTAACCCTGTCGGGAATTAAATCGCAGCCCATAACGTCCATTCCGAAAGCTTTCAGAGCCTGCGCCATCATAAGTCCGATTGTACCCAGACCCACAACAAGCACCGTTGCGTTTCCGCGTAAATTGGCCCTTTTTATTGCTCTGACGCAGCAGCCGAGAGGTTCATAAAAAGATGCCTCAATATCGGTCAAATTTTCCGGCTTAACGTGTGCCACGTTTTTCAAATGTTCTTCCGACAGATAAACATATTCGCTAAATCCGCCGGGGACAATGTTTGTTGATTTAAAATGCTCGCACATTGAAACGTTTCCGTTTTTGCAGTAAACGCATTCCCCGCAGGGGATATGGTGCGATGTAACAATTTCGTCGCCGATTTTAAAGTTCGTTTTAGAATTAATTTCAACAATTTCGGCAACGATTTCGTGTCCGAGTACTGTTCCGTCTTTTGAAATTTTATGAATAAATTTTACGATGTCAGACCCGCACAGACCGCAGCCCAAAACTTTAACTATTGCGCCTTCTCTGCCGTTTAATTCAATATCCGGGGTTTCTTTTACAACAATTTTACCTTTATTTATTACAGCTATTTTCATATCTCGCCTCGCAAAAAATATCTTAGCACAACTTGCATGAAAATAAAAGATATATTAAAATATAAATATGACGAGGATTCGAAAATTATTCTGCTTTGATTATCCTAAAATCGAAAAAATGGTTTCCTATCTGGGCGCCGAGGAGCACGACAGGTTTTTGAAAATGATTATGGAAGAACCCGCGGGCATCCTGAATAATCTTCTGCCTCTGCCGTATAAGTTTAAAGCGGAATCTTATATCCTGCTGGAAGGGGATGAAATCCTCGGGCTTATAACAGTTGAACCGACTGCCGGAAACCCTTACAAAATCAACATAACGCGTCTTGTTTTCAAACAGGATTTTTATAATGTCGGCAAACAATTAATAGAATTCATCATAGCGAAATACGGAGCAAAAGGCGCACACTGCTTTATGGTATATGTTGACATAAGCCACGATGAATTATGCACGCTGTTTGTGGAGGGCTGCGGCTTCAGACAGTGTTCGTATGAAAATTTGTGGAAGCTTGACAATTTTTTTCCGCAAAACCCGTCTGCGGCTAACTTCCGCCCCTGCCAGAATGATGACACAAAAGCCGTTGCAAGACTTTATAACGGCGAATTGAATAATCTTTATAAGCCCTCTATGGAAAGAATTCCGTCTGAATACTCGGAGTCTTTGTTTGCGGGATTTAACAAATACTACAAAAACCGTTATGTGCTGGAAGGCGGTGAAAATATCATCGCCTATCTTTCAATCACCACGGTTGATAACCTGAATTTTATAATAGATATTTCAACCAATAACGGTTACCAATTTGATTACGATGAAATTTTGAACTTCGGACTCGGTGAAATCCGCCGCCGCAAGTCACATTTTACCGCGTTTTTAAAACACCGCCAGTATGCAAAAAATGCCGATATACTCGAAGAATATCTCCACAGCCGTAATCTTAACTGCATCCAGACCCAGTGCGTTTTCGTAAAAGATTTCTACAAACCTGTTAAAGAAGCCGAAAGCGTCCTCAAGGTCTTTTCTTTCGGCGAAAACAGGCTTATTTCAAATTAAAAGTTACTAAGATACTAAGGCAGTAAGATACTAAGAATTTACTGTCGTGCAGGTTTGTTCAACCTGCAATCCTGATAAAAAAAACTCCCCTCTCCCGTTGGGAGAGGGGAGTTTTTCGACACGGGCATCTGCGAGTGGTAGAAATTCTGGTGAGGGTTTCTTACTTTCAAATCCACCTTTGAAAAATTTATTCTTTGTGCTAAGATAAATTGACGAGGTGGATATGGTAAAAATTTACTTAGACAAGGATATTGACAAAAATTTAATCAAAACAAAAAAAATCGCTGTAATCGGGTTCGGCTCACAGGGCTACGGACAATCCCTGAACCTTAAAGATTCAGGCTGCGACGTAATTCTGGGCTTAAGACAAGGGGGCAAATCCGATCAAAAGGCAAAAGAATACGGGCTTTTGACAATGAGTATCGAAGATGCCGTAAAACAGGCTGATATCGTACAAATTCTTATACCGGACGAAATTCAGGCAGAGGTTTATGAACGGCAAATCAAGCCCCATATGAAAAAAGGTCAGTACCTGATGTTTTCGCACGGGTTTAATATACATTTCAAAAGAATTGTGCCGCCTGAGGATGTGAACGTTATTATGGTTGCGCCCAAAGGTCCGGGGCATACGGTCAGAAGCGAATACATAGATGGCAAAGGTGTTCCGTCATTGATTGCGGTTTATCAGGATCCTTCAGGCGATTCAAAAGAAGTTGCGCTCTCTTATGCCTCTGCAATAGGCGCGGGACGTGCCGGAATTCTTGAAACCACTTTCCGCGAAGAAACCGAAACCGACCTTTTTGGCGAGCAGGCTGTAATTTGCGGCGGAATTTCCGCGCTTATTAAAACAGGATTCGACACTCTGGTTGAAGCCGGATATTCGCCTTATATGGCTTATTTTGAAACCCTGCACGAGATGAAATTGATTGTTGATTTAATCTGTCAGGGCGGACTCGGGGATATGAGATATTCAATTTCCAATACCGCTGAATACGGCGATATGACCCGCGGTCCAAAAGTTATCGGAAATGAATCAAAACAGGCGATGAAAGAAATTCTGAAAAATATTCAATCAGGCAAATTCGCGGATGAATTTTTAGCAGAAATGAATTCCGGCTGCAAAAAATTCAATGAGCTGAGAAAAGAAAATTCCGGTGCTCAAATCGAAAAAATCGGCGAAGAAATCCGCTCCTCATTTGTCTGGGGTAAAGAAAAATTAATTAACAGGGAAAAGAATTAGATATGTTTGATACGGAAACAATTTACGAAGTAGTAACATTTGCAATAGGCGACACAAAAGCCGGCACCAAAATGGGCAAGCTTCAGCTTAAAGACACCAAAAATAACGCAATTTTAAACTGCGTTTTGTGGGAAGAAACCCTGAACAGGCTTGACAATAAGCTATTCAGAACAGGCAATCTGGTCAGAATTGTGACGGCGAGTTTTAACGAAAAGTTCAACAACTGCCTTGTTACCTCACTGGAGCTTATAAAAGAGGCAAAAACCGGTCTGGATGAGGCTGAACGCGAAGAAACCTACAAAAAGCTTACGGGCTATTTTGATACAATAAAAGATGAAAAACTGCGCGGATTTCTCAGTGCATATTTTGAGGAACATAAAGAAAAAATCAAAATTATGCCTGCGGCAAAAGTTATGCACCACAACTATATCGGGGGGCTTATGGTTCACACGATTGAGTGCGTGCAGTTCGCGGAAAAAAATCTTGAAATGTTTACGCTTAAAATCAGCCGCGATATTGCAATTGCAGCGTGTATTCTGCACGACATAGGCAAGATTTTTGAATACACTGTTGATTTGGAAACAGGGCTGATAGATTATGACGAAAATTTCCGCTCGGAATGGTTGAGCCACTCGCAGTACGGATTTTCGCTATGTATGATGAACGGTTTCAAACGTATTGCAAAAATGATTGCGGCACACCACGGACGCGATGAGTGGGGCGCAATTATTGATCTGGACGAAAAAGACCTCGAGCCGGAACTTTATTTCCTGCACTTTATGGATAATTTGTCCGCAAAATTCGGCAGAATTAACGTTGCAATGATAGAAAGAGGATTAAATTGGCAAAATTAACCGAAAAACACAATTATGAAGGCACGCTCGTCTGCGTTGAAGGGATTGACGGGTCAGGAAAATCTACCCAGCTTGCGCTTTTGAGAGATTGGCTCAAAGCAAGCGGCAAAGACGTTATTTATACCGAATGGAATTCTTCCCCCTTAATCAGCCAGACAACAAAGCTTGCCAAGAAAAAAAATATGCTGTCGCCGAGGACTTTCAGTCTTTTGCATGCGGTTGATTTTGCGGACAGGCTCAAACAGGTTATTGCACCGGCTTTGAAAGCAGGTTTTATCGTGCTTGCCGACAGATATGCCTTTACGGCATTTGCCCGCGACGTCGCAAGAGGGGTTGACCCCAAATGGGTGCGGCAGGTTTATGATTTTGCAATCAGACCTGATTTGACAATTTATTTTGATATTGACCCCAAAACCTCTATGGAGCGGATTTGTTTCAACAGAACTCCAAAATTCTACGAGGCAGGGATGGATTTGAAATTAAGCAATGACCCTTTTGAAAGCTATTTGATTTTTCAAACCCGCGTCATCGACGAATACAAAAAAATGCTCAAAGAGTTTGATATCGTGAAACTCGACGCCAATGACACAATCCACAAAAAACAGGTCGAAATCAGAAAAATGCTCACAGAAATTCTTGAGGCTAAGGGGGTTGAACTCTAATGACAAAATTCAGAACAAAACACGGATATGAAGGATTATTAATAGTAATCGAAGGTACTGACGGGTCAGGCAAGTCTACCCAGCTTGAACTTTTGAAAAAATACCTGCAGGACCAATCCTACGGGGTTATGGTGTCCGAGTGGAAAACCTCAAGGCTTATTGCGGATGTTATTGATGACGCAAAAGACAGAAACCTGCTTAACGCAACGACATACAGCCTCTTGTATGCCGCGGATTTTGCCGACAGATTGGAAAACCAGATTATACCTGCCTTGAAATCCGGATTTGTTGTGCTTTTGGATAGATACTACTACACCGCGCTCGCCCGCGACGTGGTCAGAGGTCAGAATATTGAATGGGTTAAAAACCTCTATGAATACGCGCCGGAGCCTGATCTGGTATTTTATCTGGATATGCCCGTCGATGTTTTGCTGAAAAGAATTATAGGTACGACAGGGCTTGATTTCTACGAAAGCGGCAGAGATGTCGGATTTTCAACGGATTTTTACAACAGCTTTGAAATTTATCAGAACAAGTGCCTTGAGCAGTATGAAAAAATGAAAAATGCCTACGGGTTTATCAGTATTGACGGAACAAAAACCATTCCCGAAATCCATAAAATTATGAAATCCGAAGTCCAAAAAATCCTTGACACAGGCGTGCTGGATTAAAGTTACTAAGATACTAAGGCAGTAAGGCACTAAGATAAAACTGTCGGATAAGCCGACCTGCTTCTCATTTAGCACAAATAATAAATTTTTCAAAGGTGGATTTGAAAGTAAGAAACCCTCACCCGAATTTCTGCCACTCGCAAATGCTCGTGTCGAAATTTTACCCTCTCCCAACGGGAGAGGGGGCATAGAGATCCTTCGAAGCCTCACGTGCCAATCACTTCACTCACTCTAAAAACTTCTTAGTATCTTACTGCCTTAGTATCTTAGTAACCTCTCTTTATAAAGAAATATAACAAATGTAAAATATTCAACATAAAAATTTACGTTATGAAACATTTTGCACAATTCGGGCATGGTTTGTGCTAAGTTAAATATTGTGAAAGAGATTATTTAAGGAGATTAATGAATGTCTGAATATTTGAGCAAAGAAGAGATTAAGCAATGGAGAAGCTCATTAGAAAAGATAACATTAGAAGAATACGCTGCCAGATTGGGGAAAAAATTAGAAGAAGATAAACATACAAACGATATCGTTGATATAGTTTTAAAAGGCAGACCCGTAATCTCCAATGAAACCGATGAATGGGCGCAAACACGTACGGAAAGATTAAGCACCATCGCAGATAGAGCCTATGCCCGCGAACGCGAAATTGCTCCGTCACCTTTTATTAAACACGAGCCTCAAACAACTGCCAAAAAAACGGCAGTGCAGAAAAAAGAAGTCGTTAAACCGGTTAAAACAGCTGAAAAACCGGCTAAAAATTTGAAAGAAGAAGTAAGAATAGTCTTCAAAAAAGCACTCACTGACAGAGAACAAAAAGTTTTTGATTATTTCGCACAAAACAGCAACAAAATTGTCTATGCAAAAGATTTGGCAGCGCTTCTGGATTTGCCCAGAGATTATGTCTACAAATACATCAAAAACTTACGTGCAAAAATTGACGGTGATAGTCTTAAAAATGCCGATAAAGGCGGATTTATCCTGTCATTGTAAAAAAGATAAGCTCCTGAATGGGGCTTATTTTTTTCCGAATAAAAATTCCAGATCTCTTGTTTTATTTTCAATCGCATTATCAAATTTCTGCAGCGATTTGTCATTAATATGCTGCCGTATGCCCGAATAGAGTACGTCGTCTTCATATAAGGCGATTTGTTTTGCCACGAGAAATTCTTCGGGGATACCGGTCAATTCGGAATCTTTAAGGACTTTGCGCGCGCCTTTTCCGCCATCAGGGATAAAATAACTTTCGGGAGAATTGATTTTTTTATCACCGAATCTTTTTACAAAAACTTCATAAACACTGTGCCTGTTCCCGCACAAATAATCGGTTGCCGCAAAATCCGTTACCTTTTTTTTGCCCATGGAGCTTTTGACAAAAACATCCTTCCCGTCAAAAATCACATCTGTTTTAAGATTCTTTAAAGGTGCAGCAATACGCCGCATAAAAACTTTTTCATAATCAGGATTATTGACGAATTTTTCAGCCAGAACCCTTGCTCCGTCAGCTTTAAGCTTAAATCCCGTAAAAGATTGGCTGTTCACGTTTGTTACACGCATAAATTTCTCCTTTGAAAATACTAAAACACCGGAAAAATATTTTTTGCCGCTAATCTTCTTTAATGGTTCTGGTAATAAATGCGGCGCACAAAAGACAAACCGCACCGATTAAAAACGCGTATTCCCAGTGATAATTAACCAGCCCCTCGCCCGCATCAAATACGCATTTGGAAATAAACCAGGCAACAAGCGTGCATACAAATACCTGAGGACCTGCGATAAATATGTTAAATATACCCATTACTGAGCCTTCAGTACCTTTTTTTATGTATTTTGAAAGCATCGCAAACGGCAAAGCACAAATGCTCGCCCAGCCGATACCCGCAAGCCCCATTAAAATCGCAACATATACCGTATTTACGGTAAATGCCATCCCCAAATACGCAGCCACCATTGATAATAAAGAAATTATGTGAACCTTTTTATTGCCGAATTTTTCAGCCAGTGCGCCGATTGGAATTGCAACCAGAAAACAGATAAGGTTAAAGATTGCAAAACAAATTGATGAAAAATTAGTTCCGTTCACAACAGCATCTTCAAACGTATGACGGGCAGTTTCCGATGCGCTTGTCAAATCGGGAACCCCGAAAAGCGTATGCACTGAGTACTGTGTAAAAAATATCAGCATACACATTGTACTCATCCAAGTGAAAAACTGCATAAGACAAATTTTTGAAACCTCGGGCGACATTAAAAAGAAATTTTTCATAGAATCTAAAAAATTATCTTCTTTAATATTAGCAACAGCAGCCTCTTTAAGGTTTTCTTTTCTGGTCTGATGTTCTTTAATAGTGAAACAAGTCCAGATCATAGCAAGCGAAAACGCTGTTGCAGCCATAACAAATTGAGCAGGGATAGACATCTGATATCCGAACGCCCATTTCAAAAAAGGTGCGGTTGCGGCAGCGACAACAGAGCCGAGTCCGATAGAAAGGCTGATGTAAGAATTAGCCATGGCATGCTGTTCCTGCGGAACAACATCAGGGATTAATGCTCTATATGGACCTTGAGCAACGTTAATACACGCATCAATTACCCAGATCATAATTGCTGCAACGCAAAGTGCGGACCAAATCGGAAGTTCAATGCCCAGCGAACTTTCCAGAGCAATCGCAACATTTTGAGAATTAGGAAAAATCCACAATGCCAAACTTGCAATCAAAGCCCCGCCCAACAAATACGGACGTCTTCTGCCAAATCTTGATACTGTTTTGTCACTCAATGCACCGACTAAAGGCTGGACAACCATGCCCGTAAAAGGTCCGGCAAGCCAGATTAAGCCGTACAAAAACGGCGACGCGCCCAAATTCTCGGTAACAGGTCCCGACAGAATAATTCTCATCTGCCACGCAAACTGCAGCCCGAAAAATCCGAGTGCAAAATTCAAAAATTGAAGAGTACCAAACTTCTTTAAATCCGACATTTTTTCTCCATATTACACTCTTTTAACAGCCGCGTCAATCAATCCCTTGAACAACGGATGCGGCTTGTCGGGACGTGACTTAAATTCAGGATGGAATTGAGATGCCACAAACCAGTCATTTTTCGGTAATTCAACGACTTCCGCGAGCATTCCGTCAGGCGACATGCCGGAAAATACCAGACCGGCATCGGAAATTTGTTTCAAATATTCATTATTAACTTCATATCTGTGTCTGTGGCGTTCTGAGATTTTTTCTTTGCCGTAAGCTTTGGCCGCAACAGAACCCTTTTTCAAAATACAGTCATAAGCGCCCAATCGCATTGTGCCGCCGTAGCCTTTAACATTTTTCTGCTCCATCATCAAATCAATTACGGGGAATTGCGCATTTTCATCAAATTCAGCGGAATTTGCGCCTTTGAGTCCCGCAACATTACGGGCATATTCAATGACCGCGCACTGCATGCCAAGGCACAGTCCCAAAAACGGCAAATTATTTTCTCTTGCGTATTTAATAACGTTTAATTTACCTTCAATTCCGCGTACTCCGAAACCTCCGGGAACAACAACCGCCTGAACATCTTTCAAAAGTTCCTTACAGCGTTTTTCGTCAATACATTCTTCCGAATTTATCCACTTAACCTCAATTGCCGCATCGTTTGCGTAACCTGCGTGTTTCAAAGCTTCAACAACAGATATATAAGCGTCAGAAAGCTTTGTATATTTGCCGGCAATTGCGACTTTTACGGTCTTTTTCGGATTTTTAATTTTTTCAACAAGCTTTTCCCAGCCTTTTAAATCGGGTTGTTTTGATTTAACCCCGAGCATCTGAAGAATTACATCCGCCATTTTTTGTTCTTCGAGCGCAAGCGGAACTTCATAGATACTTTTCATATCACGGCACTCAATAACAGCGTCTTTGGGAACCGAACAGAAAAGCGCGAGTTTTTCTTTTTCTGTTTTCGGAATAGCACGTGTTGTACGGCAGACGAGAATTTCCGGCTGAATTCCGTAGCTTCTCAAAACGCTTACACTGTGCTGTGACGGTTTTGTTTTTAATTCGCCCGATGTCGGCAAATACGGCAATAGCGTACAGTGAACGGATATTGCATTGCCTATTCCGACCTCGGATTTGAATTGGCGGATAGATTCAATAAACGGCAAACTTTCAATGTCGCCGATTGTTCCGCCGATTTCAATCAGCTGAAAATCAGGTTTGAATTGCTTTGTGGCGCCTGCAATTCTTGATTTGATCTCGTTTGTGATATGCGGAATAACCTGAACGGTTGCGCCGAGATAATCGCCTTTTCTTTCTTTTTCAATAACTCTCTGGTAAACGCTTCCTGAGGTTACGTTATTGAATTTGCCGAGGTTTGTATCGGTAAATCTTTCATAGTGTCCCAAATCCAAATCGGTTTCGGCGCCGTCATCGGTTACGAAAACTTCGCCGTGCTGAAAAGGACTCATTGTCCCCGGATCCACGTTTATATACGGATCAAATTTCTGGTTAATAACCGAAAATCCGCGCGCTCTCAATAATTTTCCTAAAGATGCCGCGATAATCCCTTTACCTAATGAACTTACTACCCCGCCTGTTATAAAAATGTATTTTGTCATGTTTTAACACCTTAACTATTACTAACCCCAGAATTTGCAAATTCACTGTTGTTCGTTAACAAATTCTTCACTCTCAATATTAATTAATTTTAGGAACCTTAAAAAATCCGTTTTCTTCTTCGGGAGCGTTTGCCATTAATTCTTCTTTTGTCTGCTCGTAAACGACTTTGTCCTCTCTCATTACGTTTACAAAATCAATGGCATGTGACATAGGCTTGACGTTTGTTGTATCAACTTCGTTCATCTGGTCAACATATTTCAAAACATCGCCCAGCTGTTTTGTATAAAGTTCTTTTTCATCTTCCGTTAATTCCAATCTCGCAAGCTTTGCAACATGCTCTACATCTTTAATGGTTATCATATTTTCTGCTCCTATGAATTAATTGTAGCATAAAAAATAAGCATGCCTTAAAAATTATTACGTAAAATTAAAAATTAGATAAAACCCGAAAATATGTTATAATAAATTTGAGAGAGTAACCCATGACAAAGACTTTTGAAAAACTTGATGAATTGATAGCATCCTTCAAAATGTGCAAAGACGAAAAGAAAAAGCGTATGCTGCACTTAAAAATTGTTGAGGATGCAATGATTCTTGTCAAAAAAATTGCAAACACAATCGCAATGCAATCCGGAGTAAATAATGAGGATCTGGTGCAGGTGGGTTCCCTCGGACTGATTAAAGCAATTGACGCGTATAAACTCAATATGAACACGCGTTTCAGAACTTACGCCACATATTTTATCAAAGGCGAAATCAAACATTACCTGAGGGACAAAGCTGCTATAATAAAGGCTCCTCGTGAACTTCAAGAGCTTGTCTTTAAAATTTCTACAGCCTCTAAAAAATTAACGGAAGAAGGAATTGAAGATCCGACGGCAGAAGATATCGCAGAAGTTTTAAATATACCTGCCGGAAAAGTTGAGGAAGTCTTAAACATTGACAAATATAAAAACGCGCTCTCTCTGGATCAGTATTTAAAAGGTGAAGATGAAGATTTGGCGCTTGTTGACAGAATTCCGTCGGGAGATTACAAGGAGTTTATGAACTCTTATGAAGATAAAATTATGCTTTCCTCTACAATCAGAAAATTACCTGCAGAATTGAGGCAGATTATTGAATTAAGCTACTATGAAGATCTTAACCAGCGTGAAATTGCCGAAAGAATTCACATTTCGCAGATGCAGGTTTCAAGAAGGCTTAAAAAAGCGCTTAACAGAATGTATGAACTTATAAAAAATAATGAAGGATAAAGGAGTAAATTATGCTTGTGATAGCTGTATTGTTATTGATTTTTATTGTAGGGCTTTGCATAGGGAGTTTTTTGAACGTTGTTATTCTGAGGGCATTAAGCAGCGAATCAATTGTATTTCCGGCATCAAAATGTCCCGAATGCGGGCATAAACTTCTTTGGTGGCACAATATTCCTATTTTGTCTTATATAATATTAAGAGGCAAATGCGGGTTTTGCGGGGGAAAAATCAGCATTCAGTACCCGATTGTGGAATTTTTAACAGGCATCATGTTCGTTCTCACGTTTTTGAAATTCGGAATAAGCTGGGACACATTATTTGCGCTTATTATCGGCAGTTTATTCATAGTAATTGCAGGAACGGACTGGAGGGAAAAAGTTGTATTTGATATGCACACGTATTCTCTTATCGGTGTTGGTATCATTTATGCAATTCTGGTAACAGCGCTTGATTTATACAACTTTCATCAATTAACGGGCGGATTTAACTTTACTACGGAATGGATTATCGGAAACCCTGTATCCAGCACACTTTTAGGAATAATCATCGGTTTTGTTGTAATGGAAGTTATTTCAAGAATAGGGTATTTAATTGCCGGCTCCCGCGCGTTCGGAGAAGGTGATTCCTTTATCGCAGCGGGTCTGGGGGCTGTATTCGGCTGGAGAATGCTTATAGTTGCACTTGTTATGGCAGTAATTATTCAGGTTATTATCACACTGCCTTTATATGTTAAAAAAGAAATCGAGAACAAAAACTGGATGGTAGTGTTGTCACTCGGGGCATTTTTCATCTATACACTTGCTTTTTTGATGGCAATGAAATTCGGATGGCTTGAAAATACCGTTGCATATGCATTGAGCGCAATTGTTCTTGCCGTAATCGGTATTTTTGCATGCAGAGAGATATTAAGAGGAATACGAGTTCCTGAAAACAGGACTTATCTGCCTTTCGGACCGGCATTAATTCTTGCGGGATTTATTGTGCTGCTGGTGTAGACGGGAATAGGGGAATAAATTGTTTCTAAAATCTATCTGTGATAGATGGTCATCCTGAGGCTTTTGCCGAAGGATCTCTTTGCCCCCCCCGCTCCCTAAACCTCTCCCGCTGGGAGAGGGGAGAATTTCGGCACGAGCATTTGCGAGTGGTAGAAATTCGGGTGAGGGTAGGTTAGACCTTCAGTATGACAAATTGTAGGTCGGATTATCAGACTGTTAAGTCTTCTGTCGGATAAGCCGACCTGCTTCTCACAATACTCACACCACTCACTTCACTCACTCTAAAAACTTCTTAGTATCTTACTGCCTTAGTATCTTAGTATCTTAATTATTCCGAAAGAATTTTGAGTGTTTCTTTAAGGATATCCTCGGCGGAGGCATTCTCCTGAACAAGGGTAACCGCCTTTGACATAGCGGATTTTATCTCGTCTTTTTCATACCCGAGTGACACAAGAACCGTCTGAGCATCATCAACCGCCTGAGAATTAAGAGCGGTCGGTGCTGAGATTACAATCGGCTCAGACTCTTTGTAATTCATCAATTTATCTTTCAATTCAAGGATAATTTTCTGTGCAAGCTTTGGTCCGACACCTTTTGCGCGGGTTAATTCTTTAAAATTCCCCTCAATAACAAACCCGATAAGCTCCGATGACGGGAATTCATCCAGCAAAGTCAAAGCCATTTTGCTGCCCACACCTGAAACTGATGTCAAAATATTGAATATATCCCTATCTTCACGCTTCAAAAAACCGCAAAGGCTCATTTTGTCTTCTCTATGGATTAAAACTGTATAAAGCTTGACTTTTTCTTCCAATAAAGGCAAATCGCCGTAGTCGGTTGAGGTTATTTCCATCAAATACCCGACTCCGCCGCCTGTTTCAACGGTTGCCGTGAAGCCTTTGGTCCCGCCTGATTTGTTTGTCAAAACTCCTTTTATGTAATCGTACATGGTTTTAATCCTTTAATTTATTTTTAATCTCCGAAATTGCTCTGTCAAGGTCTTTATTTGTTTTCAAATCCTCTTTAATTTTTTCGTAGGAATAAAGCATTGTGGTGTGTTTTTTGTTAAAATATTCCGCAATACTTTCAAAGCTTTTGCCGGTAATTTCGCGGGCAAGATAAACCGCAACGTGGCGCGCGCTTGAAACTTTCTGATTGCGCGAGGAGCTTTTGAAATCCTGCAAAGTAACGTTGTAGTATTCCGCCGCGGTTTTGGCAACTTTGTCAATGGTAATTGCTTTTTTCATAGCTTCGCAATTAAGAACTTTTTTTGCGTAAGCAAGAGTAACATCGACTTTTTCAATGTCCGCGTAGGCACTGACCTTATTAAACGCCCCCTCAAGCTCTCTGACGTTGTTTACAAAATTATTTGCAATGTATTCAAAAACCTCAAATTCAATATTCATGGAAATTTGTTCGGCAAGGTTTTTCAAAATTGCAACGCGGGTTTCAAAATCCGGCGGCGTAATATCGACAACAAGCCCCATCTCAAAACGTGTTCGCAGCCTGTCGGGAAGCGTCGGAATATCTTTGGGCAGACGGTCGGAGGTTATGACAATCTGCTTGTTATTATTATGAAGCGTGTCAAACGTGTGGAAAATTTCTTCCATTGTGTAAGTTTTGGATTCCAGAAACTGAATGTCATCGATTAATAAAACATCGATATTTCTGTATTTCTGGCGGAATTTTTCCATACGGGCATTGCGCTCGCCGCCGTGCTGAAGATTTTTTATAAGCTCGTTTACATACTCTTCGGTTTTAATATAGCGAACCTTGAGTTTTGGCTTATTAAAAACTATATAATGCCCGATTGCCTGCATCAGGTGGGTTTTTCCAAGACCTGAGGCGCCGTATATAAACAGAGGATTATATTTTTTCGCGGGATTTTGCGCAACGGCAAAGGCAGCGGCATGTGCAAATCTGCTGTTTTCTCCCACAACAAAATTATCAAACCTGTATTTCAAATTCAAATTGGAAAACGACTGCATTTGAGCAAGGTTTTCCATGGTTTTGGAAATTTTTTCGTCGTCGTCTTTTTTAATTTTTAACCGTTCTTTTTGCTTTTCTTTTTTGTATTTTTCCGCGAGATCAGCATCATAATTGAGCGAAAATTCGACGCTTTGCCCCAGAACCTTTTCGAGAGCGGATTTTATCTGGGCATAATGATTTTTGCGGATAATCTCAACCGCCATCTGGTGAACGGTTAAAAGCGCAAAAATATTGTTGTCAAAGCCGACAGCCTCCAATGGCTTAATCCACGTGTCAAAAACATGCTCCGGCAGAGTTTTTTTCAACTCTGACTTAACATCTTCCCAAACATGTTTTACTTCCGAAACTTCCATAACTAAATTTTAGCATAAAAAAAAGACCTTGTTATATTCAAGGCCTATCCGTTTAAATAAGAAGAGAGAGCTTTATACTATTATAAAGTCCCATATCTTCTAAAAATTGCTACTTTTTTTTCATAAATTTTACAATATTTAACAATTATTTTACGGGAACTTGATCCAAAAGTCCTCTAATCCGCAAATAGCGGTCAAGTTCAACCCTCAGCTTTTTCAAATCCATGTAAATTGCATTGTTCAATAAAACCCTGTTATCATATTTCGGATCAATAATATATAAGGTCGGAAAACCGCTCAACGCTACATCTTTTACCAATTCTTCATTTGCCGGATCTTCAGCGTTAAGCATTACAATATTAAATTTGTCTTTATAAATATTGCTTACGGTCTTGTATTTTGGCATAAATCTCAAACAATATCCGCACCAGTCAACATACATCAGGGCAAGCATGGGTTTATCGGACTGCAAGGCTTCCGAATACTTTATCCCGATTTTGTAATCCGAGGGTTTATGCTTTTGCTCACTTGCAGGATTTGTCAAAGCATATGTAATCGCTGACGTCAAAATAACAATCCCTGTAATTATTAATGTAATTAAAACTTTCTTTTTCATATCCTACTCCCTTATAATAAAATTCTACAACAAAAAATACTGATATTAAAGATTTTTTCAACTTTTCTCTGCCCGCCAACTTTACATAACTTAACATACATGTTAGAGAAAGTATATACCGTGGTATATACTAAGTATATATTCGTATCTCGTGACGCCGTACATAAAAACGGCAAAATTATCGCGTGTAAAGAAGAAGAGGAGTTTAAGATGAAAAAAAATTCGCCGATCAAGTTGAAAAAAACAACAAAATTTTCAAATCCGGCAAAGAATGAAGTATTACAGGCCGACAGTGTATTATCGAATTACGTAAGAGAGATTTCAGAGTATCCCGCACTGAGTGCAAAGGAAGAAAAAGAGCTTGCAAAGCGTGCCAAAGAAGGCGACACTGATGCAAAAAGACAGTTAATCCAATCGAATTTAAAACTGGTAATAACAATTGCGAAAAAAGCAATCCACACATCAAACCTGCCCCTGACGGATTTAATACAGGAAGGGAATCTAGGCTTAATGATTGCGGCGGAAAAATTCAACTACAAACTCGGGTACAAATTTGCGACCTATGCGAGCTGGTGGATAAAGCAATCAATGTTCAAGGCGATTTCCGAGCAGTCACACTGCATGAAAATCCCCGTATATATTCAGGAAACCCTTTCCAAATTTTCCAAAATCAAATCCGAGATGGAACAAACCTCAACGGAGCAGGTAAAAACCGAAGACGTTGCCAAAAGAATGAATATTCCGGCAGATAAAATCGACACATTTTTATCTGCCTATACAAAGACAATTTCAATCGAAAGCGGGCTTGAAAAAGCCGACGGCAAAGAGCTGAATGTTGCGGATATTCTTGCGGACGAAAAGACCTCCGTAAGCGAAAACGTTGAATTTGAGAATTTAAAAACCGATATAGAAATGGTTGTATCAACATTAAAAGACAGAGAGCGCGATGTTGTAAGAATGCGCTACGGACTCGGGGACACAACAAGAAGAACTCTGGAAGAAATCGGCAACATTTACGGAGTAACAAAAGAATGTATCCGCCAGACGGAATTGAGAGCTTTAAAGAAAATGAAACTGACGGGCGAAACAGTCCTTTCAGGCTATATTTCGTAATTTCCTTGTATGACAAATTCACAGAATCGCCTCCGGGCGATTTTTTTTATCCTGCAAATGATTGGTTTACTTATTAAAAAAAAACATTATTATAAATATATGAGAAAAATACTTACAGCACTTTTTGCGATAATATTTTTTGCGGGAAACGCGAGCTTTGCCGAAGGCGAAATCTGGGACTACTTCGGGGATCAAAATGTTTACGGGCAAAAACCTGTGTCGGATAAGGAATTTGAGCAGGCGCTTGAAAGCAAAAAGAAAAAGAAAAAACGCGACAAAAATATACCCAAAGGCGAAGAATTTCATCAAAGCAACGAAACCCAATTTATCAAACAAGCAGGAGAGGAGCTGCCCGTACTTTGCGTGCCGGTCAGCATAAAACTTTCCGAAAACGAAATTCTCCCTGTCGGACACTATCAGGTAGCAGGCGAAAAGAAAAACGGCAAACCTTATCTGAAATTCTACCAGTCGCACTACCTTATGGCGGAAATTCCGGCAGTAGAAACGCCCGATGACTTTAATCAGGAAACCGTACATTTTGTAGACATACTGAATAACGGCGAAAACGAGATAAAAATAATTTTCGGCTCAATTGATTTCAATGCGTACAGCGTGGTTGATATTGCGGAATAACTGCCTTTTGTGCTATAATAAGCTCAAAAGGGGTCAGATTATGAAAAGAGCAATAATTATTGTAATAGATTCAATGGGGATAGGCGCAATGCCTGATTGCAGGGACTTTAACGATGTTCCGGAATGCAATACCCTGAAAAACGTGTGCAAATTCAATCACGGGCTGAAATTACCCAACATGGCAAAAATGGGGCTGGGAAATATTCAGGACTTTGAAGGTCTGGAAAAAACCTCATCACCATCTGCAAAATACGGCACAATGTTTGAAAAATCCAAAGGCAAAGATACAACAACCGGACACTGGGAAATCGCCGGACTGATTTCCGAAAAGCCTTTTGCAACTTTTCCTCAAGGATTTCCCGATGAATTAATCGAAAAATTTATAAAAGAAACAAACTGCGGCGGGGTTCTGGCAAACATTCCGGCAAGCGGAACAGCGATTATTGCGGAATTGAATGACGAACACCAAAAGACAAAATTCCCGATAGTTTACACATCCGCCGACAGCGTTTTCCAAATTGCGGTTGACACAGATCTTATCCCGCTTGAAACACTGTACGACTGGTGCCATATTGCACGCAGACTGCTTGATGAAGGGAATTACAACGTATCAAGAGTAATTGCACGGCCGTATAAAGTTATTGACGGCAAGCCGACAAGGATTTCCAAAGACAGACGCGACTACTCAATGGCGCCGAAACACACGCTTCTTGACGACATCAAAAATAAAGGCGGAAAAGTTATCGCAATCGGCAAAATCGAAGATATTTTCGCAAAAAAAGGAATAACCCACGCTATCCATACAGGTTCCAACAAAGAAGGGCTTGAATTAACGATAAAAGCGGTTAAAAATGAGCTTGAACTTGATAAAATAGCTTACGAGGATAAAAATTACGGCGAGCCGACATTGATTTTCACAAACCTTGTAGACACAGACATGCTCTTCGGCCACAGAAATGACGCACCAGGCTATGGTAAGGCGCTGGAAGAAATCGACCGCTATCTTGATATAATATTAAAAGAAGTTACGGACGAGGATTTGCTGATAATTACGGCAGACCACGGCTGCGACCCGACGGTTGAAGGCACCGACCATACCCGCGAAACCGTGCCCGTACTTGTTTTCAACAAAAAAACTCAAGGCGGAGATTTAGGTAAATTACAGGGCTTTGATAATGTTGCAAAATTTATAAAAGACTGGATATTTTAAATTTTTTGTTTTATAATGTGACTGCGGGAAAAATTCCGCGTGTAAATATAAATAAGGAGAAAACGAAATGACAGTAAAAATTAATGACGGATGCATCGGATGCGGCGCTTGCGAATCAATTTGCGATGCAGTATTTTCAGTAGACGGAACAGCAATGGTTAACGAAGCAGCAGTTGCTGACAACATGGATGCAGTAAAAGAAGCTGCTGATTCTTGCCCTGTTGGCGTTATTGAAATCGAATAGTTTCAAACATAATAACAAAAAGGAGCCGCCCGAAAGGACGGCTTTTTTGTATGAAAAAAACGGGTTTAAAAACCCGTTTTTTACACTCTTGCAAGTGAAGTTGCCTCTTTAACAACAGCTTCGAGAGCCTGCAGGGCATCAGCAGGAAGCTTGTCGATACCTGCTTTTTCGGTTTCTCTTGATTTAACAAACTCAATTCTGTCGTTCATACGGGCAACAAACTGAGCTGCATAGTCTTTGTTGGAGAATGATGCGTCAAATCCGTCGATATCCATAATTTCTATATCTGAGAAGTTTTCCCATTTATGGAATTTAGCAGTGCCTTCAACAATAGCCTCAATAATTCCGAGAGTATGTTTCGGCTGAACTTTAGTTCCCATAAATTCACCCGTATTCAGAATATAGCAGTCAACGCCGTCAGCGATTAACTGTTTAAATCTTGTATAGTCAACCTCTAACGGATAAACTCTGAACGGGTTAGCATAAGGTTCAACAACGAGCGCGTTCGGATCAACGCCTGCCGCAAGTCTTTCAGCGGAAGAACGTTTTGTAGCAAGTGTTGCACCCATGGCAGAACCGAGTGAAGCGCCTGACAATTTCAATACAGGAGGAATTGTCGGGTCTTTCATAAGCCAGAAAATAGCGTTAATCGGCTGGTCAATTCTGTCGACTCTGTTCGGTGACCAGAGTTTTGATTTAACAGCGCGGCCGTTGCCGTTTCTGATATCTTCGGTAACAGAAACCACTTTCCCGTCAGCAAGCTGGATTGCGCCTGCGTTTTGCTGGGTTAAGATATATTTATTATCGTCGCAGCCGATAGGATAGTCAGCGGTTTTGTCAAAATAAGCCGGCTCAAGCGCGATTGTGTATTTGTCGTGAACGTTAATAATAAACGCATCATCGTGAAGAACGGTGATATTGTATTTATTATTATGTTTTGCGTGAGTAATGGTTGATTTGCCTGAACCTGAAAGTCCGAATACGGCAACCTGGAAGGATTTACCGTTATCAAGGTTGTAGCGTTTCATACCGCCGTGGCATGAAGCATAACCGTTACGGGCAGCGCAGCCCCATGCAAGTGTCAGGGTGCCTTTTTTGTGCTCACCGAAATATCTCATACCTAAGATAGCCGCGCAGTTGTGTTCCGGATCAAAGAAAGTCAAACCGTACGGAAAGTCGGGGTGAGTCCAGTCAGGGTCTGAAAATACGTAGATATCACCGTCCGGCAATGCACGGGAGTCGGAATACATATCAGCGTATTTTTCATTAATATACTGGAAGTTCAGCATCCAGGAATACATAATATTTTCAAAGCCTTCCGGAATCATCAGGTGAGCTTTTACCATAAAATCTTCTTCCAAACCGACAACAACTTCGGTTTTGTACATTAATTTATCACGTGTTTGATAAATAGCTTCACGAATAATCGGCAATAAATATTTCAAATCGCAATTAGGTTCGCCGACGATTTTTCTGGCTGCAGCGCATCTGCCGACGACAGTACCGTCGTTAAACAGCAGTTGGTTTGCGCCCTGGGGTAAACCGATTTTTTCCGGTTTGTAAACAGGCATGCCTGTAAGTTCAATAGTTCCGGGGCTTGATTTTGCCAGCTTGTAAGCTTCGGAAACGGACTTGACTTCCTCAACATTGTTTCCGAAAAACGGCGCAGTGATAGTCGCACGCGCTGCTGACATAATCTTTTTCAATTCTTCCGAATCAGTAAAGAATTCTTTTGTTGTCATAAAATTTCTCCTTTTTACAGCTAATTTAATTTCAGCCACACACAACGAGCGTACCACAAACAAAAATTTGGAACAAGAGGGGAATTATTTACATCATCCTGAGGCTTTATCAGGTTAAAGATACTAAGTTACTATGATACTAAGGCACTAAGGATTTATTGTCTGGCAGGTTTGTTCAACCTGCAATCCTGATAAAAAAATTCTTCCCTCTCCCCTAGAGGGTGTCCAAAGGACGGGAGAGGGGCTTCTCATTGATTTTGAAATTCTATGGAAAAACGGACATTTTTCACAAAATCCCGGATTTTTTAAAAGCAGTAGGTCGGCTTATCCGACAGAAGACTTAACAGTCTGATAATCCAACCTATAATTTGTCATACTGAAGGTCTAACCTACCCTCACCCGAATTTCTACCACTCGCAAATGCTCGTGTCGAAATTCTTCCCTCTCCCAGCGGGAGAGGGTTAGGGAGAGGGGGCAAAGAGATACTTCGAAGCCTGAGGATGACATAACACCTCACACCACTCACTCTATTCACTTTACTCACTTATTTATTTTCCCGGCTAGTTACCAAAAAATAATTATTGTGATAGAATATAATTAAAGGGGATATAAATTATGAAAAACATGTTAAAAGTATTAATAATAACAGCCGCATTAGCGGTGAACACGGCAGTAATCGCGGCGCCGCAGGCAACACCGGCACAACAGACGCCGGCTGCGCAGACACAGCAACAGACATATACAACGGTCAATGCACTGGATGTAGTTGCCTCACCGTCAAAATATTTGAATAAATTCATAACTGTTAAAGGTAAATTCGACAAATTTTCGACTCTCGGACTTGATTATGAGTCTGCGATGAGAAGTTCCGAGGATTATATCACGTTTTTAATCCAGCGTCCTGATGTGGTTGACCACAACATACCTTTATCGGAGATGAAAATATTTTTGAAACGTACGGAAGCAGAAAAACACATTGATCTGGATGCCGGCGACGAGATTGAATTCAGCGGGAAAGTATTTTCAAACGCATTAGGAGATGTGTGGATGGATGCGGAAAAATTTACGGTTCTGACCCAAAAAAACAAAGAAGAAACCTCATCTGAAAAAGCACCCGCAGCAAAATAAGCAACAATAAACGGAGTTAAGTATGGCAGAAAAAGAAAAGTTTTTAACAATACACGGTCACTTTTACCAGCCGCCGAGAGAGAACCCGTGGCTTGAGGCAATAGAGCTTCAAGACAGCGCGCTGCCTTTCCACGACTGGAATGAAAGGATTACAAAAGAATGCTACAACCCGAATTCCGTATCAAAAATCGTTGATAACCGGAACAGAATTCTTGACGTTGTTAATAACTATTCTTTGATGAGCTTCAACTTCGGTCCGACGCTTTTGTCGTGGATGGAACAGTATGCGCCTTTGACTTATGAAAGGATTATAAAAGCGGATATTGAAAGCATAGACCTGAATGACGGGCACGGAAACGCCATGGCTCAGGTGTATAACCACATGATTATGCCGCTTGCAAACGAACAGGATAAACAAACTCAAGTTAAGTGGGGCATAAGAGATTTTGAATACCGTTTCGGCAGAAAACCGGAAGGCATGTGGCTTGCGGAAACCGCCGTTGATGACGACACTTTGAGAGTTCTTGAAGAAAACGGGATAAAATTCACCGTGCTTTCACCTTATCAGGCACTGAAAATCAAAGGTCCGAAAGATAAAGAATGGACTGATGTAAGCTGGGGAAATATCGACCCCGCGCGCTCTTATAACTATAATATTAAATCAGCTCCCGGAAAATCAATCGCATTATTTTTCTATGACGGAGCAATTTCGCGCTCTGTTGCATTTGACGAACTTTTAAAAGACGGCAATAAGTTTATAAAACGCTTAAAAGAAGGAGTTTCCGACACAAGAAATTACCCGCAGATTGTAAATATCGCAACCGACGGCGAAAGCTACGGACACCATACAAAATTCGGCGATATGGCGCTTTCTTATGTTCTGAAAATCAGAGCGGAGGACGAAGGATTTAAAATAATCAACTACGCTGCATATCTGGACAAATACAGAAGCGATTACGAAGTTGATATAAAACAGGCATCATCATGGAGCTGTTTCCACGGAGTCGGCAGATGGTGCGAAGATTGCGGCTGTTCAACAGGCGGGCACCCCGGCTGGAACCAGAAATGGAGAAAGCCTTTGCGTGATGCGCTTGACTATTTGAGAGATGAACTTATAAAAGTATACGAAAAGGAAGGCCCGAAATACTTTAACACAGACGTGTGGGAAGTCCGCAACAACTACATTGACGTAATTTTGTCCAGAACGGAAGCTAATATTAAAAAATTCCAGAGCAAATACTTTTTGCCGGACTTAAATGATGAAGATAAAGTCCGCGGTATGAAATTGTTGGAAATCCAGCGTCAGGCACTTTTGATGTACACGAGCTGCGGCTGGTTTTTCTCGGAAATTTCAGGCATTGAAACCGTCCAGATTATGAAATACGCCGCCCGCGCAATGCAATTGGCAGTATATTTCACAAAACAGAATTTTGAAAAGAAATTTTTGGAAATTCTGAGTGAGGCAAAAAGCAACATTCAAGAATACGGCACGGGAAAAGATATTTACGAAAGGTTTGTAAAACCGTCTGTCGTAACCCCGAAACAGGTTGCAAGCCTCTGGGCAATTTCATCTTTGTATGAAGATTTTGACGATGAAGAAAACGTATATTGCTATAAAATTAAAAGCTATGATTATCAAAAAGTTCAAAAAGGCACGTCAACGTTTGTTATCGGGCATATAGAGATGCAGTCGAGAATAACCCTTGAGAGCGTAAACCAGATTTTTGCGCTTGTACAATTTTCAGGCGGCGACTTCCACTGCGCGATTAAGGAATTTTCGGACGAAGGGGCTTACAATACAATCAAAACCGATTTGATAAAGACATTTATGCTGAATCCTTTGACGGAAATTATCCGCGCACTGGACGAAAACTTCGGCAAAGAATACTTTACGCTTAAAGACATATTTATTGAAGAAAGACGCAAAATTCTTCAAATTATGCTCAAAGGCAAACTGGAAAAATTTGCGCAAACCTATAAAGACATGTACGATGAGGGCAAAGGCTCAATTTATCATATGCAAAATCTCGGTCTTGCGATTCCGGATGAATTCAAAATTGCCGCAACATACACCCTCAGCCGCAAATTTAATGACCTTGTGGCACACTCCGGAGGTTTTGTGGATCCGGCGATTTTGCAGCAGGCTTTTGACATAAATTATGAAGCGAAAAAAATGGGCATAAAATTAGACAGAACACCTTCCAACAACATCTTTGCGAAGAAAATTCTGCAAAATACAATCAGACTTGCCCAGAGTTTCGAAAGCCAGCAGGCGGAAGTTCTGTTGGAAATCTTTGATAATGTCGAAAAACTTGATCTTGAAATTGATATTGCGGAAGCTCAGAATATCTACTTCAACAGAATTTACCACAAAATCGGCGACATTATTGATAATTACACAAAAACCGGAAGATCAAAAGACAAAGAATTTATCAATATGCTCCTTGATATCGGTACAAAATTGAACATCAATACTGATTTTTACAAAAATAAACTTCTGAACACAAAAACAAAAGTTTAAATTTACCAGTTTTCGGAACCGTGTTTTTTGTAAAGCTCAATATTAGCGAGCATTTTTTTCTCAACGGATGCAATTTTGAGCTGAATATCGGGAGAAACGGCTTTGTTTTTCAAAAGCTGCAATTCCAAAAGTTCCTCTTTAATCTTGCGGATTTTTTGTTTGGTTTCTTCCCGCTTCATAAAAAGCCACCCCTCATAGCCGCACCCGGGAGGAACTATTGCCCACGGAGAGGCGGGGAAATGCTTGCAAAGCGCAAGTCTTGTGTCATATCTTGTGCATAAATTATTATCATCAAGGTATTTGCACTTATAAAACGTCATATCTTCTTCTTTGTAATTTCCGTCCTCTTTCAGACAGTTAATAATATTATCAACCGTAGGCGCGGAAACCTGACGCGCAGCCTCAATGGATTCATACGGTTCAAATACGCTCAAAAAATCAATCGCGCCCTCGTCACCTGCTTCTTTCATTTCAAGCAGTTTTTTATACGGGGTTGTCGTTGTCGCAACCCTGCAGCAAAGACCGCATTTTACACACATTTCAGGACGCTTTGATAAATAATTCTTTTCATAATTATCCATAATCACATTATATCCCCTTTAATAAATTAAATAAAATCACGTAATATTTCTTAAAATATTCTAAAAAATAGCAATAATTTAAAAGTTTTATACTTTATTTATTTAAGTAGTGAAAAGGTAGTATTATGCAAAATACAGTAGGTCAACAGCAATATCAACAGTGTAACTGTCCGCAATATGCGACAGCACCTGCTATTCAACAGCCTCAAGCGCAAACTCAAGCAGCAGGACAGGCTTATACGACACCCCAATCCGCATACTATCCGGCGCCGCAGATAAGTTCTCAGGGGCAAACAGTTTCTGTTCCGAATTATTCAGGCGTAAATATTCAAATCTTTAACCCGTCGGTAGGAGTTCCGGGCGGTGCGCCCGTTTATAATGTTAATGCACCGCAATACCAAACCCCCGGATGCTACCCTTCAGGATACTATACAAATAACTGGGGCAGCGGCACAGGAAGCAATGCAAACGGCAATAATACCAACAGTGCAAATTCTTCCGGCACTACAACCAATACGACCAATACGACAAATACAACAACCACAAAAACAGAAGAAAAAAAGAAAACCGAAAAACGAAATATAGTTTTGCTGACGGACGATTACATAAGAAATCTTGAGAATTACCTGAACAGTCAGGATAAAGAAATAAGATTAATGGGCGCAAAAGAAGTTGCGGCAAGGCTTCAGGAGGACGACTCCAGAAAAGACGACAAAGCATTAACCGCATTGATTAACAAAATGCTTCAGGATCCTTATCAGCCCGTAAGATTTTTAGCCCTCGGTATGCTTGACACAAGAGCCGTAACAGGTGATGATCTTACAAAACAAATTCTTCAGCAAATGCAGCAATCAGATTCCGGATACGGTCAGGACGCACTTCAGGCAAGCCAAATCCTGCTTAAGATGTCAGGACAAACAGTCCAAAAAGAATTTGAAGTAAAAGACAAACCTAAAAAGGAAGATAAAAAATAATGAGCGTAATAACAGCAATAAAATCAAATTACGGTAAATATTTAGCAAGGGGCGCAGGCGCTGCGGCACTGTATTTTATAGCGCGCGACGCCCACAACTTCGGCAAAATAAAATCCGATATTGAAGTTAAAAGTAAAGACGCAAAAGCCGCTCAATATTATCTGGAAAACACAATGAGCATTGACAGACCTTCAAGAACAGCTATGGATATCCAAAACGGCGTCTATAAACTTGAATTGAATGAACGTATCAGAGGTTTTGTAAACTCAATTATCGGCTACTTCAAAGGTATCGGGACAACGCTTATACATGACGTTGTGCCGCTTGGTCTGGGGTTAACCGCACTGTTTGCCAGAAAACGTGCTCTGCCGCTTGCAAAAGGTTCCGCAATCGGGCTTGGAATTTACGGCATATATACAATTTTAAAAGACGGTTTCGGAATAGGAAAACACAATAACCTGACTAATGCATCAGGTCAGGACGTCGCTCTTTAGTACGTTTAAGCCTTTGAGACTGCCTGAATTCCTCTATTTCTTTGTGGTTTCCGTTCAACAAAACCTCCGGAACTTTTAGACCTCTGTATTCTCTGGGTTTTGTATACTGCGGATATTCAAGCATACCGTCCGAAAAACTGTCATCATTTGCCGATTCGATTTTGCCCAAAGTACCTTCAAGCTTCCGGCTTACAGCGTCAATAACACAAAGCGCGGGAAGCTCGCCTCCCGTCAAAACAAAATCCCCCAAGGAAATTTCTCTGGGCTTTATAATATCTCGTATTCTCTCGTCAAATCCCTCATAATGCCCGCAAAGCAAAATAATTTGATCGAATTTTGCAAGCTCTTTCACCAAATTTTCTTTTAAAGGCTCCCCTTGAGGCGAAAGCATTACCGTCAGAGAATTTTCGCACCTGTCTATACTTTCATACGCGTCAACATAAGGCTGAGGCATCAAAACCATACCCGCACCGCCTCCATATGGGGTGTCGTCGACTTTTTTGTGTTTATTAAGCGTGAAATCGCGCGGGTTAATTGTATTTACGCTGATAACCCCCGCTTCCGCAGCACGTTTTATGATACTCTGGCTGCAGTAGTCCGTAATCATCTCCGGAAAAAGCGTCAGGACATCAAACCTCATTCCAAAAGCCCCTCCAGATTGTTAATCGTAACCTTTTTGCCTTTCAAATCCACATCCGTCACAATAGCTTTCACAAACGGGACAAGCGAAATCTTTTTGGATTTGGTTTTAACGGACAACAAATCCGTTGCGCCGTTGTTGGAAACCCCGACTATAAACCCGAGATTTGTGCCTTCCAAATCCACAACTTCAAGCCCGACAAGCTCATCTATCAAAAACTCGTCCTCTTCCAAATTCTCGCGGATTGTATTCTCATCCACAAACAAAAGCGTTCCCTTCAAGGGCAGCAGGTCATTTATGGAATTTATTCCGTCAAACTTTACCACCGCAAAATTTTTGTTAAGCCTTGAACGTGTAATTTTTAACGGCTTGTAATCATTTTGGATTTTTGCAAAAACCTCGTTCAAAGACAGGAAAAAATCCGCCTGATTTTTGGAAAAACCGACTTTAGCTTCCCCTTGAATTCCGTGGAAATTCAAAATTTTGCCGACAGATATAAACTTACTCATGAGCTTTTAGATTTTCTTCCGCGTTTGGGTTTTTCTTCCTGAGCAGTTTCTGATGTTTTTTCTTCAGATTTAGGTTTTTTGAATTCTTCCGGAGCGTCATCTCTATCGGGGTTCCAGCGATCCAGCCCCATTTGTGAACGGATTAAGCCAATACCTACGTGGACTCTCCACTCATCCATTTTTAATTGAGCCGCGATAATTTTGTGGCATCCGATAGGCGGAAGCGGCAACAGCGGTTCATAAAGATTTTTAATCGCAAACAACTGATCCGGAGAAATTGCAAGTTTGCGTTTCGGGAACGGAAGTTTCGGGAGCATAAGCTTTTGTCTTACAAGGTTTATGCCGAAGAAAACTTTTCTCGGTTCAAGACCGATTTTTTCGCCGATAACTTCATGGGCATCCGGATTCGGAAGCGGAAGCATAGGCTTATAGAGCATTTCAATTTGTTCCAGCTGCTCCTTGCTTACAAGTAACTGTTTCGGGCCTTTAGCCTTGTTCATCGGACGGCGATTGTTAAACCCGGGGCGTTGATTTCTGTTAAAGCCGGGCTTATTAAATCCGCCGGGACGCTGATTGCGGTTGTAGCCGCCCTGCTGTGGTCTTTGATTGTTATAACGCGGACGGTTATTATTACGGTTATAGCCGCTCTGTCTGTTTCTGTTGTAATTATTAGGACGCTGCTGCGGTCTTGCTTCACGGCCTTCGCCGGCGCTGTAGCTGCTGTAAAATTTTGGCTGTTCCTCCTGCTGTACCGGTTTTGCTTCCTCAACAGGCGTATCGGATGATATTATCATCTTTTTATCAGGATACAAACAATCAGGACAGATAACTCTTTTGGGGTTTTTCGTCTCAAACTCGCGACCGCATTTAATGCACTTGTTCACATACATAATTTTAAAAGCCTCTTAATTGAATAATAAAAAATTAAATTAACACTCCTCGAATAAAATCGATTTCATAAAAATAATACAAATTTGCATGAACATTTTAACATAAAAAATAAATCTTGACAAGGGGGGGATAATACGACAAAACGTTATTTTTCGAGCCAGAAGGTGACAGGCCCATCGTTAAGCAGCTCAACATCCATCATTGCGCGGAATTTGCCGGTTTCGGTTTTAAGATTTGATTCTTTAATCTTTTTAACGAAATATTCGTATAAGTCAACTGCTTTGTCCGGAGGTGCGGACTTATCAAAACTCGGACGGGTGCCTTTTTTGCAATCACCGCATAAGGTAAACTGTGATACGACAAGAATTTCGCCTTTAACATCTTTTAAGGACAAATTCATTTTGCCGTCATTATCCTCAAAAATTCTGAGGTTAACGATTTTGTCGGCTAATTTTTCCGCATTAAGCCGTTCATCCGTCTTTTCCACCCCGACAAAGACCAGAATTCCATGCCCGATTCGGGAATAAAGTTCCCCGTCAATCGTCACTGATGCTCTTTTCACTCTCTGGATTAATGCTTTCATGAACCACCTCAATCAACTTTTCCGCGCAATTGTCCGCAGGCGGCATCAATATCCGCACCGCGTTCAAGTCTTACGGTAACTTTTTTGCCAGAATGTTCCAACAAACACTTGAATTTCATTATTGCATTGTTTGACGGACGTTTGTAATCGTTGTCACTTGTCGGATTGTATGGGATTAAATTCACGTTGCATTTGATATCGTGAAGATATTCCGCCAATTGTTTTGCGCATTCCGTTGTGTCGTTCAAATCCTTTATCAGCAAGTATTCAATCGTAATTCTTCTGCCGGTTTTTTCAACGTAATTTTTCAAAGCAATTTTCAAATCCCGAAGGTTATATTTTTCTTCAATCTGCATTAATTTTTTACGCAATTCATGACCCGGCGCATGCAGCGAAAGTGCAAGTGTAGACTGCATATCCAACTCCGCCAGCCTGTTAATCCCCGGGATTATACCGCTTGTGGAAACAGTCAGACGTCTTTGCCCGATTTGTAAGCTTTCGTTAAAAATTTCCATTGCCTTCAAAACGTTATCAAGATTCAAAAGCGGCTCGCCCTGCCCCATAAAAACAACGTTTGTAACCTTAAGCCCCGTATCTCTTTGAATAGTCAAGACCTGCTCAATTATTTCTTTATAAGTCAAATTTCTTATAAACCCGCGTTTTCCGGTTGCGCAAAACGAACAATTAACGGCGCATCCGACCTGTGAGCTTACGCAGGCTGTGAGGTTTGCGCGGTTATCAAAACGCATTAAAACGGTTTCCACACACTCGCCGTCAGGATATTCAAGCAAATATTTCAAAGTCCCGTCGGAGCTTTCCTGCTTAATTTTAATTTTAACGTCAGAAACTTTTGCGATTTTTTTCAAATCTTCGCGGAAATCTTTTGACAAATCCGTCATATCGTCAATAGACTTGGCGGATTTTAAGTAAATCCAATTATGAATCTGACGCGCACGAAACTTTGACTGATGAAGCTCATCAGTTATTTTTTCTATTTCTTTCTGACTTAAACCGGTTAGAATTTGCATAATTTAGCTCCTCAAAGGTATATGCGCCTTATAATATTCAACAATTTCGAGCATGGAATGAAGCATCAAAGCCACAGGCTCGACCTCATTCTTCCACGCGTTAAACCCGCAGGATTTCGGCAAAAGTGCAAGCGGATTATCGGGAAAATCGCGGCAGATTTGCGGGCGGTTTTCGTAATCCGTACATCTGCTGCACTCATTGAGTTTCGGACAATAATAAAAATATACATCCTCTTCTTTATTATTTTCAAGCATTTTGATATATTCCGGATAAATCTCCCGCGCCTCTGCTTTTGATTTATACGGCACAAAAACGCTCAAAAACTGCGCCGCGAAATTATCGCCGTGTTCCGCTTTCATTTTTAATTCTTGAGGCGAAAACTCGCTGCATGCCAGACGGCAGCAAGTTCCGCAGCCCGTGCAGGAAAATTCTCTGCGGTAGGCAAGAAATTCCGACCACTTTCTGTAAATTTCACGGCAAATATCTTCGTCAAACATCTTGAGAACTGACGTTTGCCACAGCGCACCTGCGGATTTGGACGAATATCGGTCAAAAATATCTCCGGCTCCTTCGGGTTTCAATTCCTCCACGCGTTTTTCAATTTCTTTTGCGGAGGTTTTGAAAATTTCCCTGTATTTTGCACGCAAATTGTTTACGGATTCCGTTAAATCTTCCATAAAAACAGTTTAGCACAAAAAACTATTCTCCGAATAAATGTTTATAGGCTGCCAAAATATTTTCTTTCATTTCCGGATTTTCCATTGCCATCAGTCTTGCGGCAAATGAATATGCATCTATTCTGGCATTATCTCCGCCTTTTTCATTAGGATTAACGCTGTTATCGACAAGTCTTAAAAATGCCGCCATTTCCTTTTTATCTATTTTACCATCTGAATTTATATCAAAATTATCAAATGCTTTTTTCAAAGATGCATCGCCGTTCGCTTTTTCATACAGACCGGATTCTTTAAACTCTTCAAATGTCAATTCACCGTCACCGTTACCGCCTGCCCTGTCCAAAGTTGTATTAAATGACACGCCAAGGTCCGTAAATGCCTGTTTATATGCGGCATCAATTTTTGCACCATCATTGGTTTGTAAAACAGCATTCCAATCTTCTTTGCTTATTACGGCAAATTCCTTACCTGAGTCAGCCATTTTGGACATATGAAGTTCGCTTATATCTTCTGCAAATTCCATAAGTTTATCACCCGTAGACTCTTCAACAGCACCTGATGTAATTTTAGGTGTAGACTCTGAAACGGGCGTTTCAGGAGTTGTTGAAACGGGTTCTGCTGCCTCTGTGTTGGCAGCAGCAGAAGGTTTTAAAATTGCCACAATTTTATCCCAGAAACTCTGTTGGATTTCAACAGTTCCCTGTTGAACCACAAAGTCCGTTTTCCAGTTTGCTTTATTGCCTAAATCTTGAACATTATTTCCGCCTGTGAATATGCTTTCTTTGCTATCGGCTTTATTTTGAGTGTTATTTTGATCAACAAGTGTCATAACCTGCTGCCACTGTGCAAGTCCGACTTTTTTGCAGTCGTCTTTTGACATCCCTAAATGTGATGCTATTGCCTGCGTTATCCCCTGTCCTTGACCTATATTAATCTGCGCCATAAAAATCCTCGTATATATATAAAGGATTTTTTCTGACAATTATTGACAAAAGGTTACGAATTATTAAGGAATAAATTTTTATATGCCTGACGGAGTTTGAAGGAAATCATATTATCACTGTCCTCTTTTAATTCCCTGTAAGCTATCGCATAATCCATCGGGGTAATTTTGCCGTTCAGAATAAAGCCTTTGAAATTATTGTTTTCATCCCGCTCGCTTTTCATATCCAGTGCATATATAAACGCCGCAAAATCCTTGTTATCAATCAAATTGTCGCCTGTTTCTTCGCCGTGGTTTGCGATTTTTTTAAACTGGATTTCGATTTTTTTGTTGTACTTTTCAAGTTCGGTTTTGTCGTTCGGAATTGCGGTTTTATCAATATTGGTCGCAACAAGAAAATTTTTGTAATCATCAAGGGTAAATTTATAAGTTTTGTTATTAGTTTTGGCACCCATATAAACCATACAGGAATCCGCAAGATCCCGAATTTCCATCCTGTAATCCCCGTCGATTTTTTTAATGTCATCAGCCGATTTGTCTTTTTTGTCCGCAAGCTTACGCCAGCTCGGCGAAACTATTTCAAAATCACCTATGCGCGAAAACGGAATGCCGTCACGAACTACCATTTTATTGATAATTTCAAAAAATGCTTCACCCAGCTCGTAATTAGCATACGCGGATAAATTTTCACTCATAAAAAACTCCTATGCAATATCCCAGCGTCCGCAGGTTCCGCCCCAGCGCGCGATTATATTGCCTTTTATATCTTTAATTTTTTCAACATGCTGAATTTCGTCAACACCCTCTACAATCGTAATAACTTCACAATTGTTGGAGCAGCCGTTGCAATCGCATGTTATTGATGAGAAATGCATATCACCCACCTGCCAGCCTTTAAATTTGGTCGGAGTTTCGGTGTATTGATGATTTTCCATTGCAAGAAGCGCAGCACCGATTGCACCCATTGTTTGATGATTTTCAGGTACAATAACTTTATGCCCCAGAGCTTCTTCAAAAGCTTTTACCATGCCTGAATTTGTTGCAACTCCGCCCTGAAATGAAAATACCGGAAGCAATTCTTTACCGAGTGCCAGATTGGAAAGATAATTTCTGACTAAAGCCTGACAAAGTCCGTATAACAAGTCCTCGACAGGATATCCCAATTGCTGTTTGTGGATTAAATCACTTTCCGCAAAAACACCGCAGCGGCCTGCAATTCTTGCGGGATTTTCGGATTTCAAAGCGGTTTCGCCAAACTTTTCAATCGGAACATTAAGTCTGTTTGCCTGCTGATCCAGGAAACTGCCGGTACCTGCAGCGCAAACAGTATTCATCGCAAAATCCGTTACAATGCCGTCTCTCAGCAGAATTATTTTGCTGTCCTGACCGCCGATTTCAAGAATTGTCTGAACCCCGGGAACATTTGTACTTGCCGCAACAGCGTGCGCCGTAATTTCATTCTTTATAATATCCGCACCGACCAGTGCGCCTGCAAGATTTCTGCCCGAACCTGTTGTTCCGACCCCCATAACCTCATAGTCCGTCAGCTTTTTAGCATAAAGTTCTTTCAAACCCTTTTGAACCGCCATAACGGGTTTGCCGGCAGTTCTGAGCATGTAGCTGTCTACATATTTCCCTTTTTCATCCACCAGCGCAAGCTTTGTGGTTACTGATCCTACGTCTATCCCTAAATATACTGTCAAACTCATGTTATACTTCCTTTTCTTTTATAATTATAACACAAAAAAAGAAACCGCACTCAAAAGTGCGGTTTTCAAATCTTTTTCACGCCGACGTTTAACCTCTCAAATCGAGCCTTTGAAGTTCACCGTGAAGATCAACGAACCCGTCATCAGAGCTGTGTTTTGAAAAATATTCACGAAACATGTCGTCAATATTTTCTTTTCGCGGAAACATTGACTCAAATCCGAAGTGTTTTGATTTTACGTCAGGTCGTGTCGCATGTCCTACAGTAAAATCGCCCATAGCAAACCCCGCAGCTTGTACCCCGTATTTATTATTCCCAAAAATTTTAATCCTCTATCCGACTATGACTTTTTATTAAAAACAAAGACTCCTTCTCAGTTTTATTTTAGAAAAAAACGGTGCGACAGGTACGATAACATATTGTAACAATATTTGTATCGCTTTACATAAAAACTATTATCGGTATGTCTTTTTGTTCACTCTTTCTTTTTATTGCGATGTAAAAAGAAAGAGTGAACCGAGAAAGAAAAACACGCTAAATAAATTGCAATCCTACGGATTGCTCAAGCCCTGACGGGCGCACATCCGTGCCGTTGCAGTATTTTATCCCTCGCCCCCTTGGGGTAGAGGGTGTCACGTAGTGACGGGAGAGGGGCTAAAATCCTGCAATCTTTTACCGCGCCTATAATCACGGCGCGGAACTGCTACGCAGCAACCGCCGGAGGCTCTAAAAAAATAAATACAAACAACTTCCGATAATAGTTTTTATGTAAAGCGATACAAATGTTGGCACAGTATTGTGCCAAATTTGGCACGAGTCTTTATGTGATGTTAATCCTCCGGAATGTAAAAATCTGCTTTTGCTAAAAGCTCCCGTGTGTGTTCGTAGCAGCAGCTGCGGTGGCAGATTTGCTGGTATTCCCTGACTATATTCAATACATCATCCACGCTCATTTTGATTATTCGTCGTTTGCCTTCAATTATTCTTGCCATAAATGTTCCTTTCTTTAAAATCATTTACGGCAAAATGTTTCTGAAACCTTTGCAAAATCAGCTTTTTTGTTTAGAAATTCTCTTTCAAATCGGAATTATAATTTTATATTTTCATCCAGTTTAAAATAATCCACCAGTGTCAAAATTGACGCAACTTCATTGAAAAATTCGGTTATTCTGTTCGGATTATCAAGTCTTGTGAATAAATTTCCTATCTCAAACAGATTTTTGTAAGTCGTTATTGCAAACATTATATTCTCATCAAAAAATGAACATTTGGCCATTCTTGCGCCAAATGCTGTGTTCAAATTGTTAAACCGTTCCATAAATGCGGTTGTAATTAAGTATCGGGATTCAACCTCATCAGAAGAGTATACATTAAAGTTTTTTTCGAATACAGGGTCTTCAAGGTTTATTTTTTCAAGCCTTTCTTCTTTTTCGCTGCGAGAGAAAATTGCTATTAATATAATTACAAAAATCATTATAATTATTGGTATTACAGCGCTTTTTTCCGGAACAACATATATATATCCTAATATCGGTATTAATGAAATAAATACCATCCATTTGCTTGTTTTGGATGTATTCATATCCCATTTGGTTGTGATAATTGTTTTGTTTTTTATGGTTTTGTTGAATTTAAAAGAGATTACAACGCCTTTAAAAACAGTTGAGCGGCGTTTGTTTTTGCCGGAACCGCTTTCGTAAGCAAGATGCGTTTCTGAAATTACAAAACTAACATCATTGTAGCAGCCGCGGAATTCATCGTCTGTTGCGCGCCGGTTAAAAGGTCCGAATAATTCGCTTTTTTGTAAGTCGGAACTGAGTATCATGTCCTCGCCCTGATTCCAGATAACCTCGCCGAATACTTTGGTCAGGCTCTGCATGCAGCCGTCCTTTAGCATTTTTACAAAATTTTTGTTCATAAAATAAGGGATGAGGATAAGTGCCAGAACCAGAAGTATGCATGCAATTTCGTAATACAGCCCGCGTATGTAGCCCGATGATATCAATAAAACTGTTAACACCGACGCAACAGTTATTTCATAAAATAATAATTGTCCGAATTTTGTTTTTCTGGTTCTTTCAAAAACTTCAAGCTTCGGCAGAATTTCTCTGTGATAAACCTGATAAAATTCTCGTCTGTAGTCGTCTATGTTTTTTTCTTTCATAAATTATATTATATAGGATTTTTATTTTTTGTATATAATATAAATAAATGAAAAAGCCCCCGGATACGGAGGCTTTTTTCTTATTTTGAAGTATGATTATTCATCTTCATTATCGTCTAATGTGAAATCAGGAGCGCCGAACATGCCTTCAATTTCTTCCAAAATTGCAGACGGTTTTCTTGCTTGATTTCTTTGTGCTACTGCACGTTTTCTTGCTTCGCGTTCCTTTTCTTCGTTGGCGTTTGAAAGATGGTGGAAGCCTGTACCTGCAGGTATTAAACGTCCGATAATTACGTTTTCTTTCAAGCCTCTTAACATATCTTTCTTACCGTCAACTGCAGCTTCTGTCAGGATTCTTGTTGTTTCCTGGAAGGATGCTGCTGATATGAAGCTTTCGGTATTCAAAGAAGCTTTTGTAATACCTAACAGCATGTATTCGCAAGTTGCAGGTACTTTGCCTTCTTCTTCGGCTTTTTTGTTAGCTTCTTCAAATGTTTGAAGTTCAATAAGTTCACCCGGTAAAAGGTTTGTATCGCCTGCATCAATAATACGTACTTTCTTGGTCATTTGACGTACGATAATTTCGATGTGTTTGTCGGCGATTTCTACACCTTGTGAGCGGTAAACGCGTTGTACTTCGTCAACCAGATACTGCTGCGCTGCCTCAACTCCGCAAAGTCTGATAACGTCGTGCGGGTTCAAAGGACCGCTGGTCAACGGCTGACCTTTTGTGATTTTTTGTTTATCGTGAACGATGATATTTGCATCAATTGCGTATTTGATTTCTACTCTGCCGTTTTCATTCACCAGATACAATCTCGGCAAATCATCGTCGGTTTCAATTTCAGCAACGCCGTCTTCTTCCGCCAATATAGCGCAGTCTTTCGGTTTGCGGCCTTCAAGAAGTTCTTCAACCCTCGGCAAACCTTGTACGATGTCGCCTGTTTTTTGTCTTTCAAATACCAAGGTTGCAATCATATCACCACGGAGTACCAGTGCACCTGATTCTACCTGAAGCATTGTACCCGGGCTTATCAAGTACGGTCTGCCTGTTCTGATTGTGATTTCGCCTTTGTTAACGGCAACTACAAGACCTGATACAGGAGATGTTTCGCCGCTTGATGTAATTATTGAGTCAGTTTTGACAAAATCACCTTTCTTAACGCTTGCAGCAGATTTGATTTTGATAACTTCTTCGTAATTGCTGCTTGTCAAAAGAAGTCGTCTGTTATCAGTTCTGTTTTCGTTAATTGATGCTACACCGTCATTGATTGCAAGTACCTGTGTTTTTGCAATCGGTGTTTTCGGCTCAATTGTCTGGCCGTCTTTTACCAGCAATTCAGTTTGAAGAGCTGATAAAAGTTTTGAATTGCCTTCAAATTCACGGCGTACGATTAAGTTTTCAAGTACAACTATTCTCAAGTTGCCTTTGTCATCCAATTCAACCATACCTTTCAGGTGTGAAAGGTATCCTTGCATTTGAAGAACAAGGCTTGTTCTTGTGATTGTTGAACCGTCAAGATTTCTTACTCTTGCGCCGTCTTTGTATTGTAATTGAGTTACAGGAACAATATCAATCAATTCGTCAGTTGTGTTGAATTTGATGGATACGTCTTTTTGCTGAACATCCAGTACCTGAACCGGTCTTACCAGAATTTGGATAGGCTGGTTGGAGATATTGTCTTCGTCCAGTGAAAGACTTGCATCAAGTTCTTCATCCAGATCGTCAATTTCAATTTCATCCATTGAGGAATCCATAATCGTTACGATGGATGTTTCTTTTGCTTTGATACCGTCTGCAATTACAGTGCCTTTTTTAACCACTTCGCCTTCGTCAACTTTTAATTCGGAAACGCTTGACAATGTGTGGATTTCTCCCGGGCGTACGGTAATTTCGTGGATGATGTCGTTGTATTCTTTGAATTCAACGATACCGTCTATGTGGCAGTAAACGTCTTTTACAACTTCGGTACCTGCTGTTACGTATGTTCCGTTTTCAACCATTTTTAATGTGCTGTCTTTTGAAATCTGGTGGATTTCTTCCGGAATAAATACAACAGTACCGGGTTTTGTAATGATTTGATTTTCATCAACTTCAACGTCTACGTATCTGATTTCGCCGGAGCTTGTGACAGCGCATTCTTCGTCAAGAAGCTCCGCGATAATCATGCCGTTTTCAACAGTTGTATCAACAGGTGCTTTTACAATGTATTTTTCGCCTGTCTTTTTAACTGTCCAGATTTGTTCTTTTTTAGTTTGTTCAAATGATGCGTTTTCAGGCATCAAAGATGCGATTACAATGGTAATTTCTTTACCCTGTACGATTTTCTTAATTTTTTTGCCTTCAAAGTTTACATCTTCTATAACAAGGTCTTCGCCGAAACGAACTTCGCCGCCGTGTTCTGAAATCGTCAAGGTTTCAGCTAATTTTTCACCGGCTTTGATTTTTTGACCGTCTTTTACGATTACTTTTGAGCCGCCGGGTAAGTTGTAGACATCGCCTCCGAGAACCCAGATAACGCCTTGTTTATTTGTGGTTCTTGAAATGTTACCCTGTCTGTCTTTCTTTTCATCGGCTACAAAGTCTTCGTATATAACTTCACCGCTTAAATCAGCATTGATATCTTTGGTTGCTTTTTCGGTCAAACGTGAACCGTCACCCTGTGATGCGGGTTCATATGCAGCTAAAGTGAAGCCTTTTTCTACCTTCATTCCGTTTGTAAAGAATACTGTTGAACCTGCCGGAATGTGGTATTTTTCGGTTCTTTTAGCACCTTTAACTTCAATATCAGCTTCGTAGTTTGCAACGTTTACGATATCACCGTGACGTGTTCTCAATTCTCTTGTTTTAACGTTAGAGATAACTTCACCGGCTGATTTTGCGTCGATGTGTTTCATAGCACCGGAACCTTTGAATACACCGCCTGTGTGGAATGTTCTCATTGTAAGCTGTGTACCGGGTTCACCGATTGATTGTGCTGCGATAATACCGATTGCTTCACCTACATCTACTAATTTTTGGGTTGTCATTGCCCAGCCGTAGCATTTCTGGCAGATACCGTATTCAAGTCCGCAGGTCAAGCCAGAACGTACTTTTAAGTGCTGTAAATTCAAATGTGCAACTTTTTTGATATCTTCACGGTTCATTGTTGTGCCTGATTTAACAAGAACTGTGCCGTCCGTATCGACAATGTCTTCCGCAACAGTTCTGCCGAGTAATCTGTCAATCAACGGTACAATGACCGTATCGCCGTCTACAATCGGTTTCATGTTAATTGATTTTGTTGTATGACAGTCATCAGCGCGGATGATTACGTCTTGTGCTACGTCGACCAGACGTCTTGTCAAATACCCTGAGTCAGCTGTTTTTAACGCGGTATCTACAAGACCTTTACGGGCGCCGTATGAGGAAATGATGTATTCGGTAACGGATAAGCCCTCTTTAAAGTTTGATTTAATCGGCAAGTCGATGATTTGACCCTGTGCGTCTGCCATCAATCCGCGCATACCGACTAATTGGGATACCTGTGATAAGTTACCTCTCGCACCTGAGAATGCCATCATATATACAGGGTTTAATTTGTCAAAGTTTTCTACAACCTGTTCGGTTAATTTTGCCGTTGTTTCAGACCAGGTGTCGATAACTTTTGTATATCTTTCTACCTCTGTAATTTCACCTTTTAAGTATCTGTTTGTTGATTGTTCAATTTCTTTTTCAGCTTCCTGCAAAAGTTCTTTTTTGGCAGGAGGTACCTGAAGGTCAGCAATTGAAATTGTTGTACCTGATTTGGTTGCATATTTGTAACCGAGGTTTTTCAAGGCGTTTGCAAGTTCTGCTGTCTTTGCTCCGCCGTATTCCAAATACATCTGGGCTAAAAGGTTGTTAAGTCCTTTTTTGTCCATTTGTTTGTTAATGTATTCGGGTGTCTTTTTTTCATGAATGTATGTTGTTTCCATTATATATTCCCTTTTCTTACAATTAATCAGCCAGAGCATTTTTAACGGTTTCGTTAAAAATAATTCTTCCGACAGTAGTTTCCATTCTTTCACCTTTTTCGTTTCTTACAACGATTTTATCGTGCAAGTCGATTACGCCGACTTCCAGCGCGGATATTGCATCCTGGAAGTTGTAGAAATAACCTTTTGGTTCCTGTTCGGGATTTTTAAGGATTGTGAGGTAATACATACCCAAAACCATATCCTGTGAAGGTGTAATAATCGGTTTGCCGTTTGCAGGTGCCAGAATGTTATTTGTTGCAAGCATTAACATCCTTGCTTCCGTTTGAGCTTCAATTGACAACGGTACGTGAACAGCCATCTGGTCACCGTCGAAGTCGGCGTTGAATGCTGTACATACAAGCGGGTGCAATTGAATTGCGCGGCCTTCTACAAGCTTCGGTTCAAATGCCTGAATACCTAATCTGTGAAGGGTCGGGGCGCGGTTCAATAATACCGGATGTCCGTCAATTACTTCTTCCAATATATCCCAAACTATTGCTTCGGAGCGTTCAATTTTCTTTTTAGCTGATTTGATGTTTTGAACGTATCCTCTTTCGATAAGTTTGTTAACTACAAACGGTTTAAACAATTCAATTGCCATTTCTTTCGGCAAGCCGCACTGATTCAAGCTTAACTGCGGACCTACAACGATAACTGAACGGCCGGAGTAGTCAACACGTTTACCCAGCAAGTTCTGTCTGAAACGACCTTGTTTACCTTCAATGATGTTTGATAATGATTTAAGAGCGCGGTTATTCGGGCCTACTACCGTTCTTCCGCGTCTGCCGTTATCAATAAGTGCGTCAACAGCTTCCTGAAGCATACGTTTTTCGTTTCTTACGATGATTTCAGGTGCGCCCATTTCCAAAAGTCTTTGCAAACGGTTGTTTCTGTTGATTACGCGTCTGTATAAATCGTTTAAGTCAGATGTTGCAAAACGTCCGCCGTCCAATTGTACCATAGGTCTTAAATCCGGCGGTGTTACAGGAAGTACATCCATTATCATCCAGGAAGGATCTGTTTCGGATGAGATTAATGCATCAAGTAATCTTAAACGTTTGATAAGTTTGCTTTTTCTTTGAACTGAGGTTACGTTACCCGCAAGCTCACTTCTTATTTCTTCCGCCAGATCTTTTATATTAATTTCTGACAAAAGTTCTTTTATTGCTTCTGCGCCGATACCTACTTTTAAAGTAGTTTCTTCGTTTTCAGCAATATAATCTTCGTATTCTTCTTCGCCTAACAATTGTAATTTTTTGAACGGGCTTTCTCCCGGATCAATTACTACATAATTGTTAAAGTAAATTACCTGTTCCAAATCTTTCAAAGTCATATCCAGCAGCAATCCCAAATATGACGGGATACCTTTTAAAAACCAGATATGTGAAACAGGGGCAGCGAGTTTGATGTGTCCCATTCTGTGACGGCGGACTTTTGAGTCTGTAACTTCAACACCGCAGCGTTCGCAGATGATACCTTTGTGTCTTACTCTTTTATATTTACCGCAATAGCATTCCCAGTCCTTTGTCGGTCCGAAAATTCTTTCGCAGAAAAGACCGTCGCGTTCCGGTTTTAAGGTACGGTAATTTATTGTTTCCGGTTTTGTGACTTCGCCGTAGGACCATTTCAATATCCTTTCCGGTGAAGCTATACTTATTCGTATATAGTCAAAGTAATCTATGCTTGTTGACATTTTTGTTATTTCTCCTTTTATTTGGGCGGGGATTTTATTCCCCGCTTAAATTAATTTCTACAGATCGCCGAAAGTTGTCGGTGTTTCAAAGAAGTTGATGTTCAACAACTCTGAATCTATGTCGGATAATGTGCGTTTCGGAGCTGATTTTCTTAAATCGTCCATATCGCTCATCAAGTCGACTTCTTCACCGTCTTTTTTGGCTACTGTTATATCCAAACCGATACTTTGCAATTCTCTTACAAGTACCTTGAATGATTCCGGAATACCCGGTCTCGGAATGTTGTCGCCTTTAACTATTGCTTCGTAGGCTCTGTTTCTGCCGTTTACATCATCGGATTTGATTGTTAACATTTCCTGCAATGTATAAGCTGCACCATATGCTTCCAAAGCCCAAACTTCCATTTCACCGAATCTTTGTCCGCCGAATTGTGCCTTACCGCCTAAAGGCTGTTGTGTTACAAGTGAGTAAGGACCTGTTGAACGTGCGTGAATTTTGTCGTCAACAAGGTGGACAAGTTTAAGGATGTATGAAAGACCGACTGCTACGGGTTCATCAAACGGTTCGCCCGTTCTGCCGTCGATTAGTCTTACTTTACCGTCTTCGGTTACCCAATCGCATCCGCTTTCTTTAATACCTTTTACAAGTTCGTATTTTGTTGCGATTTCTGATTGAGCTTCTCCGTACATTTCGTCAAAAGACGGTGCTTCATAGTAGTTTCCTGTCAAATATGCAGCCAAACCTAACAATAATTCATAAGTTTGACCAACGTTCATACGTGAAGGTACACCCAGCGGGTTCAACACGATATCAACAGGGGTTCCGTCAGGCATAAACGGCATATCTTCTTTCGGTAATATTCTTGATACAATACCTTTGTTACCGTGACGTCCGGAAAGTTTA
The DNA here is from genome assembly GCA_949286705.1 of uncultured bacterium. GTDB lineage: Bacteria > Cyanobacteriota > Vampirovibrionia > Gastranaerophilales > Gastranaerophilaceae > SIG32. The sequence goes on along the minus strand of CASEDF010000003.1, from coordinate 3,412 downwards.
TCACCGACTGAAACTTTACGTTTTTGCGCGATGTAAACTCTGATTACCGTATTTGCTCCCGGCGGCAATTCGTCGCCTTTTTCTCTGTCAAATACCTTAACGTCGATTACGCGTCCGCCTTCGCCGTGAGGAACTCTTAATGAATTGTCTTTTACATCTCTTGCTTTTTCCGCAAAGATTGCTCTTAAGAGTTTTTCTTCCGGCGGATGTTCGGATTCGCCTTTCGGAGTTACTTTACCTACCAATATATCGTCTGCATAAACTCTTGCACCGATACGAACAATACCGCGTTCATCCAGATGTCTCAGAGCATCTTCCGATACGTTCGGAATTTCACGGGTAATTTCTTCCGGTCCGAGTTTTGTTTGTCTTGCATCTATTTCTAATTTTTCAATGTGGATTGATGTGAAGATGTCATCGTGTACGCATCTTTCGGATAACAGGATAGCATCTTCGAAGTTGTAGCCTTCCCACGGCATATATGCAACGATTACGTTTTTACCGAGAGAAAGTTCGCCGCCGCAGGTTGACGCACCGTCTGCGATTACGTCGCCCGCTTTAACCTTGTCGCCTTCGTTTACGATAGGACGCTGGTTAATGCAGGTATCCTGGTTGCTTCTTACGTATTTCATTAATTGATATACGTGAGGATTGTTTTGTTTGTCGCGGATTACGATTTCTTCACCCACAACTCTTTCAACAACACCGTCCACATCGGATACGATTACCATGCCGGAGTCTTTTGCGGCTCTTGCTTCCAAGCCTGTACCTACTACCGGTCTCTGGGTAATAAATAACGGTACTGCCTGACGCTGCATGTTTGAACCCATCAATGCACGGTTTGCGTCGTCGTGTTCAATGAACGGAATCATTGAAGTTGCAACCGAGATAATCTGAATCGGGCAAACACCTACGTAGTCTACTTTTTTGGAATCTCCCATTGTGAATTCGGAATGATAACGTACAGGTACGTATTCATCTTTGAAGCTTCTGTCTTTGTTCAATTGAACGTCTGCAGGAGCAACACGGAAGTTTTCGTCTTCGTCCGCGGTCAGATAGTGAACTTCATCAGTTACAACACCGTCTTTTACTACGAAGAACGGTGATTCTACAAAACCGTAGTCGTTAACTTTTGCGTGTGTTGCAAGTGAACCTATCAAACCTGCGTTCGGACCTTCCGGAGTTTCAACCGGACAAATACGTCCGTAGTGTGACGGGTGAATGTCACGAACAGCAAATCCTGCACGTTCTCTCATTAAACCGCCTGGTCCTAATGCTGAAATACGTCTTTTGTGAGTTAATTCAGCAAGCGGGTTTGTCTGATCCATAAACTGTGATAACTGTGAACTTCCGAAGAATTCCTTCAATGAAGCAACCAGCGGTTTTGTGTTCAACAGATTTAACGGGGTTAATGTTTCTGAATCCTGTAATGTCATTCTTTCTTTTACGATTCTTTCAATTCTTGAAAGACCAACTCTGAACTGGTTTTGTAAAAGTTCGCCGACTGAACGGATTCTTCTGTTTCCTAAGTGGTCGATATCGTCTAATGTTCCTTCATCATATGTTAAGTTGATTAAGTATTCGATTGACGCAACGATATCCTGAACCGTCAATGTTCTCTGGTTCTTAGGAATGTTCAAGTTTAATTTTTTGTTTAATTTGTAACGACCGACTCTGCCAATGTCGTATTTTTTCTCGTCAAAGAAACGTGCCTCCAAAATTGAACGTCCGCCTTGAGGAGATGCCGGATCGCCGGGTCGTAATTTTTTATATACTTCTATTAAAGCGTCATCCGTGGTTTCTGTAGTGTCTTTATCCAGTGTCTTTTTCAAAAATTCAAAGTGTGTGAATAAAGTTTCCATTTCTGAAACAGTGATGCCCATTGCTTTTAATAATGTTGTAGCAAGGATTTTTCTGTTTTTGTCTATTTTAACGTAGATTAAATCATTGCTGTCTGTTTCGATTTTTAACCATGCACCGCGGTTCGGAATCATTGTTGCGTTGTATAAACGTTTTCCTGCAGGGGATACTTCGCGTTTGAAATATACACCCGGTGATCTTACGATTTGAGAAACGATTACACGTTCCGCACCGTTTACGATAAATGTACCTTTGTCGGTCATTGTCGGAATGTCGCCTATGTAGACTTCCTGTTCTTTGATTTCACCGCTGTCACGGTTTACAAGTCTTATCATTACGCGTAACTGTTTTGCGTATGTCGCGTCATGAATTCTTGCTTCTTCTACTGTATACTTTGCGTTGTCGAAAGTATAATTCGGTAAGAAATGCAATTCCAACCTTCCTGTGTAGTCTTTAATAGGGCTGAAAGAAAGTAATTCTTCCTTCAAACCTTCTTTTAAAAACCATTCAAAAGATTTTTTCTGCACTTCAATAAGGTCCGGTAAATCATCCAATCGAGTATGGGGAATACCCATCGGAGTTACTCTTTCTGCGTATTTTGTCTTAGACATTAAATTACCTCATTCTTATAAATGGTGTACGTACTAAAAATTTTTCTAACTTGAGGCTGTTAACCTTTTGCCTGAAACCGGCAAATAAATATATTTTTCAGGGTTTTTTGTGTTTAGGCACAAATCGCCCCCACTTTACTTTTTCATGTTACTTCATCATATTACATCAATATATTTAGTCAAGAAATTTTAAGCTCTTTTTTTTGAATTTGTTAAATTTTTGTTACAATATTTTTTGAAAGCCTGAAAGCTTGAATATATCAGGGTTTGCCTGTCAAGGCATAAGATGTATATATCGCACGGTGCGGGTTTCGCGCCATAGTCTAAAACCCGCACCAAATCAAATAAACAGGCAAAAGTGAAAATATATACATAAAAACTATTATCGGTATGTCTTTTTGTTCACTCTTTCTTTTTGTAGCGATGCAAAAAGAAAGAGTGAACCGAGAAAGAAAAACACGCTATTTA
>CASEDF010000003.1:0-466 GCA_949286705.1 uncultured bacterium | reverse complement strand
TTTTGTAGCGATGCAAAAAGAAAGAGTGAACCGAGAAAGAAAAACACGCTATTTATTTGCAATCCTTTGGATTGCTCAAGCCCTGACTGGCGCACATCCATGCCGTTGCAGTATTTTATCCCTCTCCCCCTTGGGGTAGAGGGTGTCACGTAGTGACGGGAGAGGGGCTAAAATACTGCAATCTTTTACCGCGCTTTCTTACTCGCTCGCAATAAACGGCATTACGGCGGCGGAGTTCTCCGCCGACCTTCAGCCTCTGCTCGCTCGCGCTATAATCACGGCGCGGCTTAAACAAATATTCGACCTTAACGGAACGAGCAATCATTACATAACGAGACAGCTACAAAGCGAGCGTTGTCTGAGCGGTAAGTCTTTTAGATCCCGCAACAAGTGCGGGATGACGTTTAGCGAGTTTGCGAGCTCAGGGCGAGTTATAGTAATGATTAGCGAGTGCAGTTCCGGTCGA
>CASEDF010000002.1 GCA_949286705.1 uncultured bacterium | reverse complement strand
GACTTGTTCCCTTTCGTTTTTTTCCTTGTGCTCATGTCTACGGCTTTTTTATTTTTTTCTTTAATCTTTTTATTCTTTTTCTTAATATTTCGTTACAATAAATGCCATAATACACTGATAACAAGAAAAAAGAGATTACACAACGTAATCTCTTTTTAATTATTTTTTCTTAAAAGTCAAATATTTATTTAATATTTGAGAATGTCCAGGCATCAAAGGTAGGCGTTTCGGAGATTTTCATCTCTTTTTTAGCCGTGCCTGCGCAGGAATCATCGTGAGCAATAGGCTTATACAATCTGTTGTAGTATTCAATTACCATACGGTCAGAGTTGAAATAAGCTTCTGATGTTCTTATAGCCTGACGCATTAACCTTGCCCATTCTGTTTTATTTTCATAGTATGTAGGAATTATTTGATTTTCAATGATATTCATTAAGCAATCATGATCTTTCCAGTGACGTTCTTCCCACGGCATTTCATCATCAAGTTCGGGGTATTCAACAGTATAACCGTTAATGCCGTTAAATGTACCTTCTACGGTCCATCCGTCATAAATGGATAGGTGCAAAGCACCGTTTGCATTTGCTGACATACCTGATGTGCCGGATGCTTCAAACGGTCTTAACGGCGTATTTAACCAGATATCAGAGCCGCGTTTAAGCATTCCTGACAACTGTAATTCATAACCCGGAAGCACAACAACATTTTTTAATGTATGTGATTGGTTAAGAAGTTTATTGAACATTTCTTTGCCCATAACGTCATCCGGATGGAATTTGCCGGCAAAGATAATCTGAATTTTGTTTTCGTCCAAAAGCTTGTTAATTCTTTCTCTGTCCATTAAAATGAGCCATGCACGTTTATAATCAGCAAATCTTCTTGCCCATGTAATTGTTAATACATCAGGATCAAATCTTTTGCCTGCAACGTTTGCAATGTATTTAAACAATTCGCATTTCATTTCGCGTTTAACAGCCAGCAATTGTTCGGGTGTGTGCGCTTCTTTTATGCGTTCATCCTGCCAGTAATGAAGATTTACGGCATTAGTGATTGCACGGATAGGACATCTGCCGTCAACCCATTCCCACATTTTGTTTGCGACAAGACCGTGTAATTGTGACACGGCGTTTGCAATTCTGCTCATTCTGAGTGCCGCAACAGTCAATGAGAAGTTTTCACCGCCCAGATTAACTGCGGTTTCTCTTGAACAACCTGCAAAAAATCCGCCTTCCATAAGCGTATCAACCCAGTGGACTTCATTGCCTGCCGCTACGGGTGTGTGTGTTGTGAAAACTGTTTTCTTCTTGACTTCTTCAAGATTACCGTTGTATTGTCTTAAAAGTTCAAATGCTGCAGGAAGTGCATGACCTTCGTTCATATGGATTACGTCAAAATTGTATCCCACGGTCTGAAGTATTCTTACACCGGCAACACCAAGAACAGTTTCCTGCGCGATTCTTATTTTTTCATTGCCGTCATAAAGTTTATAAGAAATACTTTTTGCCCAGTCGCTGTTGCCGTCAATATCTGTTGTTAAAAGATAAACAGGACATGTTCCAAAAAGTTCCGGCTCAACTTTGTAGGCTTTTACTTTTACTTTTTCTCCAAAGATGTCAACCTCTGTTGTAACGTTTATATCTGTTAAAAAGTCATAATACTTTCTGATATATGCAACTTCTACTTGACCTTTATGATCAATTCGCTGGTCGTAATAGCCGTATGACCAGAGCATTGTTACCCCTACCATTGGTAATTGAAGATATCCTGCGGATAACATGTGTGAACCTGCAAGAAATCCTAAACCGCCTGAATAAGTGCTTAATGACTGGTCCATAGCGATTTCCATTGAAAAATATGCTACGTTTGGTAATGACATAACCTGAACCTTTCTTATAATCTGTAAAACCTAATTTGTTAAACACTCTTTTGAGAGTTAATAACAGCATACCACAAAATTTTTTATGTCAAAGTTTTTAATATTTTAAAATTATATAATCCTTGAGAATTAGTTATTTATAGCTATTTACAACTTAAAAAAACTTAACATTTTGATAAGTTACATATACTTCTCAAGAATTTTTTTAAGAGCAATTTTAACGTGTGCGTAATTAAGACCGCCCTGCATATATGCAACGTAAGGCGGACGCATAGGTCCGTCTGCCGATAATTCTATGGTAGAGCCTTCAATAAAAGTTCCGCCCGCCATAATTATTTTATCTTCGTATCCCGGAACATATTCCGGAATAGGAGTAACGTATCCGTTAACAGGTGACAGCGACTGAATAGTCCTGCAAAAATGTTCCAACGGCTCAGGCGCGTTAAAAATTATATTTTGGATTATGTCAGATCGTTCGTCATTATATTTCGGATAGGAATCAAATCCTATGCCGTCAAAAATTTTGGCTGCAAGAACGGCCCCTTTAACGGCATCTGCTACAACAGACGGCGCCATAAACAATCCTTGAAAAATAAGTCTGTGCTGGTTAAACATTGCACCGCCTTCGGCACCTATTCCGGGGGCAGTCAAACGGTTTGCCGCACGATTGACGAGTTTTTCTTTGCCTGCAATATATCCGCCGGCTTCGACAATTCCGCCGCCCGGGTTCTTAATTAAGGAGCCTGCTATTAAATCTGCCCCAACTTCAAGCGGCTCAATTTTTTGTACAAATTCGCCGTAACAATTGTCAACAAAGCAGATGCAATCAGGATTTTTGCGTTTAACAATTTCGCAAATTTTGCCTATTTCTTCAACCGTAAGGGATTTTCTTGTCGAATAACCTTTTGAACGCTGAATTAATACCATTGTTACGGTATTGTCAATTTTAGCTTCAAGAGCATTCAGGTCAACTTCTGTGCCGTTTTTTAACGGAACTTCATCATATTGAATCCCGTGAGCAATTAATGAGTCTGCTTTTGTTTCATCATCTCCCGCTGTTCCTATTACTTCAAGCATAGTATCATACGGAGTGCCGGCTGCGGATATAAGTTTATCTCCGGGTCTTAAGTTTCCGAATAAACAGCAGGCAAGCGTATGGGTTCCTGATGCAAAATGTATTCGCGCTATTGCCTTTTCTGCTTTAAATACATCGGCAAATACTCTGTCAAGAACTTCTCTTCCCAGATCATCATGTCCGTAGCCCGATACAGTATAAAAATGTTCCGGCGCTACTTTATTTTCAACAAAGGCATTTAAAACTTTTTCCTGATTATAGTCTCTAATTTCGTCTATTTTTTCAAATTGTTCCCTGAGGGCGTATTCAGCCTCTTTAATTAAATCTTTCTCCATAATAATTTTATGATATTGCAAGAAAAAATAAAGGTCAATCAGGTTAGACAATTTGCATGGTGTGTTGTTTATCAAATTAAATAATAATTTTGTTTATGTTGAGAGTAATTATAAGTATTATTTTTTTTCTAACAGGAATAAGTGTAATTGCCTGTGATTACAGCGTATATAAACCTGAAAATTATAATTTCAGCTCAAGCAGCGGAGAAAGAATATTATTCATTATGGACTTTTCAAACAGTATGACAGAATATTTGGAAGGAAAGGAAAAGGTTGATTTAATGCTTGATACTATGGCCAGAATTTTACCGCAAATTAATCCGGATACTTCAATAGGACTAAGAGTTTACGGTCATAAAGCGGGCTTTACCGCAATGGATGCATGCCGTGCTTCAAGTCTTTTGGTTCCGATATCACCTTCGAGTGCAAGGGCTGTTGCGGGAGCTTTATATAAAACAAAACCTCGCGGTATGACGCCTATTACGTATTCGCTTAAACAGGCGGTAAAAAACGATTTTCTCGGATTTTCGGGGAAAAAAAGAATTATTCTTTTGACTGACGGAGGTGAAAATTGTGACGAAAGCCCGTGTGATTATGCAATGGAATTGATTAAAACCAGAAAAGATGTGAATATTGACGTAATTGCTTTTAACATAAATGATGAAGACGATTTGGAACAGCTGCAATGCACTGCACTTGTCACAAGCGGTAAATTTTATACTGCCAATACTGCGGCTGAACTTGCCAAAAGTCTTTCCAATTCCATAAATGCTCGTAAGGATGTGGATGCTAAAATAATAACAAATTATTAGGTTACCTGCATCCCGAATCCCTTTTGTCAATGAAGCCGTCAAAATCATTGTCAATCCCGTCAGTGCAGGCGCCTATTGATTCGGTGCCTTCAGCCCGGGCATTGCGCGTCAAATATATTTCTGGGATTTTATGCCACAGATACATAAAATATCTTTTGTACTCTCCGGTTAGTTTTTCGTTTTCAATTATCAATACATTTTCGTCATTTTTGTTTTCACCGCTGTTTGAAAAATTCATTGAACCGGTAATAATGTATGTATCATCAATAAGTATTGTTTTTGAATGCAATTTGCCTGCATAATTCTCTGTTTTTAACGGAATTTTATTTTCACGGAGATGTTTATATTTTGTATTCCGTGTTGACGTGCTGTTAGCGTCTATAATAATTTTGACGTCAATGCCTCTGCGTTTCGCTTTTATCAGCGCATCAGTAATCCTGTCATGCGTTATTAAAAATGCAGGCATATAAATGTATTTTTCCGCGTTATTAATGAGCGGTATAATTTTTTCTGAAACCATGTCATATGGCGAAAAATATACACTGATTCTGGTACCGTTGAGTTCGAAATTGTTAATTTGTTCGGGTTTTGTTTTTAAATCGTGAAATTTACCGGCGAGCATCTGTTCAAATTCTGCCGTGTATAATCTTGCAATATCAGCGGAGTTTATAATAATTACGGCATTTGCATTGTAGTCAGAAAGACCTGTAGCACTTATATTGGCTGAACCTGTGTAAACGGTTTTGTTATCAAATATGAAAAATTTGTTGTGCATAAGCTGATTTGTGTAAGAAGGTTTATCCGCAATATAATCGGATTTATATTCATCAGCAAGATTTAAAATGCTTTCTGTTTCCGTGTAATAATCCATCTCAGGTGAGGATGATTTATCGTAAACCATGCGGATTTTGACATTTCTGGATTTTGCTTTTTCAAGTGCATCATATATTTTTGGGATAATATCCATGCCATATACAGCTATATCTATTGAACTTTCAGCATGATTGATTTCGTCAAGCAATGACAGGCAGCTCCGGGAATCACAATTTCTGTCCGGCTTGAGTTTTCGGGTAAAATCAGTGAGTATTAATTTTATTGCTCCGTCAGATACGGCATAGTTTTGAATTTGTGCTTCTTTATATGCGCGTTTTGTTTGTGTATTATGTGTTTTTTCCTTTTTTATATAACAAAATTTACAAGGGCTTGCACCTTCGGGTAATTGTTTTTCCTGAAGAATAGAAAAATCGGTGCTTGCAAGACCGTATTCACAGTCAAGTTTGTGGTATTTCCCGCTTTTGATATTGTAGATTACAAGTTTAAGATTGCGGGCAATTTTCAGATTTTCTTTGAATTTTTCGTTGTTAAATTTACCATTTTGAGAAGCATAGCCTGATTGAATAAGAATATCGGAATAATTCTTTTCATTGACATAAATCTCCGCAAATTGACATCGGGGTGTCTTTTTACCTGTCAATTTAACCTTTACGGGCTGTAAATACAAAATACTGCCGGAAAAATTGTCAGCCATATACCCGAGAGAAATTATATCTTTTACGGTCAAGTCTGAATTTCGGGCAAAATCAGGCGCTTGTTCTTTATGTTCCAGCGAAAACGCTTGCATATCAGGAATGCAAAGAGTTTCATTATCGTCAATTATACCGTTATTATTGAGATCAACCTGTAATGTAACAGGGTTTATAATGTTCAACACAGGCGTGTAAGATTGTTTGCTGAATGTAAAAATTGCAAATAATGTAAAAAGTATAATAATTATGCCTGCGGAGATGTATTTTTTCATGAACATAAATTTTTATAGTTAGTTATTTCAAAACCTGATCTGCGAATTTTATCCTCAAGTTTTTTATCAAGAGTCAGTGAGAATTCGTCAGTGTGTGAATTTTTAATGTTTTGAGAATAGCAGCACGGATGGATTAATGCTTCGGTTATGCATTCACCGTCTTGATTTTTTAGTCCGTATTCAACGGTGGAGGAATCCATCATGCCTGTGTAACCGATACCGAGAATATAATCGTTTGTCTTTAAATTGTGTTTTTGCAGTGTTTTTTTATTGATAATTGTAAACGTATTTAACAGTATAATTTTTATTATATTAATAAAATACGCTATTCGCAGGTGCTTTTTTGAAGACGGTACAAAATACATTTGTTCGTGTTGAGTTCTTATGTAAGGAATTCCGTATTCTTTCGCGAGTCTGCAGGTAAGTTTAAAAATTTCAGGAACGGCATGGACATGCACGTGTGAATCAATATGGTCAGGTTTTGCGTATTTATTAACAAGTTCAATTTGTGCACGAAATTCTTGCTCAATCTCGTTCAGAAACGCTTTTTTATGTGAATTTATGATAAAAAACAAATACCCTTTATTAAAATTATCGTTTTTATCAGTAAGAAATCTACTTTTTGTAAGCGATTTGCCTTCGATAACGTTTAAATGAATCCCGACACCAAGCCCCGGACATTCAGGAAGAATGTCATTTACCGCTGCGGAAAAAGCATTACCGTTTGCACAAAGGCTGGCTGATGTTAGAAATCCGTTGTTGTAGCCGTCTAAAACTGCTTTGTTATGTTCTTTTGACATGCCAAAATCGTCAGCATTCAATATGAATTTTTTCCCCATAAGAAATTCCTTGCATTTATCTTATAAATATTATAGTATAAAAATGATGAGTGAGTTTAAACCGATACTTGCAATTGTTATTCCGTGTTTTAATGAAGAATTATGTATTAATTCGACCGTTGATAAACTTTTGTATGTTTTGAAAGTGTTGGCTGAAAAAAATAAAATCAGTGACAAAAGCTATATTTATTTAGTTGATGACGGCTCCACCGATAATACATGGAATATTATATCAGAGCTTCACAGATCAAATCCTGCAGTAAAAGGTGCAAAATTTATAAAAAATTTCGGTAATCAAAAGGCACTTATAGCAGGTTATGAAGGTGTAAGAGAAATCGGCTGCGATTGCGCGGTATCAATAGATGCGGATTTGCAGCAGGACGAATGGGCTATTGAAAAATTTATTGATAAATTTACTTTAGGGGCGGATATTGTTTCCGGTATACGTAACAACCGCGAAACTGATACTATCTTTAAAAAAACTACGGCAGTTTTATTCTACAAATTAATGTATGTTCTCGGCGCAAAAATTCCGATGAATCATTCGGATTATCGTCTGGTGAGTAAGCGTGCACTTGATATTATGGAGCTTTATCCCGAAAAATATTTATTCTTAAGAGGCTTTTTCAATGATGTCGGTCTGAAAACGGAATATGTAAATTTTGATGTTAAGCCGCGAATGGCAGGCGAATCCAAATTCAATCTGGTAAAATTAACGGGGCTTGCGCTTAACGGTATAACTTCTTTCAGTGTAGTACCGCTGAGGATTATTTCGGTTTTGGGTTTTGTAATGGCTGCGGTAAGCTTTATAATCGGTGCGGAAACCGTTATAGAAAAAATATTTTTCCATAATACCCCGAACGGCTGGGCAACCAATATAATTTTATTGTGTTTTTTCGGAGGAATTCAGATATGCTGCCTCGGGGTTATAGGCGAATATGTCGGACAGGTCTATAGAGAAGTTAAAGCTCGACCCCGATATATAAAAGAGATTGAATTAAAATAAAAAGCCGTGCCACTGTCTATCGAATTTGAAAAATAAAATCTTTATACTCATAATCTCTTTTTAAAAGTACTATACCCGCAAAGATTGCCTTAGTGCTGCTATGTTTCCATCCTGACACGGTTCGACAGTTTACGCCATAATAAATTTAAACGTCATCAATTCTGATTATATCAAAAGTATTTTTGCAAACCCTCACAACAGGCTCTGCACCCCGCATAAGCTTCGGGTCGAGAGATTGCAATTCCCCGTGGAGCACGGCTTATTTATATTATATCATAAACTTAAATTAATCAACTATTTTTACACTGAGTGTCGGAATATTATTGTAAAAATATGGCAGCCTGTCGCCTGCAGTCGTCCATGCTGTCCATAAAATTCCTTTAGGCATTTGGGCTAATCTTTTTTCAATGTTAGATGCCATATCCATTTTCCCTACTTTAAGGTTGCTTATTTTGCCGAGGTCGCCGATGTTTACTATTGTGCATTGTCCGGTTGATGCGTAGTGCGAAAGGGCATTATCTATTGCTTTGTGCACATCTTTCAAAGGCTGTTTTTTATTCGGATATTTTATTTCTTCTATATGTATGCCGAGTTCTTTTGCGTGCGATAAAAAAGCTTTGATATATGTTTTTAATTTTGTTTCGTCACTGTCTGCAATTATAAGTCCTGTTTTAATGTCACGCTTCAATTGCCTTTTATCGCCCGCTAAAATTGCTTTAAGCGGGTATAAAATCTGTTCTTTTAAAACTGTACTTGTACGTTCTCCAAAATTCAGTTTACCAAGACCGGCTTTTTTATTTGATAACTCCACAATGGTTTGCGGAATTTCATTTTTACCAAAAAATTTTCTGAATGAAAAAATTGCAAGACCTATTGCTATTAATCCGCCAATTAAATCTGCTTTGTTATCCTTAAAAAATGATTTGGATTTAGTGGCAGTTTTGGCAGAATACAAAAACGGATTTGAAATGTCAGTCCGTTTACCTGATGATGTAAACTTTGGATTATAAAAAGAGACGCCGGCAACATTCATAATACTATTTTAAAACACCGGATAATATTTTTTGCCGGTTTATTAAGTTTTTTAAAGATAGCATTTAAAGGTTAGCTTATTAAGGGAATGCAGATGTGACTTGTACGCAATATTCTAAAATTACAGGAGGTAATAAATGACGGAACGATTACAAATATACCGCTGTGAAGTCTGCGGAAATATTGTGCAGGTCTTAATGGAAGGTCATGGCGAACTTGTATGCTGCGGGGAACCTATGACATTTTTAAGTCCTAAAAATAATGAAAACGAAGGCTTGGAAAAACATATTCCGGTTTTTGAACAAAATGAAAACGGCGAATTGATTATCCGTGTAGGTTCAACGCCGCATCCTATGATTGACGAACATTATATTCAATTTATTGAAACAATTTCTGATGACAGGCAAAAAGTTTGTCTTAAATATTTAAAACCCGGTATGGCGCCGGAAATTATAATTGACACAGCAAAAGATAACATTACGGCTTATGAATATTGTAATATTCACGGTCTTTGGGAGGGCAAAAATGATTAGTGACAAAGTGAAAAATATTTTGAACGAACAAATTAACAAAGAATTTTATTCCGCGTATCTTTATCTTGCAATGTCTGCATATTTTGACGATATGGGCTTGTACGGTTTTGCAAACTGGACAAAGGTTCAGGCAAAAGAAGAAGTCGATCACGGTATGATAATTTTTGACTATATGATTGACCGCGATACAAAAGTTCAATTAAAACAAATTGACGTGCCTGATATGAATTTCACCTCACCCTTGCAGGTTTTTGAAAAAATTCTTGATCACGAACTTTATGTAACTTCATCAATAGAATCTATTGCGAATCTTTCGATGGATGAATGCGACCTTGCAACGCGTAATTTCATAAACTGGTATCTGAAAGAACAGGTCGAAGAAGAAAAAAATGCACGCGACATTATAACAGGTCTAAAACTTTTCGGTGATGAAAAGGCATCTTTGTATCTTTTGAATGATGAACTCGCAAAGCGGGAATATCACAAGCACGAATATAATTAAATATTTCGAATTTGTAAACAATTTGTCTTTAACACAATAATAGATTATTATTATAGTGTTATGGGTAAGATTGTAGTAGTCGATGATGAAAAAATGGTTACATCAGCTTTCAAAACTTTGCTTAAAGTTGAAGGTTTTAATGACGCTGCATTTTTTAACAACCCGAAAGAAGCCGTTGAATATTTAAAAACAGAAACTCCGGATATAATAATTTCAGACTTTATGATGCCTGAAATGAATGGTCTGGAGTTTTTAACAAAGGCTAAAAAACTTCATCCCGAAGTCAGTATGATTCTTCTGACAGGTTATGCGGACAAAGAAAATGCAATAAAGGCAATTAACGAAATCGGCTTGTATAAGTACATTGAAAAGCCTTGGGATAATGATGACTTGATAATTAATATTAAAAACGGCATAGAAAGAAGTCATCTTTTGTCAAATTTACGCGAAAAAATTTCAGAGTTGGAAGATGCCAAGTCAAAATTAGAAGATTATTCGGAAAATTTGGAAAAAATGGTAAAAGAAAGAACCGCGGAATTGTCTGATGCGAACGCAAAACTCAGCGGAATAATAAATTACTGCGCGGACGGAATAATTATCATTGATAATCTCGGTATTATCGAACAGGTAAATCCTGCGTGTGAAAATATGACGGGACTTTCATCACAGGCACTCTGCCATATGAAATTGCAGGAAATCGCATTTTCAGATAATGTTGACTTTAACAAAGCAGGCAAAAATAAAAGCGGTATTTTCGGTCTTGGTCCGGATAAATCCGAAATTCTCATAAGAGATTGCTATATACGTAATTCATTAAGCGACAAGCATATCCCCGTTGAAATTAATTTTTCGCTCATATCATCCGCAGGAAAACCCCGTTATGTCGGTGTAATTCGTGATGTAAGCCTTCAAAAGGATACCGAAAGATTACGGGATGATTTTATTGCGACATTGACGCATGATTTGAGAACGCCGCTTCTTGCAGCTATCCAAACTCTGAAATTTTTCCTTGACGGATCTTTGGGCGAGCTGGAAGATAAACAAAAAGTTCTTTTATCTACAATGCTTCAGAGCAATGAAGATTTGCTCGGGCTTGTCAACGCTCTGCTTGAGGTTTATAAATTTGAAAGCGGGAAACTTACTTTGTGTAAAACTTGCTTTTCTGTTAATGATTTAGTCCGGCAGTGCTATGACGAATTAAAACCGCTTGCCGAAAACAAAAATATTGAATTTGTTCTTAATTGTGTTATTGAAGATAATGTTGACATATATGCCGATAAAAGCGAGATAAAAAGAGTTATGATAAACCTTTGCGGTAATGCTGTTAACTATACTAATAAGAACGGTAAAATAGTCATTTTTGCAAAAGCGCAGGAGGGTGACTTTATATTTTCCGTATCAGATAACGGAAACGGGATTCCGAAAGAGGATATACCTCATTTGTTTACGCGATTTTCTCAGGGAACAAGTAAAAAAAGATCAACGGGAACAGGTTTGGGGTTATACTTATCCAGACAAATTGTAGAGGCTCACGGAGGCAAAATCTGGTTAGAGAGTAAAATGACAAAAGGCAGCGAATTCAGCTTTCTTTTGCCGGATGTCGTTGTGAAAAATTCAGTTAAGGAAAGACAGGTTATAAATGGCTAAGATAAGAGTTTTGATTGTAGAAGATCACGATATGGCAAGAATGGGGCTGTCGGTAATTTTATCCAAAAATTCCGATATAGAAATTGCGGACATGTCAGCTGACGGCGAAGAGGGTGTTGAAAAAGCATTAAAACTTAAACCGGATGTCGTTATTATGGATATAGGGCTTCCGACAATTGACGGAATTGAAGCCACCCGTAAAATTAAAAATTCCAATCCCGATATAAAAGTTTTGATGTATACCTCACGTGAAGAAGAAGACGATATTTTTGATTCGTTTAAAGCCGGTGCTGACGGATATATTACAAAAGGTGCAACCTCCGAGCAGACTGTTGCAGCGGTTATTGCAGTATCCGAAGGCGCAGGCTGGCTTGACCCCGCAATTGCAAAAATTGTGCTTACGAATATCAGAAAATCGTCAGACGTTGAGAAAAAACGAGGTGTTATCAATTACAAACTCGGCAAAAATTTGTACGGCTTGACTGAACGCGAAATGGAAGTGCTTGCGTTAATTGTTGACGGTATGAGCAATCCTCAGATTTCGGAAAAACTCGTGATTACCTTATCTACAACTAAAACCCATGTTCACAGTATTTTGCAAAAATTATACGTTGAAAGCCGTTCAAAGGCTGTTGCAACCGCTATGAAAGAGGGTCTGGTATAAAGTTGCGTAAAGGAATTTTTTTATTAGCGTTAATAATGTTTTTGTATTCATTGAGTGTTTCGGCATTTCCCTCCGGAAAAAAAGATTCACGCCAAAGGGAAGCGGAATATGTCCATAATGTTTTAAAGCAGGAAGAAAAAGAAAAATACGAGCGTAAAAAACTCAATTACAAGCCGTCGGGCTTTATGACGGTTAAAGAATATGAGTCACTTTCAACATATCGCGACAAAACTCAGGATGATATTGAAATTCCGAAAGTTCAAAAAGGTTCTGATATGAAATACGTTCCGCAGCCGACATATAAAATCGTGCGCTACAATGATCCGCCCGGAAGTCCCGAACTTAATATTACAAAACAATTTTATAAAATGCGCCAGTACAACGGGCAAGGAATTGCATCTCCTGATTTTTCAATAATGGCATATCCGGTTATTTATTATTATCCGAATAGTGCGTCCACAGCTGCTGACTTGTTTATAATAAAACTTGAAGAGAATGAAACTCCTTTAAACAAGCTTTTGCGTGCAAATGTTAAAAAACGGCTGCAAGATCCGATTATTTCAACCGAAAAATCAATTGATAATGACTCGGCATTCAGAACGCTTACACCGGTTGATTTTTCATCCGACGGATCAAAGCTTTTAATCAAAGAAAAAATCGGCAGCTCACAGGACGGTATCTGGAAAACAAATGCCATAGTTTATGATTTTGATACACAAACTTCCTATAATCTCGTTGAACTTCGCGATGCAATTATTTATTACTGGAAAGAAAATGAAGGGTTGGATCTGGATGAAGCACGCTGGGATATTTATCCTCTGGGATTTTTAAAGGATGAACCGCACAGAATTGCTGCATACGGTTATGCTTATACCGGCAGAAAACCGGTTTTTCTGGGAATTTGGAGCGTGGATTCGCACGGTGAACAATCAAGACTTTTGACTTTTGACCCGGAAAGTGTAGAGCTTAGTGTGAACGGATTTAAATTAGTTCAAGACGGTGTGGTAAAGCCGGTAGTTCTTGAACAGGAAGAAGAAGCTTTAAAACGAACGGAAGAAATGCAGAAAAAAGCTGCTAAAAAGAAACAGGAAGCTGATTTTAAACAAATGGAACAAGAATATAAAGCCAAAATCAAGCAGATGGATGCCGAATTCAAAGAACAGCTTAAAGATTTCAATAAACAGCAAAATCTGGGCGGGACAACGACGTTTAATGAGGCTCCGGCTGAATTCAGAGAAATCAAAATTAATCAGCTTCAAAAAGAGATTAAAAAAAGCGAAAAAGAACTTGAAAAACAGCTTAAATACATACAAAAGCTTGATAAAAAATTGGAGAAATTGTAAAATAAAGCATTAGCGGGTTATAAATTTTTCTTTTTCTGCGCGTGGAAGACGCTTTATCCTGTATTCTTCTTTCTGGGCTTCTGATTTGGTGTCAAATTCCTTTTGCCATACGATTTTAACAGGTTTATTGGCGCGGGTATATTTGGCGCCGTGACCTTCAAGGTGCGCTTTAAAGCGTTTTTCCACGTCATCAGTATAGCCGCAATATAGAGTATTGCGTTCTGTCAGGAGCATGTATACGTAATATTTTTTCTCCATAATATTATTTAAACAAAAAAGAACGGTTTTTATAACCGCTCTTTGATGTATTTAATAAACTTTTTTTGTTAGCAGACTGATGAAAATCCTCCGCCGCAGGAACCGCCTCCGCAGCTTCCGGCTGAAAATCCTCCTGAAAAACCGCCTGCGGAAACTCCGCCAAGAGTTGATACCGCATTTGAAAAACTGCTTAAAAATCCGCCCATTGCAACTGAATCACCACTATCGGAATACATGCTGTAATCTACGGCAAACGGATTGCTTGAGATAAATTCATCATATTGACCCATTGTCATTAATCCGTTTTCAAAAAGCATTGCAAGAGATCCTGCAGTTTCAACTGCTTCTGCCGGTTTTTGCGCTTCAGCAACGTACCCTTTATCCATTTTTGATGGCTTTGATAGTGTGATCATCTTAATACCTCGTTCGTCTTACATATATATAAAGGTTATAAAAAATCTTCAATTTCAGCATGGATATTTTTTGTAACAATCGTTAACAAAAAATCTAAAACCATTGATTTAGCTTAAGATAAACCTTTGGATTGATGTTATATTGCGTACATGGCTTTAGTATAGTAATGGAGAAAGACTAGGGGATAATTGTGAAAAGAATAATTTTAGTATTAACAATTCTATTTATGGGACTTGTAGCGAACGCGTCGGAGAATTATCTTAGAACAGTTGTGGTTGAAGGTACTGACGACGGTTACAATATTATTTTGAAAACAGATGCTTTACCGGAAGTCAAAAAAACAGTAAAGGACAGTGATAATATTACGCTGGATGTAAAAGGTATTACTACATCATCTTCCGTGAATGCAATTTACAAAAGTACTGCAAGCGTAAACGGATTGATTGTTGAAAATGTTGCGGATGATGAATTGAAAGTTTATATTCAGGCAAAAGACATCGCAAAAGCCACGATAATGGCGCAAACTTCATCAGGTGAACCCGTTATATTAAGCGAACGTTTTCCCGTTGAAAAAGTTTTGTGGTCAATTGCCGTACTCGCAATACTGGCGGCAGTTGTAAGATCGGCAAAAGCTATAACTGATTACGAAAATTCAATTGTAATCAAAAAAGACATAAAAGACCGCGAAATTGAATTGTACAGAAACTTTCAAAAAGAGCTTGCAAGCATGCCTAAAATCAATTGCAAAATCAACAATGCATACTCCGTGATGCGTTCAAGACGCAACTACAAAGAGCTTGCAAGAAGATAGAGTTACAAATCAGTAAAATAATTTCTGATAATCTTCTCAATTTTTTGGGAAGATTTTCCGTTACCGTAGGGGTTTTGTGCCTGAAGTCTTGAGCCGGATTTTGATTTGGAAAGCACTTCTTCGCTGTAGTCAATAATTTTATCATAATCCGCGCCTACAAGCACTGAAACTCCAGCATCAATTCCTTCCTGACGTTCGGTTTCATAACGCATTACAAGTGTCGGGCAGCCGAAAGAGGGGGCTTCTTCTTGAATTCCGCCGGAATCTGTCAAAATTAATTTGGCATTTTTCATCAAATACACGAGATAAGGATAATCAAGCGGCTTTAATAATTTAATCTGAGGGTATTTGCTGAGCCGTGAATGAATTTTATCGTGCACATTGGGGTTCGGGTGCACGGGAATTACAAAAGTATGATCCGAATATTCTTTTGCAAGATATTCAATCGCATCAATAATCCTGTCAATTCTTGTCCCGTGGTTTTCGCGCCTGTGTGCCGTTATTAAAACGAGTTTATCATCAACAGGAATTTGATTTTTACGAAAGAATTCCGCAGCCTTATTTAAAACCTCGTCAGACAAACAGAAAAGCGCATCAATAACTGTATTGCCCGTAACAAAAATTTTATCCTCAGAAATATTTTCTTTTAAAAGCGCCTCTCTATTTTTTTCAGTAGGGGCAAAATTCAATTCTGCAACGCG
The DNA here is from genome assembly GCA_949286705.1 of uncultured bacterium. Lineage (GTDB taxonomy): Bacteria > Cyanobacteriota > Vampirovibrionia > Gastranaerophilales > Gastranaerophilaceae > SIG32. The sequence continues at coordinate 144,791 of CASEDF010000002.1, read as the reverse complement.
GGTTGTCATCTGGCGCATAATTTCTTCGGGAAACGGCTCATAAATATCATAAGATCTCAAACCCGCCTCCACGTGGAATACGGGAATTTTGCGGTAATAGCTTGCAAGCGCCCCGCACAAAACCGTCATTGTGTCACCTTGAACTATTGTTGCGTCAAACGAATTTTCTTCAAAAACTTTATCCAGTGCTGTCAAAATTCTGCTTTGAACAGAAATCAGCGACTGATTTTCTCTCATACAGTCAAGGTTGATATCGGCTTTTAGTCCGAAATATTCAAGGGTCTGGTTTGACAATTCTTTTTGCTGCTCGGTGTTACAAATAACTACATTGTACTCATGCGGATATTTTCTGAGTTCAAGTATTACCGGAGCAAGCTTTATAACCTCCGGACGGGTTCCGAATACTACCAATATGTTTTTCATATTTCAAAGTTTATTATAAACAATTAAAGCATGCAAGATTAGCCGGATTGCTGTACAATGCGGTGATTTATTAAGCGGTGTATTTTTTATAATTAAATTGCGGAGGCATTTATGATTGATTTATATGTTTTGGAAACCTGCCCGTATTGCAGGAAAGTAATGGATTTTTTAGAAGAAAATAATATTTCGTACAACAAATTTGATATAACCGACCCCGAAAATCATGCAAAACTTCTGGATTTGGGCGGGTCTGATCAGGTACCTTTTTTATATGACAGTAAAAATAATATTAAAATGTACGAGTCAGATGATATCATTGCATATATGACAAAAAGGTGTTGAAATATGTATAACAGGGAAAATTTATTTGAATATAATGAATGCACCGGACGCGGCATGTGTTCGATATTTCCGGCAGTGTCATCTTTTCAGGAAGTAATGCTGGTTATATACAGGACAATGAGTTATTATATTTTAAAGTTTGAAACTTTAGGCGAAGATTTGAGTGAAATAAAAACAAAGGTTATAGACGGGATTTCAAATCTGATATCTACTACCGGTTATTCGGATGAACAACTTTTAAGCATTATCATAAGCAGCTACAGTGACCTTATAAAAATCAGAAAAAAATACGTCAATTTATGTAAAGAACAAAATCTTACGTGTAAAGATATAAAACTTACGTTAAAACTTACACCTGATATGAGTTTTTCTGACGTAATCGCACTCGGGCACAAGACAATTACTGATAAAAACAAAAAAATGGACTCTGAACAAAAATGCTATTCGGAATTGTTGTTTGTTGTAATAAAGAGTGTTTCTTTGAGTTTAGTCAAGCTTTTTGATTACGGTTTATCTGATAAAGAGGCTGTGGATGAGCTTTTGACAGGTTTGTCCGTACTAAATTTCCGCAGATTTTCCGTAAACAAGGCTAAAAAAATTATTAAAAAGTTAGCTGAATGTGACTTAAGGTTGTGGAAAAAGCGTGAAGCCGCACAGCAAAAAAGTTTCGGCAATATCACGCAAACAAGCGTTTCTTTTTCAACAAAACCAGGTAAAGCAATACTTGTTTCGGGGTCTTGCCTGAATGATTTAAAAAATGTACTCGAGTCGGTAAATGATATTGATGTGTACACTCACGGAGATTTGTTAATCGCGCACGCCTTTGAAAAATTTAAATATTACAAAAATTTAAAAGGACATTTTGGAACTTCAAGCGACAATTGCGTTCTGGATTTTGCGACTTTTCCCGGAGCAATTCTTCTTACAAAGCACGCAACTCAGAATATAGAATTTTTAATCCGCGGCAGACTGTTTACGACTGACGATATAGCGCCGAAAGGTGTTTTAAGCGTATCGGATGAAGATTTTTCACAGGTTATTAAAGCTGCTAATGACTCAAAAGGCTTTTCAAAAGGGCGGAACAAGGAGCCGCAGTCTGTCGGATTTAATTATGAAGACGTTAAAGAAAAAATAACTGAATTAATCCAAATGTTCAATTCAGGACAATTGCGGCACCTGTTTATACTTGGAATGTCAAACTTCAGCTATGAACAAAACGATTATTTCAAAAATTTTTTAAAAAACATGCCGGATGATTGCTTTGTAATAAGTTTTTCATATGATTTTGATTATAAAAATTTGTTTCACATAAATGTTGTGAACAATTTTCCTCTGCAGCTTTCTGTTTTGGAACTTTTATTTGACAAAATACCCGTAAACTCCGAAAAATTAACTTTTTTCCTTACAAAATGCGATTCTAACACAATATCTATGATGGTTAATTTGAAGCAAAAGGGTGTCAAAAATATTTACCTTGCAAACTGTCCTCCGACAGTGATAAATCCGGCAGTTATGGCATCTTTTATGAATTTATACTCTATTTTGCCGATAACAGATGCAAAGAGTGATCTGGAAAATATTTTAAAATAACAAAAAAGCCCCTTTCGGGACTTTTTTGTATTTATAACCAAAATTAGTATCTATAGTGAGCAAATGCTTTGTTAGCTTCTGCCATTTTGTGGGTGTCTTCGCGTTTTTTGCAGGCAGCACCCTGACCGTTTGAAGCATCTATAAGTTCGTTGGTTAATTTATCAATAAATGATTTGCCGTGGCGCTTTTTAGCTGCTTCAATAAGCCATGAAGATGCAAGAGCAAAGCCTCTGTCAGCTTTAACTTCAATAGGCACCTGATATGTAGAACCGCCGATACGTCTTGCTTTAACTTCCAATAACGGAGTTGCATTAGCTAACGCTTTCTGGAATAAATCCATCGGTTTTTCGTTGGTTCTTTCTTCAATTTTAGTCATAGTTGAATAAAAAATCTTTTCAGCGAGAGATTTTTTACCGCGTCTCATAATTCTGTTGATAAATTTTGAAATATCAACACTGTTGTATACCGGATCCGCCAACGGTACTCTTTTTGCCGGTTTAGAACGTCTTGACATTACTTACCTCCCTTTGCTCTTTTAGCACCGTATTTAGATCTGCTTTGTGCGCGGTTAGCAACACCTGCAGTATCCAATGTACCTCTTACAATGTGATATCTTACACCCGGAAGGTCTTTAACCCTTCCGCCTCTTATCAGAACAACACTGTGTTCCTGAAGATTGTGGCCGATACCCGGGATATATGAAGTAACTTCAAATCCGTTGGTCAAACGTACTCTGGCAACTTTTCTAAGTGCTGAGTTTGGTTTTTTAGGGGTTGTAGTGTAAACCCTTGTGCACACTCCGCGTCTTTGAGGGCAATCCATCAAAGCAGGAGATTTTGTTTTGTCTGTTAGCTTTTTGCGTTCTCTGCGAACAAGCTGGTTAATTGTAGGCATTTGTTTCTCCTTTTTTATTTTTACTTACATCCGGCAGAAAATTTATTTTTAACCTGAAACCCTTACTCATTCCGGTTATTTGGGGTCTGAAATTGTTATATCCGATAGCGCATAACTCTTAACATTTTGAACGCCGCCGTTCAATTCACGGGCCCCTTTTCTGCCCCACTCTGCCGTCAAATCCAGCACGAAAATTTCGACTGAGTGTAACTCTATCTAACAACAAGCATGGTTAAATGTCAATATTCCGGTGCTAAACCAATTTAAAATCGCCATTTTTCTTAATATGTTCAACGAGCCCGCCGTCATTAAGAAGTTTAATCATAACCGGCGGAATCGGTTCAATTTGAGTAATCGTGCCGTTTGTAAGATTTTTTATAATACCTTTTTCTATATCAAGTTCAAGTTCATCACCGGCATCGATTGAATCCGTATCGCATTCAATTGCAAGAAGTCCGATATTAATTGCATTTCTGTAAAAAATTCTTGCAAATGATTTTGCTATAACCGCGCCGACGCCTGCCATTTTCATAATCAAAGGCGCGTGTTCGCGGGAAGATCCGAGTCCGAAGTTATGCCCGGCAACAACAAAGTCACCGGGTTTCATTTTAGAGGCAAAAGTTTCATCGGCATCTTCCAGAACATGCTTTGCAAATTCCGGCAGGTTTGAACGCAGGTGGTACAATCTTCCCGGTGCTATGTGGTCTGTAGAAATATTATCGCCGAATTTGAATGCTTTTCCTCTCATAAATCTCTCCTATTTACATCAATTGTACTACAAATTTATTTAAAACTATGCTATAATTAAGAAAAATAAAGAGGTTATGATATGTATTTCAGCAGAAAATGTAAAATTACTTTTATATGCCACGGAGCAACAATATATTCGGAAGAAAATAGACTTTCAGACGTTGAAAATTACCCGCAGTTGAGTGAACTCGGGCAGGACGAAGTTGAAAGGATTACCGAATATTTGCGCAGGCGTGCCGTGAAAAATGACGTTATATACACATCTCCTTCAGTAAGGACAATGCAGACAGCAAAGGTTATATCCAAGCTTTATAAAGAAGAAGCAGTTGTCCTTGAAGACTTACATCCGAGAAAATGCGGCAAGTTAAACGGTTTGACGCTCGAGCAGATTGAAACCAAATATCCTGATCTTCTTGAAAGCTGGTTTAATAATCAGGAATACGACGAAGATTTGGAGGCGGAAAGTATTAATGATTTCATAGCAAGAGTTAAAAAAATTATTGATGAAGTTGTGGCGCAAAACGAAGGCAACAGAGTAATTATCGTAACTCATCCCGATGTAATCCAGGCGGCAATATGTGCTGCGCTTGAAATGCCGGCAAATAAGATTGCCAAAATATTTATTCGTACAGGCAGCGCAACGCAAATCAGCTATTACGAAAAATGGTCAAGTCTTGTTTATTCAGACTACACACCGCTTTTCTGATAAAAGCCGTTTACTTTCTTCTGTTAAAAACGTTTTTCCCGGTTTAGTGTCTATAAAATCCCACGGCAGCGGCATTTCATAGGGGTAATTTTCGAGCGCATAGTAATCTGTATTAATCTTATTTTTTGCCGAGCTTTTGAAAGAGCCGAGTTTAAAGCCGTTTTTGTAGGCATTAAGTATAAAATCCGTCAGCTTTTCGTCACCGCGGGATAAAACCGCCTGATAATAATCCCATTTTATGCTTGAAAATTGCGCTTTTACGCCGATTTTGTGGAGTTCTTTTTTCAGATATTGAACCTTTTTCTCCAGAGATTTTGTATCTTCTCTGCCGCACCACTGAAAAGGCGTATTTGCTTTCGGAACAAAGCTTGAAAATCCGAATGATATATCAAAGCCTTTGTATCTTTGCTTAATTTTTTCTGCCAGAGAAAGCATTTCGTCGAGGTCGTCACAGGTTTCTGTCGGAAGTCCGAGCATACCGTAGAACTTGAAACCTTTTAAGCCGTTTTCACGCGCAATATCGACCGCTTTAAAAATTTGATCTTCCGTAAGATTTTTATTAATAACTCTCCTGAGCCTTTCGCTTCCTGCTTCAATTGCAAGGGTTGTATTTTTTTGACCTGCGGCAACAAGAGTTCTGACAACCTCGGGACAGAATGAATCAACCCGCATGGAAGATATACTCATGCTGATTTTTTTGCCCGAGGTGATTTTATCGTATATATACGCGCAAATTTCTTTAAATTGAGGGTGGGCAGTAATCTGCGCGCCTAAAAGGGCGATTTTATCCGTGTATTTCAACCCTAATTCGATTGTATCAATTATTTTTTCGTAACTTACGAATCTTACGGGTAAATTCAAATATGACGCGAGACAAAAACCGCAGCGGTTAGCGCATCCCCGCTCAACTTCAATAATAAAAGTGTTTTTAAAAAACGCATTTTCGCTTATTACGGGTGTGTAAATACATTCATCAAGACGTTTGGTAACTTTTTTTACACTATTTTGTCTTACTGTCGGAACATAAATTCCCTCAATTTCTGACAAAATTCGCAAAATTTCCTGCCGATTTTTTTCTCTGTTTTCCCTGCAAATTCGTGCAACCAAAAGATTTAAATCTTCCCCGTCACCGATTATAAAAAAGTCAAAAAAGTCTTTGTACGGCACGGGATTTGCGGTAATAACAGGACCTCCTGCGAAAATAAGCGGATGTTCGGCGGTTCTTTCGGAACTTTTCAGCGGTATTTTATGCTGCTCAAGCATTCCGAGGATTGTAAAAATATCCATATCAAATGAAAACGAAAAACCCATAAGGCTTACGTTTTCAACAGGAACACGGGTTGATGCCGTATCCTGATATATTGCCTCAATGTTGATATCATCAGTTTCGTCAATTGATTTAAACATCCACAAAAAACCGAGTGACGAAAGCGCAAAAGATTCAGGTCCGGGAAACGCCATCCACATGTTAAAGTCGGCTTTTTTATACGGATTTCTTTTGTATAGATAAATTTTATTCTGCTGCTTCTTCAATATCTTTGCTCCTGTTTATCGGAATAAGATATAATTCATCAATTAAAACACAGACCGTTGCGGCAATTGCAGGAGCTAAGATTACGCCCCATACACCCAAAAACTGCTGTGCGACAAATAATGAGAAAAATACCATCAGCGGATGTAATGCCATAAATTTTCCGAATAAAAACGGTCTTATCATATAGTTTGAAATCTGCTGCACAATTAAAAATGCGACAATTGCAAGCACAACCTTAACCCAACCGGCTTGAGCCGCAACAAGGATTATCAAAGCAACCGCAATTGTAGGCCCCAAAAGCGGAATTATGTCTAAAATACCTGATATCAAGCCCAGAAGCAGCGCATAATCAATTCTTAAAATCATAAGCGAAATCATAACCATGACGCCCACGGTTATCATTGACAAAATCTGCGCTCTGACGTAACTTCCGACCTTTAACGTAATTGATGAAAGTATACAGCTTGCCATATCTTTAAGATTGGGCGGGAAAAATTCCAAAAATTTTGTTCTCAAATAGCTTTTATCAACCAGAAGATAAAATACAATCATAAATATTGCAAAAGCTACAACAATGACCTGTGTAAAGCCCATTGTAATATTCCAGGACTGGCTGAAAATATTCTGTGCAATGTTTGATGAGGAGCCGAGAATTGAGTTCAAATCAACCATATCCGAAATGCTCTGACCGTTAAATTTTTGAGCCAGAATAAAATTTGTTAGCGCGGTGAGCTTTTCCGGAAGCATTGCAACAAAAACCCGAATTTCTCTGTATGCTATGATAAATATCGGTAAAAACAAGGCTATAACTGCAATCAAACCGCCTGATATAACAATTGTTGACGCTAAACCTCTGCTCATTTTGCTTTGTAATTTGTTTACATAAGGATTCAGCGCCGCTGCAATTACGTAAGACGCAAAAAATAACAGCAAAATCCCTGAAATTTTCGGCAGAAAAATTAATAAAATTATCGTTAAAATTAAAAATACAACATTTTTCGTTGTCCAAAAGTTCTTTTTAAACATAATACCTCGTTTTTCTTAATTTTATACGAAAAATGGGTTTATGGCAATAAGCAGGGGAATATGTGAATAAGGTAATAATAAGCATTATATAAAAATTGATATTGATTAATTCTGCTCAGATTAATAAAAGATACAACTGATTCACCTATTCTCTTATTTACTTATTCACTTATGTTAACTTTTGTAACAAAACACATCAAATAAGGCAATATTACATGATATATATACTTTATATATTTAACGAGGATAAACACGAGGACGAAACATGGGTTTCTTATTAGGCGCATACGGAAAATTAATGGCCGGCAAGAGAGTTCGACAACTCCAGGCCCGTATGATGAGCGTTCAATCACAATTGAGACGCGCTACTCGTGATATCGAAAATATGGAACGCACCCTGAACCAGCAGGAAAAAAATCTTAAATACATGAACCAAAGTTACATATCTAATATGATGATGGGTATGTCCGGCGGTTTGCAGGCTTCTATATTTGGTGCTTTAAAAACACAATTTGGTGATAGCTTACCTATTGCAAATGGTGGAATTGATTATGCAAAATTATCATCAGAACAAGCAAGCTACTTGTCAAGTATAACTCAACAAATGACAACTCAATTCCAGTATCAGCAACAAGCTATGCAGTCTTCATTAATGCAACAGAATTCAATGATTGAAAATAATTTTGAAGCTTATAAAGAACTTCAATTACAACCGTTGAAAGACACTGAAGAAGAATTGCAGCTTGAAAAAGATTCACTGGAAACTCAAATTCAGTTAGCACAACAGGATTACGAAGCTTGCAAAGAAATGGAAAAAGCAGGCGCTAAATCTTTAGTCCCGAACTACACAGGGCAAGGTTAATATAAATAAAATGGTTATTTAAACAAACTCGAAGCCACTGCTTTGAGTTTGTTTTATTTGTCATTCTGAGCGTAAGCGAAGAATCTATTATAATCCAAAACAACAGAATTAGAAATTATTATTGATGCTTATTCACTTATATAAATTGCCTTAACAGGGCATTCTATCGCCGCATCAATGCAGCTTTCTTCGTTTCCTGACACGTAATACGGGTTTACAACCGCAAAATTGCTTGCGATTTCAAAAACTTCAGGGTTAATTGCGGAACACGCCCCGCAGCCGACACATTTGGACGAAATACTTACATGCATAAACAAATTATGCACTATTTTGCGGAATAATTTATGCCCTGAAAGTTTAATCTTCGTTATTGACGACCTGTGCGCCGTTTTGTTCGATTTGAAGAGTCTTTATGACCGCTTTTACGTTCAAGTCAGCCCAGGTATCTTTTACTATTGAATGAATTTTATCAAGGTTGTTTTTCTGCGAAATAATAAGAATTGACGGACCTGCACCGCTTAAAACACACCCGAGAACGTTTTCTTCGTGTCTTAAGTTTTCCATAATCTTTTCAAGCCCCGGCACAAGCTTCATTCTGTACGGCTGGTGAAGTCTGTCCTGCAGCGCCAATTTCATTAATTCTGCGTCTTTTGTATTAATTGCATCAACAAACATTGCCATGCGTTTTGCATTGAATACTGCATCCTTCATCGGAACTTCTTTTGGCAGAACAGAACGCGAAATGTCGGTTGACAACTCATAATCGGGTATACAAACCGTTATTGACCATTCTTCAGGCCAGTTAAGCTTGCGGTAAACGATTGTGCAGTCATCTTCCTGAGATGAAATAACCAGACCGCCGACAATAGCTGGAGTAATGTTATCAGGATGCCCTTCGACTTCGGTTGCAATTGACAAAAGCGCTGCTTCGTCCGCAGGCTTGCCTAAAAGTTCGTTTGCAGCAAGCAGCCCGCCGACAATTACTGATGCGCTGCTGCCTAATCCGCTTGCAATCGGGATGTTTGAATGTATCGTTATCTTTAATTCGCTCGGCGACTGCCCTATAGAGTTATACAAAAGCTCTACCGCTTTATAAACAAGACTGTTTTCGTCCAGAGCAAGATGCTCGATTGACAGTTCATCGACCGCCGCATCTTCGGATATAACGTTAATTTGAACCCCTGTACCGGGCAAAACCGTTTCCTCTATTGTAATTGTGTTATATATCGGCAGTGCCAATCCCAGACAATCAAAGCCGGGACCTATATTCGCCGCTGTAGCCGGCACTTTTACGCTTATTTTCATATTTTCCTCTTATAATTATTATACCAAAAACATAAAAAAATGCTAATAATAAGATTTTTAACATATTTGAACTATTTGAAAATAAAGCTATAATTGCATTATGTACGAATTATACCCATATTTTACAAACGACGGCTCTGTGGGACTCTATAGTCCGAAAGACGATGATATCTATCATTCTACATACGGTGCTTTATCCGAGGCTTACGAAAAATTTATCCTGCCTGCCAATTTAGATGCGTTTTTAAAAAATCATAACGAAATAAAAATTTTGGATATTTGTTTTGGAATCGGTTATAATTCAAAATCTTTTTTAAATTATTTTTTCGAAAATTTTGACAAAAAATTGTCCGCCTTAAATACTACTATCGATACGATAGGTACCGATAACAAATTTTGCAAAATTTCAGTAACAGGAATTGATACGGATAAAAATTTAATATATTTATCACCGTTCATAAGAAGTGAAAATAAAAATTTATTTCACAACAGGATAAATTTTAAGCACGAAAAAATTTCCAAACTTTTATCAAAACACACAAAATCAAAGTATAAATTAAATAAATTTATAAATATAATTTTTTTGAAAAAAATAATAAAAAATCATCCGGAAATTTTTGAAGATGACGAATTCAATTCAATAATCACCTCAAAAAAATATCGCAAATATTTAGACCCGTATATTTGCCGTTTATACGCGTTTTATAAAAACAGGGGGTATATATTTACCCCTTGGCGGCGCTTAAGTGCCTTCTTACATAATATATATTATAGGTATCTATCAACCAGTTACAAAAAGGCTGCTAAATACCTGAAAATAAACGATTTTAATTTGGACGTTAAAATAGGGGATGCAAGAGATTTTATTATGAGTGATAAAAATTTGTATAATTACATATTTTTGGATGCGTTCACCCCTGCAAAGTGTCCGTGCCTTTGGACAGTTGACTTTTTTAAAGAGCTTCACAAGCAGCTTGATGATGACGGATTAATTTTAACGTATTCAAATTCGGCCGCTGTCAGAAACGCATTTATTCAAGCCGGATTTTGGACCGGTAAAATTTATAATAAAGAGCAGGACAAGTTTATGGGTACAATTGCCGCTAAAAAATTGGAGCTTATAAAAAACGGACTTTCAGAATACGATTTAGGGCTTATAAAAACAAAAGCGGGTATTGTTTACAGGGACGAAAAATTATCGCTTGATAACGGGGCTATAATCGCGGCTCATGAAAAAGAGGTTGCACAAAGCCGCCTGATGTCGAGTTCCAAGTTTATAAAAACATTCAGAGGTGCAAAATGAAATACGACGTAATCGTTATTGGCGGCGGAACAGCCGGTTGTGCAGCGGCTTATACGGCAGGCAGACTCGGGCTAAAGACTTTATTGATTGAAAAAAACATACATCTCGGCGGCACAATTACCTCTGCGCTTGTTGTTCCGGCTATGAAATCCGGTGAACATCAAATTAATACGGATTTTTACAATGATTTAATCGCTGAATTGCACTCAATTGGCGGGCAGGCAACATATCTAAATAATCCTGGCTGGTTTAATCCGGAACTTACAAAAATTGCTCTTGATTCACTTATGGCAAAAGCCGGTGTGGAAGTGTATTTTGATACTCATATACGTGATGTAAAGCTTGACGGACATAAGATTAAGTCTATAGTTATCTCAAAAGAAATGTTATCAGTATATAACGAAACGATAGAACAGGACAATAAAACATTATCGGTATCTATCGACGCGAAGTATATAATTGATGCAACAGGAAATTGTGAAATCGGAAAACTTTGCGGCTGCGAATTTTTAGACGGAGAAAATGAAAATCAGCCTGTAAGTTTGCGGTTTATGATGGGAGGCGTGGACGTTCCGCTTTTTGCAGAGTGGTTAAAGGAATATGATACAGACAGAAACGTTACGACTGTAGAGGATATAAACGGTTTTATACACCTATCAACCGCTTATACGTGGGATAAAGACAAAACATGGGCGCTAAGTCCGCTGTTTGAGGACGCCGTAGCAAAAGGTATTCTGAAAGACCACGACAGGAACTATTTTCAGATATTTACGGTAGCCGGAATGCGCTCTACAATTGCGTTTAATTGCCCTAGAATTATAGATTACACAAAGACTCTGGACGTTGCAAATATGTCAAAAGCCTTGCAGTTAGCGCGAAAGAACATATTCAGGCTGGCGGAATTTTGCAGAATATATTTTCCGGGGTTTGAAAACGCATATATATCAAACATTGCGGATATGCTCGGGATAAGGGTTTCAAGGCGGATTAAGGGAAAATACGTTTATACAATTGATGATTTAAAATCCGGCAGAAAATTTGAACATCCAGTTGTTGTGTCGAATTATCCCGTTGACGTGCATTCGGATAAAAAAGACAGCTCAACGCTTGATATGGTGCAGGATTATGAGCTTCCTATAGAGAGCTTAATGTCAGCAGACATTGATAATTTATTTGTGGCGGGCAGGTGTTTGTCTGCGGATTATATGGCACAGGGAGCGTTAAGGGTGCAGGCAAGCTGTTTTTCAATGGGTGAAGCCGTCAGCAAATATATCAAATCTAATCTTTTCTGATTTTTTCAAGAAGAAGCTGTGCAGCGTTTAAAAGCGGATCTATAGTCGGTGAAAACGGCGGAGCGTATGTCAGGTCGTTTTTTGTAAATTCTTCAACCGTGAGTCTGCCGATTAAAGCACCAGTCAAGGCGTTAATTCTTTTATCCGCATCGCCGGCGCCTATTGCCTGTCCGCCCAATAAAAGTCCGGTCGTTTTATCTGCAATTAATTTTAAGGTAATATTATTCACATCAGGCATATAGCCGACCCTGTCATATTTGGTAACGCTGACCGATACGGGCTGAAAACCTGCCTGTGAAGCTTTTTTCTCTGTATAGCCCGTCATTGACATGGTAAGCGAAAGGCATCTTACGACGGCAGATCCGAGAACGCCTTCAAAATCTTCGTCGCCGCCTGCAAGGTTAACGGCAGCTGCCCTGCCCTCCTTGTTTGCGGTGGAGCCGAGCGGAATCCAGACTTTTGAACCGTCTATTAAAAGTGTTTTTTCTGCGCAATCACCACAGGCGTAGATATTCCAAATATTGGTTAACATGTGTTTATTAACCTTGATGGCGCCGGTTTCGCCGATTGCAATGCCTGCTTCCGTTGCAAATTCTATGTTAGGCTTTACGCCGGTACAAATTACAACCATATCAGTCTTAAATTCTTTACCTGAACCTGTTTTAAAGCCTGTAACCTCACCCGTATCATTTGAAAAAAGTTCAGTTACGAGTTCTGACGTCAAAATTTCGAATCTGCCGTCAGCAATACCGGTCAATTGCTGTTGAATAAGCTTTGAAATATCGTTATCAAAAACAGGCAGAATATACGGCGCAAATTCAACAACAGTAACCTTTAGACCCAATTCAACAAAAGCTTCGAGAAGCTCCATTCCGATGTAACCGCTTCCGATAATAGTCGCATGACGCGAAATAAGTGCTTTTTCACGGATTTTGATACCGTCCTCAATACGGCGGACAGTAAATACATTTTTTAAATTAATATTATCAATTGGCGGCATAACAGGTCTTGCGCCTGTTGCAATAACCAGCCTGTCGTATTCAGCCAAATATGCCCTGTTTTCCGACAAATCCTGTATAAGAACCTGATTGGCTTCGGGCAGTATTTTAATAGCACGCGACCTTAAATGTATATGAATGTTTTGCTTCTCAAATTCTTCGGGCGAACGTACAAGAAGCGTTTTATAGTCGGTAAAATTACCTTGAATATAGTAAGGCAGACCGCACGCCGAATATGAAACGTGCGTATCATCCGTGTATAAATCTATTTCCGCATCAGGTAAAAGTCTGCGCGCTTTGGCTGCTGCTTTTGCGCCGGCAGCAACCCCGCCGAGTATTACAATTTTCATAAATACAATTTATGAAAAAAATATCCCGCAAACATTCCACATCGGACTAATTTATACCTGATGTATTTAAAAACATGCCCTTCATAAATTCGCAATACGCGTCAATTTCAGACTTGTATTCTTCTGCCGCATCAATCAATGTTTTTAATTCGACAATTACATCTTCTTTTTTAAAATCTTCGTTCATAAAAATACACACCCCGTATTATCTTCTTACATGAATACTTACGGAATGTGTATTTAAAAACTTTAATAAAATATTCAATTTTTTACATAATTTAAAAAATTATGCAAGAATGTTTAATTTTTTAGCGTTAAAACCTCCGTTACTCTCAAAATTAATACTGCCCTGCGGATCAAATTGTTCCACATTAAATCCTTTATTTTCAGCCTTTTTATTAACCTTGTTAATGCCTGATACAGCGACAAAATTATTATATTCGGAATAACTGATAACACCATCGCCGTCTTTGTCATATTCATCAAACGTCAACTGATCCATTGAGTTCAATGAAGCTCTTGTTAAACCCTGTGTGATAGCTAACATATCAAATGCTCCTCTCTTATCTATATAAAGTTTTTGTAAAAAATGCGATTTCAAGTGTTGCAATTTTTGTTACAAATCTTAATTTTATTGATGTTATAATTAAAAACAACAGGAGAGGGAAATTATGACTACACAAATTATTGAAGCGAAAAAAGGCAATATTACGGAAGAAATGAAATATATCGCATTAAAAGAAGGGGTAACCCCTGAATTTGTGCGTGAAAAAGTTGCTCAGGGACGTGTTGTAATATTGAAAAACAACCGCCGCGAAAACGTAATTCCGACAGCAGTGGGCGAGGGGATGACAGTTAAAATTAACGCAAATATCGGGACTTCAATGGAGCGTTCAAATGTTGAGCAAGAGCTTGAAAAAGTCAGAATAATTGAGGCAACCGGCGCGGATGTTTTAATGGATTTGTCAACGGGTTCCGACATTGACGGCACAAGAAAACAAATTATTGCCGCAACAAAACTTCCTATCGGAACTGTTCCCATGTATCAGGCAGGCAAAGAAGCCATTGACGAATATAAAGACATCTCAAAGCTTTCCAAAGAAAAATTATTTTCGGATATAAGAAAGCAATGCGAGGACGGAATAGATTTTATAACAGTTCACTGCGGAGTTACAAAATTTGTAGTTGAACAAATGGAAAAACAGGGCAGAATAATGGATATAGTGTCCCGCGGCGGTGCAATGCTTGCGGCATGGATTAAGGCTACAGGCAAAGAAAATCCGCTTTACGAATACTATGACGAACTGCTTGAAATCGCACGCGAATATGACTGTACACTTTCGCTCGGAGACGGCTTAAGACCGGGATGTATTGCGGATGCGGGGGACCGCGGTCAGGTTGCAGAAACTATTGTACTCGGTGAACTTGTAAAACGCGCAAGAGATTTCGGCGTTCAGGCAATGGTCGAAGGTCCCGGGCATGTTCCTTTGAATAAAATTCCGGCAATGATAGAAACTGCAAAAGTTTTAACGGATTATGCGCCGCTGTACGTATTAGGACCGCTGGTTACCGATATTGCACCGGGGTATGATCATATTACATCAGCCATCGGCGGAACCCTTGCCGCATATCACGGCGCGGATTTCTTATGCTACGTAACCCCTGCCGAACACATCGGGCTTCCTGATGCAAAACAGGTCAGAGAAGGTATCATAGCAAGCAAAATCGCAGCACACGCAGCAGATTTGGCAAAAGGGAACAAACAGGCTTACAAAATGGATTTGGACATGGCAATTGCACGTAAAAACCTTGACTGGAACGCTCAACGCGCAGCAGCTATCGACAAATGCACTCTTGAAGATATTGATAACGGCGAACCCTGCACTATGTGCGGCAAATACTGCAGTGTCAAAGTTTTTAAAGAATACTTTAACGAGTGCAAATAGCTTTATTCCTCAATATAAACGAGTTTTTTGCGCAAATTCCACTGAATAAGCGTCAAAACAAGGATTACAACAAACAAAACGTAGGCAATGGCAGATGCTTTGCCTACGTTAAAATATTCAAACGCGTTTTTGTAAATCGCATAAACAAGTACGTTTGTGCTGTCCAAAGGTCCGCCCTGCGTCATAAGATAAATTAAATCAAATATCTGAAATGAGCTTATCGCCGTAATTATTACCACAAAAAATATAGTCGGCGACATCAAAGGCACGGTGACATTTTTAAAAGTCTGAAAAGTACCTGCGCCGTCAATTTTTGCAGCTTCAAACATGCTTTGATTAATCGTACTTAACGACGACAAAAATATAATCATATTGTATCCGATAAGCTTCCACACAGAAACAATAATCAAAGCCGGCATGGCAAATCTCGTGTCATAAAGCCAGTTTATATGGATTTGTAATAAATTATTCAAAATTCCTATATTCGGGTCAAAAATCCACTGCCACACAACACCTATTACAATCATCGGTGTTATAAACGGCAAAAAATATGCTGTTTTGTAAAATTCCGAACCTCTGATTTTATCGTTTAAGATTACCGCAAGAATTAACGGAATAATTACCCCGAAAACAGATGTCGATACCGCAAAAACTATCGTGTTCAAAAATATTTTGTAAAATAAGGGTTCCGTGAAAATTTCTCTGTAATTATCAAATCCTGCAAATTCAATCGGGTTAATCAAATCCCAATTACAAAAACTCAATCCGAAAGAGCAGATTACAGGAATTATGATAAACACGAAAGTTCCTGCAAGTGCCGGCAAAATAAAAAGCCACGCAGCATAATTTTCTCTGTTAAATATTGCATGACACAACTTCATGATATAATTATACAATGAGGGAGAGGACTTATGCAAAAATATGAACAGGCTTTCGGCAAAAACGATATAAGAGGGATTTACGAAAAAGATATTACGGAAGAATTATACTACAATATCGGAATAGGATTTATTGAATGGTTAAAAGAAAAATCCGGCAAAAAAGCGTCTGATATGACGTTAACCGTTTGCCGCGATGCAAGACTGCATTCGCAGTCGCTTAGAAATGCATTAATTGCAGGACTTACATCAACGGGAGCTAAAGTTATTGACTTAGGGCTTGCGCCGACACCTATCGGATACTATTCGGAAGTCACAATGCCTGAAGTTATATCTGCCATGATTATTACGGCAAGTCACAACCCGTCTGAGTATAACGGACTTAAAATGACTTATCAACATCAGACTCTTAACGAAAAACAGATTAAAGAAGTCCGCGACCTGACGTTTTCTCACTGGGCTGATAAGCAGATGCCGGCAAATTCCGCACTTGTAAAGGAATATAATATAATTCCGGATTATACAGAAGATATGAAAAAGCGCTTCGGGACAACAGGCAAAGGTATTAAGGTTGTTGTCGACAGTGCAAATGCAACGGGCGGGATTGTCGGGCCGAAATTGTACCGTGAACTCGGCTGTGAGGTCGTTGAATTGTTCTCGGAACCCGACGGACGTTTTCCAAACCACCACCCTAACCCGAGCGATTTAAAAACACTTAAAGATATTGAAAATGCGGTTGTTCAAAATAAAGCGGATGTCGGGATTGCATACGACGGCGACTCTGACAGAATCGGCGTTATTGATACTGACGGAAACCCGCTTACAGGCGATAAATTACTTTTAATTTATGCAATGGATTTGATTTCTTCCTGCGCGGAAAAACCGACAATTGTGTCTGAGGTTAAGTGTTCTCAGGTGCTTTATGACACAATTAACAAAACAGGCGCAAAAGCGGTTATGTGCAAAACCGGACACGGTTATGTTAAAGAAAAAATGAAAGAAACCGGCGCAATTCTTGCGGGCGAAATGAGCGGTCATACGTTTTTTAAAGACAGATACTACGGATTTGATGACGCAATTTACGCAGGATGCAGAATTATCGAAATTATTGCCAAAAATAAAAAAAACAACCCGAATTTCAAAATTCAGGAACTTTTGAAACCTTTTGACGCGGTTTATACCTCAAACGAAATTCGTTTCCCATGTGCAAATGAGCTTAAAAAGCCTGTTCTGGAAAAATTAAAAGAATATGTTAATGAGCATAAAGATATGTTCGGCACAGAAATCAAGGATATTGTAACTTTAGACGGTATGCGGATAGTTTTTGACGGCGGTTTTGCGCTTATCCGCCAGAGCAATACGGAACCCGTTTTTACACTACGTTTTGAAGCCAAAACAAAATCCGAATGCGAACATATCCAAAATTGCATGCTCGATAAATTGGATGAATTAATTAATAAATAGCAAAAATATTATTTACAGATTTTATAATTTTCAAAAGGAGATTATATGCAGGTAAATAAAAGCAATAACGTTAGTTTTACGGGAATATACAAGCTTCAATTTAACGATAAAAATATAAAGGAAATTTCACAACGTGTTATTCCCATGTATGAATTTATCAGACATGAACCCGTTGCATATTTTCAAGGGAAAAATCCTTATAAATTAATCACGGATATATTAATCGATAAAATCGCGGAACTTTCAGGCGGGTCAAAAGAATGGCTTAAAATGAACGCCGAAAATCACAACCTGAAAGTAGATTTACTGGATGACGACGTATGCCACATTATAACAACAAAAAAAGACATAGAAAGTTTACAAAATTATATTGTCGAGCAGGCAACTAAAAAAT
Source organism: uncultured bacterium (assembly GCA_949286705.1). Taxonomy (GTDB): domain Bacteria; phylum Cyanobacteriota; class Vampirovibrionia; order Gastranaerophilales; family Gastranaerophilaceae; genus SIG32. Next base: position 126,734 of record CASEDF010000002.1, on the reverse strand, counting down.
TAACTTTTATGGAAAGACTTAAACAAAGATTTAAAAAACCTGATACACCGGAGATAAATGAAAATCTGCCGTTGCATTTACAGGTACTGCAGGCAGTCATTAATCAAATTAAAAAGAGGAATGCGGAATTTAATGACTTTGCAAACGGAAAAGTGATTGAGGTTAAAACTCCGCAAGAACTTTTGCAAAAAATGTTAACCGAAAGATAAATATGTGCCGGTTCTGCAAAATGCCTTATAAAAATCTTTAGCATATTGCTGTAGGAGGCACCCTCTTGCAATTTATTTTTATTTATGGTAAATTAATTTTTGTCAGAAAAGTTACTCACGAATATTTTATCAATAGCTAATTTTTAGCTTGTTTTTGATGTATTCGTACCCGATAAAGAATTTACACTAAACTATGAAAGGTAAAAAATCAATGGATTTAGAAAACAAAGACGAATTAAACGTTGAAACAACTGCAGAAACTGCAGCTGAAGAAACAAACGAAGTTGTTGAAGAAGCAACAGTTGAAGAAGTAAAAGCTGAAGAACCTGTTGAAGAAGTTAAAGAAGAAGAACTTCAACCGGAAGAAGGCAAACCTTCAAAAAGACGCTCACGCGGCACTAAAAAACCGAGAATTGAAACAATAGAAGAAAAACCGCAGAGCGAATGGACTGAACAGGTTGTTCAGATTAACCGCGTAACAAAAGTTGTTAAAGGCGGTAAAAAATTAAGCTTCCGCGCAATTGTTATTGTCGGAAACAAAAAAGGTCAGGTAGGTATCGGCTGTGCTAAAGCATCAGAAGTTATTATTGCTATCCAAAAAGCAATTGCTGACGGCAGAAAAAATCTTATCACCGTACCTATTTTCAAAACAACAATTCCGCACCCGATTTCAGGTAAATCAGGTGCAGGTGCCGTAATGCTAAGACCTGCTTCTCAAGGTACCGGTATTATCGCGGGCGGCGCTGTTCGTCCTGTTCTGGAACTTGCAGGTATCGAAAATATTCTTGCAAAATCATTGGGTTCAAAATCACCTTTGAATGCGGCATACGCTACAATTAACGCATTAAAGGCTTTGACACCTTTCAATGAAGTTGCTAAAAAACGCGGCTTAACAATGGCAGAATTATTAAATTAATCTGTTATGTAATTGACTATTTAAGATAATATTATTAAATAAAAGGATATAAATTATGGCTAAAACAAAAACAAATACAGTAAAAATTAAACTCGTAAGAAGTTTAATCGGAGCATCAGAAGCTCAACGCAAAGTTGTTGCCTCTCTCGGCTTAACAAAAAAAGATCAGGTTGTTGAGCATTCCGAAACACCTACCATTATGGGTATGGTTAACAAAGTATCACACCTTTTGGAAGTGGTAAAATAGTACAAACCGCGTACAGTTACTAGTGTAACGACAGTGAATAGCGAGCGGTAAATAAAATGAGGAAAAATAAAATGACAAATATTACATTAGAAGATTTAAGACCTGCAGAAGGTTCAACCCACAAAACAAAACGCGTAGGACGCGGAAGATCATCAGGCAGAGGTAAAACATCCTGCCGCGGTCATAACGGTGAAGGACAACGTTCAGGAAGCAGCTCTAAAAGAGGTTTTGAAGGCGGTCAGATGCCGGCTTACAGAAGACTTCCGAAATTAAAAGGCTTCCAGATTATCAACAAACTTAATTACGCTGAAATTAATGTTGGCAGAATAGCTCAGCTGGGACTTAAAGAGGTTTCTCTTGAAGTTTTGAAAGAAGCTAAAAGAGTTCACCCGTCCTCAGACGGCTTGAGAGTTCTCGGCAACGGCGAAATCAAAAAAGCAGTAACCGTTAAAGCAAGTTATGTAACACCATCAGCAAAAGAAAAAATTGAAGCCGCAGGCGGAAAGGTTGAGTTAGTATAATGGCACAAGGGATTAAAATGCCGACAACTGAAGATTTGATGTCTATGTGGCAGGCATCAGGATTGAAGCAGAAGATTATCTTCACCTTCATCATGATTGCCGCATTCAGACTCGGTGTACAGATGCCTTTATTCGGGATAAACAATCAGATTTTCTCAAATATTGCTCAGGGCAATAACATAATCGGATTTCTAGATTTATTCTCAGGAGGCGCGCTGGGTACGGTATCAATATTTGCACTTGGTATCGGACCGTTTATTACATCATCAATCATAATTCAGCTTATTTCTGTTGTTATTCCGTCACTGGAAAAATTGCAGAAAGAAGAAGGCGAAGCAGGCAGAAGAAAATTATCACAGTACACAAGAATATTTACGGTAGTGCTGGCAGTGTTCCAGTCATTAATATTCATGCTTTATTTGCACCATTTACCGGGTGCTGTATTGCCGAATGTTAACCCTGCAATGTTCTTTGTAAGTTCTATTGTGGTATTAACGGCAGGTTCAGTTCTTGTTATGTGGATATCAGAACTTATTACCGAAAAAGGAATCGGCAACGGAGGTTCTTTGATAATCTTTGTCGGTATTTTATCCGGTATTCCGGTTTACGCTTCAAGAACAGCTCAAATGGTTGCAAACAGCACGGCTTTGCAGCTCGGGCTTGCTGTGCTTCTGGCAATATTCTTTGCAGCTATGGTATTTATTGTAGTAATGCAGGAAGCTGTCAGAAAAGTTATTATCGTAAATCCGAAAAGACAGGTCGGAAACAAAGTTTACGGCGGTATGAATTCGTTTATTCCGTTCAAACTTAATCCTGGCGGCGTAATGCCGATTATCTTTGCGATTGCGATTTTGCTTTTCCCGTCAACTGTTTTAAGTCTTGTCGGACAGGCAAACTTTAAATCCGAAGCCGTAAAAAATGTTGTAATGTCTTTGAACCACTGGCTGAGTCCGGACGGAATCACCTATTATGTGTTGTATTTCTTGTTAATTGTTGCGTTAACTTTCTTCTACGCATCAATTATGCCGAATATGCAGCCGAAAGACATTGCGGACAACCTTAAAAAATACGGCTCGTCAATCCCGGGTATCAAGCCGGGCAAACCGACTGCTGAAGCACTTGATAAAATATTAACCAAAACGACATTTATCGGTGCTATGGGATTGGGTATTATTGCACTTGTACCGTCACTTGCAAGTTATTTAACCAATATCAAGACAATTCAAGGTATCGGTGCAACGTCCTTAATCATTATGGTCGGTGTTGCTCTTGACTTGATTAATCAGGTAAGAACACACCTTCTGGCTAGAAATTATGAATCTTTCTTAAAAGAGTAGTAATTTAATATAAAAAAACAGCCCCTGCTAAGGGGCTATTTTTTTGTGTAATTTTAGCTGTTTCAGGTAATGTTTTGAGGAAAAAATCTTGTAAGATGAATATGTAAATCCTCAACTCTTCTGATTGCTCAGCTTTGCCTCTCATATTTTGGGAGGCCTTTTTTTGTGTTTTGTTAAGTTGCTGACAAAATTTGACAAATCGGATATAATAAAGTAAATAGTATTAAAAGAAAGGGTTGAGATGAGAGAATTAATTTCAAAAGATCAAAGAATAATAATGGTTCCGCATGACTTTAAGTTTGCGAATAAAGGTATAATAACAGAAGTTGCGCCGGATTATTTCATGCTTGAATTGGATTACGCACCGGACGGAATTTTAAAAAGCAATTACTGCGAATTTTATACACAAACAAAATACGGAACGCTTTATTTTGACTCTTACGCAAAAGAAATTAACGGAAATACATTAAAAATAGCAAGTCCGGCAAAACATAAATTCTTGCAAAGACGTCAATATACACGTATCAAATACATTCTTGATTTAGACATGTTTGACGGCGGAAATGCATTAAAGATTACGACTCTTGACATATCCGCAGGCGGTATGAAGTTAAAAACAAATGACAATATAAGTATTGAAAAAGATTACACCATCACACTGCCGCTATCCGAAGAACAAAATATTGAATGTAAATTTTCACCGATTCGTATAGAAAAAAATAACGAAGGCGGATATACCGTATCAGGCAGATTTGAATTCAACTCAAGCCACGACAAAATGACAATGATTCAATACTGTGCAAAACGCGACATCGAAATTAAGAATAAATAACCATGAGTCTGGTAAAACTTTTAAAAAAGCGGAATAAAAAAGTACTTTTTACAACTCCGTCGCATTCACAAAAATTTGCTATTTATAAACCGTTAAAATCAATGTACAGAATTGATATTTCGGAAACGGACGCGCACAACCCGACAGAAGCCCTCTCAAAGGCGGAAAAACGTGCGAAAAAGATTTACGGGACAAATTCCACATCATTTTTAACAAACGGCTCCACAAGCGGCATAATAGCTTCAGTTTTAACATGTACAAATCCGGGTGACAAAGTTTTGGTATGGAACAATGCACACCCGTGCCACTTAAATGCAATAAGACTTGCGGGGGCTATTCCGATTTTTTATGATATTGAAATGAACGAAGATTGGGGTATTCCTGCTGAAACCTCACCCGATATGATTGAAAATTATCTGAACGCCTATGATATAAAGGCTTTAATTGTTACATCGCCAACCTATGAAGGTATTGTATCCGATATCAGAAAGATTAAATCGATTTGCGAAAAACACAACGTTTATTTAATTGTGGATGAGGCGCACGGGGCATTATATCCGTTTTCGGAAAGGCTTCCGGAAAGCGCGGTAAATATTGCGGATTTTACAGTACAATCGCTGCATAAAACTGCAGGCGGGCTTAATCCGACAGCACTTTTACACTGCATGTGTAATCTGCGGGTAGAAAAGGCTCTTGGCATGATTAATACAACGTCCCCGTCATATCCCTTATTAGCATCAATTGAAGAAACCGTAAATTACCTCAACAGCTGGTGGGGACGGCGAAAGCTTGATCAGCTTCTTGATGAATTGGAAATTTTGCGCGAAGAATGCGGGAATTGCGAATTTTTCGGGGATGATTTAACAAAGATTTTAATCAAAGTTCCTGAGCTTTCAGGCGAAGAATTGTCAGAAATTTTGTTTGATGAATACGATATAGAAGATGAAAAAACAAACGAAAAATCGACCATGCTTTTGTGCGGTATAGGAACCGATAAGAAAAAGATACAAAAATTAAAAAAAGCATTGTTAAGTTTGTAACAATTTGTTAATAAATCACAGCTAAATATTAAAGTTTTCAAGAAATATAGCCGATAACCGTAGTAAGCGAACAAGGAAAGGACGAACGCCAACTATGGGAATGGCAGCTTCACAAGCAAGATTATTATCAATCACATCTCGTATGGCTGATAACGAGCTTAGATCTCAGATTATCAACAATTCGAAGATGCGCCTTGCGACCGAAAGTTCAAAAGTCAGCGAGGAATATATCAGCGCTTTGAATTCTGCAACAATGATGATGTCAAACTATGACATTGCAGGCGAAAGTCAGTATCAAAAATTAAGCTTTAATTCATTAACAGCATACAGTTCATACAACAACCAGTACGGACTTGTAAATGCTAACGGAAATCTTCTGGTTTCTGAAGCTGATGCTGTAAACTTCAGAACAATAAAAGAAAATAACGGCGATATAGATGACTTTTTAGCACTGTATGGTCTTGAATATACTTCAACATATTTTACTGCTGATACACTCGGCGGAGATCCAATAGATGTGGTTTATATTGACGAAGATGACAATGAAAGTTCACTCGGTCAATATTCTGTTGCACAATTAAAGGATATGTATGAAGGTACAAACGGTTATGACAAAACTTATGACGATTGCTTCCAAACTTCTGAATATGTTAACTACTCAGAAAGCTATGAGGATATGTTAATTGCAGATGAAAATTATAAAATTGCTGTATCCAGCGAAGTTTCTAAAAATATTTTTGACAGCACCTGGGAGGCTAACTTTAATAAATACGTACAACTTTCAAGTGGTGATCTGACCTCAATGCAAGAGGCATATAAGGGATTTGAATATATTCGTAACAAAATCATTGATTTGCAAAATAGCAACAAATTAGGTAAAGATAACGAATGGGCAAATCAATTACTGGAAACAATAGATACTATTAAATTTACAAATAACGGTAATTCAGCCCATTTGGAAGCCGAATCCAAAGTTGTAGATAATGGTGACGGCACATATACTATTGATGACTCTATACTTTTAAATACCAAATATAAAAATGAAGATGGCGATATAGTTTACCATTTAGAAAAAATAAATCCTGAAAGCGGATTAACCTACGAATTTTATCCGAATGATTTTACTCCGCCTTCAAATGGAAGTATAAGCTTTACATATAGCGAAATAGAAACTGTAACAAATGAGGAAACGGGAGAAAATGAAAGCTCCGTTACTAATTATAATTTCAGTTATGTAGTTGGAGAAGAATCAGCACACGCTACATATACATATCAAAGCCCGATAGAGTTGCAAGCGTTGTTGTCAAGTATACTCACCGAATTCCAATCTGAAATTGCTAATCAGGTAAACAGAGATCTTTTTGTTACTTCAGGTTCATCAGCTCAAAACGCAAAGAATGAATACAACAATGCCGTAGACGAACTTATCAATTTGGTTATAGGAGCAAAACCGATTGATACTGCAGAATTACAAGAATGGCAAAATAATTATGATCTTTTGAAACAAAACTTAGCTATATTCAGCGATCCTGCACTAATAGTAAAATTCACAATGGACCATAATATAAAGATTTCACAGTCATTTGAGCCTATAAAACAAATAGCCGTACTTGATTGCGTATTCAATATTCATGGTGAACCGTCATGGGGCTGGGTCGATGTGAACAATCCGGATGAGAATGCCGATGCAAAAGTTCAATGGTATACAAACCTTTATAACCGTATGGAAAAAGGTTATACGGTAATTGAAGCCGGTCTTGCATCAAGCAATGAATGGATTGAATTTGCTTTAGAAAGCGGACTTGTTACTATGGAACAGGTTGACACCGATAATAACTGGACATCAACAATATATACAAATATCAGCGATATTACTGAAGTGACGGATGAAGCTGCAGTTGCAAAAGCTGAAGCTGAATATAATAAAGCAATGAATAATATCGAAAACAAAGATCAACGCTACGATATGGAATTAAAAAATATCGATACAGAACACAATTCATTACAAACCGAATACGATTCAGTTAAATCCGTTATTGATAAAAATATTGAAAGATCATTTAAAATATATTCATAAAAATTTCCCGATTTTTTCCCATAACGACCGCGAAAGGTCGTTTTTTTTTATATCTTTATAAAGATATAAAGATTATGTAAGGAAATCAGGAAACAGCTAAATTTTGAATTATAATAATAACAAAGGAAGGAAATAAACCATGGAAACAGTAAACGAGATTCTTAATAAATTAGAAACAGCAGACAATACAACTAAAAACGAACTTGAAAATAAACTTGTAAATATCGGGTCTTCAGTGGTTCCCCAGCTTGTAGATCAATTACAGGTAGTAAGAGGTATCAAACGCGGTGTTGTGGCAATGACTCTTATCAGAATCGGCGATGCTTCAGTTAAATATTTGAAAAAAGCAGCCGAAATTAATAAAGATTTTGAATGGGTTGCCGAATACTTAATCAGAGAAATTCAAGGCGTTCAGGCAGCTTAACACAACCTCGAAAAAATAAAAACAAAAAGCCGGATATCATCCGGTTTTTTTATGCTAGTATAAAGTCATGGTAAATAATTCTTTAAAATACACATGTTTATTCGGAGGAGGAGCAATCCGCGGTGCGGCATATGCAGGCGCCGTAAAAGCGCTGGAAGAATTAAACATAACACCGGAAAACATCGGCGGTTCATCAGTCGGCTCGATTGTAGCCGCATTAATGGCAGTAGGATACAATGCCGATGAATTAAAGGAAATTTTTCTGGATGTAAATTTTGACCTGTTCAGGGACTTTCAATTCGGATTAGGCCCGAAATTTGCCCTGAGTAAAGGCGAAGTTTTTCTCGACTGGATAAGAGATTTAATAGAACAAAAATTCTACGGCGAAAATTACGAAAAAGGCAAAAATAAAGCCGTAACATTTAAGGAACTGAAAAAAAATCTTTATATTATAACAACTGATTTATCAAACTTTGAATGCAAAGAGTTTTCAAAACAAGAAACACCGGATTTTGAAATAGCGACTGCAGTGAGGATTTCATGCAGTATGCCGGGGTTAATGAAGCCTATGGAATACAATAATACCTTGCTTGTCGACGGAGATTTGCAAAAAAGCGTACCAATGTGGAAGCTTTCCCAAAATCTTACAAATGACAACGAACGAATTCTGGAATTTAGACTTGAAGGGGATTTTGAAGGTTCAAACAGGAATGCACTGGATTACGTGAATACAATTTACAGCTGCATAACCTCTATTGCGACGTCATTTATTGTGGAATTGTACGGCAAGAAGGACAGATATGACTGCATAGTCCTTAATACAGGCGACGTAATTGTCGTTGATTTTAATTATCCTAAAGAAAAACGTGAAGATTTGATAAAATCCGGCTATGAACAGACCATGGCTTATTTTACAAAAACTTTACCGCAGAAAAAAGAAAATTTACTTGATAATTACTATATTCTGAACAAAAATCTTAAAAAGATTGAAAAATTTATTGAGAGCAAAAAAATCGTAAAAGCAAAGCATGCTCTGTCAGAACTTTTTGTATTATTGTGTGATATGAAAGACTACATAGATGCTAATGTAACTAATGCTGTACAAGAGTTCAACCGGGAATTTTGTAAAAACATCCGTTACCCCGCACTATTCGGCAAAGCAAGACTGGTAAACGAAACGGATGTAAAATTAAACCTGCAGGCTATAATTAATCTTGTTACGGACAAAATTTACGAACTTGAATCATATCTTGTTAAATTTCCCATTTGACAATTGAATACTTTTTAAGTAATATAAAAAGCGTGACATACGTGAGTTAGTCTAAGTCAACGGAGATTTGACGCTCAAGCGGCAGAACTCAAAAAATTTAACTTCGCTCCAGTGGCAAGGACTCCGAAAATTTAATTGAGTATTAAATTTTTGGAGGGGAGGTAGACGCTTTAAGATCGTGACTCTTGCCAATACATTGAAAACTTCTATAACTTCGCTCCAGTGGCGGAATCGGTAGACGCGTTGGACTTAAAATCCAATCGGGTTAATAACTCGGTGCCAGTTCAAGTCTGGCCTGGAGCAAACTTAAAAGACCTCTGATGGGGTCTTTTTTTTGCTACTTTATCCGAGTAAAACTTTATCGATTCCTGACCAGTCAAATTTATGCGCCGCAGCAAACTCCGAGAGATTATGTTCATTAAGATGTTTCAGTTTATCAAAAATAAGGTCAAAATCTTCCGAAGCATCCATGGAGATTAACGGAAGCCCCGCCTCATCCGCCAATTTTTGAACCTTGATATCATAATTGATTGCAACAGATTTAACACCGGCTTTTAAAGCAATGATAAGGGCATGAAAACGCATTGCAATCATATATTCCAGCTTTGAAATTTCATCAATAATCTGCTCGTTTGAAACACCGGATAACACCTCTGCATGAATATTAGGATTAAGCTCATTAATGATTTTTTTAAATCTTATGCAAATCTCTAAATCAATAGAATCTTGAAAAGAAAAAATTTTAATACTTTTGTCAAAGAAATCTTTTACAATTTGTCTTGCCAATTTATACAGCAAATTATCATTTATTGTCGGAAAATCTCTTAGCTGAATACCGATTGTACCTTTTTGCCCCAATTTATGAACATCCAGTGAAAAAATCGGATCACACAAAAGCTCCGACTCAATACCGGCACTTTTCAAGAGTTCATGACTTTTCGCATCACGGACAGATACATAAGTGCAATGCTTTAGGATTTGACCGGTAAAAAATTTTGCAATTCTATTATTAACAGGTCCAATTCCCTGCGCAAAAATAATAACTTTTTTTCTGTATCTGAGGGCGGTAAAAATAACCCACAGATAATACAGAAGAGATTTAAGGCTTGTAACATCCTGCAAAAGACTTCCCCCGCCGGAAATCAGGATATCAGACTGTTTCAAAAGCCCCGTAACCTGATAAAAATCAAAAGAATTAATTGAATTTACAAAATAATCCATTGAAGTTTTTCGCGGATTTGATGAAAGAACAACGATTTCAAAACCCATCTGTTTTAATTTAGAGATTAAAACAGACAAAATAGCCTCATCACCAAAATTTCCGAATCCGTAATATCCCGAAATAACGACTCTTTTTGCCATCTAAGCACCTTTAAAAACCGAATAAACATCATCATGATACGGAATAGATTTGATGGCACCGATGCCTTTTGCCTGTATTCCGGCGGCGATTGAAGCAAGCCTTGTAGCTTCTAATGCGGAGCAGCCATGAGTCAGCCCGTGCAGAAAAGCACCGTTAAATACGTCGCCCGAGCAGGTAGTATCGCAAACATCGGAAGTATAGAATTCCGTAAAGGAAATCCCGCCGTTATAGCCCGTATAATACCCTTTATCCTGACCGGATTTTACAATCACAATACCTACACCTTTATCCCACAAATATTTAATTGCTGCGTCAATTGACTCAATACCCAATAAAGGCAGGTCATGCTTCGCACTCATAAACAAAATATCGATATTTGAACAAACTTCGTCAAAATATTCTCTGGCTTCATCAACAGACGAAATTGCCGTGATAAAATTCGGATCATAAGCCGTCAAAATCTGCATATTCTTTGCAAGCTCAAAACTTCTTTTCACAGCATCTCTCGCAGAAAGTGAAAGCGATTGAGTAATCCCCGTACTGTAAACAACTTTTGCACTGCCGATATAATTTTCAGTAATATCTTCCGCTGATAATTTAGACGTAGCTGTTTTTTTACGATAGAAGGCAAATTCTTTTTCCATATAGCTCGGACGAGCAATCAAATAAAGACCGTTACGCTCATTCGCAAAAGAAACCTGTGAAATATCCAACCCTTCACATTTCCAAGCTTCAAGTAAAAAATCCTTAAAAGCATCATTGCCGAGTTTGGTGATAAATCCGACTTTTGACCCTAGTCTGACAGCCGTAACTGCCGTTGCCAGCGCATCACCGCCAAAATATTTATGAAGGCATTCAGCGTCTTTCAACTTTTCATCAGTTGATAATTCCACTAAGCTTTCGCCGATAGCAATTATATCTAATTTTTCTTCCATCAAAACCTCTTAAAGCTTGAGTATAGCTTCCTTAACCCTTTCGGTAATTTCCGAATACGAATAACCTTCATACAAATCTCTGCCGACACCGACAGCTCTGGCACCTGCATCTATATAACTTTTAACCTCTGACAATTTAACATTTCCCTGAGGCATAACGCTCAAAAATGGCATGGGGCGCATTAAATCTTCAATATACAAAGGTCCGCCTAGCGCTGTTACGGGATAAATTTTTACAAGCGGGATTCTTGCTTTCCATGCTTCATAAGCTTCATTAGCGGTTGAAGTACCTGCTATATACGGAATTTTTTTATCTTTAGATAACTTAACAAGATTCATGTGAAAAATAGGCGAAGAAAAACACTTAGCACCGGCAGCAATAGCCGCATGCGCCTGCATTGCAGTAATTATACCGCCTGCGCAAATATCGGCATGCTTTGACACGGAACTTATTGCGTCATAAATTCTCGGAGCTTCAACATTAACCTCCATGATTTTCAACCCGCCTTTTAAAAGAGCCTCTACAGTATTTACAACCGTATCGGGGTTATTACTCCTTATAATCGGAAAAATTTTCTGCTTGGATAAAGCCTCTATTAAATTTTCGTTCATATACTATCCCTTTTTCAAAATTTATTATATCATAAAAGTGGGGAAGGTCTATGAAAAAATTAAAATCAAAAGCATTTTTTATAAAGTCAGCAATAATACATATATTTTTGTCATTACTTGTAATAATAGTGTCATGGCAATTTTTTGAACCTGCGGCATACAACTTTATGCACAAATTGTTCACGGCGCGCACAACGGGCTCTGAGGATATTGTTTTAATAGTAATAGATGACAAATCAATAGAACAATACCGCTGGCCGTGGCAAAGGGACTTGTATGCGGAAATTTTCGAATATCTGGACAAATATTCAAACCCGAAAATAATCGCATTCGATGCGATTTTGTCAAGTCTGGACAAAGAAAAGCCGCAGGCTGACCAAAAATTATTCAACACAATAAAAAATATTGACAATCTTGTGGTGGGTTTCAGTCCATTAATACAGGATTATCCGCCTGATATTAACGGTAAAGAATACAGCCAAAAATTTGACAACAAATTTAAAATCAACATAAATGACAGCGCCTATAGCTACAATTATTCAAAATACAGGAGTCTTTCAAGGTTTCCGGCGCCTTATTTCAATTCTATCAAATACACAGGCTCGGTTAATACAACGCCGAACTCAAGCGGATACATAACTCTCGGCGACCAGATTGTAAACGTTAACGGCAAAAAATATCCGTCGCTCGGGTTGAGGATGTACATGCTTTTGAATAATACGGATACGATTTCGTTATATAAAAATAAAATTCTGGTTGACAAAACAAACCTTACAATTCCGGCATTATACACACGCGACGGGATTCAAAATTACACAAGATACTATAAACCCCTCCCCAACAGCGAATATTCACACAAAAAATATTCCGCAATAGACGTGATTAATTCCGCAAGAAACATTAAGCAGGGCAAAAAACCTGTAATTGACCCCAAGGAATTTGAAGGAAAAACAGTATTTGTCGGTGCTAACGCAAAAGCCTCCGCACTGGGGCTTGAAGATGCTTTGCCCACACCGATTTTACAAAAGCACCCCGGGGTTGATATTCAGGCAACAAATCTTGACAATCTTGTTAATAATCAATTTGTGCGGCAGACAACGATTTTGCAGGATTTAACACTGCTTTTTGCGCTTTCCGTAATTGTTTTTGTGCTTATAGCAAAACTTTCATTTTTCGGGTCGCTCGGAATACTTATACTTATTGCGCTCGGCTACATTGCGTTTTCGGCAGTATGCTTTATGCACGGAATAGCGCCGAACGTTATTACACCGCTTGCAATACAACTTGTCACAATGATTTTCGGATATTCTTTCAGATTTATACTTGAAGGCAGGAATAAGGAAAAAATCAAACAGGCAATGGGCAAATATCTTTCGCAGGATATTATGCAAAATGTTGTAAAAAACATTGACGACATCAAACTCGGCGGGAAAAAAGCCGTTGTGACCGTACTTTTTGCGGACATAAGGGGATTTACGAGCATAAGCGAAAAATTAACAGCGGAAGAAGTTTCAATGATTTTGAACGAATATTTCACGGCGATAGAGCCGATAATATCAAAATATAACGGCGTAATCAACAAATTCATCGGTGACGCTGTCATGGCGATTTTCGGTGAACCCATACAGGACATAAACCATGCGAAAAACGCAGTTTTATGCGCAAACGAAATGCTCAAAAAAGTTGACGAACTCCGTGACAAATGGCTGTTTGAAGGCAAACCGAAAATCGAAATCGGAATCGGGATTAATACAGGTGAAGCTTTTGTCGGCAATATAGGTTCGGAAAAGCGTCTTGAATACACGGTAATAGGCGATATGGTAAACCTTGCGAGCCGCATTGAAAGCTATAATAAGGTTTATAAAACCAATCTTCTGATAAGCAGCTCAACCTATTCTCATGTAAGCAGCATTGCGGACGTTATAAAAATCAGCGAGGTTACAATCCGCGGCAAGTCCAAAAAAATGGATATTTATGAGGTTTTGAGGCTTACATAAATGGAAAATCTTGAAAAGATAAAACTTGCAATAGATGTTGAAGTAAAACACCGCTACATTGATATTCACGGGAAAAAGCAGGCATTTTCAACCTTTATTAAAAACATTGCAAAAGAAAATTACAAAAACTCAAAAAAAAATCCGAAATGGGCTGTAATGATTGAAACTTTTGAGCATTACCCGTTTGCGTCAGTACCTGAGCGCCGTCGTGCGATTGAAAGTCTTGTAAAAGTAATTAAATCCGAACTTATACAAAAAGATGAGCCTAAAACCTCAACACCTGCGATCAAAAGACCGGCAAATCAAACGGACGTCATGTATATAAAAGGCGTTGGTCCTAAAGTTGCGTATAAGCTTAATAAATTAGGGATATACACGGCGCAGGATTTGATAATGTATTTTCCGAAAAAACATGTCGACTATTCCTCAAGAACCCTTATCCGCGACCTGAAAGAAGGCACCACAACAACAGTTTTCGGGTATATAAAATCAGTTTCGGCATTCAATACGAAAAACAATTTATCGGTCGTAAAGGTTACGGTGGCAGACGAAAGCGGCAAATTCGAGCTGAATTTTTTCCAATCAAAAAGCAACAGATTTATGCTTGAAAGAATTAAGGCACAATTTCCGCAAAACGCCGGCATAATGGTTTCCGGCACGGTTAAAATGAACAATTACAGCCGTAAATTAACCATTGATAAACCTACTTATTCAATTATGACGGGTGAATTTCTGGAAAATTCCGCCTCAAACCTGAATGTGGCGCGGATAGTTCCGATTTATACCGTTTGCGAGGATTTGAGCATTAAAACACTTCGCAGAGCAATATATAACGCAATTCAGCTTTACAAAAACGAGATTATCAATATAATTCCGGAGGAAATCCGCGAGCGGCTCGGGCTTTTGGACAAAAAGACAGCAGTTGAGCAGATACATTTTCCGGAAAGCATGGATATCTTAGAGCGGGCGCGGTTTACTCTTATTTTTGAAGAGCTTTTCCTTGTTCAGTTGAAATTAATCAGACTCCGCGAAAATACAGCGAAAAACACAAAATCTGTTGCTTTAAATATCAAAAAAGACGGGCTTGTGCAAAAATTCATCCGGAGCCTGCCTTTTGAACTTACAAAAGGTCAAAAAGATGCGGTAAATGAAATCTTAAACGATCTGCATTCAGACGCGCCAATGCAAAGACTTTTGCAGGGGGATGTCGGCAGCGGTAAAACCGTTGTAGCTACGATTATGCTTCTTGCAGCGGTTGAAAACGGATATCAGGGTGCAATTATGGCGCCGACGGAAATTCTTGCCCAGCAGCATTACAACAACATGATTCAATGGCTTACACCGCTTGGTTTAAGCGTCGGGCTGTTTTTGGGAAGCCACGGCAAAAAAATCCGCACAAAATTTGAAACCGCACTCCGCAACGGACAGATGAATATTGCAGTCGGCACGCACGCGCTTATTCAGGACAATATTGAATTTGCAAACCTCGGCGCAATTGTTGTCGACGAGCAGCACAGGTTCGGAGTAAAACAAAGAAATGTCTTGAAGAAAAAATCTCAAAACCCGCAGATTTTGACCATGACCGCAACTCCTATACCGAGAACACTTGCGCTTACTGTCCACGGGGATCTTGATTTAACCGTAATCAACGAACTTCCCAAAGGCAGGCTGCCTATTAAAACCTCCCTCACAAGTTCGCACCGCGGTGTCTGGGAACTTGTAAGACGCGAATTGAATTACGGCAGACAAGCCTACGTTGTTTACCCATTGATTGACGAAAGCGAAACCCTCTCCGCAAAAGCAGCCACAATCGAGGCTGAAAAACTGCAAAAGGAAATTTTCCCTGATTTTAAAGTCGGACTTTTGCACGGAAAACTTAAAAATGACGAAAAAGAGCAGGTTATGGCGGACTTTAAAAACAAAAAATACGATATACTCGTTTCCACAACCGTTGTGGAGGTTGGCGTAGACGTTCCAAACGCAACCGTTATGGTAATCGAAAACGCCGAGCGTTTCGGGCTTTCTCAATTACACCAATTAAGAGGGCGTGTGGGCAGAAGCAGCCTGCAGTCTTATTGCATTCTTGTAAGTTCAAGCCGCTCTCAGGAAACCCGCGAACGCCTTAATATCATGACGCAGACCAACGACGGTTTTGTTATTGCGGAAAAAGATTTGCAATTGCGAGGTCCCGGGGAATTTTTAGGAACCCGCCAGAGCGGTCTGCCTGATTTAATAATCTCCGACATTGTCCGCGATGCCAAAATCCTTGAACTTGCTCGTAATGAAGCTATTGACTTTTTACACGAAAATAACATAGACGACTTTCCGGCACTCAAAAACGCAACTTCGCTTGAATTGTTCACAGGGTTAGATATATAAGCTTTTCGGGCATAATATATTAACAGGGATGGAGTGCAAACATTAAGTTTTGTAACAGAAATTTCCATTTTTAAGCAATTATATATCTTATATATACTTTTTATATATAAGAGAGTATAATCACAGGAGCAGTATATGGCAATCCGAAACGCTATGACATTTAACAGACGACCGGTGCAGCACAATGTTTTTGTGAGTAAGCAAAACATTAATGTTCATCACTGCAACCCTGCCCCGCAAAATAACGGTCTTGGTTTAATGTTTGGTCTTAGTGCAGGATTGTCCCTACTTAGCGGTATATTCAGTATTTTCGGTGGCGCAGGCAGAACTGCTGCGCCAAGTAGTACACCTGCAGCACCGGCACAACCAAAAGAAAATTTAGATTTTCAAAACCTTGAAAAAATAGCTAAAAGTATGGGCTACGTTGTAATCCAAAACTCCGAAGGCGATTACACCGCATGGAAAGACGGTCTTGGATTCCCGATTACCGGAGATTACGAATACGTCAAAAACGAAATGCTAAAAGGTAAAACTCTCGAAAAAGAGGATCCTGATAAAGTTATCAAAGACCAGGCTGATGATGCAGTCGTAGACGGCAATACCGGTGATGACGGACTGGGCGGTGTTGAAATCTGGATGGAAGAAAATCCGAGCAACATGGAAACCGTAAAAACGATAAAATTTGGCGGTCCCTGGCACTATGCACAATACTATACAGACGCAAACGGTAAACAATTAGAGATTGGTTCACCCGAATTTAATGCTGTTATGAATGCTATAAAACAACAGATGGGTGAAGTTAAAGATAACAAAAACCAAAGAGTACTCCCTAAAGAAATAACTATTAACGGTCAAACCTACAGTCTTATGGGTGCGGAACAACGTGAGGCACTTGGTCTTGTAGGTCAAAAAGGCGAAAAAGATACAAAATATCAGGTAATATCAAACGGAAGCACATGGTCTGTATACAAAAAAGAGAATGGCGTAACAACATTATTAGGCGACAACCTGACAAAAGAACAAGCCGAAAAAACTAAAGCTGAAGCTGAAGCACTAGAAGCCAATTCACACGAATAATTATATTGTAAATAAATGTAAACAAAGTAATAACAAAACAGCAATTATATAACAATTATATACTTTATATATATAAGTAGTAAAAATACAGAGAGGTATAAATATGGTTTGGTCACTACATCCAATGAGGGGCTCCCGAACAACCTTTATAAGCGAAAAAAACATAAACATAATTAACGGTGCACCGCACCATCATTGCGGCGGCGGCAACGGACTGTTTTGGGGGCTATTTGCGGGCAGTGCACTGACTTCGATGATGACAAGTTTGTTTGCAAGACCCAGTATGCCGACATACAACATGGGCATGTTTGGCGGGATGTACAATCCAATGATGTACGGCGGCTTTGGCGGCGGGACATATCCGGCAATAGGCACAGCCGGAACACAGCCGCAAGACAACTCTATGGCAAACCTTGAAAAAATTGCAAAAAGCATGAAATATGAAGTTGTCTTCAACAAGAATGATAACACCTACACTGCATATATTCCCGGCGAAGACGGCGGCGAAATTGCAACAGGCACCTATGAAGAAGTTCGAGATGCGATGCTTGGAACAGCAAAACCGAGCGACCGCGCGGCCTCTGATGCGAGTGAAATTACAGAGATTAAACGACAAGCAGAAATGCAAGGTCAGCTCAAAGAAGTTAAAGAAGAAGCAGAAAAATTCATGAAAAATACAGAAGTAATCGCATCCGGTGCTAAATTAGAAGTAATTGAAGAAGATGGCGATAACTTTGCCCAGTATAAATTGACCTTCAAAGATGGTTCATCGGTTGTTGTAAAAGACATCACAACGGCTTACGAAAAATTAGGAATACAACTGCCGGGCGATGATGATGCGGTTCACAACGATGCAGACGACGGGCAAAACACACCTGTTACACCCCAAAATCACGGCGGAAATTCAGGCAAAATAAAACTTCCCGAAGGCTGGGAACGCGATTCCTTCGGCTACGAGAATGGCTCTCAGGTTGGAAATTATAAGAATGCATCCGAAGTATTACAGCAGCACTTAAAGGCAGTCAGCGGTGAATATGTCTATGCTTCACCTATGGATCCGGCGAAATTAGAAGCCGAGATTGTTAAACACAACCCGAGTGTATTTAACTCCGATGGTACCGTTAAAGAAAATGCCGACTGGTCTAAACTTGATTTACCGAATAAACAATGGCTCATAGAAAACAGTTACCTTACAGGTAAGAATGCACCGGCAGATACAACACAATTGTCACAAGATGCAATCGAGTGGAATACCGCTCATCCTGACAAACAGGCTACTATAAACAGCGACGGCAAGTACGAGACAAAAGTATATACTAAAATGGGATATGTTACGGTAACAGCAAACTCTTTTGAAGAACTTAAAAAAGCAGCAGAAGAAAAAATAAAAAGAATTAATGGTCGAACGTTTAATAATGGAATGGGTTCCTATGCTGAAATAGGATCTTATATGCAAATCAAACCCTAACAATAAAAAAGCCCTGCGGGGCTTTTTTATTGCCTTTAATTATAAAATATGATAAAATTGTTTTATGATTGATTTAAAAACATTTGAGACAGCTATAGGCACTTTTGATGAAATATTGGCTCGTTACGCAAAAGAATATAATGACGATGCAATTCGTGATGCGGTCATCCAAAGGTTTGAATACACGTATTCGCTTGCTTTAAAAACACTTATGAGATATTTGCGATTTGCCCTGCCTGAAACCGCTGAGAGTATTACTTTCAATCAAACCATACGCGAAGCAAATAAAATGGGTTTGCTTTTGTCTGACCTCGAGACCTGGGATAACTACAGGCAAAAACGTAACTTGTCATCACATACATATAATATTGATGTTGCAATGGATGTCATAGGTATTACAAAAGATTTTAACAAAGAGGTTCATTACCTTTTGGAACGGCTCAAAGCAAAATTATGATAGATTTAGACAAAAAATATATAGATTTTCTTAAAAAAACAATTTCAGGTTATCTTGACGACTATAAACTTTACATGTTCGGTTCCAGAGTCAACGGTAATGCGCGCAAATATTCCGACATTGATATTGCAATAAAATCCAACAAACTTACATCCTCAATAAAATCTCAAATTGAATTAGATTTTGAAAATTCAACCTTGCCTTATGAGGTTGATGTTGTCGACCTGAACACCATTTCGGATGATTTCAAAAATCTAATTAAAAATACACTTGTTGAAATATAAAACTTTACAAAAATACAAAAAATTTGTATAATTTACATACACATAATAAAAAGGGAGTAGTTATGGATCATTTAAAGGTAGCAATCGGAAGCGATCATGGCGGCTTCAATTACAAACAAAAGATTATTGAGTATCTGGAAGCCCGCAATATTGAATATATTGACGTGGGAACACATACGCCGGAAGCCTGTGATTATCCGGTTATCGCGCGTGACGTTGCTGAACTTGTTGTATCAGGACAGGCTGACAGAGGGATTCTTGTTTGCGGAACCGGTATCGGCATGTCTATCGCGGCAAATAAAATCCGCGGAATCAGAGCGGCGCTTTGCGGGGATACATATTCCGCAAGAGTTTCCAGAGCACACAATAATGCAAACATTCTCTGCCTCGGAGAAAGAGTTATAGGCGAACATTTAGCGCTTGATATTGTTGACGTCTGGCTCAAATCAGGCTTTGAAGGCGGACGCCATAAGCGCAGAGTGGATTTGATAGAATAAGAGGGACAAAGTGGCAGAAGTTGATTCAAAAAAACTGGCATGTGTTATTGCACGCGTGCTTGACGACAAATTAGCAAGCAATATTTCTATACTTAACATAAGTAATATCTCATCACTCGGAGATTATTTCGTAATCGCATCGGCTGATTCGCCGACTCAGGTTAAATCTCTGATGCAGAGCGTTAAAGAAATGATTAAAAAACACTTTGAACGCTCACCCGTCAGAATGGAAAATGACCTGAAAAACAGATGGAATCTTCTTGATTACGGCGATGTTATCGTCCATATTCTTCACAAGGATGAGCGCGAAACTTATGCTATCGAGAAATTCTGGAACCACGCATTCAGTATTCCGGAAGACGTCTGGATGGCTGAATCCGAGGAGTATAGCGAGTATAAGCGTGATTAAAGTGAGTATAGTGAGTAATGTGAGTATAGTGAGTTTTTTACTTCCCTCACCTCACTCACTCTCCTTAACTTTTCTACACAATTTTACAAAACGTAAAAAATAGGATAAAATAAAAATCATGGACAGAGCAGAATTAGATAAACAAATTAACGAAGCCATTATGGAAATGGCAAAAGATCCGCAAAACGCGGAGGGTTACCACAAACTTGCAGAATTATACATGCAGGAAGAAAATTACGACAAGGTTATGTCGGTTTTGGAAAGCTTACTTGCTATCCACCCCGATGATATTCAGGCATTAGTCGGTATGGGAACTATGTGGTTCTATGAAAAAGATTTCAGAAAATCACTTTCATACTACAATAAAGCCCTTGAAATTAACCCGAAAAACTTCCTGATCTATTTTAATATCGGTAATGTTTTTGCTGAATGGAAAAATTTTCCGAAAGCACTTTTTTACTACAACCGCGCAATTGATTTAAATTCCACAAATCCGGAAATCTACAACGCTATTGCGCTTTTGTATGCCGATTTTGAAGATTACGTTGAATCAAAAGCTTATTACGAAAAAGCATTATCGCTTGATCCTGAAAACCTCACGGCTTTGATTGATATGGGAAATGTCTGCTTTAAACTTTATGACTACGAAACAGCTCTGGAATTATACAAAAAAGTTTTTGTGCTTAATCCGGATAACAAAATCGTTGCAATTTGCATCGGGAATACTTTAACACTGATGAAAGAGCGCGAACAGGCATACAGCTACTTTGAAAAAGCACTTACAATGGAAGGCGATAACTACAGGACTTACATTTGTTATGCAATTGCGCTTTCCGAATTTAAAGAATATAATATGGCTGAAGAAATGTATAAACGGGCTATTAACTTAAATCCGAAAGAGAAAAACGCTTATGTTTTACTCGGAAACCTTTATACAAACTATAACCGCATAGATTTGGCAATGAATATGTATAAAGAAGCACTGCACGCAACACCAAATGACCCTGAAACTTATATGCTTTTAGGTAATGCTCACTATCTTGACAATGATATTGAAAAAGCTATTGCGTCATACAGATCTTCAATCAATATCGCACCTGAAAACGACGAATACAGACTCGTTTATACTCAGGTTCTCGATGAATATATAGATAAAAAACGCAAGGGAGAAATTCAAACGGCATAATGAGCGGATTCAATGCAAAACCATTTATGATAGAACGTATTGTTGCAGCACTAAGTTACATCACAATGGGTTTTGCAGGCTTTATATGGCTGATTTTAGGAATTTTTACAAAAGCTCAGCTAAGACCGTTTATGCAATACCATATTTTTCAATCAATTTTTATCTCAATCGCGTATTTTTTGCTGTGCTATATTCTGGGGTTTATCTTGAACATTTTAAGCTTTATTCCGTTTATAAATACGCTTGTGGCGCAGATTACGTTCTTCTTTAATGCGCCTGTATTCGGTCATTATTCGCTAATTCAGACGGTAATTTACGCAATAATTTTATATCTCGCAATAACCTCATTTATGGGAAGATACAGCAGAATACCTTATATCTCCGACATAATCGACCAGAACGTCAGAAGATACTAGATAGTACGCTGCAAAGTTTCAAGATTTACCCATACAATGATGTCGTATATAATTTGACCAAAGCTAAATTTTTCTGTCGGCATAGTAATACCGACCTACATTTCTGACAAATATGGTGTCGTGCTTGGCACCCCTCTATGGGAGAGAGTAGAATTTCAATACGAGCTTGCAAATATTTGAAATTCAAAGTTAGAGGGGCTTAATCAACTTTTTTTCGTCAAAACAATTGCGTTAGAAAGCGCAATGCCGCCTCTGACCTGAGGATTGTTGACGACTTTACCTTTAACATACATAACAGTAGAGCCGCCGCCGTCAAGGTTCATTGCATTAACACATCCTGCTGATTTCATAAAGTTTGCAAGCTGCATCAAGGTCATTCCGACGGAACTTCCTTCTCGACCGTCAACAGCAACAAGGATTAAGTGGTTATCCGCAGTGTAGCCGATAGCGCTTCTCGGATTTTTGCCGCCGATTGCGCCGAGCTTTTGAGCGGTCATATCAACGAAAACCTCGTTATTTTTAACAAGATACGGACCGCCGCTAATTATATGCTTAACATTTTTCCACTCAGGAATTGTATTTATATCAAGTTTAACCCTGTCGCCGACCTTAAACTTGTTCAAAATAGAAGCAGGGCCTGCAATTACATAGCCGTCAGACGGGATTTGAAGGCGAGATGTTGAAATTTGAGAAATTCTGTTGTCAGAAACAGCTATTTGCAGGCCATACTTTGGTGTGGGTGCTGCGAGGGTTCCCCAATCCGGGGTGTATGCCAGAACGTATGTCGAAAGCATTCTCGGCTGGTTAACGTTATCGACTTTAACCGTGTTTTTTCCTGCGCCGAAAGATGCGTTTAATTGAACTCTTGCAATATCATAACCGTCATCAAAAATTCCCATGGCTACTCTGTCGTAAATGGGACCTGTGTACAATTTTTCATTAATCATTAAAGTTCCGAGAGGAACACCCGTTTGGGGTTTGAAATATGTACCGTTTAATGCGATTATGGAATTTGTATTTTCAGCAATTGATGTAATATTTTTTTTATTGGAAAGCGTATCTGAGGCAAGTGCGGGGGTTAATGTATAATCCTTTGCAAGCTCCGGATTGACTTCGACAACGTTAATCTTCACCGGCCTGCCGTCATAGTATTTTGTAATTTTAATATGCTTTACCCCGCTATCTATGTCGGCTATTAAGGCATTTGGATATTTTTGCCGGACTTCTTCGTCAAAATTCCTTGACTTAACCTCATCCTTGACCTCACGCATAATCTCGATAGATTTTTGACCTGTATCAAGAACAGAAACGTTCGCAAGCATATCCCGCGCCATAATAGGTACAAAAGCCGATTGTGCCGTAACTAAAGCCGTAATAATCAAAAAGTTTACAGCTATACCAAAGACGTTCAAAATCCGCTTATCATTGCACAACAACATAGTATCCATAGCTTTACCTCATAAATTAAAGTAACTGGATACCTTTTTGTTTATAGAGTGGGGTGGGGAATAACACTCTCTGGTACTATTATTATTCCCTGAAAACCCGCTTATATAACAGTTTTAACAGGAATACGACTTATTTTTTACAAAACTAAATAAGGGCGATTTGACACTTAATATTCCGCTACTAATAATCATAAGTATGGTATAATAAATTTATGTTCAAGTATTACGGTAAATTTGCACCATATTTATTTTTGCTTCCCGCAGGATTATTACTTATCGTATTCTTTTTTATACCGTTTTTTCAGACGGTTGTATTGAGTTTTCAGGATTACACAAACAGTATTTACGCGCCTGAATTTGCAGGATTACAAAACTACATTGAACTTTTCAAGAATCCGATATTCTACAAAGTAATGCTGAACACATTAATTTATCTGGTTGTTGCCGTGCCTGTTCTTGCGATAGTGCCTTTGTTTCTGGCGATTTTATTAAACCAAAAAATCCGCGGGATAACTTTGTATAAAATTCTGATATATCTTCCGGTAATTGTTTCCATTGTAGTTGCGGCAATAGCGTTCAAATGGTTATATGCTGATCAGGGGATTTTAAATTATATTGTAACGTCTCTCGGCTTTGATTCAATCGGTTGGCTTACTGATCCAAAATGGGCGCTGTATTCCGTAATCATTGTAACTATCTGGAAAGGTATCGGATATTATATGATGATTTATCTTGCGGCATTAATGAGCGTGCCGAAAGAATTATACGAAGCATGCGACGTTGACGGCGCAAACTTTTTGACAAAACATCTAACCGTAACAGTACCGCAGATTATGCCGACAATAGCGCTTGTTGTGACCATCAGTTCAATATCCGCAATGAAAGTTTTTGCGGAAATCTACGTTATGACAAAAGGCGGACCGCTTGATTCCAGCAAAACCATTGTTTATTATATTTACGAAAGAGCGTTTGAAAATCTTGATTTAGGCTATGCCTCAGCCATGGCTGTCGTACTTTTAGGAATAGTTATGGTATTTTCACTAATAAATATCCTGTGTTTTGAAAGGAAGAAATATCAGTTATGAAAAAACTTTTAAGTAAAATCACGACACACACAATATTAATAATAGTATCCGTTTTATCTATATTTCCGTTTATCTGGCTGATTTCAACGTCCTTAAAGGGCGGGGGCGAAAACATATTTGCATATCCGCCTGTTATGATACCGCAGGATTTCACATTCGAAAACTATGTTGGCGTGTGGCACAGAGTTAATCTGTTGGGATATTTCATAAACAGCATGATAGTTGCTGCGGGAACTGTTATATTAAACCTTATTCTATCCTCGCTTGCGGCATACCCGCTTGCAAGAATGGAGTTTCGAGGAAAGAAAATAGCATTTTTTGCAATACTTGCAACGATTATGATACCGTTTCAGGCGATTATGCTGCCTGTATATCTTATAACGATTAAACTTCACCTGATAGACAGCGTGAATGATATCGCGGGATACATAGGGCTTATAATGCCTTTTGCCGTAAGCGCATTCGGAATATTTTTAATGCGTCAGGCATTTTTGGGAATTCCGAGAGAAATGGAAGAAGCCGCAATAGTTGACGGATGTAATGTATTTCAAATATTTTGGAGAGTTTTGCTTCCGATGGTAAAACCTTCGCTTGCAGTGCTTGCGATATTCACGTTTATAGGTTCATGGGGTGAATTTTTGTGGCCAAGTATTGTTTTGACAAAAGAAAGTTTATACACACTGCCGGTCGGAGTTAACAACCTGCAGGGAATGTTCAGCTCAAACTGGCGTTACATCGCAGCCGGCTCCATAATTTCAATAATCCCGATTATAATTTTCTTTTTATCAATGCAGCGATACTTTATCTCCGGCGAAAATGAAGGCGCCGTAAAAGGTTAATCATTATCTAAAAAAATTTCACGGGAGCCGCATGTTTTAAAATTTTTCAATATAGCTTTGTCTAAAGCTTCTGATGATACAAGTTTTCCGTTTACATAAGTCAGAGAAGAATTTTGTAATTTTTCGTCGTCAATTTTATCTATCAGCGGGTCATTTTCTTCATCATACAAAAGCGTTCTTGTGACATCGTTCATTACATCAAAAACATATCTCTGGCGCGTTGAATTTCCCTGACTGTCCGTGATAAGCATTGTTGCTTTTTCAAGCTCATCCAGAGATTCTCTGTAATACTTCAGATGTCTTAATAAAATTGCAAGATTATAATGCGCCTCGTAATTCATCGGTGCTATTTGTATAGCTTTACAATAAGTTAATCCCGCATTATTATAATCACCGATTAAATGATACGCAAGCGCAAGGTTGTAACGTGCATCATAATCTTTTTTCAGAATTTTGACAGCATTTTTATACGCTTCAATTGCCTTTTCCAGATACTGACGCTGCAGACGCCAGTCATCACCCGAATAAAGTGATTTTTGCCTGTACGCAAGCCCCATATTGTAATAGGCTATTCCTTTGTTTTCCTTATAACTTTTTCTGTTACTGTAAACAAAGGGAATTGATATTAAATGACGCTTTGTCTTTATTATTTCATTATACTGGTCAATTGCACCGTCGAAGTCGCCTAACTTTTCCGCAGACACAATCCCGTAATTCATGCGTGCAATCATCATCCTCGGGTTGCAATTAAATGCCTGCTCATACGCGTCAACAGCCGAATAGTAATCTTCATACACAACATAAATATTCCCGAGATTGAACCAGGCACTGTAGTGTTCCGGATAGAGTTTTAATGCGGTATTGTAATGTTCAATTGCTCTTTGCAGCTTTAATTTTTTAAACGCTTTATCGCCTTTATGAATATAATACATGCTGCACATTTTGTCATATTGTTTCAAAAACCAGGCTTGATTAAAAAATACAACAGCCCCCATAGCCAGCAATATTACAATAGAAAATAATTTATACAATTTTATCTTCAACATATATAAAATAATACAATTAACCGCTGTGTATGGCAAATTTGTTAATTTTTAAGCAAATTGTAAACAAATATTAAGAAATAAATTTACGATAAAGCAATTCTGAATAGCAAAAAGTTTTTATATAAGTAAGGTAGGTTAAACTCAATTTGGAGGTTAGGATTATGGCTGACTACATGAATGTAGGAGCAATAGGCGGTTTTCCGATGTATAACAGCTATGCCAATTATGCAGGATTAAGCAATCTGTATGATATGGATATTATGGGAAGCACCGGAAGCATATTCAACGGTATGATGCCGTTTATGCCGACATTTGGCGGAGGAATGAATTACGATTATTATTACAATAATATGAATAATTACCTCAATTTCACGTCTGACTATAATTTAAAAATGATAGAAAATCAGCGTCGAAATGATTTAAGAATAAACGGTATTGATGAAGCAATCCGAAATGCGGCATCAGTTTTGAATGAAAAAATTGCAGCGAATGAACAGCAGCAAATCAAACAGGCATATCTCAATTATATTGAAACAGTCGCTGCAAAATATCCGGGCGAAGATGAAAGAAACGTTGTAGCGCGTGCTAAAAGTACATACCAGCAGCTTTATAACGCAACAATAAGCGATGAAATAAGAAAATACGGTCACGATTCATTTACTCACGGATTATTTAAAGGATTGACATTCGGGTTGTACGGTAAAACAACACCTGAAGAAAATATCGCAGCAATAACAGGTCAACCCGTAAGCCGCTGGGATAAATTCAAAGAAATCGGAGGTCTTGCAACAGGCGGGGCAGCTCTGGCGGGCGGAGGCTTATTCTTAGCTAAAAACCTCGGATGGCTCGCAAAAGTTCCGAAACTCGGCTGGCTTTATACAGGTATTGTGGGTGCGAGTGCAGCACTTGCCGCAATATTTGGAAGCAAATCATAAAAAATTAAAACCCTTAAAATCGTAAAAAGTGTGTATTAATAGTGTGTAGCAGGCTGATTTTTAATCAGCCTTTTCTTTTTATTTTTAATAAAGAATTCCCGCAGCAAGGAGTAAGCTGCGGAAACTATATCAGTAAAAGAGACATCACCAACATTATGCAATATGTTTTTTGAAAGTCAAATTGATGAGAGAAATTTTTTAGTATATAATTTTGTTATGAAAAAGATTTTAGCCTTACTAACAATATTTGCGTTGAGCACAGGGCTTTGCTTCGCAAATGAATTAAATGACAAAATAAAAATTTTATATGCTGAAAATAACATCAAAGAAGCTTTTAACCTTTTGCTAAGCATTCCTGAGGAAGAACGAAATGCCCAACACTGGTTATTGATGGGGAATATTCTGCAGGATGAAGGTAAAAACGATGACGCGGCATTTATGTATAACCGTGCGATATCTGCTGACGGGGAATATTACAAAGCATACTACAATCTCGGAAATATTTATATGCTTCAGGATAAACCAAATATGGCAATTCAAGCATATAAAAAAGCCGTCAAATACAATCCTGAATTTGCTTACGGCTATTACAACCTCGGCTGCGCTTATTTAAAAATAGGGAAAGTCAAATCCGCCAAATGGGAATTTTATAAAGCAATTGATTTGAATAATCAGGTCGCTGATTTTCACTACAATCTTGCTTACACATTCAAACAATTAAACAAAGAAAAACAGGCAAAACAATATCTGGATAATTACAACAAAATTATAGAGCGAGGGCAATAATTTGAAGGGGATTATATTTGATTTCAACGGGACATTATTCTGGGATTCTCAATTTCATCTGGATGCATGGAGAGAATATTCAAAAGAACTTCGCGGAACACCGTTCACTGATGAAGAAATGCTTAAATACATGTTTGGCAGGACAAATGAAGATATTATTGAATACGCAATAGGCAAAAAACCTGATAAAGCGCTTGTTGAAAAATACGCGCAGGAAAAAGAAGCCGAATACCGTGCAATGTGCCTTAAAAAAGCTGATGAAATGAAGCTTGCTCCGCATGCCGAAGAATTTTTAGATTTTTTAAAATTGAATAATATTCCGATGACAATAGCCACAATGTCAGAATGGTGTAATGTGGAATTTTACATAAAAGAATTTGAGCTCGCAAAATGGTTCGATATAGAAAAAATTGTATACTCAGACGGCAAAATTCCCGGAAAACCGGCACCCGATATATACCAAATTGCGGCAAAAAATTTAGGGCTTAATCCTGAGGACTGCATTGTAATTGAAGATGCCTTATCAGGTATTCGGGCGGCAAAAAATGCAGGTGCAGGCATGATTATTGCAATAGCCTCAAGAGAACCTGTAGACTTTTACAAGGATGTTGAAGGCGTTTCCCAAATCATCACCGATTTTGATCAGATTGATAAAAGTATTTTTGAATTATAAATATTTGTAAATTTTATAGCAAAAACAAATTTTATCAGGATTTATATAATCGGGAAATACAATGATAAAACCGATAACTACAGCTACCCCAATAAAACTAAACCAAAGAATGGCAAATTCGCTTGAAAAATTTTCAGAACAAGGCGGTGAAAAAATTGCCAATTATATTAATGCTGCCGGAAAATTCGCCATAGCACCTTTAATGATTTTGTACAACCCGTTTACGACTGAGCCGAAAGAAAATAAAAAATGGGCTGCCGTCAAACAACCTGTTGAAGCAGTAGTTACGATTGCGGCACAAATATTATCACTAAACTTACTCTACAAAGGCATTGATAAACTTGCAGAAAAAGGCAAACTGAATTTTAAACTTATTCAAGATGCCGAAAAAACAGGCAAAATCCCCGAAGCCATTCTAAAAGCAAACGGCGGAGATAAAGTAAAAGCACTCAAAAATTTACAAAAAACCTGCCTTGATATTTTTAAAGACAGAACAGGCACGATTTTAACGATTGCATTATACGTGCCTATTTTGGCCATATCTAACAGAGTTTTTCCGGTAATAGCAGACCTGTTAACAAAGGATAATGACGATGAGTAGCATAATTTCACCGATAACTCAATCAAAATTATTCAACAATCACCTGAAACGGGTGATAAATGATGACACGTTTGCGGCAAGAACGATTGTTGTGTGCTCAGTTTTAAAAGACGTATTTGCATATTCTGTTCGCTACAAAACAACTATGGAAAACAAAAAAATTCCCGAAAAACGCAGACCGTTTGTTGCGGCAATGGATCTGGCATCAGGTTTTGTAACATCAATAGCACAGATTGCCGTCGGATTTTCGATTGCAAGTCCGAAAGTACAAAACAAATTGTGGAACAAAATCTTCGGCAACGCGGAATTTAAAAATATCGGAGTAGCCAAAAAGAGTTTTGCAACAATACTTGCGCTGATAGGTTCAGGACTTATCACGGAAAGGATACTTGTACCTTTAATGGCAACTCCTCTTGCGGCGTTTGTTGAAAAAAAATTCTTTAAACACGACCCGTCCCCGCTGAAAAAATACAGCAATTACCCGTTTGAACACAATTCTGTCTTCAGAAAGTATTTAAATGCCAAACCCGCAGCAAATTAATGACGTCGCAGCTTTAACTTTATCCCTAGAACTGTTATAACTTTATATTTTTTACCTGAATGAAAAATCTTTTCTACAGAAAATATTTTTCTAAGCAGTTTTTTCAAACCGCATGATTTCGCCGAATTAGCTGAACCACAGGTATTATTGGCACGAATTGCTTTATTTATATCATCCATATAATCTTTCAGATAATTAAGTTTGTCATGCAATATTGATAAACTTTCACTGTCTGTAATGGCAGGTTTTGTCTTAGGTGCCGCAAGCGCCTCTTTAAGCCATTTTACAGAAAATTCTTTTATATTGTCAAAGTGTTCGACAATCGGTTTGAAATCAATTTCATCCTCAATTTTATCATTCTGCCCTATATCGTCAATACTGTAGACAATTCTTTCAGCGAGTTCCGGCACGCTGGAAAACATAGGGAACCTTGCCATACCTCGCTTAAATGCAATATTTTTATTCACGACAAGAGTGAATTGTTTTCGCAGTGTAATCAAGGTATACACCGCATGGAAAGAATCAGTAACAACATATTTTGCATGCAAAAGGTGGTTTATCCAGCTTTCAACACTCGGGGCAATAACATTTTCAAAACCGTAGCTTTTTAATATGTCAACATTCCAGCATTCAGCTAAGACTATGACTTTACCGGATAATTTTTTACTCAAAAGATCAAGCTGTTCTTTATATTTTTTGTCAGGTGCAAGAATAAATGCAACTATACAATCCTTTTCCAAGGGTTCATCCGACTGAGATGCGAGATATTCATATTCTTCTTTATCAATCAAATACATCGGGTCTACAACATTGACTGCATCCGTATTAAACTGCTCTTTTACAACAAATTTTGTAGATGGTTCTCTGACCGCAACATGATCAAATTGAGCAAGATAATAATGCATATTCATTTTGTACCAATCATCACCCAAATATTCAAAATGACCGAGTCCTGATGAAAAAGCTATTTTCTTTTTATCAGCATTTAAAAAATCCATCCCCGCATAATATTGAGCAGGCTGTTGCAAATCGTACCGCAGACACTGATCCGAGCCGAGTATAAATGTATCGCAAATACTGTTTAATGCTTTCATATCGTTTTTGTCATTGTATATACGGCTCAAATTACCTTTGAAATATTTTTCATTAAACTTACGGGAAAAAGTCTGAGAATAAACCTCATCAGGATAGCAATTGTTGACGAAATCACGAGGTTTTTCAACCATTAACGGTTTTAATCCCATTTTTTTCAAAAAGCTTATGAAGCCGTAATTTGTTAATATTGCGCCATAATTTGCAGCCCAGCCAAAACCTACAACCGCGACATCATATTTTTTATTTCTGTCGTCAACAAGAACATCCGCCTTATCAAAAATAAAGTTCTGAACTTTCAGTTTTGCATAATGTTTACACTGAGCACAAACAGAAAAACAAGGAGAATTTTCTTTTAGTAATCTGACGTCAGAAGTTTTGGAGAAATCACCAAGATCTTCCCAACCGCTTATTTGCTTTGTAAAACATCTTTTTACCGTGCCATCAGACATAACTCTGAAAAATTTATTACCGCATGAGCATACCGTATCCAACTGCTTAAACTGACCGTTTTTCACCATATTTAAAGGTATGTCAATTTTTTGTTCTGCCTGCAGCCAGTGTCCGGATTTGAGCCATCGTTCTATTTTGGGAGGATATTCAACCCAGCCTTCAGAGGTCATTTTTCTTTCTATATTCAAGTTAAAGCCTGAATTTTCCAGATATTTATACAATTTTTTAACCGCATGATAATTTTTTTCTGATAAAGTACAGTAGAACTGCGTGTTACGGCAGCTAAATCCGAATTTTTTACGGCAGATTTCGAGATTTTTATAAAAACTTTTATGCACCGGCAGCTCAATATTAATCTCATAGTAAGCTATTGAACTGTTAAATTGTTCAAAAATTTTATCAAGCCCTGTAATATTATTCAGATCAAACGAAAAGGCAAAAAGATGGTTACCCCCCCCCTGTTTCACAACCTTTTCGCAAATTACCGCCAGTTTACTGTTTTGAAAAATATTTCTGCCTTCAAATTGAATAACAAAAGGCACATTTTGAGTCTGCAAAAATTCAAGTAAATTATCCTGTATTTTATCGGTTAGACAATCTATATTAAATAAAATTTTGGCACTAGACATTTACGAATCCTCCGGTTAAGCGTACGACAAAATCAGACTTGCTGAAGCACAAATCAGAAAAGATAATTAAAAATATGTTATGTCGAATTGTATTAATCGTTTTTGACATAAATTATCTCATTACCCCTTTAAGATATTTGATTTTATTCCTGAAATAATTTCTCCAATTTTATCAGATTTGCTGATAATGTTAAACCATACAGGCATATTCTTTTTATTATAAACCTCATATATTTTATCTTTTAATGTTTTTACAAATCTTTCGACATTGTGAGTTTGCCTTATATATTCAATTGCCGCATTAGCCTTTTCCGCATACAGCTCATCATTTTCCATCAATTCTCTGATAGCAGGAATAAATAAATCGACCTTATCAAACCCATCGCCTAAAATTTCGCCCACATAAGCCCCGAAGCGTGACGGCAAATCTTCATTATTCAAACAACTGACAATTGAAGTACCATATTGAAGCGCCTCCAGCCATGAAATAGGTATACCTTCCCAAATTGATGTATTTAGTAAAATTCTTGATTCACGTATAAGCTTTTCCTTTTCTTCGCCCTCAAGATGACCGGTAAAATGTAAATTCGGAATATCCGCATTCAGATAAGGTTCAAGCGGTTTTTTGTTATTTTCTTCGTCGCGGAAGAATTTACCCATAACGTAAAATTCGTATTCAGGCATTCTTTTTGCCACTTCACAGAAAAGCCATGCTCTTTTTTGCGCCTCTAATCTGCCCAGAAAAACAACCTGCTTTTTCTTTTCATTAATATCAAATTTATATCGGGTATCAAGATCAATAGGGTTTGGCACATAATCTACGGGCGTATTCTGAGGCAGATTGTATAAAGTTTTAGCGAGTTCGTTAAGCGAATAACCCTGTGAAATAAAATATACCAATCTTTTATTCAGCAACCGTTTTATCAATTCCGGTATTTGCGGAAAAACTATACAAGGATCCTTAATACAGGTCATAGTCTGCCTCTTTTCTTCCCATACGACTGACGGACGCGGATCCTGTATCCAGAGAATTAATTTTTTATTATCTATCAATTGCATAATTTTCCATGAAGGATACGTCATCTCAATTGACAAAAAAAGATCATAATTTTGCTTTTTCAACCATTTTCTGGCAAGTTTTGTTCTATCCGGAAGTCTGTATAAATTCACACCGTCTACTTTAACGCACTCTGCCTCTTGCAAGCCCTGCTTACGTTCTAAAAGCACATCGATCTCAATGTTTTCATCCGGAATATATTTGGCAATATACTTTCGTGCAAGAAATCCATATCCGCCAAACGCAGTTCCTGCACCGCCAAAAAATTCATCTATTAATAACGCGACTTTTATCTTTTTCATTACAACTCCTTATATACTTGTTATCTCATTGAACCCTTCCGGCTTTTTAAGCCTGATATAGGTTCTTAGCAATTTTTTAAAGAGAACAAAATGCACTTTATAATCCTTGATATAAATATACAATATCTCAAAATTCATAAGAATTAAACTGAACAGGACGGTTTGCGGCGCGAACATTTTGTGCCACAAAATACATTTTAAGATATTCGTATCTGCAGCACTAAAATAAGGAGTCATACCGTAATATTTCCACCAGTCAGCAAGATATTCATATAAATACTTGCCGTCTTTCTTAAGACACCAAGGCTTATCAGGACCGACAAAATGTATGATGGCAGGATTATTATAAACCTTTTTAAAATATCTTCTGTTCCTTTTGTTCTTATAATAAGCCCTATTATTAGCCAGAACATCCCATTTATCATCCAAAAATTTCACATTACCTTCCAGAACAATATTCAAAACATCCTGATCCTGATATTCAAACGGGGATCCTTTTTCAGCCACCTGCCACAATTTTTCTGTAATTTTGTCCTGCCTGATTTTCTCCAAATTTAACAACAGAACACCTGCATTAAAATATCTTTCATCAGTTTTGCACAATTTATGTTTTATATACTGCGCCAAAGTCAAATCCGGATACTGAAATGTCATGAAATCCTTTGTAAAAAACAAATTTTCAACAATTGCATCATTAACAACCCCGGCATAATAACCTTCAATATTTTCATTATAAAGTTCGCTTAAATCTTGAAAAACCAGAATATCCGCATCAAGATACAAAACTTTTTTATACTGCGGAAACAATTCGGGAATAAAAAATCTAAAATATGTTTCAATAGAAATGTAGGTATAATTAGACCTGCGTGACATATATTTTTCCAGATCAAAATTACGCAAAAAATCATTTATATCAATAAAATTAAAAACAGTATTTTTATTAAACTTGCAAAGTGACTTGATTACAGCCTGATTTTCGACCGAAACATCTTTGTGCAAAATATTGAATTCAAAACAGGCTTGCGGATCAGAATTTTTCAATATAGAAACGACAGCCGCGGCAAGCTGCTTTACATAATTATTATCAATCGAAAAAACTACCGGTATCATCAAATCCTTCTCCATAAAAATTTACAAAAAACTTCCTCTAAACTTTATAAAAAGCACATGTACACAATAAAAATAGCACAAAAGCATACTGAAAAAAATTATTATTAAAAAATATAAAGTAATCAACATATCCGCATAAAAACAAGCATAATACATAGCATAGTGCATCTTGACGCAAAATAGATATCACGCAGTACTCTGCCGCCTTACGCTTGAACGCTTTTAAAGGCTGCGCCTTAATGGGTTCACACCCACAACATGCGCATTAAAAAAACTATCTTTCGAGAGTTCTTAAAAATGGGGCGGGATATGTGTACTTGTTACAACCATTGACCGGAATAATTTTGCAAGAACTTGAAAAATTACCAGTTGAAGAAATGCTCTGTTACGCATAATCACGTCTAAAAAACGTTCGTTATATGAACGTAAAATTTCTTAAGCGATTTACGTCTATTTAACAGCTTAACACTATTTAATATACGTCTATTAAATACTTGACATTTTATAGACGTTATGTAATAATTAAAGTATAGAAAGCAGTTAAATAGGAGATACGAACATGAACAACAGTGAATTAAGAACAACGGTAGCCGAATTACAAGACCTTTACAGTCAAGCAGAAACTATCAAGGCAGAAATTACAGCACGCGAAGCACAAATTAAACAAGAAATGGAAAACAGAGAAGTTGAAGTTATTGACTTAGGTACTGCAATTATAAGATTTACATCAATTCTCTCAAATAAATTTGATACCAAGAGATTTAAAGCGGATTTTGCAGACATATACAATATGTTTTTAAAACAAGTACCAAGCAGGAGATTTACAATAGCGTAGGGGCAAAAGCCCCTACTATTGCAGGAGATAATAGTATGATAAATTTACAGGAAACATCAGACAAATTGCTTAGTTGTATAGGCTTAACAAATGCTCTCAACTGCATGGCGTGGAAAATTGAGGGAGTAGAACCCGAATTCAGAGAGGCATTCAATAGTGTACTCTCAATCGGAGAATGTTTAGATACAGAATTGCGCAATATCTTCAATAGTGTACAAACGGAGGTATAAAATGGCTGAAAATAGAATATATGCTTATTGTCGAGTGTCCAAAAATGACGGCACTATGACTATTGAGAACCAAACGCATGCAATCGAACAATGGGCAAAAGCTAATAATGTCAAGATTTCCGCCTACTATAAAGATGAGTGTAAGGGTGATACACCAATTGAGAAACGCTCGCAATTACCTGTGTTATTGGATAATCTCCGTGGCGGTGATACCGTTGTTGTGGTGGAAGTTAGTCGTTTGCACCGTAGTGCGTCTGGATTAGAACACGTCTATCGAATAATTACAGAGGAAAAGCAAGCAGAATTTATAACATTAGACGAAAAAGAGAAAATATTATGTACAGCTGGTACCGATAGAGATGACCTTTTACAAACGTCTATGAAAAAAATTGTATTAACTGTTATGGCTACAATGGCAGAGATAGAAAAGAAAAATATATCCGCACGAACAAAAAGAGCCTTAAAAGAGCGAAAGGACGCAGGAAAAGTATTAGGACGTCCGAAAACAGAAATACCGGAAAATTTTTCTGCAATGTTCCAAAAAGCTGCCAATGGCGAATGTACACACACATCAGTAATGAGGGACTTTAACATGAAAAAGGCTACCTATTACAAACTTGCAAAAGAACTGGGACTAAAGAGCGATAAGCATGAAACTCCCCGAAAATAAATTATAGCTTGAACGCGTACAAGTAAGCGTGCAAGCATATTTAAGGTATAATAATGCGTTTTAAAACCATAACTTGCTTGAACGTATTAGAGATTAAACCATGCCGGTTATACCCGCTTATACATAAACTTGCGCACTCATGAAAAATTTGCATAATTACCCGCTTTGGATGTAGTGTCCGGAGGACGTGTCCGAACGGATAAGAAAGTGAGGACACTTACTAATCTAAACACGCAAAATCCTGCTCAGAATTAAGCCGAAAAGCCTTATCACAATTGGTATTAAGCCCATTTTTAAGGAGTTGCCGTATTACAGGTAATACAATGCCAATTTCTCTAAATCCACTCAAAATTTCGTTTTTCGTAGGAAAAACAGTATTACAAAACATGTCATGTATTACTGGTAATACACTTTCGGCTACAAAAGAAAACCGCCATTTCTGACGGTCAAACTTTTGCAGTCCGTGTTAAATTATTCTACGCGCGGGCGTTCACGGTCTAATAGTGTAAAATTCAGATTTTCCATATCCTTTAAAAATTTTTCATCTGTAACGCCGAACGCTACGGCGTTCCCCTCTCTAAAGTCTGGATGATGAGCCAATAGCACACTTAGGAATTTCCCGACCTCATACGCGCCATAAAACGCCAAAGCCCGCTCAATTAACACAGCTACCGTCTTATGTACCAGTAATTCAACAGGGCGGAAGTCTTTTAATTTAGAACTAATCTCCGGCGGTGTCAGGCGCTTTGTGTGCTTGAAACCGTTTGAAATCAACTCATTCACCCAGCCAGAAACGTTAATGTGTTGAGCTTTTAACGACTTTAACCCCTGCAAATTATCACTATTGGCGCGTATGCTGATAATATTGGTTTCTTCCTTACCCCCTTTAAAATCGGGCTGGAAATCCAGCCCTTGAAAATCGTTTATCATAATTTCATTCCCATTATAATTGTACTGTATTTTTCAGTGTCTAACGCGTGAGCCACCGCCGAAGCTACCTTTTTCACAAAAATTTCTTTCAAAACCTCTTGCGAAACTCCACCCCGAGCTAAATACAGGGGCATTTTTACCCCCTCAACGGCTTTAAGTGCGTTTAAGCGGTCTTTACTGTTAATTATCTTCATCTTTATGTACACTTTTGCACGTGCGCGCCAGCCCTGCGCTTGTAACATTTCAGTATTCTCAACCATTTCTACAACTCCTCCTCACTCACAAAGTCATAATCTGTAAGCAATTCCGGCATGTTATCTAGCAGGACATCTTCAATATCCTGAATAATCTCAACCAACATGCCAGCTTGTATTCCGCGCGATAACCGCCCCACTCGGTCAAGCCGTATGACTTCACCCTTTAAATCGGCACATATAGCGCGGATTATGTTTTCCCTGTATTTCGGATACGCACCATTTGTATTTAAATGCCTAACTAAACGCACCAAATACATCTTGTGCGCGTGTTGCACCTTACCTTTGCTTAAATAGCTGATAATATCATTTTTAACCTGATTTATCGTAAATTGTTTCAAATCCGTGTTTGGCGGGATTAGCCCCGAATACCTATTGTTTAGCATTGTTTGTGTTCTCCTCTCTTTTCTCAATGTCTTTCATAATTAGCGTGTTGACGTATGCGCTTATGTTCTTTTGTTCGTGCAATTTAAGCATGTTCAGGAAATCCCATACGCGCTTACTTAAAGTAAATGTCCTAGAAAATTTTTCAGTCATTTCCCATACCTTTCTATTGCGGATTACTCCGTAGTAATCCAGTACATAGAAGAATATAAACAGAGATAAAATAAACATGAGAAATAATTTTTCTCGTTTAAACATTGAGAACATTACGCGAAATCGGGTATACCAGAATACCTATTTTTCATTTACCCCGCCTTAACGGGCATTCTAGCGCGTCCATAGTTCATTAAAAAATGATGTATGGTTAAAAAGTTGGCGAAAATTGAGTATTTGCTTAGTTTACTATAGAAAACTACTGTAAATATGGTGATAGAACTATACAACGCAGTAAAACGTTTTTCCCTGCTTACACCCTGAAATTGTGTCTGGTATTGATGAAACTTTCAATGGGGTAGAAACTATTGATATTACTGGGTTATGGATTTAATCAGTTTATATCAAGTACGCTATGTAGAAGCCCTATAACTATATTTAACTGTTTCTCATTTGCTGTTGTTAACAACCTGTTAATCTCATTAATTTTATCAACATCAGGATTGAAATCTTTATCTATAAATAATTGATATGGCTCGACTTCAAGCGCATTACATAATACAGATAGTTTAGTCATACTTAGAAAATTCTTTCCACGTTCAATATAGCTGATAGTATGAGAGGATATTCCAACTAATTCCGCTAACTTTTCTTGGGAATAACCTAGTAAATTCCTGAAATGCCTAACCCTATTACCAAATACCTTTTTTAACTCTTTACCCATATCAACAACTTAAAGTATATAGGTCAAAACTTCCACAGAATTATTAGGTATATTCATGACTTAATATCATTCATATGGATAATATACAATATACCTAAACCTACCTATAATAAGGCTATGAACGGTAAAACATGTTTCTTTATCGGTAGCAGATATGCCTCAAGTAGTATAGAACAGCAACTCATGGAAGCTGTTGAAAAACACATCATTGAATATGGTGTTACTACCTTTACGGTAGGACATTACGGCTTATTTGATAGTTTAGTTATAAGGGTTTTAAGAGACGCTAAAAAACGCCATAAAGATATTAAACTATATTTACTTGCCCCCTATGCACTTGACCAGAATAGAAAAGCTCCGGAGGAATTTAACGGAACTTTTTACCCTGACGGATTGGAATTTGTACCAAAAAGGTACGCCATTGTAAAAGCCAATAGATATATGGTACAACATAGCGATTATTTAATTTCCTATCCCGGTGTAGGTAATTCCCGGAAACTCGTCGATTATGCTTTAGGACGTGAAAAAAAGGGACTAATTAAAGTTACTCTAATACCGCGTAATGAGCAAAACAGTTGAGAAAAATAGAGATTTATGGTATAATTGAGTTGTAGTATTGTGAACGTATGCCGTAACTAATACTTATACATTTAAGGATAAAAAACGGATAACGGCTTAGGGTATAGCCCAAGGAAGACCTATTATAGGCTAAGTCTAGTTCAGTAGCAGAAGTAAATAACCCAAGTGGGTTTAATTTTGCTGTCTGCTGGAATGGACTTAGCAAATGTCAGGGTCATTTGATTTTAAGGGGCTTAAGGTATGTATTGAGGACTATACCCCTAGTGTAGAAGAAATCGACGAAAATGAATTCGTCAATTTTGTTGTAGAATTATTTTATGTTGAAAGCGAGGCGCAAAATGGTTAAAAAAGCCGTTTATTATGGTAGAGTATCGACAGAAGAACAAGCCGTCAATGGCTATAGCTTGGATATGCAGAAAGAAAAGTGCCTTGAATGGGCAAAGAACAATGATTGTGAAATTGTCGAATTTTTTGAGGACAGGGGCAAGTCTGGCTCTGACTACAAAAATTTAAAGAGTCTGCAAGCGCTAAATAAATACATAAGAAAGAACAGGATTTCATGCGTGATAGTTTGGAAAGCTGACCGAATAAGCCGAAATATAACGGACTTTTACGCATATACATACAAGAATATTAAAGACCTGGATATGAAACTTTTTTCTGTTACCGACGCTGTTAATGACCTAACATCTGAAAATCAAACTTTGCTGGGCTGTTTAATGGGAATAGCCAGCGACGAGTCGCTTAATACAAAAAAACGTACTAAGGCGACCATGGAACACAGGGCTGGACAGGGTTATTTAATGGGTAAAGCACCAATTGGCTATTTAAACAAAAGAGCTGATGGACATGGAATTATCGTAAAAGATGAAACGAATGCACCGCATATAGTGAAAATATTTTCACTATATGGGAGTGGTCAACATACTATGAAGTCTGTGTCATTGGAGGTTTTCAAGGACGGTTTTTGTGATAAAAACGGTAAGCCTTATCCGGTTAGAAAAATCGAACATATTCTAAAAAATATTGTTTATACAGGCAAAATAAAGTACGGTAAAAATGAGGACGGCACGGACAGAATAATACAAGGAAAACACGAACCGATAATTTCACAATCTTTATTTAGAAAGGTGGAAGCCTTGAGAAGAAACGACGGACAACCATACGCTACCCATACCGATAAAACTTATTCAAAGCTGATAAGATGTAAATGTGGTTGTTTTCTTACTGGCTATCACGCAAAAGGGGCGCATAATAGCGGTGATTACATTTATTATAAGTGCCATAACCGAAAGCAAGCCCATATTCACATAAAGGGGATAAAACAAGAAACTCTGGACGAAACTTTTAACAGTATTTTTGCCGAAATTCATATACCTAAAAAAGTGGTAGAACTGATAAAACCGAAACTCGTTAAAGCATTAGATGAGATATATTCAACGGAAAACCAAGTGTATATGTCTAATACTAAGCGTTTGACAGAACTTAATACACTTATCAAGAAATCCAACGAAGAACGATTACTAGGAAACTCACCGTTAAGCAACGAGGATTTTGAGCGCCAAATGCAGGAATGGCAGGACGAAAAAGAGTTATTATCTGAAAATAACAAGACAGCTTCCAAAGTCAATAAAACGGTTTACAGCAATATTGATACTCTCATGAAATTTCTCTCAAATATTGGAGATACATACAAAAATGCAAGTATTGAAAGTAAGCAAAGATTACTCCGTATGGTATGTGAAAAAGTTACTTACAACACTGAAACGGAAGAATTAACGGTTAAATTAAAGCCGATTTTCCAAGCGTTGAGAATACTTAAGGATAATGAACATTTATGTTCTAAAAAAGTTACAACCCTGCCAAAGGTAAGCAGTAAAACGGTTTTAGACTATCTGACGAAAAATATAGAAATTTCGTTGAAAAATAAAGTTACAACCCTGAAAAAACTCTCTATAACTAAAAAAGAGCCTGCTAATGAGACTCTTTTTGTAAATGGGGCGCCTGATGGGATTCGAACCCATGCATATCGGAACCACAATCCGAGGTCTTAACCGCTTGACGACAGGCGCCATCACATTTTTTATATTAACACAAACAATATGTAAATCAAGAGTTCAACAGCAAAAAAATCCCGCCGGAGCGGGATTTTTTTAACTGATTCTCTGGAACATATAACCGATTCCGCGCGCCGTCAAAATCAATTCCGGATTAGCAGGATCTGATTCCAATTTTGAGCGTAATCTTGAAATATGAACGTCAACTACACGTGTATCAATTCTGTGATCCGGCGGATATGCCCAAACGTGCTGCAATATTTCATTTCTTGAGAATGCCTGACCGGAATTATTTACCAGAAGTTCAAGCAAACTGAATTCCATACCGGTCAATCTGATTCTTTCATTTTTTCTGAATACCTGACGACGGGCAGTATCAATTTTTATATTACCTGTTGTAATAACATTTTTAGTAACTTTGCCTGTCGGAGCTGCGGTTTCACGGTTGTTTGTACGTCTTAAAACAGCTTTAACGCGTGCTTCCAATTCTTTCGGACTAAACGGTTTGATAACATAGTCATCGGCACCGAGTTCAAGCCCTGTAATTCTTTCTGAAACGTCACCCAACGCCGTCAAAATTATAATAGGAACATCAGAAGTTCTTCTGATTTCACGGGTTACACCATAACCGTCCATCTTTGGCATCATAACATCTAACACAACCAGATCGGGATTGTATTTGTTAAACGCATTTACGGTTTCCTCACCGTCTTGAGCAGTATAAACATCATAACCTGCCATTTTTAAACGTGTTTCAAGAATACGTCTTATACTTGCTTCATCATCAGCCAGCAAAATACGCTGACGGTCTTCTGTTTCATTAGGCATTTCAGCATTTTCTGTCATAGTCTTTTCCTTACCTATATCTTACACCACTAACTTTAAAAAAATATTACAAATTATTTATTTTTTTGTATTTTTATAACGATATATTAACCTAAGTAAAGAAAAATTGCAAGCATTTTTTTTATAAAAACAAAAAGTTTTTATAATTGAGCAGCAACAATTTTTCTAAACTTTTCAAGATCTTCGACGGTATCAATACCAACGGGAGTAAAATCAACCACACTTGTTTTAATTTTCATACCGTTTTGCAAGGCTCTTAATTGTTCAAGACTTTCAGCAAGCTCAAGCGAAGTTTGAGGCAGATTTGTCATTTTTTTCAAAGCTTCACGCTTGTAGCCGTAAATGCCAAGGTGTCCGTAAAACGTGGCATGTCCTTCATTGCGCTCATAAGGAATTTTAGAGCGGGAAAAATAAAGTGCGTAGCCGTTATTGTCAACGACGCATTTTACAAGATTAGGATTTTCAATATCTTTTTTATCGCGAAGAACCCTGATTAAGGTGGAAATATCAGCATTTTCGTCATCACGGACACATCTGATAACCTCATCAATGCTTTCGGGCTTAATCAAAGGTTCATCACCCTGAAGATTAACAACGTACTCAATTTCGGGATGTCTTTCCATAACCTCCTGAATTCTGTCGCTTCCGCAATTATGAGCTTCGGAAGTCATTTCAGCCTCCGCACCGAACAAAAGACAAGTTGTCAAAATTTCTTCATTATCAGTCGCAATGATTACACGGTCAGCAAGAGATGCTTTAACCGCCTTTTCAAAAACCCACTGGATAATAGGTTTTCCGTTAACTTCTATCAAAGGTTTTCCTTTTAACCGGCTGGAGCCGTAGCGTGCCGGAATTATAATCGCCGTATTTCCTGTCATTTTTTCCTCACTACAAATGCAGTCCACTGGTTCAAGTGAACTTCTTCCACTAATATTAAATCACATTTTTTAATTGAATCCAGAACA
This sequence comes from uncultured bacterium, assembly GCA_949286705.1. Classification (GTDB taxonomy): domain Bacteria; phylum Cyanobacteriota; class Vampirovibrionia; order Gastranaerophilales; family Gastranaerophilaceae; genus SIG32. The sequence goes on along the minus strand of CASEDF010000002.1, from coordinate 83,557 downwards.
ACCTGCTTTTTCTCATCCAAAATGCCGCTCAAAACAAGCAGTGCGCCGGAATTCATAATATTTTTCAAGTCAGGCATAATCTGCGCAAGAACATTGTGCAGAATATTAGCCAGAACAAAATCGAATTTTTGTGTAATTTTATCGGCGGTATTAAGCTCAAAATCGCATTTTACAGCGTTTTTCAAGGCATTTTCACGTGCGACATCAATAACTGTATCATCGTTATCGCAGCCGTAAACAAAAGACGCACCGAACTTTGCCGCACAAATTGCAAGAATGCCCGAGCCTGCACCGATATCCGCAACTCTTGCACCGCAGGGCATATATTTTTCAATCATTTTCATGCACAATTGAGTTGTTGAATGAGTACCTGTTCCGAAAGCACAGCCCGGTTCAAGGGTTATAATGACCTCATCAGACGATTTTGGCGAATATTCAATCCAATCCGGCACAACCGTAATCTTATCGGAAACATGCGTAACATCCCACTTTTCTTTCCACTTTTTAGACCAATCCTGATCTTCTTTTTCTTCCAGAGTGTAATCCCAGCTTCCCAAATCTTCATCGGTAAATCCGCGTGATTTCAACAATTCACGCTGTTCACTCAAAAAGCCCTTAACATCAGCAATATCTGTCAAAAATACCTTCAAAGTTCCTTCGGTTGTTGAAACCAGCTCAAGATCCTTGTAGGCTTCTTCCGCCAAAATCACCCCTTCACAGGGTAAATTTTCAAAACAAAGCTCTGACACGACATCCGAAATCTCAGGATTAACTTTTATTGACAATTCATAATACATAACAAAACCTTATTGTTCAATAAAAGCGCCCATTTTTCTGAATTTTTGATAACGCATGGATTTTAATTCAGCACCCGAATATTTATTTAATTCATCCAAAGCATCTAAAATAGTGCGTTTCATCTCATCTGCAATAAATTCATGATTAGTATGTGCGCCGCCGATGGGTTCTTTAATCTCGCCGTCAATAATATCAAACTTCATCAAGTCAGGAGCGGTAATCTTAAGCGCTTCAGCCGCTTCGTTATTTTTGGAAGCGTCACGCCAGAGAATTGACGCACAGCCTTCCGGAGAAATAACCGTATAATAAGCATGCTCAAGCAAATAAACTTTATTTGCAACAGCAAGTCCTAATGCACCGCCGGAACAGCCTTCACCTGTGATAATAGCGATAACCGGAACCTCCAATTTAGCCATTTCACGCAAGTTAACCGCGATAGCAGAACCTTGACCTTTTTCTTCGGCACTGATACCGGGATAAGCCCCGGGAGTATCAATAATAGTTACAATGGGAATATTGAATTTATCGGCATGCTTAAATAATCTGAGAGCCTTTCTGTAACCTTCAGGCTGCGGCATACCAAAATTATACTCCAAATTTTCTTTGGTAGATTTACCTTTCATAGTACCGACAATCATAACAGGATGCCCGTCAAGTCTTGCAAGCCCGCCGATAATAGCTCTATCGTCCATACCTTCTCTGTCGCCGTGAAACTCAACAAAATCAGTACACATTAAGTTTACATAGTCCAAAAAATTCGGTCTTTCAGGATGACGTGCAATCTGCATTTTTTGTGACGGCTTAAGATTTGAATACAATTCTTTTCTGTAATCATCCGCCTGCTGCTCAAAGGTTTCAATTTCTTTATCTAAATCCATGCCGGACTCCAAACTTATTTTTTTTAGTTCCTCAATCTTTTCCTGAATTTCCATAATCGGCTTTTCAAAATCCAATATAGTAGACATATTACCTCACTGTATGCATTGACAAAATATTTGCCAACGTACTTCTCAAATCTTTACGCGGTGACACAACGTCAACCTGACCATATTTCAACAAATATTCTGCAGTCTGGAAATCAGACGGAAGTTTTTGTCTGATAGTCTGCTCAATAACCCTTCTGCCGGCAAACCCGATTCTTGCCCCCTGTTCAGCGACAATAATATCGCCGAGTGTTCCGAAACTTGCAGTAACACCGCCGAATGTAGGCTCTGTCAGCAAGTTTATATACAAGAGTTTTTCATCATCAAGTTTTGCACAAGCGCAAGAAGTTTTAGCCATCTGCATAAGGCTCAATGCGCTTTCCTGCATTCTGGCACCGCCGGATGACGTAATTGCCAGAACAGGCAGACGAAATTCTATTGCCTTTTCAATAATTCTGGTGACCTTTTCGCCGACAACACTGCCCATAGAACCGCCCATAAAGTCAAAATCCATAATAGCACAGGCAACTTTATTCCCCTCAATTGAGCCTATGCCAGTCACAACCGCTTCATCAAGCCCCGTTTTTTCGTGCGCTCTTTGAAGTCTGTCTTTATAAGGTTCCGTATCAACAAAATCCAGAGGATCAGTCGGTTTAATCTCCGAGAATAATTCTTCAAATGAATTTTCATCAAACAACTGTTTAATACGGGTTCTTGCATTAATTCTAAAATGATAATCGCAAACCGGACACACGAACATGTTTTCTTCAATGTCAGACTTTAAAAGCTGCGCATCACAGTGCACACATTTTGTCCATAAATCAGGATTCTCAACGACCTGAGCCGCTTTAGCTTCAAGAGCACGGCGTTGAATTTGTGCCTCTTTACGTTTTTCAAACCAATCTTGAACTGTCATAATATTAAATTTTCCTCATATCCCATAAACACATTATACACAAAAAATAAAACATATCAATAATCAGTATAAAATCTAGTTATCTTTAGGTCTGGAAAGGTATTTACGCATATCATCAGGTATTTTAACATTTTGAAGTGCGAGATGATATTTTCTCAAATTAGCAATAGATTCCTGTTCATCCAATAGATCTCTGCGTTTAATTTTAGGCGCTGTATTTGAAGCACTGTTAACCTTGCCGCCATGCTTTGCAATAACTTTTGCTATTATTTCGTCTATATCGGAGCCGTTCACCTGATATTTAGCAGCAACATCATCCGCCGTTGCACCCATAGGCAGACTGTAAAGCCAATTTAAAGTCAAAGCATCACACGGAGAAATAGACAAAACACCCTTCTGATGCGGGGTATACATAATATCTTTAGGAAAAGGACTATGCCCTAAACCGACGGAGTGCCCGATTTCATGCAAAATCGTATGATAAACTTCTCCGTCATCCATATAATCTCTATGAATAAGCCCGTCAGTCAATCCGATATTTACCTCGGCGCTGTACAAACGATTTGCCCCGTCATAATCAAAATAACAATGCCCGAGAGCTTTCCTTTCAACCCGTTTCCAATCAACGTTAATCTGCGATTCCAGAAGTGTATTAACAACCGTAAAGGAAACCTTGCCCTTTGTCGCTGTCTGCCATGCGTCAAGGGCTCTGTTAACCATTGCACGATAACGCGAATCCTGTCCCTGCTTTGAATAGAACTTCATTGGAGCAATATACACTTTCAAAGGCATCTTACATGTCCAGCGCATTATTCTGCCGTTTCGTAAAGACTCTTGTAAATAAGTTTCCTTCTTCATATTTTTATTGTATAATAAAAATTGATACAGGGCTATAGGGAGGAAAATTACATGAATATCATGCAAATGATGAAACAAGCTCAAAGTTTACAAAAAAAATTAAAAGAAACTCAGGATGAGCTTTCCAAAACACAGGTAACAGGCGAAGCAGGCGACGGCGCTGTTGTAGTAACCTGCGACGGACAAGGCAGATTTAAATCAATTAAATTAAAAAAGGAAGCGCTTGATCCTGACAATCCGGAATCAGTTGATCCTGAAGTTGTTGAAATGGTTGAAGATCTTGTTACAACCGCAATTTTACAGGCAAGCATGAAAGCAACTGACTTAATGGAAAGCAAAATGAAAGCCGTCACCGGCGGGATTAATATTCCGGGATTATTCTGATGATTTACCCGAAATCCATTGCAGCGTTAATAGAACATTTTCAAAAATTCCCCTCTGTCGGACCAAAATCCGCACAGCGCATGGCATTTTATTTACTGAGAATGCCTGTTTCTGAGGTGGAAAAATTTGCGCGCGCAATGATTGATGCCAAACTAAATACAAAAACCTGCGAAATATGCTTTAACATTTCATCTGAAAGCCCTTGCGAAATCTGCACGTCACCCTCACGCGACAAAGGCATTATCTGCGTTGTTGCGGAGACAAAAGATTTAATCGCAATCGAAAAAACAAACGAATACAAAGGGCTTTATCACGTTTTGCAGGGTCTTATATCGCCTATGGACGGAATCGGTGCTGATGATATAAGAATAAAAGAGCTTTTAAACCGGTTGACAGACGATAAAGTGCGGGAAATTATTCTCGCACTTCCGCCGTCAGTTGAGGGTGAAGCCACAAGCCTGTATTTAACAAAATTAATCAAACCTTTCGGGATAAAAATTTCCAGAATTGCCTTCGGACTTCCGGTCGGCGCGGATTTGGAATATGCCGACGAAATTACGCTTGCAAAAGCAATTGAAGGCAGACGGGAGCTGTAACTAGAATCTTAGCGGATAATTTTCCGGTATTTTCCAGTTATTACACTCAATCATAACGGAACAAAATGTAACGTCATAACCGTAATGATTATCCAGCGAGTTATTTTCACAAAGCTGTGCATACTCAAGCGTATTCCCGTCGGGGTAGTTTAGGGAATCCAAGTTACAGTGCGGTAAATACGGCACAAAATCATTTACGTTTGACGAGCTGTTAACGGATGAAATGTAATATGTATTTTTCGATTCATTCTTAAGCAGCCTGAATCGAAAATAATCTATGCCGTTATACATCTTGTCTTTTGAAATATTCAAATCAATATCTACTGTATAACCGTACATCGTCGGATGTCCGCTTAACACAGGATACTGAATCCAAAAACCTGTTCCGTCAGGTAAAACTATTTTATTTGTATATTTGCTGCTACCGATATTTTTCATAAATACTTCTTTTTCTGCACCGTTCACAACTGCTTGAGACGCACAATCTCTGCCTTTTTCCATCTTGGTAGCTCCGCAAAGTCTTGCATTATTCAAATACTTCATAATATATGTTTCTGCAAATTCTCTTTGAGAAACATACCGATCATTAAGGTCCGATGCATTATTCAAAAAAATAAAACTGCCCTCATCTGCTTCAATACGTCTGACGACCTCCGTTAGAACAGCGATGGTCTTTCGTAATTTGGTTTCAAGCATCTTCTTTTTGTAAACACCTGCAAGCGTCGGAATTGTCAAGGCTGCCACAATACCTATGATACCAAGGGTTATCAAGACTTCCGCAAGAGTGAAGGCGATTTTTTTGGAAGATACTAAGTTACTAAGGCAGTATGGCACTAAGGGTTTACAGTGAGCTTCGCTCACGCTTCTGTTTTCCGAACTATAATGCTTCACATTGTTCTTGAGATCCTGAATCAAGTTCAGGATGACACGGTAAGTCCCGCCAATGCCCGGTATGTTGTCCTGCCTCAGGCAGTGCGGAATGACGTTTATAGCTTGACCAAAACCAAGTATATTGTCGTGCCTCAGGCACTTCAGGATGACAGACTCCCTCCGAACATAACTATGTTGGGCCACATTACTATTACGAATGTTTCTTCTTACTGCCTTAGTATCATAGTATCTTAGTAACTTCTTCCAAACAGTACCGTCAAAACTCTTGTCCTGAGTACTTAGAGGAGTCGCCCCCCCCCGTGATTTAAACTAGTCATATCTTCCATATTAACTCTCCTTTTTTTGTATTATATAATACAAGCTTTAATCATGCAACTGATTGCAATATATTTACAAATAATATAAAATTAACAATATGACACTTTTGGAAATCAAAAATTTATCGGTTGAATACAAATCACAACGGGGAATTTTAGGAGAGAAAGAAACAATTCATGCCGTGAATAATCTTTCGCTTGATATCAAAAAAGGGGAGATACTTGCGGTAGCAGGCGAATCCGGATGCGGCAAATCGACTCTTGCAAAGGCAATTATTCTCCTTGAAGCGGCAAGTAACGGTAAAATTATTTTTGACGGCAAAAATATTTTGCAGATGCAAAAGGCAGAATTAAAAGAATTCCGTAAAAAAGCGCAGATGGTTTTCCAGAACCCTTATGCGAGTTTGAACCCGAAGATGAAAATTTTTGACACCCTCAAAGAGCCGCTAAAAATAAACACGAACCTTACGGACGAAGAAATTCGGGAAAAAGTTGAGGAAATTATATGCAAAGTCGGACTTGACAAAGATTGTCTGAACCTTTACCCGCACGAATTTTCCGGCGGACAGAGGCAGAGAATTGCAATAGCACGCGCGCTAATTCTTAACCCCGAATTTATCCTTGCGGATGAACCTGTCAGTGCGCTGGACGTCAGTATTCAAGCGCAGATTATTAATCTTTTGAAGGATTTAAAAGACGATTACAATCTGACTTTTTTATTTATTTCACATGATTTAAGCGTAATAAAATATTTATCTGACAGGGTTGCGATAATGTATCTGGGCGAGATTGTGGAGCTGGGAAAAACCGACGAGATTTTCTTCACGCCCGAACATCCCTATACAAAGGCGCTTTTAAGCTCAGTGCCTAAAATTACAAAAGGCGATAAAATTATTCTTGAAGGCGACCTTCCATCCCCATCAGCGCTTCCTAAAGGCTGCAAATTCCATACACGCTGTCCTTATTGCATGCCTGTCTGCCGCGAAAAAATGCCCGACGAAACCCGAATTACGGATACACACTACGTAAAATGCTTTTTGGCAAAATCCATGATATAATCATTTTATGGAAAGAAAAGTTGTCACAACAAATCGAAAAGCCTTTCACGACTACCTTATTTTTGAAAAATTCGTAGCCGGAATTGTGCTTTCCGGAACCGAAATTAAATCAATCCGCAATAACGCGATTAATTTAAAAGACAGCTTTTGCAAAATTGAAGATAATGAAATCTTTTTATACAAATGCCACATATCGCCGTACGAGCAGGGAAACCGCTATAACAAAGACCCGGAGCGTACCCGCAAACTTTTATTGACAAAAAAAGAAATCCTGAAACTTCAAAGCAAAGTTAAAAAGGAAAATTATACAATTGTACCGCTTGAGGTATTTTTTCAGGGAAGTCTTGCAAAAGTCGAAATAGGGCTGGCAAAAGGTAAAAAACTTCACGACAAACGCGACGCACTTGCTAAAAAAGACCAGAAGCGCGAAATTGAACGTGCATCCAAAATAAAATATTAATGAGGGGTTATGAAAGTAGTAATTTTAGGAAAAGGCGAAATGCTTGCAAACCTTATGGAAGGAGTCAAAGATTCCGGATTTGAGCTTGCTGCGGTTTTCAGGCATGAACGGACGGCAATGAATAAATTTAAGCTGTTTTTGCTGGATTTTTTCAAAAGCTCGCCCGAGGTTACAATGATAAAAGAGCGCAAAATCAAAGAAATTAAATGTAAATCAGCCAATTCCGAAGAATTCAAACGCGAGATTATAAAACTTAATGCCGATATAATTTTTGTCGGGACATGGAAAGAAAAATTAAAAAAAGAAATAATAGACCTTCCGACCATTGCTACGATAAACGTACACCCGTCGCTTTTGCCCGAATACAGAGGTCCGAACCCGTATATCCAAACAATTCTTCACGGCGAAACCCAATCCGGCGTTACATTTCACCTTATGACCGAAGAATTGGATAAAGGTCCCGTGCTTGCACAGCAAAAAGTCGAAATTCTTCCCTGCGACACTGCAAAAGAATTGAAAGAAAAAACCGTTTTTCAGGCGCGGCTTTTGGCTTGTGAAGTTTTAAAACGCTTGAATGCGGGAATAATTCAGCCTGTTGAACAAAATGAAGCTAAGGCAAGCTATTTTCCGAACATTTCCGGTGATGAAAAAATGCTGGATTTTAAAAATCAGACTTCTGCAGAAATTTTAAACACAATCCGCGCGCTGCACCCTTATCTTCCGACATATATAACTTACAAAAACGTATTTTTTATTGTAAATCCTTATAAAGCAAGGATTTTGGATAAATCGGGAGATTCCGGACAAATTATTGCGAAATGCTCCAGAACCCGCTCTCTTACAATCTGCGCAAAAGACGGCAAAGCAATAAAGATGAGCGGGTTAAAAGCATACCGTCTTGCTCCGTTTACAAAACTTTTGATAAAATATTACGTAAAATAAATCACAAAATCATATCGTCTTTAATTTTCCAGTCGTGTCTGAGAATGTAAGAAAAGCAGAAATAGCCGCTGCCACCTTCGGAACAATCAGCATCGACTTCCTCATTTGTTTTGTCATTACCTGCCGGAATTAAAACTTTGTTATTAAACACAAAAATAAAAATATCACGCCCCACAACATTAGGTTCCTGATCGCCATTCACGTCAACATGCATGACAAGAGCTGCTTTATCCACATTAACTCCGTACATATCCCAAACATCAGACGGCTCAGCTCCATCCATATTTACGTATACATTATCAAATGTTCTGAAAACAATTATATTCCCGCCAATTCCGACAGTACCGGAATCCCACGGGTGATTTGCACCGTTCAAAAGTTTTGTAGGTGCTTCTGAATGCCAGCATCCTGCAGTATCATTCAGACAATCCTTTTGTATACGCAAATTAGGCTTAAGGTAATAATTATACCACTCATTCATACTGTCATTGCTGCCGTCTGAGAAATTAACATAAGAATAGCCCAGATTATCTGCCATAGTCCTTTGAATTGCCTGCTGGAGAGTTGAATATGTTTTTTTCAATTTTGCGATTGAAACGGCACGCCTGTAATTTTTTACAACAGTAGGTATGGTCATTGCCGCGACAACACCGATAATCCCGAGAGTAATCAAAACCTCTGCAAGAGTAAAAGCTTTTTTAGTATAGAATTTGAACATGAACCGTCCTTGTCCTCGCCTTATTATCAAAATCCACCAGCACAATCTGCTGCCACTGCCCTAACTGCAAAGCGCCTTCCAGCAATGGAACCATCGTTGAATTTCCGACGATAGACGCTCTTATATGAGAATATCCGTTACCGTCATGCCACATTTCATCGTGATGATAAGCTTTATCAACAGGCGCAATTTTATCCAGCGCTTCGGGCAGATCCACAAGCAACCCCGGTTCAAATTCAATATTTGTAATCGAAACCGTGCTGCCTGCAACATAAACATAGACAACTGCATTTTGTAAAGAATGCCTGTAGACAAGGTTTTTTACATCATTGGTAACATCAATGATATCAGTATTACCTTTAGTGTGCACAGTGAATTTTTCACAAATTATTGTCATAAGCTAAATCTAATTTCGCCCCTTTTTACGATTTTTCTTCCTTTAGAATATGTCGAATAAGGAAAGTGTTTGTTAACCAAAGCAGTATAATCTTCACCGTCTTCAAGCTTGAACACATTAAAATCAGCGTCTTTGCCCACTTCAATAGACCCTGTGACATGATCAAGCCTTAAAATTTTAGCCGGATAAATTGTCAAATATTTTAAAAGCTCAATAACATCAAGCTGATTTTCACTGTTACATTCAACTGCGAGCTTCAAAAGGCTGTAATCTTTCTCAAGTGCAAAACTCTGGGTTGAGAACCCGAAATTTTTACCGAAATATTTCAAAACAGTAGAAAAATCAAGTTTTTTATTGCAGATTTCATCGCTGTATCTTGGCTGGTAAACGAATTTAACACCGGTTTCAGCAAGTTCTTCAAGCTGAGTCTCATCCAGATAATTTGCGTTTGCAGCTATAACCTTTTTGGTCAAAACTTTCAAATCATCAAGATATTTAACCGGATCTTCCATACGCTTGTACGGTGTAATTTTTCTGAATCCCATAAATTTATGCAATAAATCAATATCCGAAAATCCGTGTTCCAGCCACTCCATCTCGTCCTGAGCTTCCGCGAAACGTGTCATCAAAAGCATATTATGCTTGCGGCAGTATTTGGAAAACAATTCCCATAATTTTTTATGCACACCTGGAATTGAATGAAGCATAATCCCGATATGGGTATTTTCGCCTTTATGGAATACGTAATTTTCAACCTTATCGCGTAAAGCCTTGAATTTTTTCTTACTTTTGTCGGAGCTGTCCGCAAAAACCTCAAAAAACATATAGTTTTTAATAGGTGCTTTATTTATAATTTCAAAATACTTATCCTCTTTTGAAACCTGAGCGATACAGGTGGTGCCTGCCTTGATTGAAGCCTCAAGCCCGTCTTTAAAAGATTGAATTTTTTCGTGCCTGTCAAAAACAAAATAATCGCTGAGAATGTTTGCCCATTTCAAGCTGTAATTATCAGGTTTTACGCCTGCAAAAGTGTATTTTTTAGCAACAGTTTGAAAAAATTTTTTCAAATTATTTTTAACACCGCAGGGCTTTATTTTTCCGATATCCGTATACTGGTACTGGGTAAACATATCAATAAAACCGGGTGTTACAACAGAATTGCCCAGATCTTTTACGAATTTTTCTTCAAACTTAGATGTTTCTTCATTAGGAATAATTTCTAAGAACTTGCCCTCATCAACGACAAGTGCCATATTTTCAAGCACTTCGCCGGTTGAAGTTAATATCCATCGTGACTTGTAACACTTCATGCTGCACTCCTTGCTTTAAGGATAACAAATTTCATCAAAAAAAGCAAGTGAATTCTGCGCACATGTTACGAATACATTTGGTCTTCCCAGTATTCCATTTCAAGATGACCTATAACGATTGTGTCGCCGTCTTTTACACCCTGTTTTTTAAGTTCGTCAAATACACCCATGCCGGTCAAAATGTTTTGAAGTCTTATAATCTGCTCGGTGTTTCTGGCGTCCGTAACTGCAGCGAGCCGTTTAATTTTACCGCCGTCCACAATGTATGTGTCTTTTGCGGCTTTATAAACCTCAAAAGCGCTGTCGTCATTGTTGTAAGCGTCCAAATCTTCTTCAACCACTATATCTGACACGTGATGCTCAATCTCATCCACTTTAACCGCCATAAAATCAAGCAATTTATCAAGATTTTCGCCTGTTACGGCAGAAATGAGGAAAACATCCTTTGCTGCTTTTTTAAACTCAACCGACAATTCATCCTGTATTTTTTTATCAACCGCGTCAATTTTATTCAAAACAACGATTTGATAGAGATTGGCGAGCTTTTCTGAATGTTTTTCGAGCTCGGAATTAATTATTTCGTAATTTTTCAAAGGATCATCAGCCGTAATATCGACAAGGTGAACAAGGAAACGACAGCGCTCTATGTGGCGTAAAAATTCATGCCCCAACCCGACACCTTCAGACGCTCCTTCAATAAGCCCCGGAATATCCGCAACCACATAACCGTCGCCGGAGCGTTTTTTAACAACACCCAGATTAGGAATTAACGTAGTAAAAGGATAATCCGCAATTTTTGGTTTAGCTGAAGAAATTCTGCTAATAAGTGTTGATTTTCCTGCATTCGGCATACCTAAAAGCCCGACATCCGCAATTAATTTCAATTCAAGCTCAAGTTCGCGTTCAATTCCGGGTTCACCAGGCTCGCAAAACTGCGGGGCACGCTTTTGAGCGGTTGCAAATCTTGCATTTCCTCTGCCGCCTCTGCCGCCTTTTGCAACAAGAACTTTTTGTTCGTGTTCGGTCAAATCCGCAATCGCATTACCGGTTTTTAAATCTCTGACAACGGTTCCGACAGGAACTTTTATCACTAAATCTTTAGCGCATTTTCCGTGCATGTTTTTAATACTGCCGTTTTCACCGCTTTCAGCTTTGAATACGGATTTATATTTAAAATCCATCAAAGTTGACATATTTTCATCCGCAATCAAATAGACATCACCGCCCGAGCCGCCGTCACCGCCGGCAGGACCGCCTTTATCAACGTATTTTTCACGACGCCAGGCAACCATACCGTTGCCGCCGCGGCCGGAAATAATTTTTATTCGGGTTTTGTCTAAAAATTGCATTTATTTTCCTCTTTGTATTACAATAATACTATGAAAATGACAAAAAAGACATTATTTACGGAAACACCCGTTACAATAGGGCCAGAAAGCGGTTACGATAATTACATCATGGCAATTGAATCCAGCTGTGACGAGACAGCCTGCGCAATTGTAAAGAACGGCCGCGAAGTTATATCAAACGTTGTGGCATCCCAGATTAAGACCCACGAAAAATACGGCGGAGTAATCCCGGAAATTGCCGCCCGCGAACATCTTGAATCCATAAATGTAGTAATAGAAGAAGCTTTTAAGCAGGCTAATATAAAACCTCAAGACATAACGGCATTTGCAGGAACTGTCGGGCCGGGGCTTGTCGGATGCCTTCTGGTCGGATTAAATGCCGCAAAAACGCTTGCACTTGTATATGACAAACCTTTTATAGGAGTTAATCACCTGAATGCGCATCTTTGCGGAAATTATATTGATACAGACCTCAAACCGCCTTATATTGCGCTTTTAATCAGCGGCGGGCATACTCAGATTATTGACGTAAAATCATATTCGGAACAAAAAATTATCGGTGAAACAATAGACGACGCGGTTGGCGAAGCTTATGACAAAGTTGCAAGGCTTATCGGACTTCCGTATCCGGGAGGACCTGTTCTGGACAAACTTGCAAAAGAAGGCAATCCTCATGCGTTTAAACTTCCCGAAGCAAAAGTTGACGGATATAATTTCAGCTTCAGCGGGTTGAAAACCGCTGTTCTCAGGCTTGTGAAATCTTTTGACGGGCAGGAACTTCCCGTAAACGACATCTGCGCAAGTTTTCAGGAATGCGTTTCATCAACATTATTCAAAAAGGTTAAAAAAGCGCTTGAAGAAAGCGGTTACAAACAGGTTGTAATCGCGGGCGGAGTCGCTGCAAATTCTGAAATAAGAAGAAAAATTTTCTCACTTGAAGAAGAAGGCTACAGAGTTAACGCTCCTTTAATGAAATACTGCACGGATAACGCAGCAATGGTTGCCTCATGCGCGTACTTCAACACAAACACGTTTGACGACATTGACGTTGAAGTTTTTTCAAGAGCTTAACCCATCAAATCAACGGCTCTTGCCGTACTTTGCAAAACCTCTTCCGCTGATTTGTCAACCGCATTAAGAGTACCGACATGACGTTTTACAAATCTTAACCCGTCAAACATTTTTTGCGAAAACTTCAGCCTAATCCCGTCTTTTTGACCATTGCGATGAATAGGAGAAACCGAAATAAAAATTTTCTTTTCTTTTGCTGATTGATTCAAAGCTTTAAACGCTGCAGAATTGCACAATTCTTTCTTTTGAGCTTCAGGAAACTTTTTTGAAAATCTGATGTTGCCGCTTTTGGCTAAACCGCCGATTATTTTACTCAATGCCATATTTTTCTCCTTTTACAAATATAACAAAGGCCGTGAAATAAATTCTTGCTGCTTTTAAACAAAAACTTTACAAAACTTTATAAATTGATTTTGAATTAACAATCGACAAAATTTTATCAATAATAATTTTTTCAAAACTTATATTAAACGCGTTATTAATTTCTCTTATAAAATAGCATGGGCTTGTAACATTGACCTCAAGGATTTTGCCGTCCACAACATCCAATCCTGCCGTATAGATTCCGCGTTTATTGAGTTCAAGAGCAAGGCGGGTAAATTTTTCTTTTTCCGAATCCGTCAGAACATCTTTTTTAATACAATCGTCTTTATGCTCATTGAATTTGAAATCATTATTGCTCGGAAGTTTTCTCACGCAATAGTCATAAACCGTATCCCCGATTATTAAAACCCTTTTATCGCCGTAAACCGCGGACGGGAGATATTTTTGCACCATAACCATATTTGTGCCGTTATTTGTTACGGAATTTATGATAACAGATGTATTTTTGTCGCCGTCTTTCAAATACATTACGCCGGAGCCAAAGCATTTGTTCAAAGGCTTCAGGATTATTTCATTATTCTCCGCCAAAAATTCAAGTATATCCGAACGCGAAGCCGTCACAATATTTTTCGGCATCAAATCATTAAATAAAACTGCATGAAGTTTTTCATTAAAATCACGGATTGACTTTGTATCGTTCAGAATAAATGTTTTTTCTCTGTCAACAAAATCAAAAATATATGTGGCATTTATATAATCCAGATCAACCGGAGGATCGGGTCTGAACATTACAAGCCGGAAATCCTCAATTTTTCTTGTATATTCCTTTGTTTTGTCAAAAAATATATTTCCGTCTTTTTCGTAAGAATCAAAACCTGATGCATACGCTACACCGGATTTCAAGGATAATTTATCAATAGTCGTGATAAAAACCTCATTTCCGCGCGACAAAAATTCTTTTATCATCCAAAAATTAGTCACCAGATCATTGAACTCAAAATATTTAAGTTCAATTCTGTCTATAACAAATAAAATATTCATAACACCTCACTAAATACTATATTTTTTCGGGATCCAAAACACCCACCGAGGTATTGTTAAAATTAACGAGTTTAATAAACTTTTCGACATCAGCCTCGATTTCCGGGAAAGTTCCGTAATGCATAGGAATAACCGTTTTGACGCCTAACCATTTAGCCGCAATTGCAGCGTGCTCAACGTCCATCGTGTAATTTCCTCCGATAGGAAGCATGGCGATTTGCGGGGCATAGAGTTCTTTAATTGTTTTCATCTCGCCTGACAGGCAGGTGTCACCGGCATGGTAAATTCTTGCGCCTGCAACATCCAGAAATATGCTTGCGGGGCAGCCGCCGTAGCGTCCGTCAGGAAGCGAACTTGAATGAAATGCCGGCAAAAATATTGCACGCCCCCAGCTGTATTGAAGCCAGCAGCCAAGCGATATGGATTTAGCTTTAGCGCCCTGTTCTTTACAATATGCCGCAAGCTCCGGTACTGCCGTGATTTCTATGTCCAAATCTTTTGCTATCTCAATTGCCTGTCCGAGATGATCACCGTGTGCATGGGTTAACAAAATATCTCTGACTGGTTCTTTTTTCCAATCATATTTGGGATTTTGCTTAACCATAGGATCAATAAGAACAGCGTTTTCACCGTTTGTAATCTGAAACGCGCTGTGACCGATGTATTTGATATCAACCATAATAATACTCCTTTACATTTTCTTTAAATTTATCACATTTTACGATAAAATACAATTATGCAACAAAAATATATGCAAAAGTGTATAGAGCTTGCGAAACTCGGTGAAGGCGGCACCTCCCCGAACCCGCTTGTGGGATGCGTAATTACGGACGAATTTGATAATGTAATTGCAACGGGATACCACAAAAAATACGGAGAAAACCACGCGGAACGCGACGCGCTTTTAAAAATCAATAAAGGCGACGGCGACACACTCTATGTAAATCTTGAAC
This sequence comes from uncultured bacterium, assembly GCA_949286705.1. Classification (GTDB taxonomy): domain Bacteria; phylum Cyanobacteriota; class Vampirovibrionia; order Gastranaerophilales; family Gastranaerophilaceae; genus SIG32. The sequence continues at coordinate 68,251 of CASEDF010000002.1, read as the reverse complement.
CGTGTTCGCATTTTGGCAAAACCCCGCCCTGCACGGATATTATTATTGAAAAAGACATAAAACACGTTGTTGTGGGAATGCTTGACCCCAACCCGAGCGTAAGCGGAATCGACAAGCTTAAAGCTGCGGGAATTGACGTAACAGTCGGAGTTTTGGAGGATGAATGCAAAAAGCTTAATGAAGTTTTTATAAAGAACATAAAAGAGAAAAAAACTTTTGTGGCAATAAAAACAGCAACCACACTTGACGGGAAAATAGCGACATCAAGCGGATCTTCCAAATGGATAACAGGAGAAAAAGCAAGAGAAGAAGTTCACAGAATCCGCAGACGCTATGATGCGATTATGACAAGCTCAACAACGGTTATCGCGGATAATCCCAAAATGGAACACAAAAAAAAGATTATCCTTGACCGCGAACTTAAAACAGACTTGAAGTCCCAAATATATAAGCAGGGCGAAATTTACGTTTTTAACGAAAAAGAAGATGACCTTGAAGGTAACATAAATTTTATCAAAACGCCTGTCAAAGACGGCAAAATAAGTCTTGAATTCGTATTTGAAAAACTTTACGAACTCGGAATTATGAGTGTTTTGATTGAATGCGGAGGCAAGCTTAACGGCAAAGCGCTCAAATACGCCGATAAGATTTATCATTTTTTAGCCCCGAAAATCACGGGCGACAACAGTGCAAAATCCTGCTTTGACTACAAAAAAATTACTAAAATTTCAGAATGCACGAATTACAAAATCGACAGCGTTGAATTTTTTGATCCGGATATTTTACTAACCTATTATCCGATAGATAAAAATACGTAAAACGCTATAATGCTTTTATGAAAATTTCACCGTCCTACAGTGGTCTTTTTGACACAAAAGAATCACTTGAAAATATTTTCAAAGCCCGCAAAACCTGCTCGGATACCGGCGCAAAACTGATAATAACACCGCATGCCGCATACGAATACATCGCGGAAATCACGTTCGGCGTATATGCGACAATACAACAAACCGTTGAAAATCTTACTATAATTGCGCCTGCTATATACAACAAAATCTACGGTTCCGTAACCACTGACGCTGAAAGATTTGAAACCCCTTTTGGCGATTTAAGAATTGAGGCTGCGGATTTGGAAGTAAATAATAAAATTTTTGAAGCCGAAAGCGCCCTCACATGCCAGCTTCCCGTTATAAAATACCTGTTTCCGCATGTCACGGTGACACCGGTTATTTACGGGTGCGAAGATTATAAAAAAATTGCCGGCATAATTAAGCGCGGAACAACCGTAATCGTAAGCAATTTAAGCCGATATGTACCTGAAAGAGAGAACATAAAACTGGATGAACAGACTGCAAGAATGATAGAGCGGAAACAAATTCAGGATTTGGATATGGAGCTTGCGGACGGCGCCATAGGAATTTGCGCGGCAATAGAATTTGCAAAGCAAAATGACCTTGAATTTGTCAGAACAGGACACACAAACTCTTCACAAACAAACCACGACACCTCAAATGTAACGGGTTACGGGGGGTGGTATTTAGTCTAAGAATTTGCCGTCAAACAAATCCACAACCATATTCACCATATCGGAGCGCATTGTCTGATGTACAGGAATTTTTTGTACAGCCTCTGCTTTTGCTTCTTCAATTTCCTCAGGTGCCGGCAAATCTTCAACCGGAGGTTCAAGGCTAACAGGCGGCGGAGGCGCCGCATTAGACTTTGGGGCGGGAGTTTTCTCCTTTACGGGTTTGTCATCGGGCTGCGGAAGTCTTACAACTATATTTGTATGATTGAACAAAGCATTTACCGCATCAGACAGAATCTGTCTTTTGTTGCCCTCTAAAAATTGTTTTAAAAGATTTTCACTGTTAATACTTATAACAACCTTTTCGGACGAAAGCTCAACGGGATTAGCCCACTGGCGGAGAAGGGATTTTGTCGGAAGGCTTGATATATTTTCAAGCAATCTGCCCCACAAAGCCGCAATATCATTGGACGAATCAACAGGCTGAGATTTCGGCATCGGTGAAAAATCTTCCGCTATTTCAGGAGGTTCCGGCGCAACAGGTTTGACCGGCTCCGGTTCTTTTACATCGGAAACTTCCGGTTGAACGGCTTTTACAGGCTCTTTCGGAATTTCTTTTTTAATTTCCGGTTTTGATAAAATTTCAGGCTTTGTAACCGGTGCCGGCGGAGTTTTATAAGAGGCTTGCTGCGGAGTGTGACCCGCTTCAAGTTCCGTAAGCCTTTTTTGCAAATCCTCAAGCTTTGTATTTTCAGTCAAATTCGCAAGGTCAATAATCCCGACCTCAAGCCAGAGGCGGGGGTTATTGGTTAATTTAATTTCCTTTATATATTCAGCACACTTATCGACAAGCGACATAATTTGATGAGTTTCAACCTTGGAGGATTGTTCTTTCAAAGCGCCCAGCTGCGCTTCATTCAACTGTGTAAGTTCAAAAACAATTTCTTCGCGGCAATTCTTTACAATTAAAAGATTTTTCAAATAGTCCAGAAGATTAGACAGAATCTGAACGGGTTCATTTCCCGAATTATAGATATTTTCAAGCATTTCAAGCGCAGATTGCGGATTGGAGGTTACAAGGGCACCGGCAAGCTTGTACAAAACATCAAACGAAATTCTTCCGAGGAGCTGATTTATGTCGTCGGTTGTAATTGCGTCTTTGCCGCCGAGAATGCTCAACTGATCCAGAAGTGCAATACTGTCGCGCATTCCGCCCGCCGAATTTTTAGCAATCGTAAACAAAGCGTCATCGGTTATATTAATTTTTTCGTTATCGGAGATATATCTCAGATGTTTAACAATATCATCGGTTGTAATTCTTCTGAAATCAAATCTCTGGCAGCGGCTCTTAATTGTATCAAGAACTTTGTGAACTTCCGTTGTCGCAAGGATGAAAATAACGTTTTCCGGCGGTTCTTCAAGTGTTTTCAAAAGAGAATTGAATGCCGTATTAGAAAGCATATGGACTTCGTCGATAATATAGATTTTATATTTGCCGTAAACCGGTGCATAGAGAATTTTTTCCAGAATATTTTGAGTATCTTCAACTTTTCTGTTGCTTGCGGCATCGATTTCAATAACATCCATGGGAACGGCGTTTGTAATATCCACACAGCTTTCACACACACCGCAGGGGTTAATCGTAGGTCCTTGCTTGCAATTTAAAGATTTAGCAAAAATACGTGCGGTGGAAGTTTTTCCCGTTCCGCGGGGGCCAGTAAACAAATACGCGTGCGAAATTTTGTTAAGCTCAATCGCGTTTGTAAGAGCATTTTTAATATGATCCTGTCCCACAAGCTCATCAAGCCTTTGCGGGCGGTATTTGCGGTATAGCGGTATGTATTTATCGTTCATGATATAATTATAGCAAAACATAATCAAATTGGACAACAGTTTATGAACTTAATTAAACCTGAAAAATTAAAAAAAGGCGACACAATCGGAATTCTTGCAACCTCAGGCGCTGTAGAGGATAAAATGAGTATTGTGCGCGCGGAAAATTTTTTTAAAAGCCTCGGCTATAATGTTATTTTAAGCGATAATGCATTTGAAAAATTTCACGGTATGGCGGGAGAGGACGAAAAAAGGCTTGGAGAACTTCACCGATTTTTCAAAACTCCCGAAATCAATGCCATAATCTGTATGCGCGGGGGCTATGGCGCAATAAGGCTTATCAAAAAGATTGATTACGATTTAATCCGCGAAAATCCGAAAATTTTCTGCGGGTATTCTGATATTACGGCGCTCTGCGCAATGTTTTTGAAAAAATCAAATCTTATGACATTTCACGGTCCAATGGCATCAGGTGATTTCGGGGCGGAAAATCCCGACAAATTCACCGTACAATCGTTTTTTAATGCTGTTACCGCAGATGAATTGGAAATAAAACCCGACCCGCCGAAGATTTACAAATCCGGCAGTGCAGAGGGAATTTTGTGGGGAGGAAATCTTGCGACACTTGTATCGCTTTGCGGACAGGATTTTATACCGGATGAGGATTTTATATTTTTTGCGGAAGATTTGAATGAACCCGCATACAAAATAGATAAAATGTTATCACAATTGATTAATATTGATAAATTCACCCGAAATATCAAAGGGGTTATCCCCGGTGATTTTTTGGAAGTCGACACCCCCGAACGGCTTGATGAATTATTTAAAGAAATCGGTGAAAAACTCAACATACCCGTAATCGGCGGGTTTAAAATTACGCACGGAGCTCAAAAAATTACCCTGCCATACGGTGCAAAAGTATTTCTCGATGGGAAGGGGATTATAAGTCGATAAGTTCTTTAATAAAAGCCATTTGGGTATATGTACGCTATTGATTGATAAAATGAATTTTACGTCTTATCGACTTAGCGACCTAACGTCTTTAAAACATTAAAATTATATTAATTAACTTTAAAACTAAAATTTTTTGAGCTACAATTTTAGTATGGAGAAAAAACTATGTGGGATTATTCGGAAAAAGTAATGGATCACTACAGAAACCCGAGAAATGTCGGAAAAATTGATGACGCGGACGCAATCGGAAGCGCCGGTTCATTGTCCTGCGGTGACCAGTTAAAAATATATTTAAAGATAAAAGATAATATCGTAACCGATGCGAAATTTCAGACCTTCGGATGCGGCTCTGCCGTTGCAAGTTCAAGTATTTTAACCGAAATGATTATCGGAAAATCAGTAGACGAAGTCAGAAAGATTACCAACAAAGATATTGCCGATGAATTGGGCGGACTGCCGCCGGAGAAGATGCACTGCTCGGTTATGGGCTATGAAGCGCTTGAAGATGCTCTGAAAAATTGGGGCGACTATCAGGATCTGGATGATTTAAGAGAACCTGAAAAGCCTGAAAAAATCGTCTGCACCTGCTTCAATGTAACAGAAAATCTGATTTGGGACGCAATTAAACAAAACGGACTCAAGACAGTTGAAGAAGTTACAAACTACACAAAAGCCGGCGGTGCCTGCGGCAAATGCAAAGGGCTTATTCAAGACATAATCGACACATATTATACAAAAGAAAAATCAGAACCAAAACTTTCGCCGACCCAGAGAATTTTGAAAATAAACAACATAATTGAAACCCAAATCTCCCCCGAACTCCAAAAAGACGGCGGCGACATTAACCTTGTTGACATACAGGACAACAAAATTTACGTAAAACTTCACGGCAAATGTTCCTCCTGCAAAAATGCAACCCTGACAATAAAAAGGTTTGTGGAACAGACGCTTAAAACCGCACTGGATGAAGATATTGAGGTTATAGAAGTATGATATATTTAGACAACAACGCAACAACAAAAACAGATGAACGTGTTCTTGACGCTATGATGCCGTATTTCAAAGAAGAATACGCAAACCCGTCAAGCATGTATAATTTCAGCAAAAAAGCCTCAAATGCGCTCAAAGAAGCAAGAGGCGTTTTGAAAGACTTTTTAAACGCAAAAGACGAAAAAGAAATAATCTTCACCTCCTGTGGTTCAGAAAGCGCAAATACCGCAATAAAAGGCGTTTTGAACTACAATAAATCAAAAAAACACATTATAACTACAAAAGTTGAACACCCTTGCGTTTTGAACCTTTATCAAACACTTGAAAAACAGGGATACAAAGTTGACTATATAGGCGTAAATTCAAACGGCGACTTAGATTTGGAGCAATTAGAAGCCGCAATCACCACTGATACGGCGCTGGTATCCGTTATGTGGGCTAACAACGAAACAGGAGTTATTTTTCCGATTAAAAAGATTTCCGAAATTATAAAATCAAAAAGCCCTGATACAAAATTTTTCGTAGACGCTGTTCAGGCTGCGGGAAAAATTCCTCTTGACGTACAGGAAAACGGAATTGATTTACTCGGAATTTCAGGTCACAAATTCCACGCACCAAAAGGCGTGGGCGCATTGTACGTAAATTCAAAAACACTTATCACACCCCTAATCGTCGGAGGTCATCAGGAACGCGGCAAACGTGCAGGGACTGAGAATGTTCCGTACATCGCCGGGCTTGCAAAAGCAGCTGAACTTGCAATGGACGGATTGAAATACGAAGCAACGGAAGTTAAACGTCTGAGAGATAAACTTGAGAAAAATATTTTGAAAAATATATACAATTCCAGACTCAATACAGGCGTTTCCAACAGAGTTCCGAATACCACCAACATAGGGTTTGAATACGTTGAAGGCGAACTTATTTTATTACACATGAGTGATTTAGGAATCTGTGCAAGTTCAGGCAGCGCCTGCACATCAGGATCTTTAGAGCCGAGCCACGTTTTAAGAGCAATGAACGTTCCGTTTACCGCAATCCACGGCAGCATAAGATTTTCATTGAGCAGATTTACGTCTGAAAAAGAAATTGATTACGTCTGCGAAAAATTGCCGGAAATTATCGAAAAAATCACTGCAATTTCACCTTATCAGGAAGAACTTGCCGCACTTAAGGCTCACAAATAATTACTAATTGTAAAGATTACACCTGAAATGTGACAAATTTTGCCATGCATTGATTTAATATGAATGAAAGGAAAATAATTCATGCGCATACAAAGAATAGGCTACACACCGGCATTCGGATATAATAAAAAATTAAATAACGAACTTAATAAAAAGCTTGACACAGCAGCTCCCAATGATGAAATGGCAAATACAATAAGAAATCTGAACAATTTTTGCAACTCAACCGAAGAATTAGTCCGTTCAAGCAAAGATGACGAAGAAGAAGACGATTATCTTGTTGCACTGGCTCGCACTAAAATTGCACTTGCCGAACTCGTTGATTTGAAATATCCGGAATTAAACTACCCTGCGCGTGAACAAAAATCATATTTAAGTGAAATCAAAAAAAATACAAAAGATCTAAAAGATTTAGAAAACGAAGATGACGATCTGCCGTGGCAGCAATATTTAGCCGAAGAATTCTATCAGGTTTTAGGCTATGACCCCGATTATGAAATAGCTGTCTTTAAAGATACAATACCCGATTTTTCACAGGGTACCTGTCCTTCTGAGGACAATCCAATAAATTCCGCAGCAGCGACAGATAAATCTGCCCTGATAGAAACGGCGATTGAAACCCTCGGACAAGCCCCTTCGGTAATTGAACGTTTTGAACCGACATTTTCCAGTCCGAAAGGATTTGAGAGTCTTGGCGGAATGACAGAGCTTAAAGATGAATTAACCGATAAAATTCTATACCCTGCAACACATCCGGAAGAAGCGAAACTGGATTTGACCGAATACGGGAAAAGACAACCGCGCGGCATAATGCTTTACGGGCCTCCGGGCTGCGGCAAAACCTCCATTGCAGAAGCAATGGCAATGGAATCAGGGCTTCCGCTGTTCAAATTAAAAATAAGCAAAGCCGGATCTTCATATATAAACCAGACATCTAAAAATTATGAGTCCGTGTTCAACTATGTTGCGCAATGCTCTAAAATGCTCGGGCAACCATGCTTTTTGTTTATAGATGAAATTGACGGGCTTGCAAAAGGTCGGGATAATGATGCCACAAGCGAAGATTTAAAACAGATGAGCACGCTTTTAAATCTGATTGAAACCGCAAGAGACAGAAATGTCATAGTTCTTGGCGCCACAAATAAATACGATATTGTTGATGATGCAATAAAACGCAGATTTGATGAACAGGTTTATATCGGAATGCCGGATATGGAAACAAGAGAAGAAGTTCTTAAAAAATCGCTGGCTAAACGCTTGAAAGGTGTACCCTTATCCGAGAATGCTGAAGCGCTTCACGAAATTGCCTCCGGATTGGATAGTTTTCCGACAAGCGCAATCGTAATTCTCACTGATAAAGCCTCTGATATTGCTCGAAAAGACGGAAGACGAAATATTTTAAAAGAAGATTTTTACGATGCGATAGAAAAAAATCAAAACCTTAAAATAAACGAAAACAACTACAAAGAAGAAAGATTAAAGTCACGTATAGGATACAAACTCAAAAAAAACTTAGACTAAAGTCCTATATAAAAATTAAATCCAATACTTTTTACTTACGAAAAAATACCTGTTTTAAGCTTTTTTTAAACTCCTGAAATGTAGGATAGAATTCAACAACAAATAAATCTATCCTGACATTAAGGAGCGAATATGAAAAAAATTATAATTTTCGGGGCAGTAATATGTTTACTGAATAATTATGTACAGGCGAGCACATATACACCGACTCTCGGAAAAATTGAAAACGTTCTTTACGGATTTCAATACGATACGGAAGACGACGCCGCAAGACTTTCCAGAATTGAAGAAAGCGTTTACGGTGTGTCAACCGCCGGAGATGTGGGACAGCGTATCGCAAAACTTAAAAACGATATATCTGCTGACTTAATCGGGCAGGAAATCGCTCCGAAAGAAGACACTTTCCGTGATGAAAGCGATGACTGGGTTGAGGAGGAGCCTTTAGCTGACGCAAATATTCAGTATCCTGCCGTTGATGAATTGGAAATGAAAGTTTTTAATAAAAAATTTCCAGAAAAGGAGATAAAATCAAGGCTATCTGCGCTGGAAGAAAAAACTTTCGGTCAAACGTTCAATGACGATCTGGCATCGAGAACGGACAGACTCAAAGCCGAATTAAAACCGTCAAGCTTTATGGATAATGCAATAGCGCAATCCTCAAACGACTTTTATGACGACGAGGACGCAATAACACTTGACCGAAACTACCATCTTGACCGCTATGAATCGCCGAATCAATTTGATTACGATGCATATAACGCAATGCACCCTAAAAAAAGCAGCTTTTTCCCGACAAAAAAGGCGAACATATCAACCGTTGAAAATGCAATATTAAATCAATCATTCAAAGACGAATCGATGGACAAAAGACTTTCGCGGCTTGAATACGCCATGTTCGGAACAAATTTTGCACAGGATGACGAAAAAACACGCGCGGAAAGGATTGCAAGCGCTTACCGCGCCCAAAAAAGTTCCGCCAAATACGACAACAACAAATTTACCCAGAACATGGCAACCGCAATGCAGATAGGAACCCTTATCCTTATGGTGCTTGCCTGCATCCTCTAAAACTTAAAAAGATTTTTCAAACCTTCTTTTGCATCCAGAAGCTGCTGCTTTGTATCTTCTACAGTATTTTTAATAGCTTCTTTAGCGTCACTAAAATCCTGTTTAACATCAATTGCTGACGTATCACACTTTGAAAGCCACTTAAAAGACTTAACCGATGAGGTGCTGTCGACACCTCCGTTAAATTCGACTTTAAAATCCTTATAAGCAGTGCTGCCGGACGAAAGCGCCGGAATATTTGCCGTATTTTCTTTTTCCGGATCCGTTGTCATGGAATCTATCAAAACAGATGTTAAAGCGCCGAATTTTGGAATAAACGAAGTCAATTTATCAACGGATAAATCTCCCAAAGGTCCGAGAACCGTCACGACTTTTTCATCCAAACGCCCGAGCACAATAACATTTGTAGTGCCGTTCAAAAGGTTGTAATCGCCTGTGATATAATATGCCATTGAAGGACCTGACAAAGTTACGGGATTCAAATATGTTCTGCCGTTTTTGAATTTAAGATTTCCGTTAATATTTTTGAATTCTGCCGTATTTTGAATAATCGGAAGTGAGGTAACCGAGGTCACAGCAGCTTTTAAAATAGCGTTTCCGAGAATATTTTGCGCATACAATAACGTATCAAAACGTCCTACATTTAACAATTTACCGTTATTTATATCGAATGACGCAGAACCCGTCAGATTTTTCATCATATCGACATCTGTTGTACCTTTAGTCGCGATATCAGCGTCAAAGGCGAGAGTCCCCGACAAAGCATTTTTTATTCCGGCAGCACCCTCTATAGTTTTTACGGCATTCATATCCGAACCCGACATTTTGAGCGTAATTTTACCGTCATTTATACCGTAGGAAATATTACCTGAAATTTTTCCGTCAAAAGCATCCGCCACAAGATTATTCAGATAAAACACACTGTAATTTTTCAACAAAAACGATGTTGCAATGTTATCGGCAACAATCCCGCCGGATTTGAAATTCTGGAGAGTCGCATTACCTTTCAAAACAGGTCCGTTAAGATTTGCGACAAGATTAGTCATAGTAAGCGCCATATCGGGAATTGAAATATCCGCAACGCTGACAAGCCCCTTCAAGTAAGGCGCTGCGGCAGTACCCGTGACATCAATATCACCCCTTGCAGAAAGTGAAGAATTTTTAAATCCCGGAATTGCCATTTTTACTTTTTTCGGAACAGATACCCTCAAATTAAGTTTTTGGGATTTAGAAAGATTATTCACGGTACCGTCTACTGACAAAATCGGATTATTACCCGCAAAAATTCCAGTTTCCGATAATTTTGCGGTATCTTCCGCAATCTTAATGTTAGAATTTATAATAGTTGTTTTTCCTTTGAGTTCATATATATCAAGGATAGCCGCATAATTTGCGGGATCGGCAGTGATATTCAATTTAATATCCTGTGCTTTTTTATCGCCGGTCAGCGAAACCCGCACGGGGATTTTGCCAGTTGCATTCATCATAAGTTCTTTAGGCAGAACAGACTTAACATCATTTGCCAGAATATTACCCGATGCATTGATATCAATTTTCATCTTATCATTTATGTAATTAGCAATTTTGCCTGTCACATCAATTCTTGAATTATTAAACAAAAGATACGCTTTTTTGATATCAATATCTTTTTGTCCGATAACGACCTCTGCCTCAGGCAAAGACACAACAGCCAGAGGATTTGAAACCTTCAATTCATTCGCGGTCAAATCACCCGTAAAATTTTTGCCGTCAGTTTCAATAACAAACTTAGCCTCAGGCATGGTAACCCGCGTATTTGAAGGAATATTTTTTATATCAAGATTATTTACGGAAAGATTAACCGCCGGAACAATTTTGGACAATTTGCCCGTCAAAGAGGCATCCAGCGACAAAGCACCTGAATTAAACTTATTTTCTTTCAAAAGCTGAACCTGACCTGCGGCTGCCGCAAGACCTTTGAGTAAAATATTATCAGCCTTTATATGCAAATCAGTCACAGCGTTATTTTGGATTGTGCCGTAAATTTTTAGAGGATGCCCCATAACCTCAAGCCCGGCATCCTTAATATTAACCATATTATTAAAATCAATATCGGCTTTTATATTCTTCAAAGCGACATTATAAAGCCTGTAATTTACGCTTGCGTTTGGAATTTTGAAAAAGCCGGAAGATTTTACGTGTTTTTTATCTGCTTTTACCGTAAAATCCGCATCAATTCCGCCCGTTGCGGAAAGTGTTCTTAAATCATTGTAATTAAACGACTGCGCAATACTGTTCAAAATTTTAAACAGATTGTTAAATTGGGCATTTGAGGTGAATTTCATATCAGCCGCGGGATTTTTTCCGAGCCTGAATTTACCGTTGAGAACCGTCTTTTCATCATTTGCTGAAAACAAATTCATATCCAGCTTTGCATTTTTACCTTTTGCCAGAAAAATAACGCTGCTTTCGGGAAGTTTTTTCCCGTCAACAAACATTGAAAGATTTGAAATTGCGGCGCTGCCGGTAATTTCAGGATCCTCAAATGTTCCAGATGTTTTCAAATCAGCATTCAAATTTGCGGTAAGACCTGTTTTGGAAAGCGCCTTAAAGATATCCATAAAATTAAAGACAAAATTTTCTTCAGCCTTTTTTTCCTCCTGCGGCTGAGGGTTAAAAACAAGGTCATTCAAAGAAATATCCGGCATAAGTTTATTGAACAATTTCACATCATACTTGAATTGCTCAGCATTATTTAGTGTCAAATTACCTTTTGTCGAAAACCTGACCTTTTTATCCAGAATAAAATCCCAAAGTTTCATATCCTGACCGGAAAGCGTATACTCGCTTTTTGTCGCCATATCAACAAAAGTCAAAGTATAATCCTCAATAACAATATCCGGCAATTTGTTGGACAATTTAAACCCCAGAGGCAGCGGCTGCACGGTTTGCGGCGCAGCGTCGGGATCCGGCTGCGGCATATATTCTTCCATCAAAAATTTTCCGTCCTGTCGCACTTTCAAAGTTGCCTCAACGCTTTCAACGGAAACTGCATCCGCCTCAATTCTGCCGATTAAAAGCGGTAAAAGCGACAATTTTGCCCTGAAATTATCCGCGGACAGAAATTCTTCACCGTCAGGAAGGCTGAATTCGGCATGATTTATTTTAATACCTGCCGTCAATTTAGGCGTTGTAACAATACCGGGGCGCTCAAGTTTAACCTTAAACCCTGATGCTTCCTCAATCATACTCTCAATTTGCGGAGTATAAGAATTCAATACCGGCGACAAAACAACAGGCAGCAGCATAAATATTACATAAAGCGACAACAAAACCGCACCCGTTATAAGCCCTGCTCTTTTTATTTTATAAATATCCATAACACAAACCCCTTTTTAAATATAATATCAAATTTTAACTATTTTTTCAACTTTTCGGGATAAACATTCCAATTTATCGCCGGATTTTTTCTGAACCAGGTGAGCTGACGCTTTGCATAGCGTCTTGTATTTTGCTTAAGCTTATCGACAGCCTCATCAAGTGTCAATAACCCGTCCAGATACTGAATAACCTCCTGATAACCGATTGTATACAAAAGATTCGGAATACGACCGTGCTTTTGAAGCAATTTTTTTGTTTCATCAATCAAACCCGCCTCAAACATCAAATCAACGCGGCGGTTTATTCTGTCGTAAAGCATATCACGCGGATAGTTCAACCCTATCCATTCAATTTCGTATTCCGGATTATTTTTTCTGCGCTGAATAGGCTTGCCCGTTGTTTTTACGATTTCTATAGCACGGATAAGTTTTTTCCTGTCATTTTTGTCAATCAATTGAGCGGTTTCAGGGTCTAACTCCGCAAGAATTGCCGGCAAATCCTCCTCAAGCTTAAGCGCTTCTCTTAATTCATAATCCGGTTCAACTTTCGGAAGATCATAATTCATAAGCAAAATATTAATATACAACCCAGTACCGCCGGCTATTATCGGAACTTTTCCGCGTGATTGAATATCCTCAATAATCCTTTTTGCCTCGTGAACGTAAAGCCCTGCAGAATAGTCAACTTCGGGTTCCGCAATATCAATCATATAATGAGGAATCCCCCTGCGCTCATCAAGGGTCGGTTTCGCTGTTCCTATGTCAAAACCTTTATAAACAAGCCTTGAATCCGCGGAGATAATTTCACCGCCGATTTTTTCAGCCAAAGCAACGGCAAATGCCGTTTTGCCGCTTGCCGTAGGTCCGACGACTGCTATTACTTTATTCTTCCGTGAATTCCCGCTCATAATACAAAAATATCAACATAACCAGATATACAAGAAAATAAAAATACACGACCGTCATTATAAAATACAAAATCGGATTAAAAAGCGAAAAAGTATTAATAAACGAAAGAATAAAATTCAAAAAAGTCAGAAAAACAAACAATTTTAAACATCTGCCAAACCTGTGAAAAATCTTTTTGACGGAATTCACAAGCGCCATAAAGGGATTTCTTGTATTAAAGGCAATCTCCGGCGCCCAGAGCATAAACAAAAATGACATAACCGTAGTTGTCGCTAAAAATAATAAATTCCAATTATTAAGCCTGATCAATTGTTCAAAAGACAGAGAATCCAAAAAAGCTTTCATATCAGAAGCCGAGGACAACACACTCTTCAACTGCTCCGGATTCAAATCAAGACTTCCGATAAGATGAATTCCAATCTGAAAAACACATGCTCCCAAAATTGCAGCAATAAAACCGCCGATAATTATCATTCCGGAATATGACAAAAAGTATTTGCCAATGCCGGCGGGAATAGTTTTCAAAAGATTAAAAGTAGCTTTTGCTCTGTCCGTATCCAGCACAAAAACCTGTTTGGAAAGCTTTACGGCCTTTTTAATCATATAAAACCATCCTGCAAGAAACGCACCGGTCATAACAAGAACGGTTACGGAAGATAAAATAAAAAGAGGCAGTGAATTAACCGTCTGGCGGGAAAAAGTAATGTACAAAGTCAATACCCACATAAATAAAATCAAAGGAAAAGCGATAATAATGTTATCGTTTGTAATCCCGACAGTTTCTCTGAACAATTTTCCCATTTTCATTTTTTACCTCAAATCACACAAATTTTATATTGCCGTACCGCTTAATTGTTTTTGCTCAAGATTTTTCTTGCGTTTTCTGCGTTTCATCAAATCCACAAAAGCCTCAAGACGCGTCAGGTATCCGGCTTTTCCGGTCTGCTCATCCATAATCAAAGGCAGAATAGGAATTTCACAGTTTTCTCTCATTGCAGGGAAAATATTCTGCGACATAATCTCCGGCATACAGGTAAACGGACTTATATGGATAATTCCATCGATACCGCGTTCATTTGCGTAAGCAACGTCTGAAACACACTCAAGCGCGTCGCCGCCTATATCTCTCATCAAATACGGTTTAGCAAGCCTGTTTGCACGTTGAAGGTGAGTTTCGCCTTTTCTGAACATTTTCGGAATAATTGCATCCTTTAAAAAGCTGCTGACCGTAAGACTTTTCCGCACCTGAACTCCCATTGCCCCGAGCTCTTTTTCAATATTCTGATTTGAAAAAGGATCGCACACGAGGAAAATTTCTCCCGTAATATCAACATTCAAAACTTCTTTATTCTTGTCGATTTTAACCTTATCCATTTCCGCAAAAGCTTTTTTCTTAGCTTTTCTCAGCTTCCAAAAAGAATCTTCTGCATCCACGATTTTCAAAGCTCTGTTAAATGCCTTTTCGGCGTCGCCCTGATGAATTTCGCGCGCTCTTAGATAAGCGAGCTTTGTTTCCAGATCATCAACGAGAAAAACTTTTCTTATAGCGGTCACAATCGCATTAATAAACATAAAAGGTCTGTTTTTGCCGGTAATTTCTTTCAAAAACCTGTACATACCCTCAATTCCGTCATAGAGCTGAAGTTCAATATACTTTGCGTCATATCCCATATCATGCAGGGCATTTTGAATACATTTGCCGTATTCACCGAGTCTGCAAATCCCCGGCGACGTAATCATTGCAACGTAATCCGCACCGCCTTCAAGCGCTTCAATAAAATTGCCGAGAATTAATTTATACGGCAGACAAATAGCTTCCGGAGAATGTTTTGTGCCGAGGGAAAGTGTTTTTTTGCTTGTATACGGCTCAATAAAAGGTTCCAGACCGACTTTTCTTAAGGCGCACGACCACGCTATATATATAAGCCCCATATGCGGGAATGCTACTTTTTTAAGTTTTTTGGTATTTTTTTTCATATCTCTTATCCTTGAAATTTCAAATCGGGGTGACGTGCGGCAAGTGTTTCATCAACACGCTTGACAGGTGTTGTATGAGGTGCCGAAATCAATTTTTCAGGATGAATTTCCGCCTCTTTGGCAATTTTTATCATAATCTGAGCGAATTCATCCATTTTTTCTTTGGTTTCGGATTCCGTCGGCTCAATCATAATAGCTTCGTGCACAATAAGCGGAAAATAAACCGTCGGCGGATGGGTATTTTCATCCATAAGCGCTTTTGCAATATTCAAAGTGGAAACACCGCTTTGATGTTTTTGTTTTTCGCCGGAAAGCACAAACTCGTGCATACAAACTTCGTCGTACGGCAAATCATAATATTTTTTCAGCTGTTCTTTCAAATAATTTGCGTTCAAAACAGCGTTTTCAGAGGCATTTTTAAGATTTTTGCCCATCATAAGAATATACGCATAAGCCTTGACAAGCACCCCGAAGTTACCGTAAAAAGCCTTAACAGAGCCGATTGAGTGTTTAAGGTTATAATTTCTGAAATATTTTTGCCCGTCAAAATCAAGCAACGGGGCAGGCAAAAATTCTTTCAAATCCTCCGTAACACAAACCGGACCGGCTCCGGGGCCGCCACCGCCGTGAGGGGTTGCCATGGTTTTGTGCAAATTCAAATGCACAACGTCAAATCCCATAAGACGCGGATTTGTATAGCCCATAATCGCATTGAAGTTAGCTCCGTCATAATAAAGAAGCGAGCCGTTTTCGTGCATAAGCCGTGATATTTCAAGCACATTTTCTTCAAAAAGCCCGAGAGTATTCGGATTTGTCATCATAATTGCCGCAACGTCTTTATCAAGAACAGCTTTCAGCGCCTCAATATCCACCTGCCCTTTTTCGTTTGATTTAATTTCCACGATATCAAACCCGCACATCTTGGCGCTTGCAGGATTTGTACCGTGTGCAGAATCAGGGATTATAACCTTTTTCCTTAAATCGCCTTTAGTTTCAAAATACTTTTTAATAATCATCATGCCGGTCAATTCACCGTGAGCGCCGGCAGAAGGCTGCAAGGTAACCGCATCCATGCCTGTCAAAACTTTAAGAGCCTGTTGAAGCTTGTACATCAATTCAAGCGCGCCCTGGCAATCAGAGTCAGAGGCAAGCGGATGAAGATTTGCGAAATTTTCCAGAGCCGCAAGAAATTCATTAACCTTGGGATTATATTTCATTGTGCAGGAGCCCAGAGGATAAAAACCTTTTTCAATACAGAAATTCCTGTCTGAAAGCTCTTTATAATGACGCATTACATCAAGTTCACCGAGCTGCGGCAGACCTATTTTTTCATCTCTTATTAAAGAGCTGTCGAGAAAGGATGTATCAATTTTTTCATCCGTTAAATTTATCCCGTCAACTCCGTTTGATTTTTCAAATATTGTTTTCACTTAAATAATCCCCTGTCTTGCCAAATCTTTTTTAATCTTGTCCAGTCCCGCCTGAATAATTCTCGAAATTCGCGATTGCGATATATTGAACTCCTCTGCAATTTCTCGCAATTTCTTTTCCTTAAAGAATTTGTATTCAATAAGCTCTCTTTCACGTTCCGACAGCTTTTTCATAGATTCCATAATTTCATGCTTTAATTCAACAAATTCAATAGATTCTTCGGGGTTTCTGTCCTCGGATTTAATCTGCGTCGGCACTTCCGCATCCTGCATTTCATCAATTGATAAAATGGTTTTGTAGACTTCTTCTCTCAAATTGTTGTCGTATTCTTCCTCGGTTTGTTTTTTATTTTTCAAAGAATACCATTTGTAACGTCTTCTGACCTCATTTCTGATAGCCCACTTGATAGCGGTAGAGAGGTATGTATTATTAAAATCCTCCGGCTTATGGTTTTTAAAAAGTATATAAAGCGTATGATTGCCGATATTAATCAATTCCGGCAGCTCAATCAAATGTGAGGTCGAAAATTTCTGATACTCCACCTTTGCAATCATTTCTATCAAATCTTTGTAATCTCTGAGATTAACTTTTGGCGTTGCCGGCATGACACAGTCCCTAACCATAAAAATTTACAATTACATAATATCAGAAAAAATTATAGCAGACAAGAGGATGTAATTTTCCTTAACATAACTTATTTTAAGCTTAAAAAGGAGAACAAAATGAAAGTATTATTCTGTACGGACGGATCAAAAATAAGCTATGACGCGATAAAAAATTTTGCCAACTGGGTTAAAAAAGACGAGACAACGGTTGATATAATATGCGTAATCGACTGGAGCTTTTTGCCTGACAATACAATTATAGAAGAAAGCGGTTTTGTCACAAGCTGCAAAAACAATGCAGACTGCATACTTGAAAATGCCGAAAAAGAAATCAGCGCACTCGGGTTTAATACAGGCGAAAAAATCAAACATTGCGGCGCGGTTGTGGAAATCATACTTGAACAGCTTGACGAAAATGATTACGATATGGTAATTTTAGGCTCGCACGGCAAAAAGGGGATTCAAATCTGGCTGGGTTCCGTTTCAAGAGAAATACTTGAAGCGGCTAAAATTCCGGCATATATTTCAAAACAGGGAAACAGCGGCAAAAATATTCTGTTTACCACAGACGGCACGGACGTGTCTTTTGAGACTACAAAAAAAGCAATAGAGATGTTTGACCTTTCGGACAAAAACGTTTATATCTGCACGGTGACGGAAAATCCGGATTTATTGTTTTTGGAAGGCACCCTTGACGCCAACTGGATGATGGCAATAAGAACACAGCAGCAAATGTATTCGGATAGTGCCGTAGAAACCCTTCTGGCACTATTTGAAAAATATAATATAGAAGTTAAAGAAAGCAAAGTTTTGGAAGGTGTTCCCGCGCAAAGCATACTGAATTATACAAAAGAACAAAATATCGACCTTGTTGTAATGGGTTCAAAAGTAAAGACCAAAATGCAAAGCTTTTTACTGGATTCCGTGAGCAAACGCGTTGTCGAAAACGTAAAAAGCGACGCTTTTGTGATAAAACAAATCTGACTAAAGTCTGCAAATCGCATAATTATGGGGATAAAATGCGCCATTAACAGAGCCTGCACTAAATATGTTTTTTTGATAAAAGGTAAAAGCTCCTGTACCGGTGTAACCATTTTCAGACGTGAATATACTAGTATTCAAAGGAATACCAAGGGCATCAAGTTTATCTTTATCAAGGTGTATGCCATCAATAGAGGATATACTCGACACTTCCTCACAAGAGTCAACATTATATAAATACTCAGCTACACTGCACAACTCTGAATGTGTAGGGAAATTGTCCGCGCCTCCGCAAATTTTTGCAGCAGCAGCATAATAGTTAGTGTCGCGGTTATGGGGGGCATTGTTTGCATAACAATATTCAATTCCCAACGTAGATTTTAACGCCTGACATTCATCAAATGTCAAATAACTTTCAGCCTTAAAGGGCTGAGAAAAACAAGTACCCCCAATTTTAAACGCACAATTTGTTAATTTAGAATTAACACCACGTAAATCCTTAGTATAGGTATTGGGCTTTTTTAAACCTGAAGTATCATAAATCATAGAGATACAAGAAGTTCCGGTAAATTGATTATTATACTGGTCTGCCTTACATTCCGGATTATATGCAATCAAACCGACAGAACCATTTGCCAGTTGAAAACCTATCACCTCACTATCCCAATCATCCTGACCCAAATCAGATGCAGTATGAATATCAGCAATGCTTATTTCCTCAGTAGAAGTACCTGTCACAACATCAATAATATTCCAATAAACTTTATCCTCAAAACAATTGATTAAGTCGTCATTGGAACAAATTTTAGTTATTTTAAGATGCTTAGAAAGTTCATTGACAAAGCTGAATGTACTTGCATGTCCAGCAAGGGTATTCTGGCTATTCATAACACCTAAAGCAGTTTCAAGTTTTCTCTGAAAAACATTTGCAGCAGTATTCCAAGCACGTTCCTGATATTTTTGAACAAGTGTCGGTATTGTTATTGCCGCAACTATACCGATTATTCCAAGGGTTATTAAAACTTCTGCAAGAGTGAAGGCAGCCTGTTTCTTAGAGACAGTTCCTCGCCCTTGTGGGAGAGGGGTTCCATAATCCCTAAAACCCTTGCTACTACTAGTTAGAGGAGGCGCCCCCCCCCCGTTCTTCAGTTCTCTCAACATTTTCATAAGCTTTTCTCCTATAATTATCTTAAGTTTTCTGCACCTTTTAAATAAACAAACTCGGGCACAAAATTTTCTTTAACATTTGCGACAACAAGAATTCGCAAACACATAGCAAGCGCCTCCGGCACAGCAAGTTCATTATAGCACATCATGGCGGTTTTGGTCAACCCCATATCAAGCCGCGCAAACTTTGCCGGAAATGCCGCATTCAAATCGTCCGTAACCGTAAAAATTATGTGCGAAATGTTTTCTTCCTTCAAATCGTTTTTGCGGAACATTTCGCCCAAAAGCTCCAAAACCGCATTTTTTATGGCGGTTTCTGAATTTTCATCAACAGTAATTGCGCCTCTTATGCCTTTTGTAATCATTTTCTTAACCCGTTATACCAGTCGCGTGCTGACATTTCGCCTTTGCCTTCGGGCTTAACCCTGATAAGCAACAGGCAATCCTTGCCGCACCCCATCAAAACACCTTCTTTTGTAGCTCTTAAGAGTTCACCGGAAGCGCCGCAATCTTCAACCACGCGGCTTTCCAGAACTTTTATGATTTTGCCGTCATAAACAAAATACGCGGACGGACTTTTGTAAATTCCGCGAACAAGGTTATGAATGTCGCATGCAGGCTTTGACCAGTCAATTTGAGTTTCTTCTTTTGTAAGTTTATTTGCCATACAAACCCCGTCCTCACATTGCGGAACAGGTTTTAAATTACCGTTATAAAGGTCAACAAGGGTTTTTTCAAGCAATTCAGGCGACATGTCGCTGATTTTTTCAAACAAATCCATACAATTCATATTGTCAGGGATTTTAATTGTTTCTCTAAGACAAACATCACCGCAATCAAGCCCCAATTCCGTAATCATGGTGCAGATACCGGTTTCTTTATCGCCGTTTATAATCGCGCGTTGAATCGGGTTTGCCCCTCTGTATTTAGGCAAAAGCGACGCGTGAAGGTTAATTGTTTCAAATTTCGGAATATCAAGAACTTCCTGCGACAAAATCTGTCCGAAAGCAAATGTCACGAAAAAATCAGGCTCCAATTTTTTCAATTCATCCTGAATTTCAGGTTCTTTTCTGATAGATTTTGGCTGAAAAACAGGCAGATTATGCTTGAGCGCAAATTCTTTAACCGGCGACACAGTTAATTTATGCCCTCGTCCTGCGGGTTTGTCAGGCTGGGTTACGACCGCCAGAACTTCTATTTTGTCGGAATTATAAAGATATTCAAGCGATTTAACTGCAATTTTCGGGGTTCCGAAAAAAACGATTTTAATCATTAAGCTCCTTCTCCAATTCCGGTTCTTCAAGCAATTTGTCGGGTTCAATCGGCGGCAGGTGGAATTTTTCGAGAATACCTTCCGTTTCAAACCTGTTTATACAGTGGTCTATAAACAAAACACCGTTCAAATGGTCAAATTCATGCTGAATTGCACGTGCAAGAAGGCATCCGTCTTTTGCTTCAAGCGTAAAAGCACGTCCGTGTGCGTCAAGCGCTTTTACCATAACATTTTTATAGCGTCTGACATCCGTGTAAGCTTCCGGAAAGCTTAAACAGCCCTCGTTACTTATAACAGCACCTGATTTTTTGATAATTTTCGGATTTATGAAAACCATCGGATTCAAAGGCTCGTTTCCTGTTGAAACGTCAATGACAAATACTCTGTAATTCACTCCTATCTGCGGTGCCGCAAGCCCGACGCCGTTTTGGGAATACATTGTATCCAGCAAATCGTTTACTAAATCCGTAATTTTTCTTGAAACTTTATGAACTTCCTTTGACGGCTCGCGCAAAGACTTTTCGCCGTATTTTAAAACTTTCTTAATCGCCATAACTACCTCTTTTAAAATTATATACTAAATCCGCGGGTTTTGCAAATCAGCGCACATCCAAAAATTTATGAACCTGCGGAATAAGACGGGTTTTCGGGTGTAATTCAAGAAATTTATCCAGAATTTCCGCGGCAAAATCCGACGTAACCGAAAGGTTATTTCCATTCATCTCAGGCTGCAAAACAAGCTCAATATCGTGTTTTTGCCCCAGCTCACAACATTTTTTAATTTCATCACCGGTTATCGCCGAATTAAATACTATTTTGGCAAAGCATTCTTTTTGTTTTGCAGCTTGAAAAAACATGTCATGGAATTTGTAGGAATCCTTAATCCCCGAGGCGCTTTCCAGCTTAATATCAGCGGCTATAATATCGACAAAATCAATAATTTCGGCAAGTTTATCCGCAAGGGTTGCGTTAGATTCAAGATAAATCTTAATTCCGCCCGCAAGCGGCAAAAATTCTTTCAAAAAGTCAACTGCCAGAAGCGGCTCGCCGCCCGTCAAAGAAAGTGAATGAACTGTTTTTAAATCGAATTTTTTCAAATAATCCGCAAGCTCCTTTGGCGTAAATTCCTCAAAATACTCATCCGGTGCAAATTCCGTATCACAGTAGTTGCATTTGAGGTTACAATTACAAAACCGCACAAATATTTGTTTGCAGCCTATATACGGTCCTTCTCCTTGAATTGATTCAAAAATTTCCTTTATCCTGACTGTTTTATTATTCATCGTTCAAAATATTCTCTCTGATATTGTCCGCTGAAAGTTTTTTTAATTTTTCGTACAGCTTAACCTCATCATCCGACAAACGTTTTGGAATTTCAACAGACACCGTGATAATCATATCGCCTGATTTGCCGTTTCGTTTGAGTCCCTGACCGGAAAGACGGAACTTTTGACCCGATGAGGTTCTCTCCGGCAATTTCAATTTAACATTGCCGTCAAAAGCCGGAATTGTAATTTCTCCGCCCAAAACAGCCTCATAAGGAGTTATCGGAACTTTGTACAGGATGTTAAGCCCGTCATAAGTAATATTTGAGGTTCCTTTTACCGTAATATAAAGGAACAAATCGCCGTTTTTGCCGCCGAATTGACCTTCACCGCCCTCGCCTTTCAGCCGGAGTTTTGAGCCGTTTTTGACATTGGCGGGAATTTTTACGCTTATTCTTTTATGGATTGAATATTCACCCGAGCCGCTGCAAACAGGGCATTTTGACCCGTTTATAAACTTTCTGCCGTGACATCTCGGGCAAAGCTCCGTATGAACAACGTTAACCGTTCTTGTTGTGCCTTTTACGGACTCAGCAAGCGAAATTGTAATATCTGTATTTATATCTTTGCCGTTCACAGGTTCGGGTTTCTTTTTATCCTGTTTCGGGGTGTCAAATATGGTGCCGAAAATATCGGAGAATTTTTTATCCGAACTTTTAAATTCGTTTTTTTTGCGATTTTCCTGTTTTTTTTCTGTGCCGGTTGAGTTTTTTTGCCTGTATTCGCTTTCTGCCTGACGGGAAGATGTTTTTGTTTTTTCGGTTTTGAAGAATCCGTTCAGGGTATCATATTGCGAGCGCTTTTTAGGGTCTGAAAGCGTTTCGTAAGCTTTTGAAATATCTTTGAATTTTCTTGCACCGTCAGGGTTCACATCAGGATGATATTTACGCGCAAGGCGCCGGTATGCAGTTTTTATCTCGGTCTGCGTGCTGTCCGGTGTTACTCCTAAAATCTCGTAGTAATTCATAATTCTATATTAACGATAAATTGAAATTTTTCAAGGGGAAGATTAAGGCTTTCCCAAAAACTTTCCCCCACAAGACAAATGTAGGTCTGATTATCCGACAGTAAATTTTTCTGTCGGCATAGTAATGCCGACCTGCAAATTTTACTCACCCTATTGCCCCTCTCCTGTCACTCCGTGACACCCTCTCCCCCGGGGGAGAGGGAAGTTTTTCATGAGATCCTGAAATAAATTCAGGATGACAAAAACCTCACTTCACTCACTCCACTCACTCTAAAAACTTCTTAGTATCTTACTGTCTTAGTATCCTAGTAAC
Organism: uncultured bacterium; assembly: GCA_949286705.1. Lineage (GTDB taxonomy): Bacteria > Cyanobacteriota > Vampirovibrionia > Gastranaerophilales > Gastranaerophilaceae > SIG32. The sequence goes on along the minus strand of CASEDF010000002.1, from coordinate 44,869 downwards.
TTTATTCTAACGTCTTAACGGCTTTCTACAATGTCTTTACGGTATTTCATCCCGTCAAACTTAACAAGCTCCAAATCTTCCGCGAGCATTTTTTTAGCACGGGAAAATGTCTTTGCACATGACGTCAGCACAAAATTATTGCCTTTTGCTGAAATATATTCAAAATATTTGTTTTTCGCCGCACCCTGAAAACCTACAGCTGACTCCGCAAGCTCTAAATTCGGAATAACCTGTCCGTCAGTCCGTGATTTTACAACACAGGAAACCGAGCAGTTGTCGTTTGTTAAAATATCTTCGTATTCATCCGCAAAAGAGCCGTTAGCACAGGCTTCAAAAAGCTCAATCAAATTTTCATCCACGGAATTCAAAACCGCCTGAGCGTCAAATTCCTGCAAAAACGGCTTGAATTCAAGGCACGTATAGGAATCTTCAGCCGTCATAACAGCATCAACCCCGAGAATTCCCGAATACGGCATGCCGCGTTTTTCAAGAGAATTGAGCGCATTCAAGATAACATTTTTAAATAATTTTTCAATAATACTTTCCGGAACCCTGTAATCCGGAACATACGCACCTACACCGGAAGTTAAAAGTCCGCCGTCGCCGCTTTCCGTAAATTTAAAATTCTGCACAACCGCAAGAGGAAGCGCATGATAGCCGTCTGTCACAACATATAACGTAAATTCATGCCCGAATGCGTATTCTTCCGTTACAACCCTTTCTTCGCCGCGTAAAAATAATTCTTCCGCGAAATTCTTAGCGGTTTCAAAATTTAAACAACACAGTCTGTCCAGCGAAATATCATTGTTATCACATCTTACAACAATCGGATAATTTGCCTCTTTCAAATAATCAAACGCAAGCTGGGGCTTTTCAAAAATCCCGAATTTCGGCGTCGGAGCGTGCAATTTATACAAAAACCTCTTACCCTGCGCCTTGCTTATCGCAAAATTTGCGCTTTTTTCGGACGGAGCAAAGATAAGCATTTCATTTGCCTGAAAAACAGATGCGATATCGCTTTTTATTGCTTTTTCCGAAACCGCAACAGTCAGGTCGATTCCGTTTTCAAGTGCAAACTTCAAAAGACCTGTCGTGTCATCCTCACGCAAATCAACACACCCGGCAAATTCCTTCATCTCTTCACTTCCGGGCGCGACAAAAACCTCTGCTCCGTATGATGAAAGCTTCTTTGCCAGTGCATACAAATTCCCGACTAAAAGTATCTTTTTCATAACAAAAATTATACTACATAAAAAGGAGGATTTTGTTAAGATATTTTAAGATTTTTTGTTTAAATATGATATAATAATGACAAAAGGAAAAGACTCATTAAATAATTTACAGAGAGGGTTTTATGGCAGGTATAGTAAACTTATTAACACAGGTATTATCAGGACAAAATATAGCGTCGCCGGCGGCTGTAAGAAGCTCATCCGCAGCTCTGCAGGGTAAAAATCCGTTTGTAAATTACAGCTCCAATTCTTACGCAAAAAATAATCCCGTAAGAGGAGGATATTTTGCCGGCTACTACAACGGCAAACAAAATATCGTAGGGCAAAGACTTTTTATAGAAGTTTAAACTCTCTTATGCTATAATCAATTTATAGCGAAAGAGGGGTATATGAAAAAGAATTTTCTTTTAGGGATATTAATAATTTTACTGTTCTATCTGCTTTTTGACAGATTGGCATTGCAGATTGTATGGGTTAACCCTAATGTGAATACAAAAGTATTTCCCTATATTTCAAAATCGCTCAAAGAAATCGACAAGGCATTGAATCATACTGTTCTTGCGATGAAATCGAGCCAGCTTGACGTAAAACTTTTATACAAAAACGCATACGGTTCGGGTTTTATAAAACACAATCCCATACCGAATGATCTTGATTATTCAATCGGAGTATACCTCGGAGAATATGAATTTGACGGTCAAAACAGCCGCGATATTGCTAAAAAAATTGACGAAAAAATGACCATTTTTCAGACGGAATTTTACAGCTACATAAATACGATTAACCGCGGCAAATTCTATTCCGATTATGATGTTTTAACCTCGTTGACCCAGCTTTTTAATAAACGTGATGCAAATATTGAAGCTATCAGCAATTCAATTCCCAAACTGTTTGACCATAAAGGCTATATCGTCTACACAGATAAATTACTTGCTGATGAAAACGGTACACAAATGCACATGACATTTCCGTTTATTTTAAAACCAAACGAAATACTCATAGAAGATTACAATCCGATTACACTATTTTCAAATCTTGTTAAATATGATAAAAATACGCGTGATATGTTAAGAGAAATCACCATTGTAACGGATTTTTACGTTGATATAAAAAAGGGCGGTGATATAGTAAATGCCGAAATAGTTGCGGAATCCTTTACGGGACAAAGGCTGCAATTGACCAGAAGATTTTTTGTGCCGGTAATATTTGCAGGAAACTGCTCCGCCAAATACCTAAAGCACCTTAATCTTTTAACGGATGATGACGCTTATATTGAATACAGACTGTTTAATTTTAAAAGGCATCTGCAAGAATTTTCCAACCTGAAAGAAATACAGCAACGTCCTGTCAAATTGTTCAAACGCGTTTTGCAATGTGAAGATTTAATTCTGCCTGTTCTCGATCCTAAAACCGTTGAGGATATCAATACTACTATTGAAACAAACCTGAATAACCCGAAAATTCAACTTATAAACGACTGGCAGACGGCTTTCGGCAATCTTGTACAGATTTCAGCAATGCCGAATCTTTACCTCAAGGCACAATATAATAATAAAGTTACGGAACACGTAAATACCATGAAACAAATTACTCACGATATGAAGGAATCCAATCTCTTCAATAAAGACGACATGACACTTATCGAAAATTACACAAATGACCTTGCAGAACGCTTAAAATTAATAAATTCCGAATTCAAATTAAAAGATTACTACAAATATATAATGAAAACAGCAACACCTGTTTCCGATACACTGGACAAAATTGTTCTGGAATCAACCAGCGACAGAGAAAAAGTTACGGGCTATATTGACACCTTCAGCAAGATTATGGATATGGCAGGCTTTCATAAAATTAACATGTGCTGGCTTGACAAAAACCTCATGGGGATTGTTAAAGATGAATTCACTTCAACAATTCCCGAAAAAGACTTGAAGCTTATGGCAAAAGCAAATGACCTTGCCGATGTTGAATACAAATTTATAAGCAAATCAGAACTTTCCGGTCCGAAAGTAAGATACGCTGTCTGGGTTCGCTACAAACCTTCTGCAGAAGAAGAACAAACCTGGCAGAAAATGCGCTCACAGCTTCTTGATGACAAGAAAAATTTCAGAATAAAAAGACGCTTTTTACTCTTATCCAAATAACTTTTTGGCAAAAACAACGCTTAAAATATAACATATAAACGTGAATAAAAGCAATTTTATTATATCTAAATAAATAAAATTCAACGGCGTAAATAAAAGTTCAACGAACAAATATGAAATAACCGTAAACAAAATAACGATAACGCCTGTTTTTGAAACAGCACCGTAATTAATATAATCAAGACTCTTAAATTGGATAATAAGATTAAGCAGTAATAAAAACAATATTGAAGACAGCATAGCCATGCCGGCGCCAAGCAGATGGAATTTGCTTATAAGAATAAAATTCAAATTCAAACAGACCAACCCGGCTAACAGACTTACCGCCATTTCAATATAAGTTTTATTCTGTAAATGATATTTAATGTTGAAGAGTTTCATTAATTCATGCAGAAATAATACCGCTGCAAAAAACGGAAACACAAGCCAAGTATCCGGATACTTGTCCGCAAATGCCAGATGCGTAATTATTTTGGAATAATAACAAAATAACGCGATTATAGGTATAAAAACCGCACAATACAACTGAATTGAACATGTCATATAAGGCTTAACCCTGCTGCGGGTTTCATATTTTTTTATAATAAACGGAAAAATCGCAAAAGAAAAAGTTGACAGAACAGGCGTCAAAATGCTTGAAAGCAAAAGCCACGCAACCCCTGCCGTTGCAGTATCCGAAAAATATTGATTGTACTGAAATACATACTTATTTATATTTAAAATTACCCAGATACTGGAATTTGTAATAATTTGCGGCAGTGCATACTTTAAACTCTCCAAAAGAATTCCCGAATGTATTTTATGCAGCGATTTTATTTTCAAACCGAGCTGAATAAATATAAAAATATCAATCAGCAGCATGGCAAATCCCATTGCAGCAAGCGCAGCAAAAACATTGGGCAAAAATCCGGTAAATACCAGAAACAGCACCAACAGCGACATTTGATAAATTATAATACTGAATGAATACAAAAACGGTCTGTTCAAAACCCTGAGCATTTGATACAAAAATTGTCTTACACCCGTCGGAATTACAATAAACAAAGTCAACAAAAGAACGGATTTCTGGATAAATAATTTTTCAACAATGATATCCGAAAACAAAAAGAAACTCAAAAATATAACCCCGTACATAAATACGCACAACCAGATTATATTTGAGAAGAATTCATCCAGCCGGTCACAAGTTTTGTACTTTTCATAAAACCGCAAAGCAGATTTTGCAATCCAATCCGTAGAACACGTGCATACCAGATTCAAAATTCCGATAGCAAGCTGAAAAACACCGATTTCATTTTGCGACATCATATGGGCAAAAATCGGCACTATAATAAGAGAATTTAATACAACCAGAAGCCTTGAAGGCAAATAACTCAAAAAGGTGGAAATAATTGTATTAAAATTCTTGCTTAAACCAAAGTACAACATCTAGTAATCCATAGACCAATCAGCATTGACAATCCTGTTAAAGCAGCCGGAACCGTATGAATTGGAACGGCATTCTTCCGTAGTATCAGAGTTAGATACTCTGTCACCGATAAATCCGTCGCCGTAAATGTAAAACAGGAATAAATCTCTGCCGGCGATATTCGGCCGTGCGGGTCCGTTCACATCAACCAGCACTCTTGCGGCTCTGGTTTCCTCGGGAGGTGTAAGACATACAGAAGCATTTGTAGAAGTCATAACACAATAAGCCTCATTAGAAGACGGTAAATTTATGGCTTCCTGATTCAAATTAACATAAGATGCTGCAAAACATTCGCCGGGTTCAGTTCCGCAATCCGTCTTAACATTAAAATATTTTTTTAAAAAAGCACCCGCCGTATTAGCTACAGTATCACCTTCATCCAGATATAACGAAGATTTTGCAATAGATTTAACCCTTTCATCAATCATCATAAGTTTAACTGCATTTGTAACTGCGGTGTAAACTCTTTGCAAACCTGCCACCTGAGATTTTTTACTAAAATGAGAATACACAATCGGCACGGTAATAATCAAAATAATACCGATTACAGCGACAGCTATTAACAATTCGTTCAAAGTAAAAGCTTTTTTCATCATATATACTCCTTTAATAATCCATACTCCAATTATTCGCCTCTAAATATTCAAGGCATGAAATCCAGTAACCGCTAAAAGTTTTGCAATCAGCGGCTATATTATCAAGGCTGTGATTGGCAAGAGGTGACCTTGCGGACGTGTTACCCTTATTATCGACATGAAAAACAAATAAATCTCTGCCCAGAACATTCGGAGGATCAACATTATTAGCATCAATAAATATATATCCTGTGACATTTTCAGGCAAAGCAACGGCTGCGCCATTAGCCAGAACAAAAAACTCCGCAGAATCATAAAAAGAAAACATATCACTTCGGGAATTGCCTTCAATATCTTTATAAGCGTCTGCAAAACATCCGCTCAGAGCACCGCCGCAATCCTTTGAAATGTCAAAATACTTTTTAATAAAAGCATGAGCCTGCGTATCTTCATCACTGACCAGAGGAAGGTCAAGATCTTCCAAAAGCTGAATTCTTTCTTCAAGCATCGCAGACTTAATATTTTCGGAAAGTTTGGTATATGTTTGCTGCAAAGTTGCTATATTGGATTTTAAAAAAGCATTACGCATAACATGAGGCACTGTAAGCACTGCAACAACACCCACAATTGTCAAAGCTATTAATAATTCTGCCAAAGAAAAAGCTTTTTTCATACCTTAGTAATTCATCTCCCAATTATTATGTTCTAACAGATAATAGCAGTAAAATCCCGCATAGCTACTACTTCTGCGGCAATTATTTAATATTGTTTCATCACTAACATTATTCGCTTCAATATAATTTCCCTGCCCGACAGTACCGTCATCCAGAACCTCAACCTCAAAAACATCACGTCCGTATACATTCGGTGCATCACTGCCGTTAACATCAATGAGGATATAGCCCGGTGTACCGCTCAAAGAAGACGAATCACAAAAACGGACTTTTGCGCCATTAGCGAGTTTTACTAAAAAATTGGTGCTACCAGCAAGCCCGCCACATAGACGCGCCTGCACTGCTCCTCCTGGGGGTGGAGCCGCTTGTTCTATTGTGGATGCATTTATAATGCAATCAGCATCATACGAATCCTCATCATCATTATGACAATCCGAGGTAATTTTCAAATACTTGCTTATAAATTCATCCGAATCATTAAACAAAGATCCGTCAGTAACCTGAGTAATACGTTCATTAACCATCATATTATTAAGAGCATCATTAAGCGTTTTGACGGTAGCTTCCAATTTAACTATATTAGATTTTGCATAGATATTTTTTGTAACGCCGGGCACTGTCAACACAGCAACCACACCAACAACTGTAAGTGCTATCAAAAGTTCCGCCAGAGTGAATGCAAATCTTCTCATAAAAAATCCCCGTATACTATATTCCTATACCCAATTTAACACGTTTTATTACTGCTGTCAACAAATATCGTTACAAATATGAATATAACAAAGCATTTTAAAAAATTAAACACAGACATATTTCGTGCTATAATTTTTATAGTATGAAAAAGTTTTTAATAATACTAATAATAATCATCACATGCCCGATAGGCGTTTCAGGCATTGAAGATATAAAGCCGGTCAAAAAAGTTTATCTGAATGAAGCTGTAGATGCCGCATTAAAAAACAATATTGACCTTAAAGCAGCCCGGATAGAAGTAGAGATAGCAAAAAACAATATAAAAACCGCAAACAAACTTCAAAACCCGTCAGTCGGGGCATTTTACTTTATGGGAGCAGCGGGAAGATCCGAGCCCAGACAGGTCGGACTCAGCGAAGACATAGAGATTTTGAAACGCAGCGCCCGCAAAAATCTTGCAGCCTCAAACCTTGCACTGGTTGAAAAAAATGTAAGCTACACAAAATTTGATTTAAAAATGGATGTTCGTGAAGCTTACATAAACCTTGTAGCGCAAAAATCCATACTTGATACACTTGAACAGCAAAAAGAATTGCAGGAGGAGCTGCTGGATATTGCGGAACACCGTGCAAAAGCAAATGAAGTTCCTGAAATTGACGTATTGCAGGCAGAAATTGCGCTCAACCAGTTAATCACACAGGTTAACACGGCAAAAGTAAATGTAAATACGGCGCTTGCAGGCTTTAATAAAATAATAAACGATCCTGATAAAGTAATTTACGACAGTAAAGACAAACTTTTTTCCGAAGAAAATAATTTTGAAGAGATGCTGACCCCTCCGCCGACATACAAATTCCCGCAGTTCAGCGCAATTTTAGAAAAGGCGCTGGAAAACCGTTATGACGTTAAAATAGCGAAACAAGAAATTGATATAGCCGAAAAGAACCTGACGGTTGTAGCGCGTCAGAGGATTCCGGACATTTCGCTTACGGGAGGATATGCATTTAAACCCGGAGCCTATTCTGATACCGGCAACTTTAATAACGGCGCCTATGCGGGTGCAAGCCTTGTAAACATACCATTATTTTACAACTATGCACCGGAAATTCAAAATGCAGCCCTCAAAGTTCAACAGGCGGAATTAAAATACGAATCTGTAAAAAACAAAGCCGTAAAAGACGTAAGTGCGGCTTACGAAAGATTTTTAACGGCAGGGGAAAACCTGAATTACTATGAGGAAAAAATTCTAAAAAGCTCCGAAAAAATGATTGATATGTCAATGGACAGCTACGAACACGGCAAATCCGACATAACCGCGTTAATTGTAATGAAGCAGGGTTACAGATCAATTATAGTGGGCTACACTTATGCCCTGAGCGAATACTACAATAGCTGGACGGATTTTTTACGCGAAACCAACGACGAAGATTTTGAATTTCCCGAGAATATATAAATCAGTTGAAATAAAAAAGGATAAATGCTAAAATTATAACCGGGATATATGTGAGGTTATAAATGAATTACGAAAACAAATGTGCAGAAATTGATAAATTAAAGACCGAAATAGACAAATACAGACCACTAAGCAAGGATGCCTTAAAACAGATACATGAATATTACAAAATCGGACTTACATATTCCTCAAATGCATTAGAGGGAAATACCCTTGATTTAGTTGAAACCAAGGTAGTGTTGGAAGACGGTTTAACAATAAACGGAAAACCAATGAAAGATCACTTAGAAACGGTCGGACACGCCGCAGCTTTTGATTTGTTATTAGAACTGGCAAAGAACAAAACCTTTACGGAAGACGATATAAAAACATTGCACAGCCTGTTTTATTCCAAAATAGATAACGCACATGCCGGCTGTTATCGGGATAAACAGGTAATAGTTACAGGAGCGGACATTGATTTTCCTTCACCTGCAGAATTAGACGACAAAATGAAAGATTTTATAAAAGAACTTTACGATCTAAAACAACGCTTACACCCTGTTGAATATGCGGCAATGGTACACGCATTATTTGTAAACATTCACCCGTTTATTGACGGAAACGGCAGAGTAGCGAGGTTATTAATGAATTTAGCATTATTACAAGCAGGCTACAATATAACGATTATTCCGCCTGTTGTAAGAGCTGATTATATAAGAGCATTACAAAGCTCAAATCATAATGACTTTAAGCCGTTTATAAATTTCATTTCTGAAATGGTCTACGAATCACAAAAGGAATATTTAAAAATCGTTAAACGCATAGCAAACCAGCAGGCATAAAAATGATTACAAAAAATATGCCGCAACTCACTCTGCCGAGCAAAAGTGCCAAAGGCACGACAGCACATTTGAATTTAGACAATAAAACTCAAAATTGCCGGGGAATTATCGTTTCTCGAGAGGGAACCAAGGACTTCAAAATCCGCAAGGATTTTGAGCAAAAAAATTGCCGCGTCTCACTCTGCCGAGCAAAACGATTGATTATCGTTTTGCGAGAGGGCAAGGCTTGACCTTGCTCCGGGACAAGGCTCATTTTTTGGTCGAAAACCTTATTTTTTTTTAAATAATTATCGCGATTAAAAAAAATGGTGCCGCGTCTCGGAATCGAACCAAGGACACAGGGATTTTCAGTCCCTTGCTCTACCAACTGAGCTAACGCGGCACATTTTATTTAATTTTCATGAGATCCCGAAACAAGTTCGGGATGACCTATTTTGGTCACATATTTTATTTTATCTGCTGAATTTAAAACGTCAAGAACTTTTATTGAGGTCCGAGGTACAAAGTAACGTTGCGGCCTTCGAGCATAGGTTTTTTCTCAATTTGCAGGGGTTCTTCTTTCAAATCCTCAATAAAGCGGTTAGCGAGGTCGAATGCAAGTTCGCTATGCTGCATTTCGCGGCCTCTGAGCATGATAACGATTTTAACCTTATTACCTTGAGAAATAAATTTTTTGATATTATTAATACGCACATTATAGTCATGGGTATCGATTTTATATCTGACCTTAATTTCTTTAACCTCAACGACATGCTGTTTTTTCTTAGCTTCTTTAGCGCGTTTTTCAAGCTCGTACTTATATTTTCCGTAATTCAGAATTTTGGCTACAGGAGGCTCCTGATTGGGGCTGATAAGAACCAGATCGAGATCTGCATCGTATGCCATTTGTAAAGCTTTTGAAGTCGGAACGACCCCGTGATTAGTACCTTTATCGTCAATTAATCTGACCTCTTTGGAGCGAATTCGCTCGTTCATAATTGCCTGATCCTTATTGTAGTTAGCTATTGTCCTGTCTCCTTATATTAATATTACCTTGATAATAATAGCACAACATGGCAAAAAATGCCATATATCTTAAAAAAACTTTTTTGTAACAAAATGTAAAAACATTTTTTTATGGCTAAAAACCGGATTTCACGGCGCTTTTCAGGAAAATACATCAAAACAATGATTAAAGATTTTAAATTTTCAAACCGATACATAATATGTCAAACGAACAATATAGGAGTATAAGTATTATGATTGAAGCACAAGCTGAATTGTTAGGGATGAGCAACACAGAAGAGATTGACATGTCGTTACCGATACAAAAATTGTTTGACGAATGTCTTAACTTTATTTCAATAGCAAACTTTGAATAAAGTTAAAAAACCCCAAATTCAAAAAGGATAAACGAAAGTTTATCCTTTTTTATTGTATACGGCTATATACATAAAAAAGGATTTGTATTAGAATAGAGAAAAAGGGGGATATGTATGCGCATCAATAATCTTCTTAAACTTGCCTTAATAGCCGCATTGCTGACGAATTGTGCATTTGCAGACTTTAAAGAACATTTTGATTTAGGTCAGCAATATTTAGCGAACTACCAGTATTCAAGTGCGATTACGGAATTCAAAAATGCCCTAAGGATAAACTTCATGGACAATTCCGCAAGAATAGGGCTGATAAATTCATATCTTGCGCGCGGAATGTATTTTGGCAAAGAAGAAAAAGATTACGAGAAAGCGGCGGACGATTACAGAAGCGCATTATTTTACATGGTATATTACCCGACAAAAAACAACTCATCACCACAGACTGTTTCACAGGTAACAGGAATTTTAAACAGATGTCTGAATGCCACGGGATATGACATGTCGCCTCAGAACAGATTTAACACTGCAAAACAATTAAGGGCAGAGGGGAATTTTTCGGCAGCAGCGTACGAATTCAACCAGACACTTGCAGACAGAAATTTGCAAAAAGAGAGCTTTGAACAGGTCGGAGATGTCATGAAGCTTCTCGGCAACAACCAGAAGGCAGCGGAATTTTACAGAAAAGCAATTGCCGTTGCACCGACCGATATTGAATTAAGGCTTGATTATGCCAAAATGCTTGACAATCTGGGAAACGAAGATGCCGCGGTTGTGGAATACAATTATATATTGTCGAAAACAACCGATAACAAAGAAGTTTTGTACGCTCTGGAGAGGATTTACAAGAAAAAGCTTGACAATTCACCGAGCGATGCGGATATAACGGCAAACTTAGGCGCCATAATGCAAAAACAGGGCAAATATGACGATGCGTTAATGTATTACCAGAAATCCGAATACCTTAACCCGTCGAATATAAATACAAGATTAAATGTAGGGACGCTTTACCAGCAAAAAGGCGACCCGAAAACGGCAATAAAGGCATACGATTCGGTTTTGATACTGTATCCTGATAACGTAAACGCAAACCTTTATAAGGCACAGGCAAATGCTGCCTTAGGCGATACAAAAGCAGCGATTGCGGGGTATCAAAAAGTTCTTTCGCTTGATCCTGCAAACACTGATGCTCAGGCGCAAATGCTTAATCTTATAAAAGGTTCCATGACAACAACGCAATTTATAGATTACGTCAAAAAGAACATGGCAGCCTCAAATCCTGCGGAACTTTTCTACGCATACGCACTTGATTTGCACAAACAAAACAAACTGGCAGACGCTATTATAATGTACAATGAGGCTTTGAAAATCAACACCAAAAACCCGGAAGTCTACCTGAACCTTGCAATTGCGCAAAATCAGGCAGGAACTCCGAATGAAGCCTTAAACACACTCAAAACAGCCTCTGCCGCCTTCCCGTCAAACGCGCAGATAAAAGATGCCATAAATTCAATTACAAAAGACGCAATAAACAACAGGCTTGCAAAAGCGGCATCATACTATGACGTAAAGGATTACCAAAACGCAATAAACGAATACTCAAAAATCAATCCGCCGACAGCAGACTCAATGCTCGGGATAGCCTCAAGCTATCAGGCTATGGAGGATTACCCGAACGCTATTGCATATTATCAAAAGGCAATGCAATTAAATCCGCAGGATTCTGATATACCGTATTATATTGCCATTTTATATGCAGAAACAGAAGACTGGACTAACGCAAAAAATTACCTGAATAAATCACTTGCCATCAATAAAAATAACACAAAATCCATCGACTTTCTGCAGAGCGTAAATGAGCAGCTGAGCTTGAAGAACTTGAATCAGGCAATATCACTTTACGAATCCGAAAAATACGATGAAAGCTTAAAAGTGTTGAATAAAATTCTTTTGACAGACATCTCAAACGCCTATGCCTATTACTACAGAGGCATGATTTATGATGTAAAAGAACAAAGACAGCAGGCAATAGACGATTTTAAAAAAGCATACGCACTAAATAAAGAATTTGCAATACTGAATTACATGATAGCGGCGGATTATGACGCTCTCGGCAACACGAAAGAGGCGCTGAAATATTACACCGAATACGCAAATTCAAATGCCGAAGATGATGAATACAAACAATACGCAAAATCACGGATTGAAGAATTAAAACAAAATGGAAATTAAGGGACTCATAAAAAGCAGGGTGTCATTAGCGCCGATGGCGGGAATAACCGATTACGTATTGAGAAGCTTAATCAGAAAATACTCAAAAGAATGTCTTTTGACAACGGAGATGATAAGCTCGGAATTTTTGGCGCAAACACTTAACGGCAGATCAGGTACGGAAATTTTAAAACGCGGCGGGAATCACAGCCCCATATCATACCAGATAAGCGGGCACAAGCCGCATTTAATGGAGCTTGCAGCAAAAACCCTGTCGCCTGTGGCGGATATGATAGACATAAATATGGGCTGTCCGGTAAAAAAAGTTGTAGGAGGACAGGACGGGTGTTCTTTGATGCGGAACCCTGATTTGGCATCAGATCTTGTAAAGGCAGTCAAATCAGGTACAGATAAGCCCGTAAGCGTAAAATTCCGGCTGGGCTATACAATGGATGAGCTTAATTTTGTAGAATTCGGTCAAAAAATGCAAAAAGCGGGAGCGGAATTCATAACCCTGCACGGCAGGACGCGCTCTCAGATGTATTCGGGGAAAGCTGACTGGAAACTTATACGAAAATTAAAAGAAAACGTTGATATTCCTGTTTTTGCAAACGGAGATATAGTGTCGATTGAAACAGCAATTGAAGCGCTTAATGAATCCGGAGCCGACGGAGTTGCAATAGGCAGAGGCGCACTCGGCGACCCGACACTTATAAAAAGAATCGAACATTACCTGAAAACAGGCGAAAAGCTTCCGCCGCCGCCGATTAATGAACGAATCGAAATGCTCAGATTTCACATCGAAGAAGAAATCAAACTCCGCGGAGAAAATACAGGTATAAAATTCATGCGAAAATTCTATCCTTATTATTTATCGGGATTTCAGCACGCAAAACAGCTCCGCACAAGACTTGTAACAGAAGAAGATTACGGACAAATTATTAAAATTTTGGACGAAATTACATTCTCTCCGGTGCCGTAACAGCAAGAAGCTCTAACGCGTTATTCAAAACGGTTTTAACGGAATACACAAGCGCGAGCCGTGCTTTTGTAAGCTGTTTGTCGTCATTAATAACGCGCACCGCATTATAAAATGAATGAAATTCGCTTGCAAGCTCCTGAACATAACGGCAAATCGTATAGACCTGACGTGTTTTTGCCGAATTCTCAATCATGGATTTATATTCTTCAAGCTTTAAAACAAGCTGTCTTGCGTCTTGAATATTTCCAAAAAGTATTGATTTGTCGAAATTTTCCGTCAAATCTTTGTATTCAGCCTCTGACAAAACCGCAGGAACTGTTTTGCCTGATTCCGTATCAATTTTTTCATTTATAACATTACGGATAATTGAGCAGGCTCTTGCATGGGCATATTGAACATAGAATACCGGATTTTCGTCGGAATTTTTCTTTGCAAGGTCAATATCGAAATCAAGAGTAGTGTCGATATTTCTCATTGTCATCCAGAAACGTGTTGCATCAACCCCGACATCGTCAATCAAATCTTCAAGGGTAACCATATTTTTACGTTTGCCCATACGGACTTCCTCACCGTTAACAACAAGGTTAACCAGCTGACCGAGGAGAATTTCGAGTTTATCGGGGTCACGTCCGAGCGCCGCAAGAGAAGCTTTTACGCGCGCAACATAGCCGTGGTGGTCAGCGCCCCAGATATCAATCATTCTGTCAAATCCGCGGTTCAATTTATCAATATGATAAGCAATATCTGCCGTCAGATAAGTATTTGCGCCGTCGGCTTTTTTGATGACTCTGTCCTGATCATCGCCAAAATCGGAGGATTTAAACCAATCCGCGCCGTCTTTTTTATAAATTTTTCCGCTTTCTTTTAATTTATTCACACACTCATCAACTTTGCCTGATTTATGGAGGGTTAGTTCGGAATAAAAATTATCAAAATGCACCCTGAATTTTTCCAGCAAATCGCGCTGAACTTTTTCTTCATAATCCTTTGCAAAGTCGCACAATGTCTGTAAAGGAATAAGACTAATGTCATTCTGAACTTGTTTCAGAATCTCTGCGTTGCGTTCAATAAATTCTTTTGCAACAGGGATTAAATAGTCGCCCGGATAGTAATTTTTGCGTTCGGTTTCATCCGTCGGAAAATCGACCTTTTCGCCGAGTTCCTGACGAATTCTTATAGCGAGAGAATTGCCGAGTTTTTGGATTTGGGAGCCTGCATCATTAATGTAAAATTCCTGATAGACCTCGTGTCCGTAAAACTTCAGCAGATTTGCAAGCACCGAACCCATAGCAGCCCAGCGTCCGTGACCGATGTGAAAAGGTCCTGTGGGGTTTGCGGAAACGTATTCAAGAATAATTTTTTCCTTATCAATTTTTTCGGGCTTGCCGAAAAGCGATTTTTTCTTGATAATTTCGTCAATAAGGTTGCACAAAAGATTATTCCCCGCCTTAAAGTTGATAAACCCTGCAATTACGGTATATTCGTTATCTTCTTTTTCAATAAACTCAAGAATATTCTGCGCAATCAAAGGCGGAGCAATCCTTGCTGTGCGGGCAAGACATGAAACATTCACCGCATAATCGCCAAAATCAACGTTTTTAGGACGTTCAACAGCCAGCGTTCCTTTTTCATATTCCGTCATCTGACCTAATTTACCTGATTTTACCGCTTTTTCTATTGCATCTTCAACTTTATTCAAAAAATAATCTTTTATCATAATTCTCTCCTGTATGTTTATGATAACACAAAAAAGGGGAATAGGTTAATAAGGGAATAGGGGAATAAGTGTTATATAAAAAAGGTTATTAAAAAAAACTCCGCTTAGATTGTTTTTGATACAACTTATTCCCTTATTTACTTATTACCTTATTCACTTAGAGGAGTGTTGACCTGCCTCAGGCACCCCTCTACCTCTGGGAGAGGGCAGTAGTTGTGTGAGCAGAGCGAACTACAACTACGGGTGAGGGTCTGTGTGGATACCCTCACCCGAATTTCTAAATTCACTTACGTTCATTAAGAAATTCTTCCCTCTCCCTGCGGGAGAGGGAAGGGAGAGGGGGCAGCACAAAATAAATTATATATAAACCGATATTAGAAAAACTCCGCTCAGCTTGTTTTTGATACAACTTATTCCCTTATTCACTTTCATGCTATACTACAAAAGGGGGTGAATATGAAAAAAATATTAATAATTATTTTAATGTTTACAGGTCTTTCAATACCCGCGATTGCTGAGGGAGATAAAGTTCTGCCTGCGGAAAAAGGGCTTGTGGAAAATATTGAATACATTGATAACATTCAAGGCGGTGACCAAAATCAAATAAAGCAGGATGTGACCGTCAAAATTCTAACCGGCAAGTTTAAAGGCGAAACGGTCGAACTTGATAACATGCTGACAGGGAACCCCGCGTATGACATAATGCTTTCAAAAGGCGACAGGGTTGTTCTGCACGTAGAACCGAGAGTTGAATTTATTGAAGACATCGAGGATGTTGAATTTTTCATATCAGATATTGAAAGAGTAAACGCGATATACATTTTTACAGGGATATTTTTCCTGATGCTGCTTTTAATTGGGCGTAAGAAAGGGATTTTAAGCTTTATATCAATCGTCGCGACGGTTGCATTAATCTTTTTTGCGCTGACGCCGATGATTTTGCATGAAGTGTCGCCGATTCTGGCATCGCTTATCGTCTGTATATTATCGACAGTAATTACAATATACTTAGTCGGCGGGTTAAACTTCAAAAGCACCTCGGCGATTTTAGGCTCAATCGTAAGTGTCGGATTTGCGGCTGCTCTTTCAATATTAAGCATAAAACTTGCGACACTCACGGGGTTTGCGGGAGAAGAGCCGATGTTTTTGTATACAGCAAGACCCGATCTGGATTTTACGGGGATTTTGTCCGCCTCAATGATGCTTGCGGCACTCGGAGCGGTTATGGACACTGCAGTTTCAATTGCAAGCACCATTAACGAAATCTACCTGACAGACAAAAACCTGACAATAAAAGACCTTTTCAAATCCGGCATGAACGTCGGACGCGATATAATCGGCACAATGTCAAACACGCTTATTCTGGTGTATCTCGGAAGCTCTTTGCCGCTTGTACTTTTATCAAATAATATTGACCTGAATAAATTTTTCAACCTTAATCAGGTTGCGACGGAAATCACATCCGCGCTTATCGGAAGCATAGCAATCCTTGCCTGCGTGCCGGTCACCGCAATAATCAGCGCCTACCTGATTAAAACAAAACACAAAGAAGAATTTGAAATATAGTGAATAAAAATGCCAATGTTGTCATCAGACAGTGCGGGATGACGTTTATAGGCATTCCAAAATTGTAGGTCGGATTATCCGACAGTAAATTCTTAGTATCTTACTGCCTTAGTATCTTAGTATCTTTTATCTGAGCTCCTTCGGCTTCGCCTCAGGATGACAGAGGATTGTCCTGTCTTTGGCAGCTTTCACAAAGACATGAATAGGTACACCAAAATTGTCAAACATGATGTCGTGCCTTTGGCACCCCTCTACCTCTGGGAGAGGGTAGAATTTCTTAACGAACATTTGCGAGTTTAGAAATTCGGGTGAGGGTTTTTTGGGAATACACCTGTAAATTCACGAAAAAAAGACACCCTCAGGGTGTCTTTTTGGGTCAATATTTTACATTTTTTAGCAGCTTGCACAGGAAAGCGCCTGAGATTTCAAGGCATCAGCCTTATCAACTCTTTCCCACGGAACATCAATATCAGTTCTGCCCATATGACCGTATGCGGCAAGCAATTGATAGAATTTACCGCCGTTTTTAGCAGGCAAACCGCGCAAATCAAACTGCTTAATAATTGCGGCAGGTCTTAAATCAAAGTTTTTGTAGACCAAATCGGAAATTTCATCATCCGAAATTCTGCCTGTACCGAAAGTGTCAACCATAATCGAAACAGGTTCCGCAACACCGATTGCATAAGCTAATTCGATTTCGCATTTTTCAGCCAAACCCGCAGCAACAATGTTTTTGGCAACATATCTTGCGGCATAAGCAGCAGATCTGTCAACTTTTGTAGGATCTTTGCCCGAAAAAGCACCGCCGCCGTGGCGTGAATAACCGCCATAGGTGTCAACGATAATTTTTCTGCCTGTCAAACCCGCGTCCCCCTGGGGTCCGCCAACTACAAAACGTCCTGACGGGTTCACAAGAATTATTGTTTTGTCATCCAATTTTATTGATTCGTGTGAGAAAACCTCGTCAATAACGTATTTTGTAATATCGCGTCTTATAATTTCCTGAACCTTATAGTTATCAGTTTCGCCGAGAATTTCAGGGTCGTGCTGGGTTGAGATAAGAACTGTGTGAATTCTTGCAGGCTTTCCGTCAACATATTCAACAGTAACCTGTGATTTGCCGTCCGGTCTTAAATAATCCAGAACGCCTTCTTTTCTGACTTTTGCAAGCCTGTGAGAAAGCTTGTGCGCCAAACTTATGGGCAAAGGCATCAATTCAGGTGTTTCGTTGCACGCATAACCGAACATAATGCCCTGATCGCCGGCACCGATGTTTTCAGTTTCCGAACATGAGGTGTCAGCGTTGTCAGAACGGGTTTCGAGCGCCTTATTAACACCGCCTGCAATATCACAAGATTGCTCATCAATGCTTGTCAAAACAGCGCAGGTTTTATAGTCAAAACCGCCGCCTTCACGACCCTGATAACCGATATTTTTAATCGTATTTCTGACAACAGACGGAATATCAACATAGCAATCCGCGGTAATTTCACCGCACACTAGCGCCATGCCTGTGGTAACAGTAGTTTCCGCCGCAACACGTGCCTGCGGGTACTTTGTCAAAAATTCATCCAAAATTGCGTCTGATATCTGATCGCAAACTTTGTCGGGGTGTCCTTCCGTTACTGATTCGGAAGTAAATAAAAAATTTCTTGGTGTCATTTCTTTTTTCTCCTTAATTCTTTTACCGCCGGTAAGTCTTTTAATTCCAACCCGGCCTATCCGTTTGAATTACATTATAATCCCGTAAATTTTTAAAATCAAATAATTCCGTGATTTTACTTAATATATGAAACACTTATCAAAAGTCCGTCCGCCAAAACCTCAGCAACTGACCACCTTAAAGGTTCAATACCGAGATTTTGAAGCTCACGCTCAATCAAAATGTCATCGTCCGTATATTTAATTTTTACAAAGTCTGTTGTTATCATAGAATTATTATACCATAATATAAATAGCTTGATTTGTGTTGACAAAAATCAAGTCTTATGATATAATAATTATATGGAAAAACAATTTGTTGCAACATATACGCCCGAAGCAGAACAAGACTTAAAAAGCCTTGATAAACAGGATTTAAAAAGGGCATTACGCACCGTAGGGATCTTTGAATATTTAGGCAAAGATGGTGTAAGCAGCCGACCGCTGAATAAACACGGATTGTTTGAAATGAAATGCGATAAAGTCAGAATTTACTTTATGTATCACGAGAATAATATAATTATAATCGGACTTGTTACATTAAAGAAAACTCAAAAAGCACCTGAACGTTATAAAATTGAAGCAATGACAAATATTGAAAAATACATAAGGAGCAAAGCCTATGAAAAATCTAAAAACTAATGATGATTTAATAAAAGAACTTTTAACACCTGATGAACAGCAAGAATTAACTTCTGATATTGAACAAGCTGTTATAAAATATCATGGAGGTTTTCGTGAGGGTGCAGGACGCAAAAAGAAAAACCCGAGTCTTGTGCTTAAATTTCAAATAAGAGTTTCAGAAAAAGAAAAAGAATTTTTGGCATTTGCCAGAAAACACAACCTTGACTATGACAAACTAATGGGGCAATACTAAACTATGACTCACCATATAAGCCGATAGCGAGACTCGAAGTGCCGAAGGCACGATTTCTCTCGTGGTATTGGAAAAGCCGATAAAGGGATTCGAACCCTTGACCTACGCATTACGAATGCGTTGCTCTACCAACTGAGCTATATCGGCATTTTTTTAAGTCGTTAAGTTATTAAGACGATAGGACGTTAAGTGCGTTTCATTAATCAGTCTTAGCGAGATATTACCAAAATAGCTCATAGTAAAGGTAAAGGACTTATCGTCATAACGTCTTAACGACTTATCGTCTTCAATTATCAATGTACTATTCAACGGTTACGGATTTGGCGAGATTTCGCGGCTGGTCAACGTCTTTTCCTAAAAATTCCGCTATATAATATGCGATTAATTGCAGCGGAATCACGGCAATTATCGGTGACAGGAATTCCTGAACCTCGGGAACCCTAATTATACATTCAAACAAATCCTCTAACTTCGGATCATTTGAATTTGTGAGAGCAATCATTCTCGCGTTGCGGGCTTTTGCTTCTTCACTGTTTGACAAGAGTTTATCATAAACAATACCTTTCATCAAGATAGATAAAACCGGCATTGTGTCATCAAGCATGGCAATCGGCCCGTGTTTCAATTCACCTGCCGCATAACCCGTTGCATTTATGTAGCTTATTTCCTTAAGCTTCAACGCGCCCTCTAATGCTGTCGGAAGATTAATTCCGCGGGCTATATAAATAAAATCTTTTGTGTTTGAATATTTTCGCGCACATTTTTGAATTTCGTCGGTATTTGCAAGCACCTGTTCAATCTTTTGCGGCAAAATCATCAATTCGTTTTTAATAGATTGAATAATTGATTTATCAGTACTGCCCTTGATTTCCGCCATATACAATGCCAGAAGATAAAACGCCATCAATTGCGCAATATAAGATTTTGTGGCAGCCACGGAAACCTCAATACCAGCGTTTACGGAAAGCAAACTGTCCGCCTCGCGCGCCATGGAAGAATCAGGACGGTTCGTGATAATCAAAATATGCGATCCGCGTGCTTTTGCCTGCTTAATTGCGGTCAGGGTATCAGCAGTTTCACCTGACTGGGAAACTCCGATAACAAGCGTATGTTCATCGGTTACGGTGCGTCTGTAGATGTATTCGCTGGATGCCTCAACATCTACCGCAATTCCGCAAAACGTTTCCAGTAAATACTTTCCAACCATTGCGGCGTGCAAAGATGTTCCGCACGCTATAATCTGAATTCGCGTTAATTTTTTCAACGTATCCTTGGTAAGCTTAACCTCGTCAAGGATTACCGGTTCTGCTGCCGTATGGAGTTTTCCGACAAGAATATTACGGATTACATCGGGCTGCTCGTGAATTTCCTTGAGCATAAAGTGTTTGTAGCCCATTTTGCTCAATGCAACGGGTTCCCACGGCAAAAGTTCAATTTTGGGCTGAACTTCATTACCGTCTTTGTCAATCAATTTCATGGAATCCGGTGTAACTGTCACTATCTGGTTTTCGGATAAATACATTGCTTTTTTGGTGTATTTAATAATCGCGGGGACATCAGAGGCGATTAAGTATTCACCTTCGCCGATACCCACCAGAAGCGGAGCATTGCGCTTTGTTGCAACAATTGTGTCCTTGTAATCATTGTGCATAACGCAAAGTGCATAAGCGCCTTCGATTTCTTTTGAAGCAAGTCTTACGGCTTCGGTCAGGTCATGGGTTTCATCGTATTTTTTGGCAATAAAATGAGCTGCGACCTCGGTATCTGTTTGAGATTTGAACACGCAGCCTTCTTTTTCAAGCTCTGCCCTGAGTTCCTTATAATTCTCTATAATCCCGTTATGAACGAGCACGAGATTACCATGTGTGCAGGTGTGCGGGTGTGCATTCAAAACCGTCGGCGCACCGTGGGTTGCCCAGCGAATATGGCCGATGCCCATTGTGGACTTTTCAAACTCTTTGACGTGTGACTTTAATTCTTCACGCAAATTCTTAAGCTTGCCCACTGCTTTATAAACTTTTATATCATTGTCGCATTTGACTGCGATGCCTGATGAATCATAACCTCTGTATTCAAGCTGCTCCAATCCGTCGAGTAATATATCTGCCACAGATCTAAAGCCCACATATCCTACTATTCCGCACATAAAATTTTCTCCTCTATAAAAAATATTTTAGCATTAAAAAAATCTTTTTAAAATATTTTTATAAAAGTTTTACATGGAAAGCCCCTCTCTTGAATTTGTAAACTCACAAGTTCGTTAACAAATTCTTTTCTCTCCCCTAGGGGGCGAGAATTTTTTGTCTGATAATCTCCAGCACTTCTTCCAAATTATTTTCAATATCATTATTATAAAACCTTAGGATTTCATATCCTTGACTTTTAAGATAACTATCTCTATTCACATCATGTTCATGCTGTGAGGCTTCAAGATGACCGGAGCCATCAAGTTCTATTATTAATTTTTTATCTTTACATACAAAATCAGCAATGTATAACCCAATAGGAACCTGTCGTTTGAACTTGGTATTCATAAACCTTTTAGCCCTTAAACGTGTCCACAATTTGCGTTCAAATATTGTCATATCAGAACGTAAATTTTTTGCGTTGTTAAGTGCGCTATCAAAATATTTTTTATTATGTGTACCTGTCATTATATTATAATAGCACAATCTCTCCCCATAGGGGAGAGAAAAGAATTTGTTAACGAATGGAATGAGTTTACAAATTCAAGAGAGGGGCTTATTCCTCTTTTATAAACCGGATTTCATCGTTATCGACGTCGATAATAATTTTATCGCCGCGTTTGAACTTCTGTTCAAGAATTTGTTTTGATAACGGATTTTCGACCATTTGTCTTATGACACGTTTCAGCGGTCTTGCGCCGTATACAGGGTTGAAACCGCGGGTTGCGAGGAACTCTTTGGCTTCTTCCGTGATATCAAGCTCAATTTCCTGATCGGCAAGAAGTCTGCGAAGATAATCCGTCTGAATATCCACGATTGAACTCAATTGCTGTAATGTCAAAGCCTTAAAGAAAATTATCTCATCAATTCTGTTTAAAAATTCAGGCTTGAATTTTGTTCTCAAAAGTGCGAGGACTTCTTCTTTAGTTTTGTCAAAATCCGACTGATTAAGCATTGAATCAAGCGTTTTTTCAAGGATAATGTCGCTTCCTAGGTTGCTTGTCATAATTATCAAAGTATTTTTGAAATCAACAACACGGCCTTTGGAATCCGTCAAACGCCCGTCATCAAAAATTTGAAGCATAATATTGAACACATCCGGATGTGCTTTTTCAATTTCATCAAAAAGCACAACGGAATACGGTTTTCTTCTGACGGCTTCGGTCAACTGTCCGCCTTCTTCATAGCCGACATATCCCGGAGGTGCACCGACAAGCCTTGCGACATTGTGTTTTTCCATATATTCGGACATATCAATACGTATAAGCGCATCTTCATCATTGAACATAAATTCCGCAAGCGCTTTTGCCAATTCTGTTTTACCCACACCTGTCGGACCTAAGAACAAGAAGGTTCCGATAGGTCTTTTCGGGTCTTTTAAGCCGGAGCGTGCACGGCGGATTGCATCGGAAACCGTTGTTACGGCTTCATCCTGACCGATTAAACGTTTATGAAGAATTTCTTCCATATTAATCAGTTTCTGCATTTCGCTTTCAACAAGTTTGGTAACCGGAATTCCCGTCCATTTGCTGACAACTTCCGCAATATCGCCTTCGTCAATCTGTTCTTTTAAAAGCTGATTATCTTTTTTGTCGCGGTTTTCGCAGGCCTTAAGCTGTTTTTCCAATTCAAGCAGTCTGCCGTATTTAAGTTCAGCCGCGAGCTGCAAATCAGTATTGCGTTCAGCTTCTTCAATTTGTTTTTTAACCTTGTCGATTTCATCCTTAATTGCGGCTTCACCGATTATTGAGGATTTTTCCTGTTCCCACTGAACTTTCATTTTATTAATTTTTTCTTCAAGTTCATTAATCTGTTTTGTCAAATCATCGACTTTAGCTTTAGCCTCATCGCTGTCCTCTTTTTTCAAGGCTTCGCGTTCTATTTCAAACTGAATTTTCTGACGCATCATGGAATCAATTTCCTCGGGCATTGAATCAATTTCAATACGCAGAGAAGATGCCGCCTCATCAATAAGGTCAATAGCTTTATCAGGCAAAAATCTGTCCGTAATATATCTATCAGAAAGCTTTGCCGCAGCAATCAATGCGCTGTCGAGAATTCTGACCCCGTGGTGAACTTCATATTTTTCTTTCAAACCACGCAAAATACTTATAGTATCTTCAACGCTCGGCTCATTCACCATAACAGGCTGAAAACGGCGTTCCAGTGCGGGGTCTTTTTCAATGTATTTTCTGTATTCGTTAATCGTTGTTGCGCCGATAGTTCTCAAAACGCCGCGCGCCAGCATCGGCTTTAAGAGATTTCCTGCATCCATAGAGCCTTCGGTTGCGCCTGCGCCGACAACCGTATGAAGTTCATCAATAAACATAACAATCTCGCCGTTTGACTCTTCAACTTCTTTCAAAACAGCTTTCAGACGTTCTTCAAATTCGCCTCTGTACTTTGCACCTGCTACAAGTGCGCCCATATCAAGGGAGATTAATTTGACCTCTTTCAAGCTTTCCGGCACATCGCCTCTTACAATACGCTGCGCAAGACCTTCCACAATTGCGGTTTTTCCGACACCGGGTTCACCGATAAGCACAGGGTTATTTTTGGTACGTCTGTTCAAAACCTGTATAATCCGTCTGACTTCTTCGTCACGACCGATTACGGGGTCTAATTTACCTTTTCTTGCAAGCGCCGTCAAATCCGTTGAGTATTTTTCCAGCGCTTTCATGTTTTCTTCTGCGTTTTTATTGTCCACTTTTTTATTACCTCTGATCTTTTTCATTGCGTTCAAAACAGTATTGGGATTTACCCTGAAATCGTTCAAAAGTTTTTGGATATTTGAATTATCCAATCTTGTCATAGCAAGCAAAATATCTTCTACACTGATAAATTCGTCTTTTAATTCATCAGCAATATCGCCTGATAAATCCAGAAGTCTGTTGGTTTCCTGCGCCAAAAAAAGCTGCCGGGAATTCTGCAGACCCGATATGGTCGGGAACGATTTGACTGCCGCAACCACACGGTCAATAAAGGATTGCGTCAAAAGTTTCAATTCCGTCAGATAATCCTTGATTATCCCGTTGTCCTTTATCATCGCAAGCATAATGTGTTCCGGCTGCATTTCAGTGTTTTTGTTGGAATTTACAAGCGCGTTTGCACTTGACAAAAGCTCCTGCGAATAATTCGTAAATCTGTTTATATCAACCATTATTGCTCCTTTTTAACTTAACTCAACATATAAACATTTTAACGTTTATTTTAAAAAAATCAGATTTTTTTAATTTTTAATTAATATTTTTGACACTCGCAAAAGTAATAAATAAGGTATTTGACGAACGCACAGCGAGTGCTGCACAATCAAGCTATACTTCCTGCAAAACACCCGTTGATTTGAATTTTTTGGAGGAATGCAAATTTATGTATTCCTTCAAAAGCTCAAAACAAACAGTACAAACCTTTTCCGTAGCCTTGTCTTCATATTCGGATTTATAGTCAAAATCAAACTGCACTAAAGCATTCAAAAAATCGCGGATTTTGTAGTGCATAATAGTCTTTAAATGCAGGGTTTGATTGCATTTTGCACAAACAACACCGCCCGTTTGCGCGGAAAAATACATGTTTTCCTCGTCTAAATGACACCCGCAGCAAAGGCAGGTTTCAAATTCTATCCCGAAACCCGATATCTGCATCATTTTCAACTGAAACTTAATAACCGCAATTAAAATCCCGACCTTGTTTTCCGCCTCCGAAATCTTTTCCAAAGCCTTATACAAAAGCTCATAAACCTCGTTTGAGCAGGGATCATCTTCCACCCCGAAATTACTCACTACCTCGGTTATATAAAACGAGTAAAAAATCTTATCCATATCGCGGCGGGTTTTGTTGAAAGTATTCAAAACATCTGCCTGACAAATTCTGTCAAGGAATTTGCCTTTATAGAGCATAAGTTTGTTTGCCACAAGTAAATCCATTCTTGCACCAAGCTTGCTTTTAGGCTTTTTAACCCCTTTTGCAACCCCTTTTATCAAGCCTTTATCTTTTGAATACATGACAATGATTTTGTCGGATTCGGACAAATTGTAAGATTTCAAATTAATAGCATCGGTTACGAAATTATTCATTATTTGTCCATGCCTGTTCCGTGGAACACACCTCTCATCATCTGCTTAAGCTCATTTTTATTACTTGACGCAATAAGCGCAGCATCTTCCGTGATTTCGCCCCTTTGAAGCATGCTGTACAATGACATATTCAAAGTAATCATATTATTAAACGAACCTTTTTTAACCAAATCGTAAATCTGTTCAAGTTCATTTTTCTCAATAAAATCCTTGATGGTAGAGGTTACAACAAGAATTTCGCATGCCGGATGACGACCTACACCGCCCGCTAAAGGTACAAGCTTTTGCGAAATCGTACCCCTGAGGATTTCCGCAAGCTGATTTCTCACAAAAGGTCTGTCAGCAGGCGTAAACATGTTGATAATCCTGTTAACGGTCTGAATTGCGTTATTCGTATGAATTGTCGCAAATACAAGGTGACCTGTTTCCGCCGCCTTTAATGCGCTGCTCACGGTTTCCTTATCTCTTATTTCGCCGATAAAAATAACATCAGGATCCTGCCTCAACGCATATTTTATGCCGTCCGAATAAGAATGAGTATCAACAAGCAGCTGACGCTGGGATATTATTGATTTTTTGTTGTTAAAAATAAATTCCACAGGATCTTCAATAGTGATTATGTGTTTTTGATAATGGGTATTTATATGCTCCAGCATAGAAGCCATTGTTGTGGATTTTCCGGAACCTGTCGGACCCGTCACAAGCACTAACCCGTTATCAAGCTCGGTAAACTGGTTTATTGCTTCCGGCAGATGCAGGTCCTGAAGCTTTTTTATACTATATGGAATTGTTCTTATTGCAATTGCACATTTGGCAAGCTGTCTTGAAACATTTACACGGAAACGCGCGACACCTTTTATTTCGTAGGCAAAATCCATATCCAGCATGCTTAAAATTTTTTCTTTCAAATGATCAGGCGCAACTGCAAGACAAGCCCTTTGTATATCTTCTTCAGTCAAAGACGGCATATCTATCTTAATAATCTTTCCGTCACGCCTGACTGACGGATACTCGCCGACATGCAAGTGAATATCAGATGCCCCGATTGATACTGCCTGCTTTAAAAATTCTACTACGTTAAATTCTTCCATAATCACTATCCCTTATTTTGAATTATACCATCTTACCGGAGTGTTGACAAGTGTGATTTTGTTGAAAATTTTTCGCGCAATTTTTATTTATATTTTTATTCTTATATTAATTCTTATTTTTATCCTTATTTTTATTTTTAACAGTTACCTAACCCTTTGCAAACCCTTTGTTATGAATTTGCGAAATGCCCGCATAACGTGCTTTTTAGGATTTTGTTAAAATATCGTTACATTAAACTTAAAAAAGGCAATTATTAAATGAAAAATTTTTTTATATAAATGTAAGGGAAATCAAAAACGTTAATAATTGGATATTAAATGATGCAAAATTTCAGTTCTTGAAATTATAAGAACAGAAAAAAGAAAAAAGTTTTTTTATACTCTCTCTCTTAATATCCTCGTGTTTATTTAATGTTGCCGAATAATCTTTGGCAACTTTTTTTTGTGCCAAAGGCACCCCCTCTATGGGAGAGGGTAGAATTTCAATACGAGCCTGCGAGTATTTGAAATTCGGGTGAGGGTAGGGGGCTTTATCACAGAAAAGTAACATTTAGCAAAGTAATGCCGACCTACAAATTTTATTCACTTCACTCACTCTAAAACCTTCTAACTGCCATAGTATCTTAGTGACGCTAATCTATCATTCAACACCGACGGGCGCAAGGGTTTCGAGGTATTTTACCGCATAAACAGCCCCGACAGCGCCGTCAGAGGCTGCCGTAATAACCTGACGCAAAGGAGTGTGTCTGACGTCACCCACAGCGAAAACGCCGTCAACAGAGGTTTTCATGGTTTCGTCAGTCAGGATAAAACCGCCTTTGTCCTGCTCGATTTGACCGTTAAAAAGTTCAATATTCGGAACCATGCCGATATACGGGAAAACACCGTTGACGGCAAGTTCAGACCTTGAACCCGACTTAACGTTTTCAATAACTACCGTGTTAACCAGATCTTCGCCCTTAATTTCTTTCACAACGCTATCCCAGACAAATTCAATTTTTTCATTTTTGAATGCGCGTTCCTGAACGATTTTGTCCGCTCTTAAGGCATCGCGTCTGTGGATTACGTAAACCTTATCGGCGAATTTTGTCAAATACATTGCTTCTTCCACCGCTGCGTTACCGCCGCCTACGACAGCAACAATTTTATTTTTATAAAACGCACCGTCACAAACCGCACAATAGCTGACTCCGCGTCCTACGAATTCTTTTTCGCCGGGGACACCCAATTTCATAGGCTGGGCGCCTGTTGCGATAATTACGGATTTTGCCCTGAACTCGTATTCATTTGTTAAAATTATTTTAGGATTGGAAATCAAATCAACACGTTCGATTTCCTGCATCGGAAACTTTTCAACACCGAATTTGTCGGCGTGTTCTTCAAATTTTTCCATCAAATCAAAGCCGCCCACAGTGCCGAAACCGGGATAATTTTCAAGCTCAAGGTAATTTGACGGCTGACCGCCCATCATGTTAATATCGACAATTGCGGTTGAAACAGCACCGCGTGCCGCATAAATTCCTGCAGAAAAGCCTGCCGGACCGCCCCCTAATATTACCGTATCAAATTCTTTTACCTGCATACAATCCTCACTCTATACTTGTACCTGCTATTTTTTCACCTTTAAGCGAATAAACCGCTTTTGCCGTTTTTATAACGGAATTATCGACATCGGAAAGAGTTTCGAGCACAAGAGTATTTGTACCCGAAAACTTATCGCCGGTCAATTTAATCTCAACTGTATCCGTCAAAATTTTTCCGTCATAATTGCCTTTTTTGGTAAATCTGATTGCATCATCGCCGACATAACTCAGGGTTATGGAAGCTGATGCGCCCGTAAAAGGGTTGCTGAGATTAATGACGCTGCCGGACTTTGATAAGTTCCAAATATCCGTATTTTCTTTTCTAAAATTCGCGGGGCTGTTGGTTTCCGTCAAAACCGACTTTACCCGCCAGGTTCCGTAAAAACTTTTCGGAAGCTGTTCCTGTAATGAAATACCCGCCTTTAACACCTCTCCATTATACCCGTCACAGTTTCCGAAATTAACGGATAAAATAATTACAAAAAGCGGCAATATAAAAAGTTTTAAGATTTTACGAAACATTTTCACCCCAGAGCCATTTTTTCGCGCAAAAGATTAGCCGAATCTTCATAACCCACACGTCCCATAAGAGCATATGTATAATTTTTAGCCTGTTCAACGCCCGGCTGATCAAACGCATTAATATTATACAAAGCGCCTGCGATTGCAGTTTGGATTTCAAACATATACAAAAGCTGGCCGATATAATAGCCGTTGATTTCGGGGAGTGTAATCGTGACCGTCGGCTTGTTGTAATCCGTCAGAGTAACCCTTGTCGCATCAGCCTCCGCATTCAATAAATCGTTTATTGTTTTTCCGCCGAGATAACCTATCCCCGTGTATTCAAAAATTTTCGGGATTTCAAGGTTATTGTCAAACTTTTTAACTCTGATGAAATTAATAATTTTGTCATTAGGACCTTCGTTATACAATTGAATTTGGGAGTGCTGGTCAGTTGCACCGAGAGCTTTGACTGGAGTGGGTCCGATATGCACCGTGTCGCCTTGAAGATTTTTTTCTTTTCCGAGAGATTCCGCCCACAATTGCGCATACCAGTCCGCAACATATCTTAAACGGCTTGAATACGGCATCATAACCGAAATATTTTTGCCTTTTTGGGTATCCATAAGAAAATGTATCAAAGCGTTTTGCGCTGCGATATTTTCGCGGATATCGGTATTTTTAAGGATTAAATCCATATCTTTGACGCCGTTAATAATTTCGTCAATATCAAGCCCGACAAGGGCAAAAGGCAATAACCCGACTGCCGAAAACACGGAAAATCTTCCGCCGACATCATCGGGGATAATAAAAGTTTTGTACCCTTCCTGATCTGCAATTTGCTTAAGCACGCCGGTATTTTGGTCTGTTGTTGCGACGATATTTTTTCTGTAATCATCGCCGAGTTCCGCTTCCAGTCTGTCTTTTATAATCATAAACTGTGACATGGTCTCAGCCGTTGAGCCGGATTTTGTAATCACATTGACAAGAGTTTTAGACAAATCAAGAACATCGAGCATACCTTCAATAGTATCGGGATCAATATTATCGAGGAAAAATATTCTCGGAAACCCATTGCGCTGTTCGGGTGAGAGCAAATTCCAGTAAGGTTTCAAAAGCGCCTCAGTCACCGCCATACCGCCGAGTGCAGAGCCTCCGATTCCGAGGACAAGAATATTTTCAAACCTGTTTTCAACAAGAGCTGCATATTCTTTAACATACCAGACGGTTTCTTCGCTATAGCCAAGATTCATCCACCTGAGCCACTGACCGGGTTTATCTTTTCTTTTATTCAAATCAAGAATAATATTTGCAATAGTATTTTTATACTCGTCGAATTTTTGTTGAATATTCAGCCCGTTTTCTTCACCTATAAGCGAGGAATCGGCATATTTATAATTCAGCTCAATCATACGCGCTCCCTTAATTTGATTATACCCGCTCAAGGTCAAAATGCAAGTGCCAAAGGCACGACTATATTTTGTTATTCTGAGGCGAAGCCGAAGGAGCTCAGATAAAAGATACTAAGATACTAAGGCCGTAAGATACTAAGAATTTTTGTCGGATAATTCGACCTACAATATGTCATCCTGAGCGCTACCAACCCCTCCCCCTAGGGGGAGGGTGTCACGTAGTGACGGGAGAGGGGCTTCAGAAACAATTAATAACATTTCGCCGGCATAGTAATGCCGACCTACAAATTTTCCTCACTCCACCCACCCTACGCACATCACATACGTTAAACATGAAATCCTGAAATAAATTCAGGATGACAAAAAACCTCACTTTCCTCACTTCTATACTACTTTTCCACCTTATCGAGTCTGGCGACTTTAGCAGAACGCATAAGTCTTGTTTTTTCTTCAAGACGTTTTTGTTTGTAACCGTACGTAACGTAAATCAAAAGCCCGATTAGCATCCACAGCGGGAAATACAAAGACGATGTGGTCAAAAATTTCATGGAATAAAACATCAAACCGCCGCATGTAATAATTCCCAGAATCGGGAATAAAGGTGTGAACGGAACCTTAAAGGGTCTGGGACGGTCGGGATCTGTTTTCCTCAAAATCAATACCGCAATACAGATTATAATAAATGACGTAAACGTACCGAAATTACACAATTCCGCGGATATGCTCAAATCCATAAACAACGCGCAAATTATAACCACGATTCCGGAAATCCACGTCAAAACGTGCGGAGTTCTGTATTTTCTATGGATTAATCTTAAAGATTTGGGCAAAAATCTGTCCCTGCTCATAGCGTACAAAATTCTTGTAGTACCTAACTGGTAAATCAAAAGAACAGATGTCAAAGCACACAACGCACCGACTGATAAAAGCCCTGCAAACCAGTCTTTGCCTATCATTCTCATGGCATGCGCAATAGGCGCCTGAGTATCAATATGATGCAAAGGCACTGTTCCGGTCAAAACAAGCGCAACAAGCACATACAAAATCGTGCAGAGGATTAACGTACCCAAAATTGCAATAGGCAAATCTCTCTGCGGATTTTCAGTTTCTTCCGCGGTGGTTGAAATCGCGTCAAACCCAATATATGCGAAGAAAATTATAAACGCGCCCATAAAAATACCCTCAAAACCGTTAGGGGCAAAAGGCGTCCAGTTTTCCGGCTTCACATAAAAAGAGCCGACAACAATGAATGAAATTATCATAAACATATTAATACCAACCATAATACTTGCCACGCGGGTAGATTCTTTAACCCCTTTGATTAAAAGCATAGTCAAAACAAGCACTATGAATATAGCCGGAAGATTAATAGCCACGGGGATTTTATCAAAAATAAACGGCATCTGCGTATGCGGATCAAGCCCGTATTTGTCGCAGAATGCAAACATATAACGGTAATCGTTTCTGAGCCACAGCGGAAAATTCGTTACAAAATGCGGCAGAATATGTTTAAAACCTTTCAAAAACTGGGCAAAATACCCTGTCCACGCGCTTGCAACAGTAATATTACCGATAGCGTACTCCAGCATCAAAATCCAGCCGACCATCCACGCCATAAATTCGCCCATTGTAGCATAAGTGTAGGTATAAGCACTGCCCGCAACAGGAATCATTGCGGCAATTTCGGAATAACATAACGCCGAAAATACGCACGCAACAACAGCAAGAACCATTGAAATTATAATCGCGGGACCTGCACCGACACCTTCTGGACCGCCTTGAATGGCGCTTCCGATTATCGTAAAAATTCCCGTTCCGACAACCGCGCCGATACCGATTACAATAAGGTCAAAAACGTTCAATGTCTTTTTCAGCTCCGATTTTTTGCTTACAGCAATCAATTCATCGGGGCTTTTTTTAATTAACATATTTGATAATATTGTTTTAAATGCCATTATTTAAGTAATTCCTGTTTTTTGCTGTGAACTTTTTCATTGTGGATTTTGTTTTCGTTAAGCCTGTTTTTAACAAATCCGTACAAAAGATAAATCATAGCGCCCACACCGAGCCATACGGGAAATAAAAGCGCAGAGCTTGAAGGCTGCATTGATTTGTACACCATAAGCCCGCCGCATGTAATTATGCCGAGTGACGGCACAACAGGTGAAAACGGAACTTTAAACGGTCTCGGGCGGTCAGGATCCGTTTTTCTCAAAATCAATACCGCAACACAAACGATTATAAATGATGTAAAGGTTCCGTAATTACATAATTCAGCAGCCACATCAAGGTTAAGCGTCAAAATTCCGACAACCGCCAAAAGTCCAACCGTCCACGTCAAAAGCGCCGGAGTTTTGAATTTCGGGTGGATTTTCTGAAATCTTTTTGAAATAAAATGATCCCTGCTCATTGCGTACAAAATTCTTGTTGCAGCCATCTCAAGAACCAGCAAAACTGATGTCAAACCGGCAAGAGAACCGATAGAAATCAATCCCGCAGCCCAATTTTGATGGGCAATTGTCATCATGCAATAAGCCATCGGAGCCTTCAAAAATCCCGCAGGAACAGCACTTGAGGTATCCTGCATACCGGTTAAAATCAGCGCGACAAGGACATAAACAATTGTCGTCACGATTAACGAACCGATAATCCCGACCGGCAAATCTTTCTGCGGATTTTTGCATTCTTCAGCCGCGGTTGCAAGCGCGTCAAATCCAATATACGCAAAGAAAATTATAAACGCACCCGCAAAAATTCCCTCAACACCGTTCGGGGCAAAAGGCGTCCAGTTTTCCGGTCTTACGTAAAACGCTCCGGCAATTACAAACAACGCTATAACCGCCAGTTTCACAAAAACCATAATCCCTGCCATTTTTGCCGAATCCTTTGTACCTTTTACAAGAATTGCAGTAATCAATAAAACAATTAATATAGCCGGAAGATTAATACAAATCGGCACGCCGAACAATTTCGGCACAAAAATATCAGGATTTGCCGAAACTATTTTTGCGGCTGAAAACGGGTCATTAACAAGCCAGACCGGCGGATTAGCAAGCCATGCAGGCAAAAACCTTTCAAAACCGCTCAAAAACTGCACCAGATGGTTGCTCCACGCACATGCAACGGCAATAAACCCGATTGCATATTCAAGCATCAAAACCCAGCCGACCATCCACGCCGCAAACTCACCCAGCGTTGCAAACGTATAGGTATAAGCACCGCCCGCAACAGGTATCATTGTGGCAAATTCAGAATAGCAAAGCGCGGAAAATATACACGCAATCGCCGCAATTACCATTGAAACCATCAGCGCAGGACCTGCCCCGAGCGACGAATCACCGCCCGCTGCAGCAATACCTACTATAGCGAAAATTCCCGAGCCGATTATCGCACCTACGCCTAAAATTATCAAATCCCATACGCCGAGCGTTTTTTCAAGCCCGCCTTTGCCTGCGTCGGCAAGCATTTCATCGGGGTTTTTAATTCTCGTAATCGTTTTCAAAAAATTGCGGGTTAAAGTCGCGCGACTATACTTTTCTGCCATCTATATTCCTTTTACTTGCAAAGAGGAAATCCCATTTCTTCTCTTTGCTCTACATACAATTTTGCAACGGCTGACGCCATTGTTCTGACTCTGTTTATAAAATTAATTCGTTCGTCTTTGCTTATAACCCCTCTTGCATCAAGCAGATTAAAGGTATGAGAGCATTTCAAAACATAATCATAAGCCGGCAAAACAAGTTTTGCCCCAACACAATTATCCACTTCTTTTTGATACAAATCAAACATAGTAAACAAAGATTTTGCATCGGAAACTTCAAAATTATACTTAGACTGCTCGATTTCGTTCTGGAGGTAAATGTCGCCGTATTTGAGCGTATCGTTCCACATAATATCGTAAACCGATTCTTTGTTTTGCAAATACATTGCAATACGTTCAAGCCCGTAGGTCAATTCAAGTGCAACCGGCTTAACTTCCAATCCGCCGACCTGCTGGAAATACGTAAACTGTGTAATTTCCATTCCGTCAAGCCAGACTTCCCAGCCCACACCTGCGGCACCGAGGGTCGGAGATTCCCAGTTATCCTCAACAAAGCGCACGTCATGCTCTTTTAAGTCAATTCCCATAGCCTCAAGACTTTTCAAATAAAGCTCCTGAGCGTTATCCGGCGAGGGTTTCAGAATAACCTGAAACTGAAAATAATGTCCGAGGCGATTCGGGTTTTCGCCGTATCTTGCGTCAGTCGGGCGTCTGCAGGGTTCTATCATGGCTGTATTCCACGGCTCCGGTCCCAATGCACGCAAAAATGTTGCCGGATTCATTGTTGACGCGCCTTTTTCTATATCATAAGGCTGCTGGATTATACATCCGTAATCCGACCAGAATTTTTGTAAGTTAAATACCAGTTCCTGAAAGTTTAATGCCATATAACCGCACCTTTATTGTAAAAAATACACTCGTTTATAATACGACGGACATAGTAAAATTGCAAATGTTATGTTAAAAACTATTAATTAAAGAGGTAAAAAACGTTATTTTTTTTATATCCGGATCAGCTGATAGGGGGAGTGACGGGAGAGGGGCTTTATAATCACAGTAACATTTCTGTCGGCATAGTAATGCAGACAGACAAATTTTACTCACCAGCGCTCAAAATGACACTATAGAGATCCTGAAACAAGTTCAGGATGACAAAGATATTCCCCTCGCCCTGTGGGAGAGGGTTAGGGAGAGGGGGCAGCAATAAGATCCCGGAACAAGTCCGGGATGACGTTTAAAGTTATTGTAGGTCGAATTATCCGACAGTAAATTCTTAGTATCTTACTGCCTTAGTATCTTAGTATCTTTTATCTGAGCTCCTTCGGCTTCGCCTCAGGATGACAAAAACCTCACTTTACTCACCCCCTCATTCCACTCACTTTCATGCTATAATAAAACCGGAGGCAAAATTATGGCAGAAAAAATAATAATATTTTCAGGCAAACAGTATTCGGGAAAAGACACGGCAGCAAAGATTATGCTGAATAAAATGCCGGATTACAAACGCTGCGCAATGGGCGACATTATAAAATTAACCTACGGCAGAGAAAAAGGTTTGACTTATGATGAAATCGAAAAAAACAAAGCCGAATACCGTCAGGATTTGATAAATTTAGGCAATTGGGGGCGCGCGCAGGATCCTGATTACTGGCTTAAAAAAATTCTTGAACAGCCCGGGAATATTATTGTAACGGATGTGCGCGTACCGCACGAATATGAAGTTTTCAAATCCGCAGGCGCAATTGCAATCCGTGTTGAAGCCACACGAGAAATCCGTATGTCCCGCGGCAATCTGGTCGGCGAAAACGATGTTACGGAAACAGGGCTGGATAACGTTAAAGACTGGGATTACGTAATAGATAATAATTCCGACTACACGGCGCTGGAGGCTCAGGTTAACAAAATTATTGAGGAAATCCGATAGTGGCAGGGGATTACAAAAAACTTTTGAAGAAAAAGAAGAAAAAATACTGCGATCCGAAAACCATGGGCGTCAATATTGATAAAAACGAATTCTACGAAATAGTTTTGTCGAACTCCGCCCACCCCGACAAAATGCGATAATAAATATTATTTTTCCGCCGAAAAACGCAACTTGTCACATCCTTCGGCTAAAGCCTAAGGATCTCTATTGCCCCTCTCCTGTCACTACGTGACACCCTCTCCCCCCCCCGGGGAGAGGGTAGAATTTCAATACGAGCATTTGCGAGTGTTAGAAATTCGGGAGAGGGGCTTTATCTCAAAAAAGTAACATTTGGCATAGTAAAGCCGACCTATGTTACTCTTTTAGATCCCGCAATACCTACCGGCTACGCCGACCATGCTCACACAACTCGTTCCTCGTTGGTTCGCTTTGCAAAATGCTGGATGACAGTTATAGATTGACCAAAATTAAATATGTTGTAGCGTCTCAGGCAGTGCGGTATGACAGATAACTTAAAACAATTTTAATTGTTCTTCTTTTGCAAAATGCTTATTGAGGAAGGATTTTCTGTGGTATTTGCAAAGCCCGTATTTGTCGATTGCATCAAGGTGGTCTTTTGTAAGATAGCCTGCATTGTGCGCCCAGCCGTACTCGGGGAATTCAGCATCAAGCTTTTCCATATATCTGTCGCGGGTAACCTTTGCAAGCACGCTTGCGGCAGCAATTGAGGCGGATTGCGCGTCGCCTTTTATTATAAATTTTTGGGAATAATTCAAATATTTTATATATCTGTTTCCGTCGACAAAAACAATTAGTTTGTGACGCGGGATTTCGAATTCTCCGTGAAGTCTTGCGTAAACCTCATCGCAGGCAGTTTTCATGGCTTTTAAAGAAGCATTCAGGATGTTAATTTCTTCAATTTCGTCCACCTCAACGCACGCGGTTGCGTTAATTGTGTTATTCAAAATAACGTCGTAGATGCTTTCGCGCTTTTTCTTGGTAAGCTGCTTGCTGTCGTTCAAAACCATTAATTCTTCGATTAACTTGCGGCTTTTTTCTCTGAAACACACGGCGCTTGCGAAAACTCCGCCCGCTGCAGGACCTCTGCCCGCTTCGTCCGTGCCGATTACAGTCCTGTCATCCTGCATATCAAAGGCAAAAAGCTTAATTATCGGAGAATCCGCGGTAAGTTCCGTATTAAGCCGGCGGCTTACCTGACGGTTAATCCGCTCTTTTTCTTCTGCCGTACGGTTTTCCATCCGTTCTTTATCAGTGTATTTTTTAATTTTTTCACTTTTCACTAACATCGTCCAGAATAAACTTTCCTATTTTGCCTTCCCTGAAATCTCTCAAAACATAAACGCTCGTGCGCTCAATATCGGGTTTGCCGCCCGAGATAATCCAATTCCGCGACAGCGCAATATTTTCAAGCGAAATTTCATCAACATTGTAGTAATTTTTAACCGCGTCAGGGTATTTTTCCTCCAGAAGCACAAGAAGTGCATCTGCCGCAAGCTCGTTGGAATAAGCGTTTTCGGAAACCGAATTTACAAACGCAAGTTTTCTTGCAACAGTTTGGTTTTCCTGTTTCATGGGGATAATCCCCGGAGTATCAAGCAAATCAAGCTGAGGATTAATCCTTACCCACTGCTGCTGACGGGTTACGCCTGCTTTTGCACCGGTTTTGGTTTTCGAGGAACGGGTTAATTTATTGATTATGCTTGATTTCCCGACATTCGGCATCCCGACCACCATAACCCTCGCAGGGCGGCGCAGCAGCCCTTTTTTCATCAAAGCCTGAATTCTGGGTTCTGAAAGCTCAACCGCTTTTTTAACAATTACTGACAAATCTTTGGAATTTTTCGCATCGGTCGGAATAACGGGGAAACCGGTTTCCGCCTCAAGCCGTTTAATCCACGGAGCGAGTTCGGATTTTTCGGTCAGGTCTGATTTATTGAGCAAAATTAAGCGGGGCTTATCTTGTAACAGCCCCGCAATATTGTCATAGCCGCTTGAAAACGGCAGTCTTGCATCGATAACTTCTATCACCGCATCCACAAGCGTAAGCTGTTCTCTCAACTTACGTTCGGCTTTTGCAATATGCCCCGGATACCAGTGTATATGAAGTTTATCTTTTTTCAATTTTTTCCTTAATACGTGTTGCTTTGCCTGAACGTTCTCTCAAATAATACAATTTTGAACGTCTGACATCACCGCGTCTTAAAACATTAATTTTTTCGATTCTCGGTGAGTGTACAAGAAATACTCTTTCAACGCCTACGCCTTGAAATACTTTTCTTACCGTAATTGTTTTGTTGATACCTGAACCGTGTTCTTTGATAATTGTGCCTTCAAAAGCCTGGGTTCTTTCTTTGTTTCCTTCAATAATTCTTACGAAAACTTTAACGGTATCGCCGGGGTTCATTTCCGGTAATTCTTTTTCCAAATATGGTTTTTCCAATTCTTGAATAATAGGGTTCATTTTTCGTTTTCCTTTATAATTTGTACCAGTACTATTAAATAAATTCCTTAAATCGGTGTTGAGATGATTTTTTCCACACAAAAATCCACCGACGCACGTTCGTATTTCCAATGTTATATTAAAGAAAATTTAATTTCAAGGGGGGATTAAGAAAAGTTAAATAAAGTGAATAAAGTAATAGGGGAATAAGTTATTTCAAAAATTAATCTGTGCAGGATTTTTCCAAGATTGCTTTTTATATAACACTTATTCCCTTATTCACTTATCTACAACTCAAACAACTTATGAAGTCTTGTTCTGATGTCGTCCTCGTCGAGGTCATTGGTAATTTTATTCAAATCAATAGCCATTTGATAATAATGCGCGGCATCGTTTGTAAATCCCATTTTTTCGGAGGCACGTGCGGCATTGAAATAAGCGAGCGTGTAGCTGGGGTTAAGCTCAATTGCTTCTTCAAAATATTCAAGCGCTTCTTCGGCATCCATAAGCCCGTCGAGGTAAAGAATTCCGAGATTATTACGCGCGAATTCATTTTCGGGGTTAAGTTCAACTGCTTTATGGTAAGCCACAAGAGCTTCTTCGAGGTAATCCTTTTCCCAGAGGGCAATTCCGGCTTTTGAATAACCTCTGTAGTCGGCGGGATTCAGAGTAATGGCATCACAATATGCTCTGATAGCCTTATCGAGGTCGTATTCCGCCATATGGATATCGCCGAGCGCAAGGTATAAATCGTAATTATTCGGATCCAAAATCAAACCTGCCTGATAAGTTGCGACTGCAGCCTCAACATTACCGTTAACCTCCGCATACAAAGCACCGAGTGCCTGACAGACAATTGATGTCCATTCTTTATCGGGGTTTAAATCAATTGCTTTTTGATAATGCTGAATTGCATCTTCATATAATTCCGCTTTGGAATAGGCAAAAGCAAGAGAATTATTGTAGAACGGATTTTCCGGCTCAAGGTCGCAGGCGAGTTTGAATGCTGAAATTGAATTAATCCTGTCGTCTTTTGCCATATAAAGGTGCCCGAGTTCGTAATAAATCGGAGCTTTATTGTCGTCTAATTCCAGAAGTTTTTCGTAGCAGTCAATGGTTTCGTCCTTCATATCAGGGAAAAACGTCTGTAAAACGGTAGCCAGCTTAGCCCAGACATCACGGTTCAAGGGGTTAGCGTCAAGAACTTTTTTATAACTGTCTATCGCAATTTCGTACTCTTTATTTTTAAGAGCAATGTCGCCCATGCGGTTATAAAAAATTTCATCGTGCTCGGTTTCAGATACCGCCTTTTTATAGAGGTTTTCGGCAGCGGGGAGCATACGGAATTTTTCAAAAAATTTTCCGATTGTATTGAATTTAAAAACAGAGATGTCATCCGCAAGATTTTTATAGAACATTTTGAGAGCGGGCTTGTCCCACGCAAGCATCATGCTGCCTGTGAGGAAATAATACAAAAATCCCGCATAATCAGCGGCTTTACCGTCTTTTGCATTAATCTTCTGCAAAATGGATTGAGCAAGAATAAGGCGCGGACGGGCTGATTTCAGTTTACTCATTTTGATTGCGGACTTAAACTCTTCCTCAGCAGATTTATAGTCCTGCGCAAGCTTCATGAAAAATCCGGTATACATGTGGGCATTCATATTAGAGGGGGCAAGAGAGCAGGCTGTTTTGCACTGTTCAATTGCGGTATTAAGGCTTATTTGCCCCTGTTCCCACATAAGGCTTGCAAGCCTGTAGTAGCTTTCCGGAATTGTCGGGTCGAGCTTTACGGCATCGACATAGTGCTCAATGGCTTCTTGAAGATCGCTGTTCTGCTGTCTAATTAAGTATCTTTCGTGTGCTTGTCTGGCTTTTTCCAATGAATACTGTGCTTTTTTCGCATTGTCGCTGTTTGCGGCTGATATCGGCATTAAAATTTGTTCTGACATTTCGAGCTCCAATAAATGTGTATACGGGTTACGTCGGACATAAATTATTTAACTTTATTAATTAATCAAAATATCCTACGGATGTATTAGACAGGAAGGTAAAGTCGGCTTTTTTACGTGAGTACAGTGAGTGGAGTGAGGAAAATTTGTAGGTCTGCATTACTATGCCGACAGAAATGTTACTGTGATTATAAAGCCCCTCTCCCGTCACTGCGTGACACCCTCTCCCCTAGGGGGCGAGGGGAGAGACAATACTCACTTCACTCACGTTACTCACTTTACTCACTTTCATGCTATAATACCCCTATGGACTACCTGAAAAACAAATTTGACATAATAGTAGTAGGTGCGGGACACGCTGGATGCGAAGCTGCAATAGCTGCTGCAAGGCTCGGGTGTAAGGTATTGCTTTGCACGCTGAATGTAGATAACATAGCGCTTATGCCGTGCAACCCCGCAATCGGAGGTCCGGCAAAATCAACACTTGTGCGAGAAATTGATGCACTGGGCGGGGTTATGGGAGAAGCTGCGGACGCCACATATCTCCAGATGAAAATGCTTAATTCATCAAAAGGTCCGGCAGTCAGAGCATTACGCGCACAATCCGACAAAAAAGAATACATGGCATATATGAGAAATATTATTGAAACCACCGATAATATTTACCTCAAACAGTGCTGCATAACCGAAATTTTGACCAAAGACGGGGAAGTATGCGGAGCGGTCGATGAGTTCGGGATAGAATATACGGCGCGTGCAATTGTGCTGACAACAGGAACATCGCTTGAAGGCAAAATCTGGGTAGGGTTAAGATCATACAGTGCCGGAAGACTCGGCGAAAAAGCCGCAATAGGGCTTTCGGATTCGCTGCATAAATTAGGGATTGAAACGAAAAAATTAAAAACCGGAACCCCGTCACGCGTGGACAAACGAACAATAGATTACTCAAAAATGACAATCCAGCCCGGCGACAGCGAATTAAATTTTTATTCTTTCAAGCCAAACCGCCCGATACGCCCGCAATACCCGTGCTATTTAACCCGTACGAACGAAAAAACCCACGAAATTATCCGTGCGAACCTTGATAAATCGCCGATGTTTCAGGGATTAATCCACGGTGTAGGACCGCGCTATTGCCCTTCTATTGAAGATAAAATCGTAAGATTTTCCGAAAATCCGTCACACCATATTTTTATAGAACCCGAAGGATTAGGGACGTATGAGGTATATATACAAGGGTTTTCAAGCAGTCTGCCGGCGGATGTTCAGATACAAATGCTCAGGACGCTCCCCGGACTTGAGAATGCGCATGTAATAAAACCCGCTTATGCGGTTGAATACGACTATGTTCCGGCTGTCCAGACAACACATTCTTTAATGTCCAAAAAGATTAAAGGTCTTTTCCTCGGCGGACAAATTAACGGGACAAGCGGCTACGAAGAAGCTGCCGCACAGGGGCTTGTGGCAGGAATTAACGCAGTTAATTATCTGAATAACAGCGACATGCTTGAACTTTCAAGAAGTTCCTCTTATATCGGGACTTTGATTGACGATCTTGTAACAAAAGATATTGAAGACCCTTACAGAATGCTCACATCCCGCTCCGAATACAGACTTCTTCTGCGTCAGGATAACGCCGATGCAAGACTTACGGAAACAGGACATAAAATCGGATTAATTGACGATGCGCAGTATAAAATATTCAAAGACAAGCAGGATGCCATAGCCTGTGAACTCGTAAGGCTTTCCGAAACAAAAATTTCCGCATCGCCGGATGTGAACGAAATTCTTTCCCGATACGGCGAAAACATGGAACGCGGTATGAAGCTTGCAGAGCTTTTAAAACGCCCGAATATTGATTACAAAATTTTAAAAGAAATCGACCCGAATACGGCGGAACTCAATCTCCCGAGAGATATTTACGAGCAGGCGGAAATTCTTATAAAATATGACGGATACCTGAAACGTCAGGAATTTCAGATAGAGCAGGCAACAAAACTCGAAAAATACAAAATTCCCGAAGATATAGATTATTCAAAAATTGACCACATATCATCGGAAACCAAAGACAAACTCGCTAAAATCCGCCCGAAAGATCTTGCGCAAGCCTCACGTATCGGCGGGGTTAAACCGGCAGACATATCCGTTCTTATGGTTATGCTCGAAAGACACTCAGTTGCAAGAACTAACGGTTAATTTTTGTAAACGAATTAACAAAAAATAAAATTCACAAGATTATAAATAAAAAAAGGAGAACTATGCAGCCAGTATTAATGTACCCGAAAAATATAATGCCGAATCCGGCGACAAGCTTCACCCCCCAAAAGCGTATGCCCAATATCATGCCAAACACGGCAATCCATCCGCAGGCAAGCGTAATCGGACAGGTTATAATCTCACCCGACGTTAACGTCGCGCCTTTTGCGTCAATCCGAGGGGACGAAGGCACCCCTATTTACATAGGCAGAGGAACAAATGTTCAAGACGGTGTTGTAATCCACGGGCTGAAACACGGCAGAGTAACCCACGACAACAGGGAATTTTCGGTTTATATAGGTGAGAATACAAGTCTTGCGCATCAGGCACAGGTTCACGGTCCCGCTAAAATCGGCAACAACGTATTTGCAGGCATGCAGTCTTTTGTTTACAAATCCGAAATCGGCGACAACGTTGTAATTGAACCGACGGCAAAAGTTATCGGCGTAAAAATAGCCCCGAACCGCTATGTTCCGGCTGGAGAAGTAATAAAAACTCAGGAGCAGGCGGACAAACTTCCGGTTATAGACGAAAATTACGCAAACAAACACATGAATGAAGAAGTCGTAGAGGTTAATAAAGAACTCGCGCACTCATATCCGGCAAATTACTACATGACAAACTTTGCGTAAGGCTTATAAGAACAAATCTGTGATAACGGAGAGAGTATGAAAAGGCACACTGCCGGAATTTTAAACGGAATAATTGCATCAACAAGCTACGGGACTAACCCTTTATTCGGGCTGCCGCTTCTCCATAACGGAATCGGGGTTAACTCAATACTTTTTTACAGATATGCCGCGGCGGTTTTGATTTACGGATTGTGGATAAAACTTGTCAAAAAAATCGATTTAAGGGTGAATTTTGCGGAATTTATAACACTTCTGGCGCTCGGGTTAATGTTTTCGTTTTCAAGCCTGACGCTTTTTGAAGCATTTAAGTACATTGAGGCGGGAATTGCCTGCACAATACTTTTTATCTATCCGACAATTGTGGCTGTAATTATGGCGATTTTTTACAAAGAAAAAATAACCCTTAGGATTATTTATGCAATATTATTGACATTTCTGGGAATATTTCTTCTCTACAGCGGCAAATCAGGCATCCCCCTGAACCTCAAAGGCGTAGGCATGGTGCTTTTGTCAGCGTTATTGTATGCGCTTTATATAGTAGGCGTCAAAAACCTCAAATCCATCCGGCATGTAAAGCCTGACAAATTGAATTTTTACGTAATGCTTTTCGGGCTTTTTGTATATATTTGCAACCTGAATTTCTGCACCGAGCTGCAGATTTTGACGGAACCTTATATGTGGCTGTGCGCGGCAGGACTTGCAATATTTCCGACCGTAATTTCCATAGAAACCATAAATATCGCAATAAAACTAATCGGCTCGACCAAAACCGCAATATTGGGCGCGCTGGAACCTTTAACCGCAATATTTTTCGGGATAATATTCTTCCATGAAGAAATGACCTTCAGAATTGCAGCAGGAGTATGCTTTGTGCTTTTCGGCGTCATGATTGTAATTACAAGAAAAACTTCCTTAAGTCGTTAAATATTTTATTCTATATTACAAATATTTCTGTCGGCTTGGTAAAGCTGCATATATTACTCGTGTCTGTACGCTTAGTCAATATTTTATTCGTAATTTAAATCTTTAATCTTTTTAATATCTTCATTACTACCCCAATCGTTTTCATAAAAACCGCGCCATACAAATTTATGGAAAGATGACAAATGCCAATTTTTTACTTGTTGGACTAAGCCATGTTTCACAGGATTATAATGAATATAATTCAAATGTATATGCAAATCTTCATCATCTCTTATTGTATGTTCCCAAAATCTCGGCTGCCAGATCTTACTGTAGGTCGGCTTTACCAAGCCGACATTTTTTGAAAATGAATATTTAAAAGATTTAATTATTTTTGAATAATCATAAATATTTTTGGGCTTTAATATACAATGAATATGATCAGGAAGAACCACATAAGCTATAAGACGAAATCTGTATATTTTATTTGTATTAACAAATGAATTAATCAACAAATCAATATTTTTTGTTAAGATTGGCATTCTGTTATATGTAACAAGAGTAATAAACACCATTCCGTTTTGTAAAAATACACGCCTGTAATTCATATATAAATTATATTACAAATATTTCTGTCGGCTTGGTAAAGCCGACCTACATATATAAATTACTAAGCAGTAAAAAATAAAGGCGTCAGCAAATTTATTTTCGAGACAATAGCGGAGCCAAAGGTGAGAGCGTCGTCGAGA
The DNA here is from genome assembly GCA_949286705.1 of uncultured bacterium. Taxonomy (GTDB): domain Bacteria; phylum Cyanobacteriota; class Vampirovibrionia; order Gastranaerophilales; family Gastranaerophilaceae; genus SIG32. The sequence continues at coordinate 130 of CASEDF010000002.1, read as the reverse complement.
AAATATATTTGTGACGCCCTATATAAACGACATAAAAAATTTCCCGGAGATGGAGCCAGCTCAGATGCAGGCGAGCAGCACGAGCCTTGCAGATGAGGGTACTTGAAAAGTAGAACCCCACAAGTTTGAG
>CASEDF010000001.1 GCA_949286705.1 uncultured bacterium | reverse complement strand
CTGAACATAACTATGTTGGGCTACATTACTATTACGAATGTTTCTTCTTACTGCCTTAGTATCATAGTATCTTAGTATCTTTACACAACCAATACCGCCGGAACCCTTGTCCTGATTACTTAGAAGAGTCGCCCCCCCCCGTGATTCAAATTAGTCATATCTTCCATTTCAGCTCTCTCCTCTTGTTAAGCTTTATTATAGCAATTTTTATAATTTTTGGCAAGCTGAATTTCATCTTCAAAAGTAATTTTAGGATTTTCAAGTTTTGCTTTCAAAACAAAATCAAAAATTTTCTGATATTCGGGTGACGGTGCAATTCCCAGACGTTTTAAATCTTCACCGGTTATAGAAATTTTTATATTAGCGAGCGTATCAAGATACCTTACAACAGCCCTCATATCCTTTAAAATTCCGTAAAGCAAAATACTTTCCGAAGCAAGTCCGTCAAAAGCCTTATAAATTTCAAAATCATTTTTCAAGTCACCGATTGTACGAGCATCTTCAATAATTTTTCTTTCTTCTTTTGTAAACTCAAGCCGCGACAAATCCGGCAAAAGTCCGATATAAACCAGCCAAATATTATTTACCGGATATTTTTTTATAAGCACTTCAATATTAATCTTTGGCAGTTCAAAATTTTCAGGCGAAACAAGCTTATAAATTCCTTCATTCACAAAAATCTCAAACGCACGCTGTGAATTAAGATTAAAAGTTTCAATAAGTTCTTTTTTAACGCGCTTATAAGACATATCATAATTTATATGCGCCAGATAGTCCTCTTGAAGGTGTCTTGTATGTTCTTCCAATTCAAACCCGAACCGCACGCGAAATTTCAAAGCACGGATAATTCTTGTCGGATCATCAATGAAACTTTCATCATGCAAAACCCTGAGAAGTTTATTTTTCAAATCCTCACACCCGCCGGCATAATCCACGATTTCACCCGTAGAAACACTCATTGCAAGCGCATTCACGGTAAAATCGCGCCGCAGAACATCTTCTTTTAAAGAACAACCTATTTTAGTTACGACCGGCAAATGCCCTTTTTTTTCATAAACTTCCGCACGGGTGGACGCAAAATCAACTGCACGCCCGCCGACATTTACACGTACCGTACCGAAATCAGGATTTTCCTGAATAACTTCGCCGAATTTTGAGCAGTATTCAATAGCATTGCCGACATACGTAATATCAACATCCAAACTTTGGACGCCGAGAAGTTTATCGCGGACAATGCCCCCGATATAATACAATTTATCTGAATTATCATTTATTCTGATGATGTCCATCTTCCATATTTTAGCGTAAAATGATATAATAAACAAGCAGGAGAAAGTATGTTACAAGAAGCAACAAAAGCCATCAATTCGGCATTCAATAACAGTTTTATCAAAAAATTAAGCCAGTATCTTCACGATTGCGTAAGAGAAGAGGTTAAAAGTTCCACTTTCCGCAACCTTAAGGCAGATAAAGATAACAAATGGATTTTTCTCCCCGGAGAAGAGCAATTATTCACAACCGGCGAAGAATATCTTAAACTTGACGGTTCCGACAGCAAGCTGACGGAACTCATGATTCAAAGTGAATTAAGCACAAAAGACAAATACCTGATTTACGGTTATCTTTTTCTTGTTGGCAAAAACAACAAATCCAAAAAACAAAACGAATTTTTGACTCCGCTTTTGTATGTCCCATGCCGGCTTGAAAGAAACGGGGTAAACATAAACTGTATACCGCAGGATGAAATGCTTTCTCTGAACACCGGCGCGCTTGCAGCTTTAATGAAAAAAAACGATGACGAAGATGAAGTCGACCTGCTTTTGGAAGGTATTCTGGATGTAGTGCCGGATTTGCCTATTACACAGGAAAAGTTAGACATATTTCTGACAACCTTACAGTCAGTTGTTCCTGAAATTGAAATCAGCCAAACCTCAAATGACAACGAAACAGAAGATAATATTTCCAAAGACGAAGCAAAAGATTTTTACAAAGAAAAAATAGATTCGGAAAATATTGACGAATTAATTGAAGAAGAAGAACGCGAAACAGCGCAAAAATCCTCAATAAAAGTTGACAAAGTTGTTGTAACCTATCAAAGCGCAATAATTTTGACAAAACGTCCGTCAGTCACCGCAGGTGTGCTGCACGAATTAACCCAGATTGCGGAAAAACCGAGCGGAATTTACCGTGAAACAGCTTTGAGCATAATTAATGATGAATACGTTCATGCAAAAGAAAAATCCGTTCCGATAAAAGATTTGAATGAAATTACTGATTTCTACCCGATAACTCCTTTATCATTAAGCGATTCACAAGAAAAAGTTATCAAAAATATTGATAACAGCAAATTCATAGCCGTACAAGGCCCTCCGGGAACAGGAAAATCTCAGACAATCGTAAACCTTGTCGCACACTTAATTGCAAACGGAAAAACAGTTCTTGTGGCTTCCCGCATGGACAAAGCCGTCGACGTTGTTGCGGAACGCTTGAATGAACTCGGCGCGCCGTTTTTGGCTCTGCGTGCAGGACGTTTGAATTATCAAAAACAATTGAGCTACCAGCTGCAGGACTTGTTGTCAGGCAAGGTGGACATTGACAGCGACTATGAAGACAGCCTCCTTGTAGATACAAAAGATATGAAAGAGCATTTGAATTTGCTTAACCAGACAGAAAAAAAATGCGAACAAATTATAAAGCTTGAACGTGAATGGCATGACCTGTCTTTAGAAACAACCGAACACGAAAAATCAATCGGACAAATGCAATTCATAACAACCCAGCTCAAAAAAAGCGAAATTGATATGGTGTCAGGAATCATAAAAATTTTGCATAACAATATGGAGAAAGCTGGATTTTTCGCCAATATCGCGAATTTTACAAGCCTTAGACACCTTAAAAAAATTCTCAAACTGAACGAATTCGACGTAAATTATGAAAATCTTTCAAGACTGAGCGCAGAGCTTGAAGTTGCGCTTATGAACTGTAATTTAAGAAAAATCGAAGCTGATATTCAAAAAACAGGCAACCTCCATGTGCTTATGGAACAAATCCGCCAGATGAAGAAAAAACAAAAAAATCTTGCGGTAAATATCCTGAAAAACAAACGCCGTGAAGCTTTGAAAGGGCTTTTGCGCGACCAGATAAAATGCCAGAGATTAAAAGTTCACGCAAAATCACTTGTTGAACGCAAAAAAAATCTCCAAAACCGCATTTTGGAAGAAGAAGATTTCAGACCGCTTCTGGAGGCATTCCCCTGCTGGTGCGTAACAACTTATGCGGTTTCAGGGTCATTGCCTATGAAACCCGGAATGTTTGACGTTGCAATTATTGATGAAGCCTCACAATGCGATATTGCAAGCTGCTTCCCGATAATGTTCCGCGCAAAACGCGCAGTAATCGTGGGCGACGACAAACAATTACCGCATTTGTCATTCTTAGAAAAAGCAAAAGAACAGTCTTTCTTAAATCAATACGGGATTCCTGACAAATACCAGTTAATGTGGCGTTTCAGAACAAATTCCATGTTCGACCTTGCGGATTACTATTCAATGAATTCCGTAATGCTTGACGAACATTTCAGAAGCCTGCCGCCGATTATAGAATTTTCAAACCATGAATTTTACGGCGACAGAATAAGGGTTATGAGAAAAGACTTTGGCGGTCAAAAGGTTCTTGAACTTGTCGAAGTGCCGGAAGGAAAAGTTGATTATGACGCAACACGCAACCTTCCCGAAGTCGAAGCCGTAATCAAAAAGTTACACGAAATAATTATAGAAGATGAACGCAAAAACCCCGATAACCCTGTATCTATCGGCATAATTTCACCGTTCAGAGCGCAGGTGGAACAGTTGAAAACCTCTGTTTCAAAAGTTCTGTCAGATCATATGCTCAGAAAACATCAGGTAGAAATCGGTACAGCTCATACATTCCAAGGAGATGAACGCGACATAATCCTTATGTCATGGGCTTTTGCAAACAACAGCCACGCACAAAGCGCAACATTTTTACAAAAACCGAACCTCTTTAACGTTGCGATTACCCGTGCTAGATACAAGGTTGTAAACTTTGTTTCACGCGACATAACAAACCTTCCGGAAGGTCATTTCAGAAACTATATTTCCTACATAAAAGAATATCAGAATAAACAAGCAGCGCTTGAAAACTTGCAAATCGACGAAAACGAATACAAAAACAATCTTGAACGCGAAATAGCATCTGAAATGCGCGAACTCGGACATGAAGTTCTTGCGGGAAGCGAAATTGCAGGCTTGAAAGCTGACTTATTGGTGGATAAAAAATTCATTGTGGAAATCGACGGGGTTGAAGACAACGTAAAACAAACCGTTTCCAATATGAAAAAACAGGCAATCCTTGAACGCTGCGGGTTTAAGGTCAAACGTATAACCTACCGCGAATGGAAATACTCGCCAAAAGTCTGCCTCGACAGAGTTTTGATTGAAGGATAAATAACACCATCTATGGCATCCATGGATAATCATCCCTTATTTCCCATCCATCCAGCTGTATTAAGGCACCACAATAAAAACCTGAGTAATAACCGGATATGTTTTCTTTGGAACAACCCATTCCTGTTCTGTTGTCTTCTTCATCCGAAGAAACATTAGCGTTCATCAATTGTTCACGGGTATTACATCCGTGACATTTATAAAAACTTATATAATAATCATTTTTTGCCCAATTCCTGATATCAAAAACAAATACATCTCTGCCTACCTTATTAGGACCTGTTAAACCATTTATATCAGCATAAAGCCAAATATAAGCGTTTTTATTATTTACATCACCATACGAAGCGCGATTAAATGCAATTATTGTTCCGTCTGCAAGCAATAAAACCACCCGCCCCATTTCTATAGACCTGCCAAATAAATTTGTTAATGTATAATTGTAATTATCAGCAAAATCATAATAATTGTATATAGCCTCAACTTTTAAATAAGGCACATAATATTTTCTGACAAATGTTTCAATGCCGCTGTCCGTAGCAAGCGAAAAATCCCAGGTGTTCATTGAACCATTCATTACTTCTGACATTTTTGAGGCATTACTGATTACGGAATATATATTTTTCAACTTAACAACAGTTTGTTTTTTTGCATAAGAATTAACCAAAGTCGGAATAGTCATCGCTGCCACAACACCAATTATGCCGAGAGTTATCAAGACTTCGGCTAAAGTAAACGCTGCATTTTTAGAAGATACTAAGTTACTAAGGCAGTAAGGCACTAAGAATTTTCTGTGAGCTACGCTCACATTTTCGTCATTATGAGCCTCAGCGAAGAATCTCTGTATTTCTTTAATGAGATCCTGAAACAAGTTCAGGATGACATGGTAAGTCCCACCAATGTTCAGAGTATTGTCCTGCCTCAGGCAGTTCAGGATGACATGTTGTAGGTCGGGTTTACTAACCCGACGGTAAACTTTTCTGTCGGCATAGTAATGCCGACCTACATTTCTGTTACTTCTTACTGCCTTAGTATCATAGTATCTTAGTATCTTTTCCCAAAATATACCGCCGAAACCCTTACTATCAGTACTTAGAGGAGTCGCCCCCCCCCGAATTTCCCAAATAAATACAAAACTGTACCTCCTTTTCATAAATTATATGTGTACAATCAAAACTAAAAAGCCCTCATAATGAGGGCTTTTTAAAATTCTAAACTTCTTTAAATATCAAAGAAGCGTTTTGCCCGCCAAATCCGAATGAATTTGAAAGGGCGGCATGCACCTCAGCTTTTTGGGCTTTATGAGGAACATAATTCAAATCACCGACGTTTTCATCCTGATTATCAAGGTTAATTGTCGGCGGAACAATGTTTTCATTAATTGTTTTTATGCAGGCAATAGCCTCAATAGCACCCGTTGCACCCAAAACATGCCCGTGCATTGATTTGGTTGAACTTACGCGAAGGTTGGGATTTTGCTGCTTGTCGCCGAACAATTTTGCGATAGCATTGGATTCCGCGACATCGCCAAGCCCCGTGCTTGTACCGTGTGCGTTAATATACTGGATATCGCCGGTTTTTAAACCTGCATCCTGCAATGCAAATTCCATTGATTTAGTTGCACCTTTACCGTCAGGGCACGGGGCAACAACGTCATAAGCGTCAGCTGTCTGACCGTAACCAACGATTTCAGCGTAAATTTTTGCACCGCGTTTTTTGGCATGCTCATATTCTTCCAGAACTAAAACGCCTGCACCTTCTGACATTACAAATCCGTCTCTGTCTTTGTCAAACGGACGTGAAGCTTTTTCAGGCTCGTCGTTTCTGTGTGAAAGGGTTCTTGCGCTTGCAAATGCACCGATACCGACATCACAAATCGTTGCTTCCGTACCGCCTGCAATTACTATATCAGCGTCGCCGTATTGGATGGTTCTGAACGCGTCGCCGATTGTGTGGGTACCTGTTGCACATGCTGAAACCACAACTTTATTTACACCTTTGTAACCGTATTTTATGGAAATTCTGCCTGAGGGCATGTTTACAATCATCATCGGAATAGTAAACGGTGAACATTTGTTCGGTCCTTTTTCCAAAATACGTTTGTGGTTTTCTTCAAAAGTTCTGAAACCGCCGGCGGCAGAACTTACCATAACACCTATTCTATAAGGATCTACGTCATGTACTTCTTCCAATTTTGCATCAGCAATAGCCTCATCAGCCGCTACCATTGCAAATTGAATAAATCTGTCCATTCTTTTGGATTCTTTGGGATCCAAATACTGTTCAGGGTCAAAGTCTTTGACTTCACCGGAAATTTTTACAACGTGTTTTGATATATCAATGGATTCGGAAGTACTTATTCCGCTTTTTCCTTCAACAAGACTGTTCCATAACTTATCAACGCCGACACCAAACGGCGAAACTGCTCCCAGCCCTGTGATTACTACTCTTCTTTTTGTCATCTCCTATTCCTTTACAATAAATATGCGAGAATGAGAGAATATTTCTCACTCTCGCAAACTTTTTCAACGAATAAATATATTATTCAGATTATGAATGTGAGTCAATATAGTTTACAGCGTCTTGAACTGTTTGGATTTTTTCAGCTTCTTCATCAGGGATTTCGCAGCCGAATTCTTCTTCAAATGCCATAACCAATTCAACTGTATCTAATGAATCAGCACCCAAATCAGCTGTGAAGCTTGCTTGCGGAGTAACCAATGCTTCATCTACGCTTAACTGATCTACTACAACTTTTTTAACTTTTTCAAATGTACTCATTTCTTCTTCCTCATAAATTAGTGTATCACTATATGTCATAATCATTATACTATTTAAAGATAAATTTGCAACTGATTTAAAAAATTGTTACATTCTAAGTATTATTCTATATTTGTTAATAAAAATACTTTCTACATCAAAGCTCCTGAACAAAAGCACACCATTCAAGATTTTACTCAATCCAAAAGATTGCAAATAGACAGCGCGTTTTCTCTGTTTACTCTTTCTAAGCTTTATCTATAGACAATTTTAATTCATATCCCAAACCGCTAAAAATTTTATGCAAAACTTCAATGCTTGGTATCATTTTCCGTGCAAAAATTTTATATAAAGTTATGCGATGTATACCTATTATTTTTGCAAATTCACATATAGTATATGTTGCTTCAATTAACGGCTTTAAATTATATACCAATTCATTAACATCTTTTGTTTCAGAATAATCATCCAATATACTATTTAACCACATTTGAGCATATTCCGGATCTTCCTTTAATCTTTGCTTAAGACAATCTTGATGTTTTGGAAAACTATTTAATAATATTTTTTCTTTCTTATTCAGCATCATTTTATCCTTTCATTATATTCATTGACATATCTTTTTGCCAATTCAATATCTTTATCTTGTCTTGATTTATTACCACCTGTTAATAATAGAACTATTGTTTCACCTTTTTCCATATAATATATTCTTAAACCGTTGGAAAATCTAAATTCATATAATTCTTGCGACAATCTTTTATGATCACCATACAAGCCTCTTTCAATTTTTGATATTCTTTTATCAATAATTAATCTCATACTTTTATCAAGAGATTCATACCACTCGATAAATAAAATTCTTTTATTAGAACATTGATAGTATATGATTTCTTTCATACAATTATTGTAGCATATGCGCTACAATAATTCAAGTCATATTAAAAAATTTTTAACGAAAAAGGCGGGCTTTGCCCGCCTTAATAATATTTATAAAAATCTATTATAACATCAAACCGCCTGCAACTTCGATTGCCTGACCTGTAACATAATCAGTATCGAGTGCAAGGAATTTAACAACTTTCGCAATATCTTCCGGAGTACCGAGTCTTTTCATCGGAATAGCTTTCAGATACTCATCAATATTTGCCAAATCGTGAGTCATTGCTGTTTGGATAAATCCTGGGCATACAGCGTTAACTCTGATGTTTCTTGAGCCGAATTCTTTTGCAAGAGTTTGAGTCAAACCGATTAAGCCTGCTTTAGAAGCTGAATAGTTTGCCTGACCTGCGTTACCGTGGCGGCCTACAATACTTGACATATTAATAATAGAACCCTGACGAGCTTTCATCATATGTTTGATTACGGCATGGGTTACACAATATGCACTTGTAAGGTTAATCTTGATAACTCTTTCCCACTGTTCCATATCCATTCTTATGAACAAACCGTCTTTTGTAATACCTGCGTTGTTCAACAAGATATCAATCTTGCCGTGTTCCGCAATCATTTTGTCTACATTTTCCTGAACTGCCTGATCATTTGAAACATCAAAGCTGTAGAAATATGCGTTAACACCGCAAGCTTTAATCTCATCCAAAGCCGGCTGAGCTTTTTCGGCATCACAGATATCGTTGATAATAATGTCGCAGCCTGCTTTTGCAAGTTCAATAGCACAAGCCAAACCAATACCGCGGGATCCGCCTGTTACTAAAGCAATTTTTCTTTCTGTCATTGTTTTTCTCCTTATTTACGGGGGAAACCCCAATCCTATACACCTGCCATCATTTCACTAAGGGCAGAAACCGTTGCATCCAGAGATGCTTTGTCATAAACATTATATACAACCGCATCAGGTGCGATTTTTTTGTTCAAACCTGCAAGAACCTTGCCCGGTCCGATTTCTATAAAAATTTCAACACCATCAGACACCATTTTTTCAATAGTTTGTGTCCAGTGTACTGATGAATAAATCTGTTTAGGCATTTTTTCACTAAAATCAGAGCTGTTTACGGTAGGTTCAGCATCAACGTTTGTAATTACAGGAATTGAAGCGTCATTTAATTCAACATTTGAAATAAATGATGCAAATTCATGCCCTGCATTTTCCATAAATTTAGAATGGAAAGCGCCGGAAACCGCAAGAGGAACAACCCTTCTTACGCCGTTTGCAAGCATATAATCGCCTGCGGCTTTAACAGCATTTTCGTCACCCGTAATAACCACCTGCGCAGGTGAATTATAGTTTGCGACATCAACATAGCCGACTTTTGAACCTTCAGCCAAACCGGCTTTCAACTGTTCTTCAGATGCATTCAAAACAGCAGCCATGCTTCCGCCTTTTGTTGCACCCATAAGGTCAGCTCTTTTTTGGATAGATTTTAAAGTATTTTCCAAAGACATAACACCAGCCGTATACATAGCGCAATATTCACCCAGACTGTGACCTGCAACGTAATCCGGCTTGATATCAATTTGAGATGTCAAAGCTTTCATTGCGGCAATTGACATTGTAACAATTGCGGGCTGAGTGTTAACTGTTTGTTTCAAATCTTCTTCCGGTCCTTCAAAACAAATTGTTGAAATGCTTTTGTTTAAAACATTGTCAGCAGTATCAAAAACAGTCTTTGCACTTTCATAATTTTCATATAAATCTTTTCCCATACCGACAGATTGAGACCCCTGTCCAGGAAATAAAAACGCTATCTTTTTCGCCATATTCATATCCCTCTCACTTCCGTTACAATAATTATACAGCAAACACGCCAAATGTAAACCTCAATGTTAAAATTTATTGTCGGATAAACCGGTTTACAAATAAAATACTACAAGAAAATAATAAGAATAAGCGAGGTTCTTTGTTCGCAATAATCTGGATGCCGCACCTGCTTAGGAAGAGAACAAGAATTGCTGTTTGGATAAACCTGTCCAAACAGCAAACAAATTACTTTTCATGCAAATATTTATAGCTGCACCCTGCACCTGATGGGTTATTTAATATTGCATAACATTCTTACCATTTGGCAATAAAAAAGCACCCCTTGCGGGGTGCTTTTTTAAAAATCAAGAGCTATACAGCAACTTTCATAGTATTTGCGATAATTTCATTAAAGCTGTCAGCTTTCAATGAAGCGCCGCCTACCAAAGCACCGTCGATATCGGATTGTGACATTTGTTCTTCGATAGTTGAAGGTTTAACTGAACCGCCATAGAGAATTCTGATTGAATCGGCTGCAGATGAACCTGCTACATCTTTTACAACATTTCTAATCATTTTAATAACTCTGTTAGCTTCTGTTGAATCGCAGGTTTTGCCTGTACCGATAGCCCAGATAGGTTCATATGCGATAACTGATTTTGCAACATCTTCTGATGAAATTCCTGATAAAGCAGCTCTGATTTGAGTTGCGATATGTTCATCGGTAATACCTGCTTCACGTTGTTCAAGAGTTTCGCCGCAGCAGATAATAGGAATCAAACCGCCTGCAAGAATTGCTTTTGCTTTTTTATTAATCATTTCATCAGTTTCAGAAAAATATTGTCTTCTTTCTGAGTGACCGATAATAATATAATCACAGCCTGCATCTTTAGCCATTGCAACAGAAATTTCACCGGTATAAGCGCCTGAATTTTCCCAGTGGCAGTTTTGAGCGGCAACGGAAATTTTATTTCCGCCGCAACCGCAGTCACAGCCTACTGAACTTACAGCGCACAAAGATGTAAATGTCGGCGCAATTACAATTGTCGGCAATTGAGGTGCTGTATAATCTTTTACAAAAGATTTAATGCCTTCAAAAAGTTCTTTGGCTTCGGATTGAAGCAGATTCATTTTCCAGTTTCCTGCAATAATTGGTTTTCTTGACATAATATTCTCTCCTTTTTTTGTAACATTTACATCAAAATTCTACTTTAAACATAAAAAATATTCAATTTTATCGGATTAGCGGAAATTTATGTTACAATAAAAATATGTTCACAGGTATAGTAGAAGAAACAGGGATATTAAAAAGTATAACGGGATCTGTAATTACCGTAGAATGCAGAAAGGTTCTTGAAGGTACAAAAATCGGCGACAGCATTGCAATTAACGGCTGCTGCCAGACGGTTGCGGGACTGACTTCAAATACTTTTTCGGCTGATGTAAGTGATGAAACCTTTAAAATAACTAATTTCAAAACTCTCAAATCAGGCGACTCGGTTAATCTTGAACGCGCCCTGACACCTTCAACACGTATGGGCGGACATATTGTTCAGGGGCATGTTGACATGACAGCAAAATATCTGGGCAATATGACGTTTGAAGTTCCGGACAGCAAATACATTGTCTATAAAGGTTCTATCACCGTAAACGGCGTCAGCCTGACGGTTTCAAAACTCGACGGGAATATTTTTTCGGTCGCAATAATCCCGCATACACTTGAAAATACAAATTTAAAAAATTTACACTCCGGCGATCTTGTAAATATTGAAACAGACATTTTAGGACGGTATGTTGAAAAATTTTTATCAACGGAGCATAATAAAATTGATGAAAATTTCTTAATAGAAAACGGATTTATGTAATATGGACGAATTCAGATTTGACAGCATAGAAGATGCAATAAAAGATTTCAAAGCGGGCAAAATGCTAATTGTTGCGGATGATGAAGATCGCGAAAATGAAGGTGATCTGATTTGTTCGGGACAAATGGTAACGCCCGAGATTATAAATTTTATGGCAAACGAGGCAAAGGGGCTTATTTGTCTTGCAATTTCACCTGAAATTGCTGAAAAATTAGATTTGCCGCAAATGGTTGAGCAAAATACAGAAGGTATGAAAACAGCTTTTACGGTAAGCATTGATGCTTCTGAAAAATACGGAGTTACAACGGGGATTTCAGCATTTGACAGGGCAAAGACAATAGAAGTTGCCATAGCACCGGATGCAGTGCCGTCTGATTTAAGACGCCCCGGGCATCTTTTCCCGTGTGTTGCAAAACCTTGCGGAGTTTTACAAAGAACCGGACACACAGAGGCGGTTGTGGATCTTGCAAAATTATGCGGACATATTCCGGCAGGTCCTATGTGCGAAATTATGAATTCTGACGGTCATATGATGCGCCGCGATGATTTGAGAAAATTCGCCGATAAACACGGTATAAAATTTATTTCTGTTGCGGAACTTATTGCATATAGACTTAAAACCGAAAGAATAGTAACCCGCGAGGCGGAAGCATTTTTGCCGACACAATACGGTGAATTTATGATTTACGGATACAAGAATAGTCTCACCGGTATGGAATATGCAGCACTTGTTAAAGATGACGGCAGCGACAAAATCCCTGCAATAAGAGTTCACAGCGAATGCTTAACCGGCGACATTTTCCACAGCCTTAAATGTGACTGTAATTCGCAGCTTCATGGTGCAATGAGCTATATTAACGACTACGGCAAAGGCGCCGTAATCTATATGCGAGGTCATGAAGGAAGAGGTATCGGGCTTGTGAATAAAATCAAAGCCTATAAACTTCAGGAATGCGGTCAGGATACCGTTGAAGCAAATCATTCACTCGGGTTTAAATCTGATTTGCGAAATTACGGTGACGGAGCACAGATTATTCTGGATTTAGGGTTTACAACATTTAATTTGATTACGAATAATCCAAAAAAAATTATAGCTCTCAAGGGCTATGGACTTAATGTCAATGAAATAATAAAATTGACACCGGAAATTAACAAGTATAATAAAAGATATATGGAAACCAAAAAAGATAAAATGCATCATATGCTTTAAGGACAGGTTATGACGGAATATAGAGCAAAACTGTTATCAGAAGAAGATTACAAAGGGTTGGAACCGGTTTACGAAGATTTCAGAACACGAGCAACTACAGATTATAACTTTGAATTGGAACCCTTGTCTTTTGATGATTTTATAGATTCCGTAAAAAAAGACCTTATAAAATGCATTATATTATTGGAAGACAGTATTCCTACGGCATTTTTGGTTTACACTACAATGATTTCGGAAGCTGTCGAGCTTAATATAATTCACGCACTTAATATGGAAAATTTTTTAGTCAGAAGCAAATATTTGATTGAAGAATTTTTAAACCAAACCAAAAAAGAACGTAAAGATAAAGTTGTATGTTATCCAATGCTCGGGGCGCAAAAAACTTTAATCGGAGAAATTGCCCGTTTCGGATTTAAATTTGTAGGTATAGCTGTTTTACGATTTTTAATGAGCGGAACAAATTCCCGCGAAATTTTAAAAATGACACAACTAAGAAATTTACCGAGCTGCTACAGCGTAATTCCGTGGGATGAAAAATATTTTGATGAGGCAATACATATAGTTCAAGAGGCTTTTGAAACCAGTGCGGATGCGCTTTTTGACCCGAGATTTCAGACACTTGACGGCACTTATGATATTTTGAATAAAATTACAAAAAATGTTTACGCCGAATTTTTGCCGGAAGCCTCCAGCATTTTGATGTGTGACAACAATCCTGTAGGATTTTGCTTTATGAACCTGACAGGCGGACAAATTGTAAATATCCCGATTGTGGGTATTAAAAAAGAACATCAGGGCAGAGGTTTGTCAAAAATGATGCTTAAATATTCAATGGATAAAATAATAAGCTGGGTAGAAAATGCCGAAAGACATATAACAGAAATTAACACCTGCACTGAAACAAATAATTTCCAGGCACTCAAAATGTACAGACACCTCGGATTTAAAGAAGATTACAGCTATCCGCAGTCTTATCTGCCTGTCAAAAGATAGACTTTTTGTAAAAAATCATTTAAAATAGGTGTATGAATAACTTTGATTTAGGACGGATGCTGATGAAATTTACAAACACACAAATGTTTGTAAACCGTCAAACGCCTGTAAATTCACAGGCTGCTGCAGAAAGTTTTGCGCAAAATGTCAGTCAAAATGTCACGGCACAGACAACCTCATCAACTGCCGCAAATCTTCAAATGAACACATTGCAAAGTATGGATATGGCAGTTTACGCAAAAGAGGTCATGCAGCTTCCAAAAAATTTGAATGAATTTATCTATATGCTGCAAAAAGGGATGACTCAATTGCAGTTTAATCAAATGTTTTCACAGCAAATTGCTGCGCAAAAAAATGCTCTTTCCCAAATGCAGGCTCAAATTCTTGCCCAGCTTCAAGGGCTTACGACACCGGGACAAATTCAAACTATTATTCAAACTCAATTGGCTACCCAGCTGCAATCCTCCATAAAAAATCTGACACTTTCACCAAACGGAATGATAGACTTGTCCCAAATAGCCCGGATGATTCAGGCAAACGGAAAAGAAGCCGTCACAAAATTGATTACCGCGATGACTGCGGCATCAAAACAAGGGATTACTGATTTAAGCCAGATTAAAGAAATGGCAAGGCTTATAAACAACAGTATGGCAGCCGCCGCACAAAATGATCCGGCACAGACCTTAAAAGTCTTGCTGCTTTTGTACCTGCCGTGGCTTCCGCTTGAAGAAGGCGTCGGATTTGATCTTGATATTGAAACATCAGAAGACACCGAAGAAAGCGACAGCATACTAACAATCACTATTTCCACCGTAAATTACGGCACTGTTGTTGCAACCCTTGTTCTGGAAACATCAAATTCGGTTCACGTGTCAATTGAATGCTCAAAAGAATTCCCTAAAGATGAACTTTTAATCAGAATTCAAGGCGATGAAAAGCATTACTCAATGAATTCCGTCATAACTTTTTCCGAAAAAGAGGAAAAAGCCGAAGAAGAAATTGCAAAAGCCAAAATTAACATGTCACAGACGACCGAAATCAATCCGTTTATGCTCTTGATGGCACACACCGTAATCCGCCATACAATAGAAATCGATAACAATAAATCAATCGGTGTTACAAGCCATATTGACGGATAATACTAAGTAGACTGTAGGTTAGAATCCCGCCATTTTCCCGTTGGGCTGAAAAAGTTAATAAGGGAATAAGTTTTTTCTTTGAGCTTCGCTCACATTTTTGTCATCCCGCATTCAGGATCTTATTATTGTCCTCCTACACCTCACCAATAGGGGTTGACCGCGAACGATACTCACACTTCGTTAAAAGTCTTGAAATGGGTTTTGCATACTTCTTTTAGCCTGTCTTTTCCGTATTTGGAAATAAATTCCCTTGCAGCATCCTTAACCTGAGATGCACAACCTTTAGGAAAAATTATGCCGTATGTCTTTTCCATCTCAGCCATTTTGCGGACATAAGTTGCGCGGGCAAGAACAGATGCCGCCGCAACCGCTATATCGCTTTCCGCTCTGACCATCTGCCTCAATTCAATGTTTCTGCCGTATTTCATCAAAGCTGATTTTATAAGGCTTTCATTTCCGAATTTGTCCGACAATACGTAATCACATGCGTTATTTTCACAAATGTTTTCAATAACCCTTGCATGCCCCCAGGCAAGAAGTCTGTTCAAATTCTTTATATTTGCATAAAGCTCATTATACCGCCCGTTTGAAATCGCTACCACCGAATGCACGGCATTTGCACGGATTGTTTTTTCAAACTCAAGAATTTTTTTGTCGGAAATCTTTTTGCTGTCTTTTATGCCCAAATCAGCAAAAAGCTTTTCGGACTTTTCATCAACGAGTACACCCGCTATGCAAAGGGGTCCGAAAAAATCTCCTTTTCCTGATTCATCAACACCAACATGCTTTGTCATTGGCGTAAACTCTCCGGAACTGCCATAGGTATAGGTGACGGCGCAGAACTCTGAACGGGCTGCTGAACAGGTTTTACCGATTGCGGTGTGGGTGCCGGAAGATTCTGGGACGGCTGCACTCCGATACTTGATTTTACACTATTTATAACATCTTTCGGATTTAATAGTTTCTTTTCACCATTTACGGAGTCCTCGGCAGCATTCTCATCCGCTTGCTGTTCTTCTTGTTCTTCACCTTGTTTTATAATTTTTATATTTGCCGTATTTAATTTAAACGGTTCAAGCACGACTTCAGGATAATTAAAATCCAGTTTACCGTAAGGTTCCGTCGCAACCTTCATTACATCTTTCCAAATAATTGCAGGAACAGTACCGCCTTGAATAGATTTACTCATAACAGTATTGTCGTCACTTCCGACCCAGACACCTGTTACAATATTCGGAGTATAGCCTACAAAATAAGCGTCCTTATTATCGTCTGTTGTTCCTGTTTTACCTGCAGCTGGTTTTCCGATGTTTGCAGCAGCGCCCGTACCGTTTGTAATTACAGTTCTAAGCATTGCAGTCATCTCTGCAGCAGTCCTCAAGCTCAATTGATGCGTAATTTTTGTTTTTGAAGCTTCATAAACGACCTTGCCGCGTGAGGTTTCGACTCTTTCTATACCATAAGGCTGAACAACATATCCGCCGTTTGCAAACGCGCCGTATGCTCTGGTAAATTCAAATAATTTAACGCCGTTTGACCCGAGTGCAATTGTATAATCGTATTCCAAAGGTGTTTCAATTCCCAGAACTCTTGCAATTTGAATAACAGAACGCACACCGACTTCCTGAATTACTCTTGCGGCGCAAACGTTTGACGAAACCATCAAGGCGCTATAAACAGGAATTCTGCCTCGGTATTTATTTCCATAATTTCTCGGTGACCAGCCGCCGATTGTTATAGGCATGTCATCAATAAAATCATTCGGGCTTATACCTTTTTCCAATGCAGCTGCGTATACAAAAGGCTTAAATGCTGACCCCGGAGGTCTTACGGCCTGAGTAACCCTATCATACTGGCTCTTTGTATAATCTTTTCCGCCAACATAAACTAATATTTTTCCGTTTGTCGGGTTGAACGAAAATACAGCCGCTTGTTTTGCGTCACCTGATAAGCCCCAGTTTTTCAAATCTCTTACAACAGCTTCATTCGCCGCATTCTGGGCTTTTGAATCAATTGTTGTAATAATTTTATAACCGCCATGGATAATTTCTGTTTCATCAAATCCGAGTTTTTGCAATTCATTCATCACGTAATCACAAAAATACGGCGCCTTATTTGTTGTATAAAATTGCGGCATGTCGTTTAAGACAACTTTTGCCTCTTTTGCCTTTTCGTACTCGTCTTTTGTAATATAACGCATTTTATACATTCTGGTTAAAACCTGATTGCGTCTTTTGATTGCCAAATCAAGATTGTTATACGGCGAATAAACAGACGGAGCCTGCGGCAAACCTGCAATTAATGCCAATTCCGGCAGGGTGCAATCTTTTATGTGTTTGTTAAAATAAATCTTTGCGGCACCTTCAACGCCGTATGCACCCGAGCCTAAGTAAACATTATTCAAATACATTTCCAAAATCTGGTCTTTGGAAATTGTTTTTTCAATACGGGCGGCAATTACAAGCTCTTTTATCTTTCTTGTAAAAGTTTTTTCATTAGACAAAAACAAAATTCTTGCAAGCTGCTGGGTAATTGTACTTGCGCCCTGAACAACACGACCCGCAAGAATATTCTGAACCGTTGATCTTGCAAGCCCGAAAATATCATACCCGCCATGCCTGTAGAAATTTTTATCCTCTGTGGCAATTATGGCCTCTTTCAATTCTTCGGGAACATCTTTTAATTCGATTTTTGAAAATGTATATGCCGTGAATGTTTTTATAACTTCGCCGTCTTCAGAATAAAATTTGGTAACAATATTCGGCTTAAACTGTTCCAAATTTTTAATCGGAGGCTGGGATGACAAATATAACTGCAAAGCTGCAAAACCAGCAAGGACAAATGCCGCACCGACTATACACAACATTTTTAAATTTGAGACAAAATCACTGTCCATCTTCTTCTTTTTAATATTTCGCCTTGCAATTTCCTTATCGGATACACGTTTTTTAGATTTTTTTGCCATTTTTCCCTCTTTTGCTATTATATTATAACATGCTAATATATAGTGACAATATATGAAAAAAATAATAGATTTTATACAGATTATAATAAACGAATTTTTATCGAACTTTGTGCCGGAGCGCGTAAGCTATGAAATTACGGGCGAATGCAAAAAATGCGGTAAATGCTGCAACTATATGTACAGCGTTGATACATATACCGAAAAAGAATTCAAGATAATGCAATTTTTATTTCCGCAGTACAAAAGATTTTATATAAAAGGAAAAGATGATGAAGGCAACCTTATATTTGCCTGTAAACTTGTAACACCGGACGGCTTATGCTCCGACTACAAACACCGCCCGCGCATGTGCCGGAATTACCCTGCGAAAAGAATATTCTACCCCGGCAAACTCCACGACGGCTGCGGATATAAGGTTAATATAAAAACTTTTGACGATTATTTGAAAAAATAAACTCTATTTTTCATACAAATATTTATAACTGCATCCTGCACCGGGAGCTTCAAATAACGCATTAATAGTACCGTTTGCATCCGGATTAGCTCCGATACTTTCATCACAGCCTGCATAACCCGCTTTTTCCGTTCTTGTTCCTTCAGCACCCATAGGTTTAAAGTCAAGTTCTTCTATCTTCAAATTGGAATTGGAGCTTATTGATAAACTGATTGCATAAAAATCCTTACCTAAAACATTTGGAGCTGTTGAGGCACTGTTTACATCCACTGCAATAATCAAGCCGCTAAATACACCGCCGAAATAAACTGTTGCTCCATTTTTTAAGAATGCTGCTTTTAAGCCAAAATCATAACCTGATAACCTGTTACCTGCCAAAGTCTTGTAAATACCATTTGAGTCAATATTAACATCCGCCCATGGACAATTTTCACAACTACTAGTGTCATAAACTCCATTATGTAGAGCATTCCCACAAGTTTCCAAAACACTTAAATTAGACAAAACAGAATCTATAAATTCTCTTCTTGGTCCCCCAACTCCATACGGTCCGCTTGGTTCCGGTGATACAAGCATCGACGGATTATTTGCGGCAGCCATTTTTACAGCATTATTCAATATTGCATAACATTCCTTCCATTTGGCATGAAAATGGGCTTCCTGTATCTTGCTTACAAGTGTCGGTATTGTCATGGCTGCCACTATACCGATGATGCCAAGGGTGATCAAAACTTCAGCTAACGTGAAGGCGGCTTTTTTAACGTGAGTGAAGTGAGGTTTTTTGTCATCCTGAACATAACTATGTTGGGCTACATTACTATTACGAATGTTTCTTCTTACTGCCTTAGTATCATAGTATCTTAGTAACTTTACACAACCAATACCGCCAAAACCCTTTTCCTGGCTACCTAGAGGAGTCGCCCCCCCCCGACAATATCTTTTTTCATATTTTTCATTAGCTTTCTCCTTCTTTTTGGGTTTATTATATCAAAAATTCTAATTTTTGGCAATAAAAAAGCACCCCTTGCGGGGTGCTTTTTTCTATAATTTTAACAAATACCTTCACGAAGTCTTACGATTGCGGCACCCCATGTCATGCCTGCACCAAAACCGCATAGAATTGCTGTTTTATCTCTGCCAAGTTTAACAGTACCTTTTTCAACACCTTCTGCCAAAGCAATAGGAACTGATGCAGCTGATGTATTTCCATAGTATTTAATATTTGTTATTACTTTTTCGTCAGTATATTGAAGTCTTTCCTGAACCGCCTGAATAATTCTCAAATTTGCCTGATGCGGAATTAAATAATCAATGTCATCAGCTTTCAAACCTGATTTTTCAATAACTTCCTCAATATATGGCGGCAAAATTCTTACAACAAACTTGTAAACTTCTTTTCCGTTCATATGAATAAAACCGTCTTTTTCAGTACACGGAGCAACAAGCGGACAATTTTTGCCGACATTATCTTTATAAATCAATTCACCAATTGAACCTTTTGCCTTAATATCAATTGACAAAATATCATCCAGACCGTCATCAGATGCTGTCATTACCATGGCACCAGCGCCGTCGCCGAACAGAATTGATGTTCCTCTGTCTGACCAGTCCAAATATCTTGAGTTGTTATCTGTTGCAACTATCAAAATATTTTTGTAAATTCCGGAATTAATAAAACCTTTTGCAACCTGCATGCCATAGATTAAACCTGAGCATGCCGCAGTAATATCAAATGCCGGAATATCGGTTTCAATTCCCAATCTTGATTGAATATGGCATGCAATTGCAGGATACAACTGCGGAGGAGCAGATGATGCGGCAATAATCAAATCCAATTCTTCGGGTTTAATTCCGGATTTGTCAAGCGCTTTTTTTGCAGCGTCAAACCCGAGATCAATTGCATCTTCATCGCCTGAAACCAAACGTCTTTCCTTAATCCCCGTACGTGTATAAATCCATTCGTCGGATGTTTCGTATAATTTTGTCAAATCATCGTTTGTAACAACCGCTTCAGGTAAACTGTAACCAACACCTGCAATTTTAACAGGGATATATTTATCTGCCATATTATTATTCCTCATAAAACTTTGCTATTTTCT
This sequence comes from uncultured bacterium, assembly GCA_949286705.1. Taxonomy (GTDB): domain Bacteria; phylum Cyanobacteriota; class Vampirovibrionia; order Gastranaerophilales; family Gastranaerophilaceae; genus SIG32. The sequence continues at coordinate 234,901 of CASEDF010000001.1, read as the reverse complement.
CGTTAACACCGGTTTCGACAGCCTCTTTTGCAACTCTTACGGCATTTTTAATCGCATAGGCTTTACTTCTGCCGTGTGAGATTACCGTAATTCCTTTGACGCCTAAAAGTAATGCGCCGCCGAATTCTTCATAGTTAATTTTGGTGTAAATTCTCTTCATAAACGGTTTTGCAAGAAGTCCGATAACTTTACCCAATAAATCCGCTTTAAATTCCTGCTTAAGCATTCTGAATAACATTTGAGAAGTGCCTTCAGTTACTTTCAACGCAACGTTTCCGACAAAACCATCGCAAACAACAACATCACAAACGCTCAGGAAAATTTCTTTACCTTCAATATTTCCGACAAAGTTAATTCTTTCCTGATGTTCTTCCAATAATTTATAAGTAAGTTGTGCAAGCTCATTTCCTTTTCCGGCTTCTTCACCGATATTCAAAACACCTACACGCGGATGCTCAATTCCTAAAACGTTTTTAGAAAAAGTTGTTCCCATAACCGCAAACTGATAAAGCATTTCAGGGCTGCAATTACTGTTAGCACCGGCATCAATAACAACAATCGGTCTTTTAATAGTCGGTAAAGTTACGGCAATTGCGGGTCTGTCAATTCCGGGGATTCTGCCCAGACCGAACAAACTTGATGCCATAGCGGCACCTGTTGAGCCGGCTGCGACAACCGCGTCGGAACTGCCTGTTGCAACAGCATCAACTGCCAAAACTATTGAAGATTTTTTCTTCTTTCTGATAGCTTGTCCCGGGGCCTCGCCCATTTCAATAATCTCGGAAGCATGGGTAATTTTTATATCCAGCTTAGAAGTGTCTATTTTTATACGATGCTGCTTTCCGGCCTTTCCGCAATCCGAATAAAAACCTTCGTGAGAAATTCTGTCGAGTTCCTGCTCAATTCTATCCTGTTTCCCGACCAATTCAAGTGCTACGCCGTAATCCTGAGCAGCCCAAACAGCTCCCGCTACTATTTCGTGCGGGGCATGATCGCCGCCCATTGCATCTATTGCTATTCTTGTCATTTTCCCTCTCCTAAGCCAACTATCTTCCCCTTTTACGTCAATCCCCTCATCGGGGATGACGTTTCAAGGCTATAAACTTATTCAGCTTCTTTTTCTTCGATTACTTTTTCTTCATCGACAACTTCAGCTTTAGCTTCCTCAGCTTCCAAAGTTTCTTCAGCTTTTACTTCTTCTGCAACTTCTTCAACTTTTTCAGCTTTTTCTGCCTTTTTAGCTTTCGGTGCTGCTTTTTTTGCAGGTTTTTTCTTTTCAACAACGGTTTCTACATAGTCAGGTGATTTGATGCTTACTGCTTTACCTTTGTAGTAACCGCATGCTGTGCATACTGTATGTGCTAATTTTGTTTCACCGCAATTCGGGCATTTTGTAGTTTCCGGCTTTGTAGCCTTCCAGTTGCTTCTTCTGTGTCCCTGTGCGGAATGTCCTGTTCTTTTCTTTGGTACTGCCATTTTTCTTTTTCCTTTTTATTTTTACTACTTATATTTCTTCTATTTTGATGTTTTTAAAGACATCCATTCTCGGATCGGACATTTGTTCTTCTTTCAAAAATTTATCCTCTCCATTACAATTTATACCACAAACTTTCTTATTTGGTAAATTTAATATTACAGATTGATACAATAAGTCATAAATATCAATTTCATCTTCTCCGTTCAAATCCGTAACAAATTGTCCGTCTTTGATTTCAATTTCCTGACCGGATTCGTCAGAAGCTTCCAATAGTGCGTGTTTTGCATAAAGTTCATCTATATCAAAATCAAGATTATATTCAAATTCTTTAAGACACAAATCACATTCAAGCTTAACAATTCCCTTAACATTTCCTTTGACTTCTATAAAATCTCCAAGTGATGAAAATGTTAAGTCAGCGGAAATAGGCGTTACAGCATTAATACCGTCAATATCTTCTTCAACTTTACAATGAAGGGTCTTGTTTTTAGCGCCTTCAAGATCTTCTATTGATAAAGATTTATGCATTAAACGTACTGCTCCTCTTGCATAGCAAGTGCTGCAATCTGGTTAGATACAAAGCAGACTTTTTTCAAAGGACCTGTTGTTTCTTTTTCAATAAATGTTGCCGCTGAAGACTTCATTAATTGAGTCAACTCGTTGTACAAATCCTGAGGGTTTTCAACATACAAAACTAAAGGTGCTGTTGAACCTTTGATAAAAACCAGAACTGATGTTCTTGTTTTAACATTCTGCGGATTAAATTGTTGTGCCATTTTTCTCTCCTTTTTATCCAATTATAAAAGAAAAAAGGGTTTTATGCAAGATGTTTAAATGCCGTCAAAATTCAACTCATAAAAATTATTATTTTTCATGCAAATATTTGTAACTGCAGCCGGCACCTGAGGCTTGAAATATGTAATGGACAGTTTCCGAAGTTAACCCAATCGATTCGTCACAGCCTGCATAACCCTCTTTTTCTGTTCTTGTTCCTTCATCTCCTGACGGCTTAAAATATAAATTTTCTATGTACTGGTTCAATATTATTCCGTCTGACATACTTATCACATAGACATCTTTACCAAGAACATTCGGTCCGCCATTAAAATTGTTTACATCAACAACTATTGTTGTTCCGCTATGTGAGCCTCCAAAATATATTGATGCCCCATTTTTTAACAAAACCGCCATATTATCAAAATCATATGCACTTAAAACACTTCCTGACAATGATGTATATTGAGAAGATACACCTGCAATACCGGACCATTTGTATTTTATCTGACTGTCTTTATGATACGAATAATTATCACAGGAATTTTCAACATAGTTGCCATTTGCACCACAAACATCTACAACTTGAAGGTGAGATAAAATTACCTCTATAAATTCTTTTGAAGGATTATAGTTTTCAGGATTCGTAACTAACATACGCGGATTTTCGGCTGCAACCATTTTGAATGCATTATTTAATATTGCATAACATTCCTTCCATTTGGCATGAAAATGGGCTTCCTGTATCTTGCTTACAAGTGTCGGTATTGTCATGGCTGCAACAATTCCAATTATGCCGAGGGTGATCAGAACTTCAGCCAAAGTAAACGCGACACGTTTTACGTGAGTAGAGTAAGGAGTGTGTTTTCTGTGAGCGAAGCTCACAGGGTATACCCCACCAGGGTTGAATTTCTTAGTGAGCCTTGCGAACTTAGAAATTCGATGGGCTGGGTTACGTTTTTTGAGATTCTGAAACAAGTTCAGAATGACAAATTTTGGGCCAACTTTACAAGGTTCATGATGACATGCGCCCTGAAAACCCTTGCTATTTCTACCTAGGAGAGTCGCCCCCCCCCGAGATTCAAAATAGTCATATCTTCCATTTTAACTCTCCTTATTTGAATTTTATTATAACATATTTACTATATTTTGACAAATAATCCGTAAAAAAAAGCCGTCTTTAATAAGAACGGCTACCAGACTTGGGGAGGAGGTATGAAAAACCGAAGTTTTTCATATCATATTCCTTTTATCGGCAGCCGTTCTTGTAAACTTTTAAACTTTATAAAAATCTCGTACGTTCGGTGTAGATTTTAAGAAACCTGAATATCTTTTTCAAAGCCGAACAATGAGCTTACGGATTCATCATCATGAATTCTGGAAATTGCCTGCCCGAGGAGTGATGCAACAGATAACTGTTTAATATTCGGAGGCATTTTTTCCATATCAAGAGGAATTGTATTTGTCACAACGCATTCTTTAATCGGTGCGTTTGCAAGTCTTTCTATTGCAGGTCCTGAAAATACCGGATGCGCCGCACAAACGTAAACTTCTTTTGCCCCTTCTCTCACTAGAAGTTTTGATGCCTCACAAATCGTTCCCGCAGTATCTATAATATCATCAAACATCACGCAAACTTTGCCTTTAACATCACCGATTACGTGTGATGCAATGGCTTCATTGTGTTTGTCGCGGCGTTTATCAATAATCGCAAGCGAACAGCCGATTTGTTTTGCAAAATGTCTTGTCCTTTGAACACCGCCTGTATCAGGGCTTACCGCAACCATATCATCAGGGTTGATATTCAAACTCTTGATATAATTTACCAGAATCGGTGTTGCAAAAATGTGATCCACAAGAATATTAAAGAACCCTTGAATTTGACCTGTATGCAAATCCATTGCCAGAACTCTGTTTGCACCTGCAGTTGTCAACAAATCCGCTACAAGTTTTGCGGTAATAGCTTCACGACCGGAAGTTTTTCTGTCCTGTCTTGCATAACCGTAATACGGAATTACAGCCGTAATTGTTTTTGCGCTCGCACGTTTAAAAGCATCAATTATAATCAATAATTCCATCAAATTTTCATTAACAGGATTGCATAACGGCTGAATAATAAAAACATCATCTCCGCGGACACTTTCTTTAACCTGAACATAAATTTCTCCGTCAGCAAAATTTTTTACAACCATAGGTCCGATTGTTGTACCTAAGTAATCAGCAATTTCCTGAGCCAGTTTGGAATTGGCACGTCCCGCAAATAATTTTATGTCATGGGTCGGATTAATTGCGCGTTCCAGCTGCGGAAATGTCATTTCTAAAACCATTATTCTTAATCCTTTCTGTTTTTGTCGAGCATGATTATTATAAATCTTTGAGGTGTTATCTACAAGTTTATTTTAAGTAATATTACCAAAACATAAAAAAATAATTTTTGCTATTTATCTTTCCAGAAGGCACATATATGACACAAATCTTCACCTGTTTCGGCATTTTTCAGGACATGCGTTGTTGTATTCTCTAAAATTTGCACCTGCGAAAGAACTTTGCATCCGTATGTAACCTCTTTTTTAAAAACCATATCCAGCGTTTTAAGTTTTTTGGAGCTTCTGAAATTAAAATCCAACGGCTCAAATGCCCAGACTATATAATTCGCATTATTAACATGCTTATTAACATCTATATCGTCATACCTTATCTCAAAAATCTTTTCCGCATCAACTTTTTCAATCGGTTTTATTTTTTCAAAAACCAGATCATCCTCACGTTTTACATAAGGCGGCATGCCGGGATTATTTTCAAGAGCATCTCCAATAGGTACAATACTTTTGGTATTAATATCAACTAACGACCACGTGCTTGATGCTCTGCCTAAAAGTTTTTCTCCGTCATATATTGAAAAATTACGAAAAGCAAAAATTTTATTATACCCTCTGGGTTCGGTTGTAAGCCTCAAGTCATAAATTTTTTCCGGATAATCCTCAAACTCCATTCTGTACTTAAGCAAAAACCATGCCAGATTCTTCTTTATTATAAAAGAATACCCGAAACCCAAATTTTCAGCATTGTCGCTTGCCATATCCTGTAAAAAATGCAGCAATACCGCAGGTTTTAACACTAAATTCAAATCCATTTCCGAATATCTTATTTTTAAATTCTCAGCAAAAACTCTCTTATCCATAGGTGTATTATAAAATATCATAAAGTAAAATTCAACAAATCTTTAATTTCCAAATCTAAAGCTTTTGCGATTTTTACAAGCGTAGAATATTTCGGGTCAATAGTACCGCACTCTATTCTGCTTATGGTTCTGGTTGTCAATCCCGTCCGTAAGGATAAATCTAACTGCGAAATTTTCTTTTTTACCCGTTCATATTTTATTTTATATCCCAATTTTAAAAAATCTGTTTCATCCATTCGTTCATTTTACATTATTGACAAATTCAAAACGATATATTAAAATTCTAATACTAGACATAAAGTATATTAAATTGTAGAATGGTATAGATTTGAATACACAACGTAAAAAAATAGCATTGATAATTTACAACAGCGGCGAACTTTTTCTAAAACATCCCGGAGCGACAAACGGAGGTGGAGCGGTTGTTAGTCAAAATTTATACAAAACTCTTACAAATCAACTTGACTGCCATGTTGATATTTATACTTTTATAAAACCGGCAAAGAACAATAATTTAAAAAATACCACTATAATCAATGTGAATGAAATTCTTAATGATTATAATAACGAAAAATTTACTGAGTATCTGAATACGCAATCTTATAACAAAATAATTACAATAAATCCGAGCGGAATATTCCGCAACAAACTAATTCAGGTACATAGTCTGGCTTACAGGTTGAAGCGAGAAAATTTATTAATTAAAATTATTAAAACACTGTTTTTATACAAAAAAATCAAACACATAGAACAAAATTATGATAACCTAACGGGAAAAGACAGTTTTATTGCTGTTTCATACAAAATTAAAGACGACTATTCCCAAAATTACGGGATTCCGCGATCGCAGATTCAAGTAACATACCCCGGATGTGAACAAATTTATCAACAATTACCGGAAATTATACAAAAACAATTCCCAACTTTAGGAATTGTGGCAAACAGCGCAATAAATAAAGGCGGTCATCTGTTTTTGACAGCTGCAGGAATAGCAAAATTATTAACCAAACAAAAATTTAAAATTCTAATAATCGCCCCAAAATTTGATCTTGATATCTTAATGCAAACTATAGTCTTTATTTTTAAATTAAAAAAAGACGTGATAGTTTTACCTAAACAAAATGATATGAGGGAATTTTACTCCAACATTGAATACCTTATTCTGCCGTCAAAAAAAGAAGCCTTCGGACTCGTTGCGCTTGAAGCAATGTCTTACGGTAAACCCACGCTGGTTTCGGATACCGCCGGATGTGCCGAAATCATTAATTTTCAGAATGGTTTTATCTTCAGACGTGATTCATTATTTGATTTTGTCAAAAACATAATTACTATGCTAAATTTATATTACAATGACTTTGAACGTTATAAAAATTTGGCATATCAAGCACACAAAACATCACTTAAATTTACCTGGACAAATTTTTGCAAAAAAATTCTTGAATGATAGTTAACAACAAATGCGCGTCTCGCTCTGCTATTGCAAAATAAAAAAGAGGTAAAATCTTACCTCTCTTTTATATGGGCCGCAGTGGACTCGAACCACCGACCTCACCCTTATCAGGGGTGCGCTCTAACCACCTGAGCTAGCAGCCCGTATATTTCTATTCTATTGTAAAAACTTTTTTTATCAACCCTCGGGCTGTGACCCTTATCAGGCCTCTCACTTCGACAACACTCAGTTGTCTCGTTCGGCACAGTGCTCTAACCACCTGAGCTAGCAGCCCGTATATTTCTATTCTATTGTAAAAACTTTTTTTATCAACCCTCGGGCTGTGACCCTTATCAGACCTCTCACTCGACAACACTTAGTTGTCTCGTTCGGCACAGTGCGCTAACACCTGAAGCCCGTATTTCGGCAATTTCTAATTTATCATGGACATTTTTTAAAATCAAGTATATGATTAAAATTTTAATGTTAAGAAAGGTTACAAATATACGCTTGCATTGAATTCACCGGTTTAAAAAACCGTTATTATATATATCGAGGATTAACTATGTCTATTGTAATTGATGCAAACCTATTATATCTTCAAAATCGTTTAAACTTATCTTCTGAAAAACTTGAACTTTATCAAGGTAAGTCAATTGAAGAAGTGCTTGAGGCAGAAGCAGCTGCAGGCAACGAACTTGCAATAGAACTTGCAAATGAGCTATTGACAAATGTTAATCTGCTTATTGAAATTTTTAAACTTGCTGATCCTAATAACAAATTTATCATTCTTATGAACATGAATGAACAGCAATTAAGAGGTTTTCTACCTCTTATGGAGCATAATGATCTTGTTCAGGGATTAATGTATTTTACACAGGACAAACTTCTTTCTATGCTGGAAGAAATACCTTCCGAACAGCTGGTAAAAACAGTCTTACAAATGTTCTCGGAAGAAGAAGTTGTCCAACTCGTACCTGATGAACAGTTGGATAAAATTTTAACCTTCCATGATCTGGACAAAAACAAAGTTTTGCAGCATTTGAAATCTATTCCGCCTGAATATATTGCTCAAATGCTCGAAAGCGTTACCGGTGAAGCTGTCGAAGAACAAAATCAATATGATATGATTTCTCAAATCGGTGATTTAAACCCGCTTGAATATAAGGATGCACTTACAAGTCTCCAGCCGACTCAAAAACAACAATTAACTCTTTCTTTAGCAAAAGAAAACCCTAAACTTTTTGAATTAATTGATGCAAGAGCTTATACAAATATGATTGACGTCCATAAACAAAAACCCGATATTGTAAAAGCAATGAACGTAATAGAAGATGACCATATAATCAACATGATAAGTCAGCTTCCTAATGACTTAATGTCAATTGTCATAACTCAGCTTGATACAGAAGTTTTTGCAGATCATTTAATGAAGAAAAACCCTGAAATCATTGCAGATATTATTGCCGGATAATACATCATACGCCAGATTTACGGCATACTCCGTAAACTGTCGTTTCATCACGCATCTTTCTATATCCGGATTTAATAGAACTTTTTTTACATAAGTTTTATCTTGATATTTGCAAGATATATAACAAAGTCCTACCGGCTTTTCAACCGTTCCGCCTGTCGGACCGGCAATTCCCGTTGTGCAAAGCGCCACATCACAGCCGGTTCTTTTCATCAAACCTTCTGCCATTTCTCTTGCACATTCTTCGCTGACTGCTCCATACCTTTCAAGAGTTTCCATGCTTACACCGAGAACCTCGTGTTTTGCCTCATTTGCATAAGTTACAAAATTAAGCTTTGTATATGCGGAACTGCCGGATACATCCGTCAAAACAGAGCTTAAAAGTCCGCCCGTACAAGATTCTGCCGTTGATATAACTAATTTTTTTTCTATTAACAGTTTTGTTAATTTTTCTATCATAATCAAAACATATTTTAACATACGCATGACAAATTTCCATCTTGTTGTTATATCATGTTAAATACGAAAGGGTTAGCATGCCAGCAGTCAAAGAAAAATTAAACGAAGGTAATCTTCTGCCGCAGAATATAGAAGCGGAAGAAGCTGTTTTGGGTGCTATTCTTGTAAACCCTGATGTTTTGACAAAAGTTGTTGAAACCTTAAAACCCGAAAGTTTTTACAAACCCGCACACAAATATGTATATGAGGCCATGCTCCAGCTTTTTAATAGCAATGAACGCATTGACCTTGTATCCGTATCCGATGTATTAAGCTACAACTCAAAACTTGAAGCTGTCGGCGGACGTGCATTTATTAATGATTTAAGCTACAAAACAATTACAACATCCAACATTGAATACTATGCGAGAATAGTACAGGAAAAAGCCGTAAAAAGAGCCTTGATTAATGCAGGCGGCGAAATAGTATCTTTCGGATACGATATGAATCCTATTGATGAATCACTGGAAAATGCCGAAAAATTAATATTTGACATTGCATCTAAAAAAGCTACTACGGATTTGAGCCACATTAAAGATCTGGTAATGAACTCCTACCAGAAAATGGAATACCGTTATGAGCACAGGGATGAATTAATAGGCTTAAGAACCGATTTTTATGAACTTGATAACATGACAAGCGGACTTCAAAAATCAGATCTTATAATTCTTGCGGCACGTCCTTCAATGGGAAAAACAGCGTTTGCGCTTAATATTGCGCAAAACGTTGCAATAAAAGAAAAAGTTCCCGTTGCAATATTTTCACTTGAAATGTCAAAGGAACAGCTGGTTCAGCGTATGTTGTGTTCACAGGCAGAAGTTGACACCCAGCGCATTAAAACAGGTAATATGAACCAAAAAGACTGGGATAAAATCGTAAATGCAATGAACGATTTTGCAAATGCACCTATCTTTATTGACGATACAAGCGGCTGTACCTTAACCGATATAAGGGCGAAATGCCGCAGATTAAAAATGGAGCAAAAAGATTTAGGCTTGGTTGTAATAGACTATCTGCAATTAATGGAAGGTACAGGCAGAGAAGATCGTATGCAGCAAATTTCTGCAATATCAAGAGGCTTGAAAACTCTTGCGCGCGAACTTGATGTACCGGTAATCGCACTTTCGCAATTGTCACGTGCGGTTGAATCAAGAACCGATAAGCGTCCGATGTTGTCAGACTTGAGAGAATCAGGTGCAATTGAACAAGACGCGGATATTGTAATGTTTATCTACCGTGACGAATATTACAAGAAAAATGACGAAGAAGCAGAAGTCGCAAAAGCCGCATCCAAAGGCGAATCCGAAATCATCATTGCAAAACACAGAAACGGCCCCGTCGGTAAAGTTGATCTTTTATTCCAGGCAAATATTACAAAATTCAAAAACCCTATTAAAACTGACGTGTTTTAATTTTCATAATATTTCCTGATCTTGTTGACATATTTAAAGAAATAATATAAAATAAACTCTGAGGGTAAACTCCAAACCTCCGCAGCACACTCATTTGTGAAGAAATAGGCTGAAGGGAGGTGATAATATGACCAAAAACATAATAAAAAGTGCTGCCATTGCACTGAGAGCACTTTTTAAAATTATTTTAATTTGGTTATAGGGAGTGAAGAACGGTTTCAGGAATTGCGGTTTCTGGAGCCGTTTCCCTATATTTATATTATAACTCATTTTTAGAGTTTGTCAATTTCCATGCCGGTAAAAGAAAAACTATCGTAACATACTAAAGCTATTTTTTAACAAATTCAAGGTTATAACCTAAAAGATCGGCAATAATTGCTGCTTCTTTAAATGATACTGAATCACGATTTATACGTGATGTTATGCCACCCTGAGTATATTTTTTACCGGTTGCGGCAGTCAGCATTTCAGCCAACTTTTTCATGCTTATATTATGCAATTTTAATATTGATTTTAAATAATTTTTTGTTTCCATTATTTAATTATATAAATATTGACAAATAAAGTTAAATATTTTATAATTAACTCATATATGTAATAATTATTACATATATGAGTTAATATAGTAAACTTTTATGAAGGCAGATAAATGCATAAAAAACTGACAACGATTTTTAATGAACTGTGCCATGTAAGATATCTGTACCAAATAATGCTGGAAGCACTTAACTATTGCATTGAAAATGAATTAGAATGCGAACACATCAACGAACTGAATAACATTATTAAAACAAAATTCAAAGAATTAATAAACGAACTTGACTATTTAATTATGGATTTATAAATATATTGTTAATTTTGAGCAAAACGCAGCAAAATTTGTTATAATCAAAATATGGACAACTATGAAGATTTTATATCAACCGTAAGTCATGAATTAAGGACACCTCTGACATCTATCAGGGGGTTTGCCCAGACAATGCTGACATCATGGGACAAACTGGATGACGAAAGCAAGAAAAAATTCCTGAAGATTATTGAAGATCAATCCAACAGGCTTATCGGGTTAGTGGAAAATATGCTTTCCGTCACAAAACTGCATTCCGAAAAAGAAATTCTTATCTTTAAAGAAGCAAATTTAAAAACGCTGATTGAGCCTGTTATAGATATCATAAAAACAGCATATCCGACGCATAAATTTGAATTTAATTTCAATGAAAACACGCCGAATATAATTGTAGATAAAGACAAATTCCAGCAAATAATGACGAATTTGATAGAAAATGCCGCAAAATATTCAAATGAAAACACGACAATAACAATAACAACCGAACCTGCAGGAGATTACGTTTCAATAAAAGTAACCGACCGCGGGGTAGGAATTTTGCCGGAGAATTACAACAAAATTTTCACAAAATTTTCCAGAATAGACAACCCCCTGACCAGAAAAGTTCAAGGGAGCGGACTGGGGCTTTACATAACCAAAAATCTTGTTGAAAAAATGGACGGCAGAATATCAGTCATTTCAGGTGACGGCGAAACCACATTTGAAATTTTGTTTCCTGTCAAAAGCGTTGAAGAACAGGCGAGGGTAAAATGCAATCGGTAACATTGTTGATAGATAAAAGGCGTGAGCTTTCAACCAAATATAAAAAGTTACTGGAGAATGATACAAATATTGTACTTGTATCAAAAAACCTTATATCGGCGATGAAAACCATTCAAGACACCGAACCTGATGTAATAATTATTTCCGACAGCATAGACAGTGACCTTTCGGATTACTGCAAAAAAATTCGGGCATTGACTTATAACATGCGGCCGGTCATTATTGCGATTTCAAAATCTGCAGAAGTTGACGACCGTTTAAAGGTTTTAGAAAACGGTGCGGATGATTTTATAAGCGAGCCGGTAAATTCCGAAGAGTTTATAATGAGGATAAAGGCGCATCTAAGACGCGAATTTGAATCAAACCTTGATTCCAAAAAGCTTTTACCGAACAAAAATTATTCCTTAAGAGCGCTCAAACGAATTATAAAATCAAAAAAAGAATGGGCGGCATTACTTGTCACCATTGACAATTTTGAAAGCTATAAAGAAACTTACACAGAGCTTGCCTCCGATAAATTAATCCAAACTTTCTGCGCAATTATTCAATCAGCACTGAATAAAGATGATTATCTGGGGCTTGTATCTGACAATGAATTTTTAATTCTCACCGATATGTACAAAGCAGATAAAATAGCAAATTATCTGACTTTTGCAATTGATTCGGTATCACCGAAATTTTATTCATATGAAGATGTAAACCGCGGATATATGATAATGCAAGGGGATGAATTTGCAGGCAGAAGAGGTGAATTCATTCACACAACAATAGGTGTTGTAACAAATGAATTTAACAATTTTACCAATGTTTCACAATTGATTAACGCACTTGTTCAAACACGAAATATGGCGCATATACCAACACAGTCAAACTATTTGATAGAACGTCCTAAAATTACTGCTCAAGATGCGGTTATGGAAAAAATTTATAATAACAAAGTCAGAATAATTGAGCCGGATGAGGCAATGAATACACTTTTAAAAACCATTCTGGAGCTTCAGGGGTATGAAATTATAGAAAATCACAACGAAACAACTCCGGCGGTTATTATTCTTGATGCAGGGGATGTTGAATCACAAAAAGGATTGGACCTTTGTAAAAAATTAAAAACTGACGAAAGACTTATAAATTCCAAATTAATAGTGACATCAATATTTCACGATAAAGAAACAGTTTTGAACTGCGGTGCGGATTTATATATGCCGAAACCGTACGAATTAACCCATCTTGTAAAATGGGTAGACGCTTTTGTAAGAGAATTTAACCGATAAGCTCTTCCAGCTTTTCAGCGTTAGTTGATGCCGCCTTTGCCTGAGACGCGGAAATTCTTCTCATATAAGTTCTCAAAGCTTCTCTAATCAATTCGCTGCGCGATCTTTGTTCTGTTAAAGCAAGTCCGTCAACTTTATTCAAAAAGTCATCCGGCATAGTTACCAAAATTTTTGCCATAAACCATTTTCCTCTTTACATATATTTTACCACATTATATAATATTCCGCAACAGGATTAAGTCACGTCGGTTATGGACAAAATACAGGAGTTTGAATAATATAATTCAATAAGAAAGGAGAGTCTTATGGAAGAAAACAACAATTATGAACACAGAAAATGTGAATTTGAACGCCATCCGATTTTAAAACATTTGTTATATGGTCTTATGGCTTTAATAGGTGCATTTTTGGCATTTTATGTAGTTACGGACTGGTATTTCAAAGCCATGCTCAATCCTGTAAATCAAATGAAAAGAATGGACAGAGCTATTGAAAGACGCGACAGAGAAATGGAAAAAGCGTTCAAAAAAGCTTTTCACGGGACAGAAAGACTTCAGGAGCGTGCAAATCACATCATAAAACTTGAACAGGATGACGATGAATACAAAGTTCTGGTAGATTTGGTTCCGCTAAACGACAGCGAAAAAAATGTTGAAGTAAAAACAAACGGCAATCTGTTAACAGTAAAAGCAGCCGGTATCCACGGTTTCGGTGACAGAAAATCACTGGTTGAATTCACACAAAGCTATATGTTCGGCGACAACGTTGATTTAAGCAAATTGACAAAAGAACGCAAAGGCGATACCTACGTTATAACAATTCCTATTGAAGACTAATTTTAAGGGCGGGAAATCCGCCCTTTTATGTTATAATAATTTTATGAAAAAGATATTAGTTGTTGATGATTCCCCGAGCTGGGTACGGCACCATATTTTTAACATCAAATACATTTTAGGCGAAGATAATATAGAAATTTTGTCTGCGAATTCAGCAAAAGAAGGCGACAAAATATTATCGGCAAATATAGACAAGCCATTTGATATAATTTTCACGGATATGCAGATGGAGCCGGATTTTTTACCCTTAAACGCGGGAGAATGGCTGATAAAACAAATCCAATTTTATCCTGAATACAAAAACACAAAAATTGTAATAATTTCCGCATCACCGAGAATTGACAAAATAGCGGAAAAATACGGAGTTGAATTTATTCCCAAAAGGCTCTGCCAGACAACAGTGCCTTATCAAAAAATATTAAATTAAGACTATATAAATTAACTTTGCATATTGCAGCCGTTAATTAATACTTCCGCGACTTCAACCGCATCATTAAAGACAAATTCATTACGCAAAAAATCCTCGCGATCAATGTATTTTTTAACAATTTTTCTTGCAAAAGAGCCGACAGAAATTCCGTTTGCATTAATTCCGCACATTTTAGCAAGTTCCGCGGTTTTGGAATTTGTACCGCCTGAGAGTAAAAGATATACGGGCAAATTTTCATTCTGAATAATTTCAGCGGTTGCAACAGCCTGCAGCGTTGTCTTAAAATCGTCTTTCCCTCCGCTCATCGGAAACCCGTCAGCCTGAACAATCGTCGTATAAGGCTCCCTGATAGAGGTAAGTTTTTTAACTCTTTCGACAAGTTTTTCATCGCTTAATTTACCGCGGCTCGTGCAGAGGCTTAAAATTCCTGGATAAATTTCATTTATATAAGTCCATTTTTGCCAGATTTCATCATCATTCAGCCCCATCGCATGGAATTCAATACAGTCAATCCCTTTTTCAATCAATGGCGGCAAAACTTCACGCAAATCCTTTTCTTCAGATACATAAGAAATCGCGCCTTTCGGGCAAATCTTTGCACATCTGCCGCAGCCGATACATTTATATTTTTTAACTTTTGCAAACTTTATGGCGCCTTGAGGACATACACTATCGCAAGAATAACACGAAATACATTTTTCATAATCCACAACGGCTTTATTGACATGCGGATCATTTTTTATCCCGACACTAACACACAAATAAGCATCATTAACTCCGGCAAATTCAAGCCCGCGCCTTGCGGCATCAAGAATTTCCTCAGACGCTGACAAATCAAAAAATCTGCATCCTGCTTTTGCATAAACCGCCACGAGTTTTTCAACTTCCTTGGCGTCCTCATTTCCGGCACCGCAAACAAGTTTGAAACAATTTTTCGCTTCCAGAAGATCTTTTAGCATTATCTCACCATATAATTGTAGATAATTTCAGATGCTTTCACAATAAAATCTTTACCCAGAACAGAATTATGCGGGCGGTTAGCAAGGATTACGACAATATATTTTTTACCGTTCGGCGCAAAAACAATTCCGGCATCACCGAGCATCTTGCCTATGTCGCCTGTTTTGTGCATAAATAATGCGCCCGGTCCAAGCCCTGCCTGAATTAAACGGTTATTATGAACATGCCCCATATAATCAAATATTTTTTCCCGTGAAGATATATCCAAAAAATTCGGATTGTTATCAATATTATAAAGCATTGTTCCCAAATCGCGCGCGGTTGTATGGTTATTTCCCGTCAAATCGGGCAGCCATGTTTGTACATATGTGCTGTTTAAACCCCAGCTTCTTATGGCTCTGTTAACATCAACCATTGAACCGATTTTTGACATAATCATATTGGTTGCGGAATTATCAGATTCCGTCACCATAATTCTTGCGAGATCATCAAGAGTCCAGTTGGAATTTTCCGCCTTGAACTGCAAACTGCCTGAACCTTCGGCTCTATAATAATCCGTCAGAATCATTTTATCATCAAGCGACACTTGCCCGGCCTCAACAGATTTGAAAAGTTCAATCAAAACAGGAAGTTTAATAATACTTGCGGCGGAAAAAATTTCGGACGCATTAATATCTGCAAACTTTTCGGTTTCATACTGCCAGACATAAATTGACGGATGAATGGAAGGATATTGAGCCATTAAATTTTTAAGACTTATTTCCAAATCGCCCATCCTGTAAGTTTCGGAAATCTTTTGCATTTGGGGTTTTTTAATCTCAACACCCGTCAAATAACGCCGGTTAAATAACAAATCATTTGCCAGATAATCTGTTGTTGGAAACCTCAGAGCATGATAATCCGTTTTAATCTCAGGATAAGGAGAACCGTGCAAAAATGACATTGTTACTCTATGAAATCCAAGAGGCAAAACAAAAACGGCAATCAGCGTAAAGAAAACCGTAGAAATAATTTTGTGCAAAATATTATTTCGTCTGACCTTCTTTTTATTAACCTGCAAATGAACAGGTCTTGAAGTATAAGCGGGTTTCCCGTACGTTCTTAAAGGACGCACCTCACTTATTCTGGGGTAAGTAGGCTTTACGTCCGCATAAAATTGCCTTCTGTCATATTGTTCCGCTAACTTCGGCATTTATTCCTCCCAAGTATTAATATTTTACATTAGGAAAAATTTATTGGCAAGTCGGTTAACATTTTTTTAAAAAATTTTGAAATTTTAAAATATCTGTTATAAAATTGAACAAAAGAGGTAAAATTATGGACGAAAATTGCATTTTTTGTAAGATTATAAACGGAGATTTCGGCACTGAATTTGTATTGGAAAATGAGCATGCGGTTGTGTTTAATGACATAAATCCGAAGGCACCCGTTCATATGCTTGTTGTACCGAGAATTCACGTTGCATCATTAAATGAACTTGACGATAAAGAATTGTTGGGCGAACTTATGATGACAGTAAAAGCTGCCGCAAAAAAAGCAGGATTAAAAGCGTATAAAACACTTATAAACACAGGAAAAGAAGCAGGACAGGAGGTTTTCCACCTGCATATACATATTATGGGAGATAAAAATTAATGAAAAACGGAATAGAAAACGGATATTATCATGAAATTACACCATCCGGATTCGGAATTGCAATAAAAGCGGGAAAAGTATTATTTTCAGAGCAATCCGAATTTCAAAAAGTAGAGGTTTTTGAAACAGAAAGCGCACTCGGACGCGTTTTGACACTTGACGATTTAATGATGACGACCGAAGGCGACGAATACCATTACCACGAAATGATTGCACATATTCCGATGATGAACCACAAATGCCCGAAATCCGTTCTTGTAATCGGCGGCGGCGATGGCGGCACGGTCAGAGAAGTTTTAAAACACGATACAGTCGAACGCGTTGTGCTTTGCGAAATTGACGGAATGGTTATTGATGCGTGCAAAAAATATCTTCCGACAATATCATGCGGACTTGATAACCCGAAAGTGGAAATCCTCGTTCAAGATGCAATTGAATATATTAAAGATAAGAAAAACGAATTTGATATTGTTCTGATTGATTCAACAGATCCCATGGGACCGGGTGAAGGATTGTTTACGGAAGAATTTTACACTAACGTAAAAAATTCCCTTAAAGAAGGCGGCATTATGGCTGCGCAATCGGAATCACCTTTTGTAAACAAACAAGAAATCAAAAAAATGTATGATTTATTGAAAAAAGTATTCCCTGTATGCTCAACTTACACATCAAACATCCCGACATACCCCGGAGGATACTGGGCATGGGCATTTTGTTCAGAAAATGTTGAACCGCTTTCATACATTGATGAAAGACGCTGCAGTGAAATTACAAAAACCTGCAAAATATATAACAAAGATTACCACTTGGCACGATTTGCACTGCCTAATTATTTGAAAGAATTGTTATAAAAATCAATTTAAAAATAATCTGTAATCGACATTCAGGTATTCTGCAATGTCGATTAATTTTCCAATGGAAAAGTTTTGCGTTCCGGTTTCAAGCTTTGCAACATAGCTCCAGGATTTATCCATAAGTTCGGCAAATTTTTCCTGTGTAAATCCCTTTTCTTTCCTTATTCGTGCAATATTTTTGCCGATTTGTTTATATACATCTTTCTTTTCCATAGTAAGCAAGATGCCAACAATGGCACAACTAGCAGATATCGCTAACTATGTTTATAACACGTCAGACATAGGTGCATATGATAATGTCAGCCCTTTAACATTAGACTATGATAAAGCAGCAGAGCTTTGATTCACAGGGACAAATTTCGACATTTGGTCCGGCGAGGAATCTGGTGGCTCCGCCGCAGGCAACCGCCACTTCGGATCGAACGCTTCATACGCTGACAACAGTACCCGTGTCTATACCACCCTACTGACGGTTTGCATAGGTGATTAATTTTACGTCATCCTGAGGTATAGCCGAAGGATCTCAAAAAGTTAATGAGATGCTAGTTCAGCATGACATGTTGTAGGTCGGGTTTACTTTTCTGTCGGCATAGTAATGCCGACCTACTTTTCTGTTACTTCTTACTGCCTTAGTATCATAGTATCTTTTTACTTGATATTCTCAAACACCTGACGGCTTCGCCGACGGATACAGGCTCACACAACTCGTACCTCGTTGGTTCGCTTTGTAAAATTCAGGATGACATTATTTATGAAATTCTATGCTAATGTCCCAAATAACATATTTTATCATTTTTATGCTATAATTTGACTAACAGGGGAGAACTTTATGTCAATTATTATAATGATACTTTTATTGAGCGTCTTGATACTTGTCCATGAGGCAGGACATTTTTTGGCGGCAAAAGCGTTTAAAATGAAGGTTGCCAAATTCGGTTTCGGGCTTCCAATAGGCCCTACTTTATGGGAAAAACAGGTAGGGGATGTAAAAGTTCTCGTACACGCATTTTTACTCGGCGGTTATGTCGCATTTCCGGACGATGACAAAGAATTGGATCTGCCGAAAGATTCTCCCGACAGATTCTTAAACCGCCCGATTTATCAAAGGTTAATTGTAGTTTCCGCAGGTGTCACCGCAAACGTTATTTGCGCGTTTGTTTTTGTACTTTTGACGGCATTTTTGTGGGGACACATGCCCTCCGGCAAATATGATGTGTATATTAACCAGATTGTAGCTAAAAAAAACCAATCCGTCTGGACGTCAGGACTTCAAAAAGGCGACAAAATTATCCGCGTAAACGGTTCCGATATTGACACAAGCTACGGACTTCTTGCTTACGCACAATTAAGCCAAAAACACGACGGCAAAGTTGATAAAGAATTTGTTGACGAAAATTACGAAAACCTGAAAAAACTCAATCCTGCATATCAAAAAGATGAAACTATTCCAAAAGATGTCCTCATCCGTCTGTCCCAACAAAAACCGGAAAAAGCCGTTTCTTTGACTAAAAATATGCTCAAAGGCTTTCAAAAATATGAAGACCACCAGCTTAAACTTAACGACACCCAAAAAGCATTACGCGACAAAATTGTTGACAAATCATACATAATATCAGACGGTACAGTAACATTAAATAACCTTGCATTTGCTCTTTCCGACACAGTAAGACCTTTAAATATTACAGTCTTACGCAACGGAAAAGAAATAAATCTTAAACCGATTTATCCTAATGAAAAAGGTCAAATTGGGGTAATGCTGGATGTAAAAGAAGTTCTTATTCCGACAAAAGGTGTTAAATCAGCTGTTATTACAAGCGGAAAATATTTGTATGATCAGACCTACATGCTTCTTTATGGATTATACCAGATTGTAAGCGGCAAAATTCCTTTAAAAGACCTTCACGGAATTATTGCCATCACAAAGGTCGGCGGCGACATAATTGATAACAGCGGATTTTTCTCAGGACTTTTATTAATAGCCATAATTTCTCTTGACCTTGCAATAGTAAACTTTCTCCCCATCCCCGCGCTCGATGGGGGACATGTGTTGTTTTTAATAATCGAAAAACTTCGCGGAAAACCATTAGAAGAAGAAACTATTGACAAAATCGGAACTGCCGGATTTATGTTTTTAATCCTGTTGATGATTTTTGTAATCTTCAATGACATTTTCGCTCTTATAACAAAACAGCTTTAATGCCCCGGTTTTTTAAGCTTTGCAAAATCATCCCTGATTTCACCGGCTTTTCTCTCCAGCTGGTTATATACCTGCGAATTAATTTCCCCTCCGATAAGCAGAAGAATTGATGTGTAATAAAGCCATACCATCAATACTATAAATGCTCCGATAATTCCGTAAACAAGGTTATAAGTCCCTAAATTATTTACATAAACAGAAAAACCCCATGACCCTACAAGCCAGAATGTACAGAAAAATAGAGTTCCCGGCAGAGCACTTGCTCGCTTGAATGCTTCATTTCCCCGCAAATCAGGCAGAATATAATAGCTTAAGAATGCCATTAAATACAATGCCAAAAATGCAACCGGCCAGCGTAAGGTTAAAAGCATTATCGCAATCTGATGCGACATATGAAAATGTTCGACAGCAAAATTTATAAATACTTTACCAAATACAATAAGGTTTATACTTAAAAATAATACAAGCGTGTCAACAATTACCATAATAAATGATAAAATTCTTGTATATACAAAATTTCTTGTTTCTTCAACTTTATATGCACGATTCAGCCCTTTTAAAACAACAGCCATACCGTTTGTAGAAAGAACAATCGTAACAATAACACCGATTATCCCCATAATATCGCCTTGCTGAAATATCATAACTTCGGATAAAACTGTCAAAATTAAATTCATAGCCTGCTCGGGCATAATATTAGATAATGCAAGCAAAATCGGATCCATATAGGATTTATTTCCCATCCAGCCAAATACAGCCATCAAAAACAACATAAACGGGAAAATACCTATGACCATCATAAAACCCATTTCTGCAGCCATACCGTAGAAATCGTTTTTAATAACTGAAATTACTAATCTTTTTACAGCTCTGATAAATGCATTATTTTTCACAGCTCATGTTTCCTAATTTCGTGCAAAATTTTTTTAATTGATTCTTCAACGTTACATTTCATTGTACATCCGGCTGCAAACTTATGTCCGCCGCCCCCGAATAGACCGCAGATTTCTGCGACATCAATCTTTTTACTTCGCATAGAAATCTTACAGCCGCCGTTTTTCATTTCTTTAGCAACAAAAGATACACTGGTTGAGGTTATTGCACGAAGTCTTTCGACTAAACCTTCCGCAAATTCCTCATCTGTATTGAATTTTTCCATATCTTTTTTATAAACAGTTGTATAAACAATTTTGTCATCATCAAGAAAAACCGCCTTATCAACACAATATGCCTGACAAAGCGCCATGCCTTTTGTATATGTTTCATAACAATGTTTAAACATATCATTAGGCACAACTCCAAGTCTTAACATTTCAGCAGCATATTCCATACATCTTGCAGTAGTATTATTGAACCTGAATGATCCTGTATCGGTTAATATTCCTACATACAAACAAATAGCCGCATCCAGATTCACCTTCCAGCCTAACTGTTTTACTAATGAATAAAGAACTTCAGAAGCTGAACTTGCATCACCTTCTACAAAATTCAAATCCGCATAACCGATATTTGTCTTATGATGATCAATATTAACTGTAGCTTTTGCTTTATCAAATAAAATTTTACCGTCACAAATTCTGTCAATAGCCGCCACATCAACATTTATAACTAAATCATATTCTCTGGATTTATCAATCTCATCAATATGTTTTGCAAATTTTATATTAGGAATAAACTCATACTTCTCAGGAACTTTAGAAACTACAAGCATGTCACATTTTTTTCTGAAATTAAGTTTAATTAAAGAATACATACCGCACATAGAACCTAAGGTATCACCGTCGGGATTTATGTGTGATGTAATTAATATGTTTTTAGAAGACTTTATGATATCATTTAATTGAGTTACTTCCATTCTTTAATAATAACATAAAAACCTCAAGGGTACAAAATCGTGAAGAAAGTGTTATATACAAACTTTGTTTCAACAGAAGAAATAATAGCGGATATGCTTGAAAACAAAGATATAAAAAAGGCTGTAACCAGAAGCAACTTATATAAATTCTGGTCAAAAGTGGCCGGGGAAAAGTTTGCGGAAAAATCAAAACCCTATTCAATGCTTGGCGGCGGTGTTATGGTAATCGCGTGCGAAAATGCAATTGTCGCACAGGAATTAATGCTTAAAAAAACACAACTTCTTGTACAACTTCAACCCTATTTAAAATCTTTAAAAATAAAAGTTAAGGATTTAAAATTTGATCCCAAAAAATGGCAGATTGAAGAAAACTAAACATTATGCATTTTATCAAAGATATCTTTTCTCTGTACCCAAATTTCCATGCCGAGTTCTTCACCGATTTGAGTTAAATTTTCTTTAATTTCTTTAAAGGTAAAATTGGATTTAGAGATATTACCAAGCAGGAACATTACAAAATGTCCCTGCATGATAGTTTGTTTAATATCTTCAATATTAACTTCAAGCATAGCAAGAGCCGTTGCAACTTTTGCAACGATTCCCACTTTATCTATACCTGAAACTGTAACAATTATCTGTTGATCTGACATATCTTATGCTTCCGTTGTAACTTCCGCTTTTTTAAACAAAGTACCGTTAACAAGTTTACCAACATTATGTTTTTTGCAATACTCATTGAAATCGCGTTTGATTTCCGGTGCCATAATATACAATGCAATAATATTCGGCACACACATTGCAATCATCATTGCATCAGTAATATAAATTACGGAACCTACATTCATAGCTGAACCGATTACAATAAATATACAATATATAATATCAAAAGTTAAATTACGTTTTTTACCTTCACCAACAAGGAAGTTCCAGGCTTTCTGTCCGTAATAAGACCAAGAAATCAATGTTGATAATGCAAACATTATAACAACAAGTGACAAAATATAAGGGAAGAAAGAAATTACTGATTGAAATGCAGTTGATGCAAGTTCAATACCGGAAATTCCCTGAGCGCCCATAACAAATGTTCCGGAAAATAATATCGCAAATGATGTCAAAAGACATAAAATACCGGTTAAAAATGTTTCAATCAAAGCTACAAAACCTTGAGAAATCGGTTCATTTGTTTTAACTGTTGCATAAGCAATAGCCGCAGCTCCCGTACCTGCTTCATTACATTGTACAGAACGTCGTAAACCAATAATTATGGTACCAAACACACCCCCGGCAACAGCCTGCGGACAAAAAGCTTCTTTTACAATAACCATAAGTCCATGCGGAATAGCAGCATAATTTGCCAGAATTACAACAAGTGATGCGCCTATGTATAAGAAACACATTGTAGGAACAAGAATTGTTGTAATTTTTGATATACTTTTAATACCGCCAACAACACTCATCCAGACAAGCACTGCTATTACAACACCAAACACCCATGTATAACCATGCATAAAACTGTTTACACCGCCTGTAATATGTACAAGCTGATGTGCGGATTGATTAATCTGAATCATGTTACCGCCGGAGATTGCACCGCCGATACAAAGAAGTGCAAATATAGCAGACAAAGGCTGCCCTAACCAGCGTAATTTTTTTCTTGTAAGTCCATGTGCAATATAGTGCATCGGACCACCTGATACTGTTCCGTCAAGGTTAAATCTTCTATATTTAACAGCCAGTGTAGCTTCCACAAACTTGATAGACATACCCAGAAGTGCGCCTATAAAAATCCAGAACGCTGCACCGGGGCCGCCTATTGAAATTGAAATTGCAACACCGGCAATACTTCCTATACCGATTGTGCCGGATAATGCTGTTGCCAATGCTTGAAATGATGAAACCTCACCGTTTGAATCTGAATTTTTGTCAGCAGGTTTTGCAACCGTTTCAACAGCATGTTTTAAACCCCATAAAGATACACCTTTAAAATACAATGTGAAAAAGAATCCGGCAAACAAAATCCAGAATATAATCAACGGAACCTGTGATGAACCTATTGAAATCGGAAAGAATACAACATCCGCAATTCTGTCGCAAACCGGTGCAACGTATTTATCCATCATTGCATCAACATTCACTGCATGAGCAGACTGAATGTTAAATAAAAGTGTAAAAAGTACAAATAAAAATTTCTTCATAAATGTTTCCTTTCGGGGTTTAACTCATATTTCGGCTAATAAAAACCAACCTGTTACTATCATAGCAGAAACATTTTTTGTGCTGTATTTTTTTGACAAAATGTTAAAATATCGTTGCAAAAATCAAAATATTAAAACCACGGATGATCATCTTTGCCAACCGTCATAAATAATTCACGCTTCGTAATAAAAACCCTGCTCATCACAAGCATTTTCTTCCGGTACATATAAAAATTTCAAAAATTGCAAATTGTAAACCCCAAAATCCGCTGAACAACCGAAAATATAAATTCACTGTATTTTTTAATAAAATAATGATATAATAGCTTTAGTAGGAAAAAGATTTTATGATGAGCAAAACCAAAAAGTTGTCTATTGCATTCTACTGGCATATGCACCAGCCTGTTTATCAACTCACTCCTGACGGGGATTACCTAATGCCATGGGTAAGACTGCATGCAGTTAAAGACTATCTGGACATGGTAGAAATCCTGAATAAATTTAAAAGACTTAAATTAAATTTTAATCTTGTTCCGGTACTTCTAGATTGCATAATTGATTATGCCGAAAATGAGATGCATGATATTCACTCAAAATTGACAATAACCCCGATTGAAATGCTTTCGGACGATGCAAAATTGTTTATTATAAACAACTTTTTTGATGCAAATTATCAATCAATGATTCTGCCTTATGATGAATATAACAAACTCTACCATAAAATACAAACCAATCCTGATGCAGGTATTGATATATTTTCGGATCAGGAATATTCTGACTTAATGGCTTTATTTAATCTTGCATGGATTGACCCTATCTACAAAACCAAATATCCTGAACTGAAAAAATTAGATAAAAAAGGGAAAAATTATACTCTTGAAGATAGGATTAATATAATAGAAATCCAAAGAGATATAATGAAACAGATAATTCCGGCATATAAAAAATATCTTGACAAAGACAGAATTGAAATTACAACGAGTCCGTATTATCATCCTATTTTGCCAATTCTGCTTGATAATAAAAGTATTAAAAAAACAACGGAAAATGCCCCTCAAGTCTTAAAAACCTATCTTGACGGGAAAATGCAAACCAAAATGGCACTGGACAGAATTGAAGAAATTTTTGGTAAACGTCCTAGAGGCATCTGGCCATCGGAACATTGCGTAAGCCCCAAAACACTTTATATGCTGACCACTCTTGGTGTTGACTGGACAATTTCAGATGAAGGTATATTATCCGATTCAATCAATTTTGAATT
Organism: uncultured bacterium; assembly: GCA_949286705.1. GTDB lineage: Bacteria > Cyanobacteriota > Vampirovibrionia > Gastranaerophilales > Gastranaerophilaceae > SIG32. The sequence goes on along the minus strand of CASEDF010000001.1, from coordinate 209,553 downwards.
TATAAGAGATTTTAAAGGTCATCTTGAAGATCCGTATCATCTTATGAAATCTTATGACTATAAAATAAAAAACAAAAATCTAAAAATAATTTTCAGAGACAGCACCATTCCAAATCTTATAAGTTTTGAATACCCGAACCATAATCCGATAGCAGCTGCAAACGACCTCTATGACAGAATTAAAGTTATTCAAAGCAAATTATTGTCGTCACCAGACAATAATCATTTGTTAACAATTGCAATGGATGGAGAAAACTGCTGGGAAAATTATCTGGAAGACGGCTTATCTTTCTTAAAAACACTTTATACTTTGATAGAAGACGACGAAACATTAGAAACTGTCTTAATCAGTGAATATTTGGATAAAGAAACAGGTCACAAACCGCTTGCCAAAATAAGTTCCGGCTCATGGATAAACAGAAATTTCAAATTATGGATAGACGAGCCTTTGAAAAATCTTGCATGGAATTATTTAAAACGTGTCCGTGACGATTTTTCAAAATACGTTAAAAAACATCCTTTAAACCCGCATATAAAAGACGCAAAAAAAGAACTATTTATATGCGAGGGCAGTGATTGGTTCTGGTGGTATGGCGAACCCAATGATTCAGGCCGTGACAATATATTTGACTATATCTTCAGAGAACATTTAAAAAACATTTATTTATATCTGGGACTGAATGTTCCGGGATATTTAGATGAACCTTTAACATCAGCATTTACCAAACCTTCGAGATACCCGAAAGGAGAATTCACACCGGCAATTGACGGCAATATAGATGATGATTCCTGGTTGAATGCAGGATGCATAGATATACCTGACGGACCTGTATTAAAAGATTCCAAATTCTTTGACAGGATTTGTTACGGTTATGACAAAAACAATTTCTACTTAAGGTTTTATCTAAATAAATATATATTTGAAGATCCTGATTTAAAACTACGAACTTACCAGATGTATATTTATATGCGAAATTCACACAAAAAACATTCCCTTTCACCGGTTAGACTTATTAATAAAACAGAAAATGTTCTACCGCTTTTAAAAGAAAAATTCCATAACGAATTACAATTATCAATAAACAATGATGAACTCAAGCTTGTCAGAATGATAAAATCTATTCCCGGCAACATCTGGGCATTAGAAAATGATAAAGATATTAATTATGTTTTTGCAAACACTATTGATATAAGTATTCCGTTTGATCTGTTAGAAATCGAAAATAACGAAACTCTGGAATTTATGTTTATAAGCGCCAATCTCGGCATAAAAGAATCTTGCATCCCTTATGAAATGCTTTTAACGGTTCCGAGATTGTAAAAAGTTGTAAACTTTTCATGGATTTTCTCAAAGTTTTTCATATTTTTTTACGTTAAATAAACAAACGGAGTTAAGAAATGGTTGATTTTAAAGACAATATACCGAATGGTTTACCGAAACTTCCGGATAATTACTGGGAGTTACAGCATAATGAAAAAAACGAAAAACTCCCGCCTCATATATTTGACAATGCAGTAAAATCAAGTCTTTTAGATATAACACATGAAATTTCAATATTCAAAAAAAGAGAACCGTAAAAGTTCTCTTTTTATTTTCCTGTAGAACCGAATCCTCCGGCGCCTCTTGTTGTTTCGGTTAATTCCGTCACAACATCAATTTTTGCCTGTTCAACACGTGCTATAATCATCTGCGCTATTCTTTCTTCCGGCTGAATTGTATAAATTTCATTGGACAAATTCACAACCGGCACACAAACTTCGCCTCTGTAATCTTCATCAATTGTTCCGACACAATTAATAAGAGTTATCCCGTGTTTTATTGAAAGTCCCGAACGCGGTCTGACTTGCGCTTCGTAACCATGTTCCAGTTCGATTTTTAAACCTGTCGGAATAAGCGCTCTTTCAAGCGGTTTTAACGTAACAGGTTCTTCTATTGCCGCACACAAATCCATTCCCGCAGCACCTTCCGTTTGATACTTCGGAACACTCTTATTATGCGGTAACCTCTCTATTTTTAATACAGTCATTTTTATTCCTTTACAATTTTAATACAGGCATTACGAGCAAACACGAAGCAATTATCATCTAAATCTTGACCACTTTAAGTTCTTCATCAAATTTAGCTAAAATTTCATCGAGTTTAGAGGCATCTTTTACACCGCCTTGAGCAAAATTCGGACGTCCGCCGCCGTTTGCACCGGTAGCTCTTGCAATTTCACCGACAATTTTGCCTGCATTTACACCGTTTTTGACAAAACCGTCAGAAACTTTTGCAATAACCATTTTCGAATTTGCAAGGACTATAATACTTTCGCCGAGCTTGTTTGCAAGAACATCAATTCCTGCCTTGATTGCATCGGAATCAAAATCTTCAATTTTTGATATAAACAATTTCCCACCTGCAATATCCTGAGCCCGCGAAATAAATGATGAAAATTTATTTCTTGCATTTTCTTCTTTAGCTCTGGTAAGCTCTTTTTGTAGTTCTTTATTCTCATCAAGAAGTTTTTCAACACGATCAAGAATTTCATCATAATGCGTTTTAAACATCAAAGACAATTTGTCCATTTCTTTGACTTTTGCATTCATAAATTCAAATGCGGAACGTGCAACAACAAGCTCAATACGTCTTGTGCCGGCAGAAATTGCACCTTCCGAAACAATTTTTACCAGACGCAAGTCGCGAGTATTTCTTGCATGTGTTCCGGCGCAGAATTCTTTTGAAATACATGTTTCATTGCCGATTGAAACAACCCTTACCTCGTCATCGTATTTTTCACCGAACAACGCTGTTGCACCGGTTAATTTAGCTTTTTCAATATCCATAACCTCGGTTGAAACTTTCAAACCTTTTGCAACCCAGTTGTTTAAAATTTCTTCAACCTTAAACAATTCCTCAGGCGTCATTGCACGGGAAAATGTAAAGTCAAATCTCATACGATTTTCTTCAACCTGAGAACCTGCCTGATGAACCTCATCACCCAAAACCTTAATCAACGCAGCCTGAAGCAAGTGCGCTGATGTATGGTGAAGTCTGATTTCTTCACGACGCGGAACATCAATTTTTGCATGAACTTTTTCGCCTATTGTAATTTCACCGTTTATTAATTTTGAACGGTGTACAAAAAGCTGATTAACCTTAAAGGTTGTCAAAACTTCGGCTTTCATATTTTCATTTTCTATAATACCGCTGTCGCCTACCTGACCGCCGCATTCGGCATAAAAAGGTGTTTTATCAAGAATTATATCGACATATCCTTCACCTTCAACAGTGTCGAGAATTTTTGCGTCGCATTCATTTTCGTCATAGCCGACAAATTCTGTTGAACCGACTTTTTCTTCGATTTTTGCGTATTTAATATCGCCGGTTACGCTGATTTTCTGAGTTGCGGCTTTAGCACGGTCTTTTTGTTCCTGCATTGCGACTTTAAAGCCTTCTTCATCAACCTTCAAACCGTTTTCTTCCGCAATTTCCTTTGTCAATTCAAACGGAAAACCAAAAGTGTCATATAATTTGAAAGCATTTTCACCGTCAATATCTTTTTTGGCTGAAATAAATTCATCAAGAAGTTTGTAGCCTCTATCCAGTGTTTTTGCAAAACGTTCTTCTTCTTTTTTAATTATATCAATAACTTTTGCCTTATTTTTAACCAATTCGGGATAAGCTTCGCCGTAGTGTTCAACAACAACATCGACGAGTTTATACAAGAACGGCAAATCAAGCCCGAGCATTTTGCCGTGGCGCAAAGCGCGGCGCAAAATCATTCTCAAAACATAATTTCTGCCTTCATTTCCCGGAATTACACCGTCTGAAATCAAAAAAGTTACGCATCTTGCATGGTCTGTTATAATACGCAGAGAAATATCCGTTTTTTCTGATTTTTTATAAGGAACGCCCGACATTTTTGAAACTTCATCCATAATCGGCTTCAAAAGATCAGTTTCAAAAGTTGACGCAACACCCTGACAAACCATTGTTATACGTTCCAGTCCCATGCCGGTATCAACATTTTTACTGTCCAGAGGCGACTGATTGCCTTCTTCATCCTGATATAATTCGGTAAACACAAGGTTCCAAATCTCAACCCATCTGTCGCATTCACATGTATCAATGCCGCAGCCTCTCGGGTCATTACATTTATATTGTTCGCCTAAATCATAATGAATTTCGGAACACGGACCGCAGGAGCCTGATGCACCCGGAGGTCCCCAAAAATTATCTTTTTTACCTTTACGCTTAATTCTGTCAGCCGGAACCCCAACGCTGCGCCAAATATCATAAGCTTCGTCATCGGTTTCAAAAATAGTAATCCAGAGTCTGTCTTTATCAAGCTTCAGAACCTCGGTTACAAATTCCCAAGCCCAGGGGATAATTTCTTTTTTATAGTAATCGCCGAACGAAAAATTCCCGAGCATTTCAAAAAAGGTGTGATGTCTTGGGGTACGACCGACATTTTCAATATCTGAATCTTTTCCGCCTGCTCTTGCACATTTTTGGCAAGATACTGCCCGCGGAGGATCATAAGGTGATTTTACAATTCCTAAAAATATCGGCAAAAATTGCAGCATGCCCGCCGTTGTCAACAAAACAGTAGGATTATCCGGCACAAGACTTGAACTTTCAACTATTGTGTGCTGGTGTTTATCTTTAAAATAATCTAAATATAACTGTCTGATTTGATTTCCGGTTAGCATAAATTTTCCCTCTAATATTGTTTAACTACCAGAAAACTTAGCATAAAAATATTGTGATAGCAAGAATATAATCAAAAACTATAATATGTCGTTGATTATTGCAGGACTAAAATTACATAAATGTTTTTATGATTTCAATGACCTGTTTTTGCTGTGCAGGGGTAAGTTTTTTTACATAAATTAAAAGTTGGCTTAATAGTTTATCCGGTTCTTGTGGCTTTACATCAAAAGCAAACAATTGCGGCGCGGTTATATTAAGTGATGAACAAATATTTTTCAAAGTCGGATATGTCAAAAAAGTTTTGCCATTCTCTATCGAATTTATGGTGTTGGTTGACACATCAGCCAACTCAGCCAGACGCTCTTGGCTCAAATCATTTAACTTCCTATATGTCCGGACTCTTTCTCCAAACTTTTTCAAAAACTCATCCATAATAAAAGAATATATTACTTTTTGCATTCTTTCTATAAAATTCTTTTTGTTTTTTAAAATTACAAATTTGATTTGTACTCAAGCAAAAAAAGACACAATTTTAGAATTATATTACTTAATAATAATTCCCCAAATTGTTTGTACAATATAGCGGTCATTCGTTTGGAATGCCTGTAAAATCTAGTAATATTTTCATTTTTAATTTTAGTCTAAAACTTGAAGTTTGTATGCAAAAATTGCAGCCTGCAAAATATTTTTTGCATTCAGTTTATAACAAATACAATTTTGTATATGATTACAAAAATGAATATTTAAAACGTGCAGTTTTTTAACAATCATTTGTTTACTTTCGCCGGCTATAATAAGCCTTATGTATTCCTTTTCCAAATCCGTAAGCGGTTCAATAAGCTGCGGCTGCGCGTCTGCATCTTGATATTTTAGAAAACGGCGGCGGTATTTATTTGAGATATCGGATGTCTTGATAATCTTCTGTTCCAAAGCCTTTTCGATAAGCTCTTTGCGGCTGTTTACACCAAATTTTTTATACAAAAGCTGTGTCCGCTTTTGCAGATTGCAGTATTTCAGATTCATTTTATCAGCGGTTTCCTGCAAAGTATAACCGCGCGCAAGCATTTTGATTAGCTCTATTTGGCTCTTTATGAGCTTCATTTGTTCGTCTTTTTTAAATAAACTTTCATATTTTTTTCGAATTCTATTATTCATATATTCTTTTTATTATAAATTATTTTTTAAAATTTTTCAAGCCCATATAGTGTAACTATTTAAACCATATTTTGTAGAATATATTCGACTGAAAAATATATAATAATATTTTAAAATTCATAAATGGGTTTAAAGAAAATACAAAATGAAATAGGCAGACGCATACGCGCTTTAAGACTTGAAAAAGATCTGACTCAAGACGAACTCGCCTATGAAATTAAAATTTCTCGTGACCACTTATCAAATCTTGAAAACGGAAAATATCCTATTAATATAAAAACTTTATACAAATTTGCAGAATTCTTCAATGTAGATATGAAATATTTCTTTTAGGTTTCAGTTACCCTGGATGCGACTGTCTTGGTCGCTCGCGTTTAACGGGTCTGCGGACTTTCTTTTCAGAAGCTGCGCTTCTTCCAAAGAAAGCTCCTCCGCCCTCAGCTCGCTCCCGCTGTCTTGGATTTCCTCCACGCTCGAATAGTTTCGCCTTTAAGCCTGACGGCTTAGCAGGCTCAATATCCTCGCTATCCGGACTAACTCGGTTTCGCTCGTGTCGTCCGTACGGAAATCCGCTCAAACGCAAAGGACGCTCTCATCGCTATTCAATGTAAATAAAAAGGACGAGATAAACCCGTCCATTTTATTTACCTTGGATGCGATTCGAACAAGGACTCCGTACAAAAGCTGACTAAATGTCAGGTTTTGTATGGAGGTTGTTGAAGACAACTGCGGTCGAATCGCTCAGGGATAAGCACTAAAAAAGGAAGCCTATGCTTCCTTTAAAATACCCTGGATGCGATTCGAACGCATGACCTACCGCTTAGAAGGCGGTTGCTCTATCCAGCTGAGCTACCAGGGCTTAATTTCTTCTGCTGTATTTTTATCTTAGCATAAAATATTTTTGACGCAAGAGAATTTTTTCCGCATGCCACATAATTCACCTTTCAGGGAATGTAAAAACCTCAAAACTCAATTATCCTTTATAAAAAAGGAGGCAATATAGTGCAAAACCTCACAGAAGCCACCCAAAAATTCATTGATAATCTGACGTCCCGAGGCGGAAAACCCCTTTATGAAATGACGCCCGATGACGCAAGACAATTTTTGGAAAATCTACAACAGCAAAGTTACAATCCAATTGACGCTTACGTTGAAGACACCTTAATTAAAACCCAAAATTACGAAATACCAATCAGGATTTTTAAGCCTGAAAAAACTAATAAAAAACTTCCTGCGATTTTGTACATCCACGGCGGGGGCTGGATTTTGGGGAGTAAAAATTCCTGGGACAGATTTTTAAGACAATTTGCCGTTCATACAAATTCCGCAGTAATTTTTCCGGAATATTCACGCTCACCCGAGGCAAAATACCCGAAAGCCCTCAATGAAATTTACGAAACCCTTGAATACATTTGTGATAAACCGAAAGATTTCAAAATCGACCCTGAAAAAATCGTCATTGCAGGAGACAGCGTCGGAGGGAATATGGCAACAGTCACGGCACTCAGGTCGTCAATAGAAAAAGGACCCAAAATCCTCTTTCAGCTGTTATTCTACCCTGTCACAAATTCCGAAATGAACACTGAATCTTATAAAAATTTTTCCGACGGTCCATGGCTTACCGGAAAAGCAATGGAATGGTTCTGGCAAGCTTACGAACCGGACAGAGAAAAACGCAAACATCCTTTTATATCACCGATTAATGCAACCGGAGATGAATTGAAAAATCTTCCGCCCGCATTAATTATTACGGCAGAAAACGATGTTCTGAGAGATGAAGGTGAAGCTTATGCCGCAAAACTTGACCTGTCAGGAGTAAAAACGGCAAATATAAGGATTAACGGTACAATACACGATTTTATGGTTCTTAATGCAATTGCTCATACGGAACCTGTAAAAGCAGCATTTTTGCTCGCTTCTAAAACAATAAAACAAGTATTTAAAGGAGGTAACAATGTTTTTTAATGTTCTCAAAGCAAAAGATCTTGTCGGATTTGACAACGGCAATTTCGAAAAAAATGTATTAATGGCAGACAATGACAGCACTCTTGCTGTTATTGCGCTTAAAAAAGGCGAAATTATTGACACACATACATCAATTTGCGACGCTGCAGTGTATGTTCTGGAGGGAGAAATTGAACTTCACTTTGATGCGGAGAAATTTGAAGTCGACAAAGGTCAAATTCTTATGTTCAAAAAAGACAAAGAACACAAAGTCGTAGCAAATAAAGACAGCAAATTCTTTTTAATTAAAATCTAATAAAAAGGGCTCTAAATTGAGCCTTTTTTATTGTTGATTACAGCTGCAATCGGGTTGTTTTGAAAGACATAAGTCCTCGCAAAGAATCAAAACTATATTTTCGCCCGCTTTTGCGTGATATTTCAAACCGGGTGTAATCAAACCCGTTATCAAACCAACGGTTGTGCCGACCGGAATACCGATTGCATAACCCACTCCGAGCTTTGCGGGATTTGGAATAAATGCAAAACCCGTACCTGCACCTGCACCGACAATACCAAGCCCTAAAGTATATGCAAGCAATTTCCCTGCCGTATGCCAGCCGTCTTCTTTTAATGCACCGTCTTTTGTTAAAGGTTTTGCGGACATCTGAACTGCCGTGCCATCAGGCAAAATTAAACATTCAAAATTTATATAAACCCGTGCATTTTTATTCGGAACTCTCTGTTTTTCTATTCTTATAATCGTCCCGACAACTTTTGAACACGCCGGAATTAAAAGGGTTCCTTCTCTTGTATATATTGCACCGGGAACATCAAAATTCACTCTGTCGCCCGCTTTTGAACATTCTGATTTAAAGTCGCAATTAAATGCAACTTTAAAAGCATTGCCTTTACAAATTATGTTATGTAAATCCGTAATGGCGACATTATCCGTCAAAGCACCTTTTTCGCAAAACATGTGTTCATAACCTATAATCTCCTCGGAAAAAACCGGAGAAGCTAAAGATAAAATTAATAGCATTGCAATTATTTTTTTCATATTTACAGGATTAATCAGCCGGTTCCAAAATTCTATTGCCGATGTGTTTATATTATTATTTTTAAAAAATTTGAAAACACATGCATTTCGTACTAAAATGATTACGTATGATAACAAATTTTTTACACAAAATTCTCGGGCTCAACGATTTTTTATTCGGCGGAATTGACAGACTTATTGAAAGTACGGGATTTCCTGACTGGGTATGTGATGCCTTGATTGACAGCATTCATACACTGCCGTTTTTGTTTATAGTTTTTGTGTTTATAGAACTTTTTGAATACTATTATGCGGATAAAATTAATAATTTTATGAAAAATTCCGGAAAAACCGGACCTTTAATAGGAAGTTTAGCTGCAATAATTCCGCAATGCGGATTTTCAATAATAGCAAGCTCGCTTTATACAAATAAACTCATAACCCGCGGAACATTAATCGCAATTTATCTTGCAACATCCGATGAAGCTTTACCGGTTTTGTTATCATATCCGGAAAAAATTCATCTGGTTTTACCCGTCATAGGCGTAAAACTTGTTATTGCAATAATTGCAGGATACCTGACAGATTTATTTTTCAAATCAGTTATTGATAAAAATGCTGAAATTGAAATTCCGGAAGAGGGCTGCTGTAAACACGATATTTTAACGGATAATAAAATTAATCTGTGGCTTCATCCTGTTATGCATACACTTAATGTATTTGCGTTTATTTTAATTATAACGCTTATTTTGAACTTCTTCATCAAAGACGCGATTATAGTAAACTTTTTAAATAATCCGGATTTGGCACATAAATTTTTGCAGCCTGTTATAACATCTGTTATAGGATTGATACCGAATTGTGCAGTATCAATTGCCCTAACAATGATGCTTATCAAAGGCTCAATAACCTTTGGTGCTGCGATTGCAGGATTATGTTCCAACGCCGGACTCGGACTTTTAGTTCTTTTAAGAAGAAATTCAAGCCTGAAAGATTCTGTTTATATCATCTTGCTTTTACTTTTAATAAGTATCCTGAGCGGAATTATACTAGAAGGAATAAGTCATACAATGGGCTGCCAAATCTTTTAATTTTCCTTCCAATTTTTGAAAATCTTCACTGCTTATTGAACCTCTTGGTTCATTTTTATAATCATGCGTTGCTATTTTTCCGTCTCTGGTCAAATTATAATCATAACCATACCTGTTTCTATCTGCATTAACATCATCAAAAGCTATATTATCAACTTTTCCGTCCCGTTTGATACTAAACGACATCACAGGCGATGCAGTTGAAAAATCTCTGGAGCTGTCTGCTTTTGTTGTAAAAACATGATACATTTTATTTTTAAGAGGAGGAAATACCTCTTTAACAATAATTGATTTATCATTAAGTACAATATTCATAACCTCTTGGAAACTTTGTTCCGCCGCAGTTTTTGGCGCGTCTTTAGAATTTATCAAGGTTCTTGCGGATATTTCATCAGTATCCGGCAGATAAATAACTTCCTCAGCTTTAATATTATTCATTTCCTCAATGGTTTCCATGCCGTTTAATTTAGCAATTAAAAGCATATATTTACTAATTTCAGCATTAGTTGCTGGTTTTGATTTATTTAACTCTTTTTTTGCGAGATTCCATAAACTATCGCCGCGCTGAATAGTATATTCTTTACCCTTTTTTGTATTGTCGGGTAATTTATCCATCATATAACTAATGTAAGCATTTTCTGCCGAAATTTTTTCAACCATAATATTTCCTCCTAAAAAATTATCCCCATATTTTGTTTAAAAATTTTTTATTGGAAAAATTTACTAAAATAAAAATTTTATTACGAAATATTACGTAACTATCAATTGAATAAAATTATAATTGCAGAACCAATAACCATGATAAAGGAGCCTAAAAGCTTAATTTTTAAATCTTTTTCATTAAAAATTTTCCACCCGAAAACAACACTTAAAATAATTGATAATTGAAATAATGCAAGAGCATAACTGACATTCATTGTACTAAAAACATAATTGGTACTCCATTGCATTATACCCGTTGTAAACAAAAGCAAAAAAAGTTCTTTTAAATCTTTACAAGACGGTACTATAGGCTGATGCCTGATAATAACCGGAATAAACGAAAATAAAGCTCCAAACCAGCACCAAAAAACAAATGCCGTTAAAATATTTGAATTAACAATAACACTTTTAATAAAAACCGCCTCAATCGCCGTAAAAATGAGCGCTAAAATCCTATATTGAATATCGCGCCTTTTTAACAGATGAAAAGTAAAGCCTTCCTTTTGCGTACTAAAAATAAAATAACTGCCGTAAATTATTAAAACTATACCGGCAGCTCCCGCAAAAGTCGGGATTTCACCCAAAAATATTATCCCAAAAAGCAAAGCGACAATTGATTTATAGGAATTTATCGGACCCAAAATCGATAAGTCACCCTTTTCAAGAGCAGAAACCAAAAAACCGTTGCCCGCTGCACCGAATACTCCGCCCAGTATAGCATATTTATATGCCTCTGCGGTAATTTCTGTAATCTCATTATTATTAAAAAATAATAAACAAAAAATGCTTAAACCTAAATATGTAAAAAAGTTCACACTCAAAGGCTTGCAACCATTTATGGTCAAATGTTTTTGTAAAACATTTGAAAACGGATTAGAAAAAATTCTTAAAATAAGTGCCGTTACCGTTCCAAACAAACAAAATCTCCTTATGATACAACTGCCACTTTAAGACAATAATTTTGTTTATTTTCAAATATTTCATATCCTGATTTGATATTTTCGAGAGAAACTTTATGAGTAATAAGAAAATCAGTAGAAATCAAACCATTTGATATCATTTCCAAAAGTTTAGCACAATGGACAGCATCTACCCCGCCCGTTTTAAAAGTCAAATTTTTACCGTACATTTGAGGCAAAGGCAAAATTTGATTTTCCTCATACATTGCAACAACACCAACAATTGCGTTAGGGCGCGCGATTTTCCAGCTCATCTCAAATGTGTCTTTTGCTCCGGCACATTCAATAACCCCGTCAGCTCCACGGTTTTCGGTCAAGTTTTTAACTTCTTTTTCTATATCACAATCCAAAGGATTAAATACAAAATCCGCCAGTTTTTGATTTTTAGCAATCTCAAGTCTTGAAGCGTCAATATCAATCGCAATAATTTTTCCGGCACCCAGATATTTCGCGCACATCATAGCACAAAGCCCGACAGGTCCTGCGCCGATTACCGCAATTATATCACCTTTTTTAACCTCACACATCTCAGCGCCAAAATAACCGCTTGATAAAATATCACCGACAAAAAGTGCGCTTTCGTAACTTACATTTTCAGGAATTTTTGTCAAACCGGTATCCGCAAACGGAACTCTGACAAATTCAGCCTGACAACCGTCAATTCTGCACCCGAGTTCCCAGCCGCCTTTTTCACAGTTATTTATAAATCCATGCCGGCAGAAAAAACATTCCCCGCAAAAAGTTTCACAATTCGCGGCAACTCTGTCACCTTTTTTTAAATTTTTGACAGCCGGGCCGACCTCAACAACTTCTCCCACAAATTCATGTCCCAAAACTGTTTCCGGCACGGCTCTCGGCACCACACCCCGCATTATGTGCAAATCACTTGTACAAATTGATGACAAAGTGACTTTTACAATTACATCCCTGTCATTTTGTATTTTAGGAATTTCTTTTTCAACTAATTCGATTGAACCATTTTTATGGCAAATTAAAGCTTTCATATAAATTCTCCTCAATTAGTATAACATAAAGATTATACTTTCCGATAATCAATTAACACAGAAAAAAGCTTATAATGACTTAGAAAGGAGATTATTATGCATGAAGACAATAAAAAAACCATAAAAGAAAAAATGGATGATACCGCGAACAAAGTCAAGGAAAAAGCCCATGAAGTTAAAGAAGACCTAAAACGCGGTGTTGATGAAGCTAAAGTAAAAGCACATCTTGCCAAAGAAGATATAAAAGAAAAGGCCGGTGAAATTAAGGAAAAAGTCCAACAAAAGGTCACAGAAGAAAAAGCAAAACACAAAAAAACAGCTTAAAAGAGCCCTTCGGGCTCTTTTTTATTGCACAACTTTTTTACATTCAAGAATATTGCAGTTGTCATAAATCTTGCAGCTGTTTACTTAAAAGACGATCAAACACTTGAAGGTTATGACGCACGGAAAAGTATAACCCTTACAGATGGCAAAATGTTTTTGTCAAATCATAACATGCAACAGGCTTGCATAAAATTGTCGAGAGCTTAAAAAATTGATTTTTATATAACCGTCTGCTACAATTGCGGTATGGAAGGAATTTCTTTACAATATATATATCTTGGCGCGGTTGTAATAGGCGGAGCAATCTTTGCATGGATAATATCACGTGATGCCAACAAATTTACGGCTTCACAAAGAAATCTTACGAAAATCCATAATTCCATAATTTATGCCCTGTCATACGTAAATGAAAATATGATGGATAACGGCAGGTTTATTTATATACGAAATATCAGAGATAAATACAATGTAAACAAAAATGTTTACAACACAACAAACCATGCCAGAATGCTTTATTCATTATACCTTTGCGAAAAAGAATTAAACATAAAAGGTCTGGCTGAAAGACGCAGAGAATCCGCAAAATATTTTGTTGATGAATATGTGAAGCCACTCGCTTTCGGTCGTTATGCCGTAATTTCCAAACCGGATGAAGAAAATTTGAAATGCGAAAAAGCAAAACTTTCCGCAACCGCAATGGCACTTGTAGCTTTTTCGGATTTAAGACCGGAAAAAATTATTCCGGATGAAATCTTTGAAGGCATGGGACAATTTTTGCTCTTTATGCAATTGAAAACAGGTCAATTTTACAATTTTTATGACATTGAAAACGGCGGTATCGGTGACAGCTTCAACTTGAATTACACAGGCGATGCGCCTTTGGGGCTTTTATATTTATACGAATTTAATCCTAAGAAAAAATGGCTTGAGGGCGCAAAAAAAGGATTAATATTTCTTGCAAACTTACGCAATCGCCGCAAAGAAGTTCAATTCGATTACACTGCAATGCTTGCAACGGAAAAACTTTTCAATACTCCGGATAATAACCTGACAGATGAAGAAAAAAATCTTTTGACACTTCATTTGATAAAAATGGTCGAACAGGTAATCCCGAAACAAATTGTAAACAAAGAAGAACGCTACTATGGCGCTTTGATAGATAATATTAAACCCCTGAACATCGCATGTATTGTGGAAGGCTTGATTGCCACATACAATTGTGTTGACGATGATATTTTAAAAATACGGATTATGAAATCCATTGACACAGGCATAAAATTTTTAAGATTGGCACAAATTCAAAAAGGACCGTTGAAAGGCGGATTCCCAAACTCTGCCGACTGGAAAGAAGTTGGAGTGCCGAAAACAGCCTCTATAGTAAAAATGGATACAGTTCAACATGCTCTTGCCGCATGCGTAAAATTCCAAAATATGTTTAAAGATGCATAATTTGATTGCGCCCGTTTTCTTTGGCTTTATAAAGCGCTTTATCAGCGTTTTCAAATAACTTATGGACAGTATCGGTATTATCGTCAGCTTCACAAACTCCGATACTTATTGTCACATCAATTTGATTCCCGTTGTATCTGAAAACATAATCTTCAATTGTCTTTCTGAGTCTTTCAAGCGGAATAACGGCTTTTTCAAGCGGAGTTTCCGTAATTATTACCGCGAATTCTTCCCCGCCGTATCTGAATACCATATCGGTTTTCCTAAATGTCTGTAAAATATAATACGCTACCTCTTTCAACACATAATCACCCGCACTGTGACCGTATGTGTCATTAACATTTTTAAAAAAGTCAATATCAATAATTGCAAAACTCAAATCACTCTTGTACCTTTTTGCACGCAAAAATTCACGCTCCAGACATTCCTCAAAGTGACGACGATTGTATAACCCTGTCAAAGGATCCGTAACAGACATATAACGGGTTTGAGAATACATAAAATTAATTTTCTTAATAACGTCAAACTTATTCGCATCAGGTATATCAAAATTCAAAATTATTTCTTCAATATTTTTTTGAATTTCATCCAATACCGACGGCGGAAAATCAAAATTCTCTCCCAAAGGTTTTTCGCGTCTTTCTTCCATATCAAGGAAAATTATACCATAAAAATTGCGGCACAGATATTTTTTTGCTAAACTTAAAATATATGAAACTTACAACGGAACAAATGCTGGAAAAGTTCTCAAACAACTCCTCTCACCCGCAAGAGGTAAGAAGATTGTCTATGATGATTTTTGACGGTGTGAATGACACATTAAAAGAACTTTCAAATAAACAACGCAAATATCTGGAAGAAGCTGCTCTTTTACATGATATAGGTTATTATATAGATTCCAAAAGCCACCACAAACACAGCCAAAAAATGGTTCTTGATTACGGACTTGAAAATTATTCCGAAAAAGAAAAACATATAATTTCATGCATCTGCAGATATCACAGAGGCGGACTTCCTGACAAAAAAGAACACGAAATATACTGTACCCTTGATAAAAAAGACCGAAAAACAGTCAAACGCCTTGCCGGAATTTTGAAAATAGCTGACGGACTTGACAGAGCTCACGTAAATTTAATCAAAAAAGTACGCGTCAATTATGACAGCGAAAATAATATAACGGAATTTTACTTAACCCCGAACAATATTGATTACCGGCCTGACATAACTTATGCCATCCGTAAAAAAGATTTGTTTGAAATCGGGTTCAAAACCCAGGTTGTTTTTAAATTTGAAGCTTGAAACGTATTGTAAATTTTTTGTTACAATCCGGCCAAAATTGTAACATTTCTTCATGAAAAATACTTTATATATATAAGGGAAAAACCAAGGGGACGGAAGAATGAGTTTCGATGTAAACGTTTTGAGTTCAAAACCGGTAATCAAAGCCGCAGCGAATATGCAAAACGACGGCGGCGCAGGGAACCTTGGCTATATGAGTCAAGGGCGGAAAGAACACGAAGAAAAACATGAAGAAATCAACATTTTCGCTTCAAAGCCTGAAATCGATACCTTCACAATGAGCGGAAAACTTGAACTTCCGGAAGATGAAGATTTTGACTTGACTAAATGGATAAAAGAAATAATTGATAAAATAAAAAAATTATGGAAATAGGGGAAAAATAAAAAGCGGCAATGCCGCTTTTTTATGTAATTAAGTATTCTATTCCAATTCACCTGTAACACAATCGCAATTTTGTTTTTCGGGCATTGCAAACGGTCGCATTTTAGGATTAGATTTGTAATAATTTTTTTGCTTAGCGCTTTCCTTCATTGCTTTGCGTTGAAGCTTTTGAATCATTCTTAATTTAGCACGCTGCTGACGGTCAAGAATTTTATTAAACTCTTTATTTTCTTCTTCTACAATACTCTTAATTTCTCTTTTAATACAATTTACTTTATCTTCTTGAGCCTTAATAGCATCTTTTGCGGCGTTTTCGGCTTTAAGCATTTTTAATTTATAATTTTCATCATAAAGTATACGAAATTTTTCTTCCAAAATCACTGTATTTTTTCGTGTCATTTCAACTCTGCATTTTGCCTGTTCTTCGGTTAAACCAAGCGCATTAGAAACAGCCGCACGTTCCTTTTTAACCTGATCGGCAAAATTCCGGTTAAATTTCAAATCATCCGCAAAAATAGAACGCGGCTTATAATTAGAATATTCCGCATTTTGCAATTTAGTTTTACAATCACAGCTGCATTCGGGGGAACATTTACAAACAGGCTTGCAGGTACATTCACCAAATGCATAAGTCGATGTTAATAAAATGAAAGCTATAAGTGACAAGACCGCCTTTTTCATAAATTCTCCTGTAAAATTATTATCCCATAACAAAACAAATAATACAACTGATTTTTATAGTAAAATAAAAATATGGCAGAAATAAACTTAAGACATTACGCATATTTGGGCGACGCGGTTTGGGAATTATTTATTAGGGAACACACAATATACCAAACACCAAAAGCCGAAATGCTGCATAAATTAACAACAGCAAAAGTAAAGGCATCCTATCAGGCGGAATTGTTGAATACAATAGAAAATGAATTAACCGGAGAAGAATTTGATATTGCAAGACGCGCAAGGAATTTGCCTGTACCCGCTGCAAGACGTTCAAATCAATCCGAATACCGTCAGGCAACGGCTTTTGAAGCATTAATAGGCTGGTGGTACTTAAATAATAAGCCAAAACTTGAAAATTTTTTAAAAAAATTTGAAGAAAATTTATAAAGAAACTACTTTACAAAAAAAATTCTTCATGTAAAATAAAAAATGTGACAAATAAATATCACAAGCAAAAAGTTGTATACATTACCCACAGAACCCAAAAAGTACAATTTTTTGCTTTCACCAAAAGATTGATTGTTAAAAAATTAACAATATAATCGGGGGTTTAGCTCAGCTGGTAGAGCACCTGCTTTGCACGCAGGGGGTCAGGAGTTCGAATCTCCTAACCTCCAAATAAAAAGGATGATAACTTAAAGTTATCATCCTTTTTATTTGGAAAATCCTTTATACAAATAGCTATATGATTGTTAAAACTTTATATAACAAATGTAAACATTTAAAATAACGTATATAAATTATAAAACTTTCCATTTATTATAATAAAAATATCATTTATAAAAGGGGTAAATATTTGCAGAGAAGTTCTATCAGAACTACAATCGAAGATATTGTTAATTATTGGTTTTCCAGAGTGGATGAATGCGGATTAAGTGTAGATGCATCTGAAGCACATGAAAGATGCTGGCGCTGCGGCTGCAGAACAAAATTAGAAAAATGTCACATAATCCCCGCATCATCTGGCGGAAAAGACGAACCTTCAAATTTAATTTTGCTCTGTAAACGTTGTCATATAGACAATCCAAATGTAACGGATCCTGAAATTATGTGGGATTGGTTAAGAGCTTATAGCGTTCCTTTTTATGACACTTTTTGGGACTTATTAGGTCTAAAAGAATATGAATTTATTTATCATAAAAGTTTCTTTTCTGAATTAGGAAATCTTGGAATAAATAACACAGATGAGATAAATAATCTTTTAAAAGAATTTGCTCCAATAATTATTAAAGAAGTTAAACACCATTATGGTCATCCCTATATAAACACCGCAACTATTGCAGGAGCTTACCGAATGATATTAAAAGAAATTGCACGAAAATATAATAAGATAATAACACCCCTAGATTATTCCGTACCGAGACGCCAATGGTATTTCGGAAATGAAAAATAGTTATATATTTTAGAACAAACTCAACTGTTTGGAATTATCTTTTTCTTTTTGTTCAAATTTTGAAAAATTAAGCAAATCTTCCTCGATTTTTGCCAAAAACGGAGATACAGGAAGGTTTTTGAATGTCCCGTATTGCAGTCTTTTTAGAGCACGGCACAAAAACAATCTGTCTTTTGCCCTTGTCATACCGACATAAAGCAAACGTCTTTCTTCTTCAAGTTCATCTTGTGTCTGCGCTTTATATAACGGAATAATCCCGTTTTCAAGCCCTGCAATAAACACACATCTGAATTCCAACCCCTTTGAAGCATGCAGCGTCATTAAAGAAATTCTGTCCGCACGGCTGTCAAGGGTGTCGGATTCTCTTAACAACGATACCTCATGTATAAATTCCGCTTTAGAACTACAATTCAAGGCAATATTTTTCAAATAATTCAAAATATAATCTTCAATTTCACCTGATGCGCCTTCCAATTGCTCAGCAACGGGAATATCATCTTTTAACCCTTTTAACAAATCTCTGACGGATTTTTTATCACAAAGCATATCATCCGAAAGCTTCACAAACGGCATGCCGGATCTTTCAAGGGCTTCCAATATCGGCTTTAGCTGTGATGAAGTTCTGTATAAAATCGCAAAATCAGAAAACGACAAATCATCCTTATCACCTGATGACCTTGATGAATCTATTGAAAAGAAACTGTGACCGCCGATTAAATTTTCAATACTGCTTACGATAAATTCCGCCTCTGCCCTGTCTGTAGGCGCCGTATGGATTGTAATTTTTTCCTGCGGTCTGTCATAGCGCGAAATAATATCATAAGAGCTGATAATCTGATTTGAAGCGTTTACAATCCCCTCATTTGAACGGTAATTATTTTTAAGATAAACAATTTCAACATCTTTGTAGTCATTTTTAAAATTATCAAAGAATTTTGCACTGCCGCCCCTAAACCCGTAAATCGCCTGATTGGAATCGCCTATAACACAAATATTCCCGTTTTCAGGCACAAGTAATTTAATTAATTTATACTGGTTTTCGTCAATATCCTGATATTCATCAACAAAAACCATTTTGAATTTTTCCTGATAAAATTCTCTGATTTCAGGATAATTCTCAAACAGTTTTACAGTAAAAGTTATTAAATCATCAAATTCAATCAAATTTTCAGGAACTACATCATACAAAGCCTTTTCCTGCTCGCTTATAACTCCAAAATTCTTGTCCAATCCGGCTTTTTCATAATTTTCTTTTAAAATTGACAAACACAAAGAATGAAATGTATGAATATTAACGGAGGAAGATTTTTCCGCCAGAAGAATTTTCAACCTGCCGCGCATTTCCTGAGCTGCACGCCGTGTAAATGTTATGGCAAGGCAATTCTCAGCATAAACTTTATTCAGATTAATTAAATATGCGATACGACGGGTGAGTACGGTTGTTTTGCCGGAACCCGGGCCTGCTGTTATTAACAATTGATGAGAATTACTTTCGACAGCGGCTTTTTGATATTCATCCAAACCCGAAGAATTTTGATGAGAAATTTTCTCTTCAACCGTGTTTTGAACTGAAATTTTTTCTTGAATTATGGTTTTTTCAGGCTCTTTTACAACTGTTTGCGGAATATCAATATCAAGTTTGAGATTTATACAATTTTTTTTCACGATTTCACTGTCGTCAAAAAGTCTGATAACACCGTATTCACCGTCATAGCCTGCATGTTTTATAACTTTTCCCGCACGAAGCCTTGAAATTGCCTCACCGAGCATGGGAAAATCTTTTGAAAGCTCATCAACGGGAACATTTCTCAAAATTGAAAGCTCCGACCCGAATTTATGAATTAATCTTTCGTATTCATTAACAACTGATTTGCTTGACGGTCCGACCTGCATAATCTCGGAAACAATTTCCGGCAAAGGAACAAGACTATAAACTTTTCCGCCTGTTTCAGGGATAAAATCACTGTCAAAGGCTCTGTCAGCAAGTTCATTTACCCTGTTTAAAACCCCGATGGTCAAAGGCTTTCCGCAAACCGGACAAATCCCGTTGACTTTTTTTGTTTCATCGGGTGTAAGACAGATATTACATTTTCTGTGTCCGTCCTCGTGGTATTTGCCTTCTTCCGGGAAAAATTCAACTGTTCCGACATAGCCATCACCTGTTTTTAAAGCTTTCATAATGCTGAAATAATCAGGGTTTGTATCAAAAACAGTTGCTTCACGAGCGAGTTTTGAGGGCGAATGCGCATCGGAATTTGAAACAAGACGGAATTTATCCAGTTTTGACACTTTCCAATTCATTTCAGGATCGGAAGAAAGTCCTGTTTCAACGGCAAAAATATGATCGGATAAATCTTCATAACATTCTTCAATAGAATCAAAACCCGATTTTGACCCTAAAACTGAAAACCACGGGGTCCAAATATGTGCCGGAATTATATAAGAATTTTCGCCTGATTCCAAAACAGTTTCAAGCAGACTTCTTGAATCCAATCCGAAAATCGGACGCCCGTCTGAATTAATATTGCCTATGGCATCAAGTTTCTGTCTGAAATTCTGCGCAGTTTCAATATCCGGTGTGAATACAACATGGTGAACTTTGCGGGTTTTATCACCTTTTTTATAAATTGTGGAAATTTCAACAGACAAAATAAATCTGACCGGTTCCGAATTTTTAAAAATTTGTTTTTCAATTTCGGGCTTTAACCTGTAAGCGCCGCATCCGTCAGGAATTAATTTTTCGTTAATCTCTTTAAACCACGCAGGATGCGTAAAATCACCCGTTGAAATTACACTCAAACCTTTTTTCTGTGCCCAGAGAGCCAAGTGTTCAAGGTCGCAGTCTTTGCTAGTGGCTCTAGAATATTTTGAATGTATATGTAAATCCGCATAGAACATAAGTTTACCCCGTTGAAACAATTCTAGCAGGAATAAAATCTCTTAACAATTAAAATTAATATAAATTTATATTTCCATATACTGCAAGTTATCACTTACGGTAAAATCCGCCGTGACGGACTCTTTAATATCCTCAACGGAAAACATCGGATTAATATCCGTCATAACAAGTCCTTGCGGTGTAACATGAAATACGCAGCGCTCTGTTATTATCAAATTGACTTCCCGATATGCTGTCAGAGGCAAATTACATTTTTTGACTATTTTTATCTGACCTTTTGATGTGTGTTCCATGGCCACAATAACCTTTTTTGCACCGACAACAAGATCCATGGAGCCTCCCATACCAGGAACAAATTTGCCGGGGATAAGCCAGCTTGCAAGACTTCCTTCCTCATCAACCTGCAAAGCCCCGAGAACAGTCGCATCAATATGTCCGCCCCGCATCATGGTAAATGCCATCTGTGAATCATAAAAACTTGCGCCCTTTTTGGCTTCCACATATCCGCCGCCTGCGTTTATAATTTTTTTATCAATAAAATCGCCTTTCTGGCTTTTCCCTACTCCCAAAAGTCCGTTTTCGGATTGAAAAGTTACGTTAATTCCTTCCGGCACATAATCGGCAACAGCAGTAGGCAAACCTATACCGAGAGTAACCACGTCACCGTTTTGAAATTCTTTTGCGGCTCTTTTTGCAATAATTTCGCGGATTTTTTCTTTTGATAATTCCTGTAACGCTACTGCCATTTAATTCTCCTCACCTGCAACAACATAATCTATAAAAAGCCCCGGTATTACAACTTCATTGGGATCCAGACAATCTACAAGCTCGTCTGCCTGAACAATTACGGTTTCTGCAGCAGTTGCCATTATAGTATTATGATTCCTTGTTGTACCTTCAAATGATACATTACCGTATCTGTCAACTTTTGTTCCGTAAATTAATGCAAAATCAGCGCCCAAAGGTTTTTCAAAGATATATTTTTTACCGTCAATGGTCATAGTTTGTTTATCTTCTTCAATAATCGTTCCGACGCCTGTAGGAGTCAAAACACCTCCAAGCCCTGTACCTTTTGCTCTTATTTTTTCAATCAATGTCCCCATAGGAACAAGTTCCACCTCAATTTCGCCGTCATGCATCTGGCGTCCGGTTTCGGGATTTGTACCGATATGAGAAGCTATAACCTTTTTGACCTGTCTGTTTTCTATGAGTTTGCCTCTGTCATTTCCGGGTGTTGATGTGTCATTACAAATCATTGTCAAATCTGATACATTCAATTTTACAAGCTCATCGATAATCTTGTCGGGTGTGCCGCAGCTCAAAAATCCGCCGACCATAATTGAAGAACCGTCTTTTATCATATTTGCAGCTTCTTTTGCAGAAATTATTTTTTTCATATATCTTGTATCCCTTAATATAATTCTATTATAAAAAAAGTGGTTTTGTAAAATCTGTAGAAATTCTGTTACATTTGTTGTTCAATCCATTGCATAATAATATTCACAAGATACTCCTGTTCTTTTGCGGAAAGTTCTCTGCCGCAGGAAATTTTATGCCATTTATTAATACATTTTCTGCAACAGGAAGCTGTTGCATGCTGTGCTATAAAAACAGGATGACCCTTCATTGGAGTTTGCTTTCCGTCATTTAGGATATTGGCAGGTGCAATTCTTTTTGCAATAAACTCTTCAGCATGGCGCCTTATTGTATCAAGACCTTTTTCTTTGATATACAATTTATCCCTATCTTTAAGCTTAAATCTGCTGCGGAATTCAGACTTCACAAGTCGTTCAAATATATCATCCATAATTATATCCAATTCGGGTAATAATAAATTTCTATTGTTTTATCTTCTTTTAATTTAGCATGTCCGCCTTTTATAAAATTAGTTAAAGATCCGGTCGGCGGAAGAAAAGTTAAAGCCCATTTCAACGGAAAAACCCACAGACTTCTGTCCTGACCTGTAATTTCATAACTATCAGTAATTTGCCCCTTTGAAATATTTTCAAAACTAAAATTCCCGACAATAATACCTGCAGGTATACCATTCATGCCGCTTTTGACAAGAGTTTCAACTCTTGCAGGCACAATTGTACCTTTTTCTATTACAAGTTTTCCTTTGTAATAAACACTTGTCTGCACCTTGAAAGAAACTTCCTGTCCTTCATATACATCTTTTTCAGACGAAATTTTTTCAACAATTCTCAACCTCACAGGAAGCCTTTCCGTGCTTTGATAATTATAAGATGTATGCGCCTCCGGCTTATTTGTATCGTATAATGTCGACTCAACAAGTTCATCCGTAAGAATGGCAGCACATGCAGGCATACAGATTAAAAAACAAAGCATAACCAAGATGAATTTACTCATATTTTAATTCCTCGTGAGATTTGTTTTTTATCTTATTTTCCAACAATTTTCTGTTATATTGCGAATTCAACAAAAAATTTTGATAGCTTTCGGATTCAAAGTATTTATTATTTTTAAGATAATAAGGATATTTTGTATAAATATATTCATAAATTATGGCAAGCCTTTTAGAGGTTAAATTCGTATTTGAAAATCTATCAAACCTTTTTTGAGGAAATGCTTTATTCAAATATGTTATAAGTCCTACAGGATGATATCCCGCATTAACCATAAAATCAACAGCCCTTTTATCCGCAAATATTTCATAAATTTTAGGAGCAGCCTTTACTTCAACTGCATTTAAACTGCCATTCCAAACACCTCCGAATGATTTTAAAGCCATTGAAATTCCACGTGCTAAAAATGCTGCAAGCTCATCCTCATTAGATATGAACTTAATATCATTTTCATATAATACGACCTGTCTTTTAGTAACCTCATCTGCAGATTTTAGCAATGATTTTTTAGCTTTTTTATCATATACAAATATAATTCTTTTATCAATTTTATTTGCGTTAAGAATTTTAAAAGCCACATCATTTATTTTTTGTTGAATAGTCTGTTCACGAACTATTACTTCCTCATTAGCTGCATCTGCTTGTGGTACAACAACTTCTTGTATAGTATTTTCTACAGGCACAGAGCTTTCATCAACAGAATTTTCTGCTGCCAAAATATATCCTGCGGAAAAAATTACCGCAATAACTAAAAATAAAATCTTTTTCATACTATCCCTTAAAATTAACTTTCAGCTACAATTGTTGTTACCAATTCACCGTAACTGTTAAAGTGTCCATCCGTTTCTTCAACTATATATCTTAATTCCGGCTTGCCTTCAACTGCACTTTCAGCGCAATCCATTGCTTCATCGTAATCTTTGAATTCACCGATTAATGTTTTTGTAAGACTTGAATGATTTTTTTCCGTATAAACACTGTACATAACATAGCTCCTTTCAAATATATAATATCATATAATTGTTAAATTACTGACGAATTTTTATATTTTCTTTACAGTTAAATATCTTCTTTTTGAACTGTGGTATTGATTGAATACAAATCAACTCCGCCGACTGATTTATAAAGAGATATTGAAGATATCAAATAATTAATTTTATTTGATATTTCCTCTTTTTCCATCAAAAGATGTGCTTCTTTACTATAAAGAACTTCTACATCAGATGCAGCGCCGATTTGTCTTTTGTCCTCCATAAGCTGGTAAATCTTGTCCTGCATTTTTAATCTGTCAGTCGTTTCATCATAATTTTTCATTGCGGTTTTATATGACATAAGCCCTAAATTGATTTCCTTTATAGCCTCAAGTATGGTTTTTTGATAACTGTTGAGGGCTTCTTCATACTGAAATTTTCTCAACTTTAAAAGCGCCATTTTTCTTCCGCCTGCAAACAAATCAAATGAAGGCAAAATCCCCGCATTAAATAATTGCGAATAACTGTTAAACAAAGTATCCAGATGATATGCGTTCAAACCGATTTGACCGAATATAACGAATTTGGGCAATAATTCTTTCCTTGCAATTCTTACATCAAACCCCATTCGTTTAATATTTGCCTCTTCCTGCAAATAATCAGGTCTGTTTTCAATAACTGATGTGTCATATTCAAGCGGAATTCCCGTCAATAATTGCAAATTATCATACTTTGCTCTTTCAGGCTCGCCCTCTTTCATCGAAAGATAAACCCTTAAACCGCTTGCCAAAACGTCCTGTTTTTCAAGTAAATTATTCTTTTCTTCTTTCATTTGGGTAAGAAGCTTTTGTTCCGCCAAAACTTCGTTTATTGTACACAAACCGGCATCATATTTACTTATAGTCTTTTCCACAATATCATTTTGCAACGCTACAAGCTCATCCTGAATCTGCAAAAATCTGTCAGTTTTTATAAGATTAAAATAATCAGCCGTAAAATCAGATGTTAGTGCAATATATGTTGCACGTTCCGCCTGTTTTATGATTGCAAGCTGTTCTTGTATACTTTTTGTTTTAAGTCTGTTTGCTCCCCAAATATCAATTTCATAAGTCATTGTTAACGGTAATTGATAATTATACTGGGCAAAACTCGGTATCAACATATCTCCGAACTGCTGGTTTGATGATCTGAACTGTCTGCCCAATGAGCCGTCAAAAGTCAGCATTGGCAATTCGTTCGCAAATTGAATTTTTACAAGTTTTTCATTTTCTTTAACCTTTAATTCGGCATTTTTTAAATCGTAGTTAACTTCGTAAAGTTTTTTTAAATTGTTAACTAAAATCGGATCCTGATACTTTTCCCACCAGGATAAATTAAGATAATGTATTTTATTTTGTTCATGTTTAATTTCAGCTTTTGACTGTTTTGCACATGCCGCAGGCACAACAATAGTCAGGGTTAAAAGTATAATTAAAAATTTCTTCATATTCCTCTTCCATTATTTTTTTCTTGTGTTATGATTATAACACAAGAATATTTTATAATAAAAAAATAAAAAGTAAAATATGAAAAATAACCCCTTAAGAAAAAGAGTTGGAGCAATGCTTGTGGCAACGGGAATTTTATCCCGCGGGCTTGCACTGCAAACATTTGCGGAAAAGGGATTTGAAATAACCTCCGAACAGTATTTGATATTATCACTGCTTGTTGAACACGGAGAATTATATCAAAGACAAATCTCCGAACTTACATACAAAGACAGACCGAATGTCAGCAGAATAATAAATATTCTTGAAGAAAAAGAACTCGTCAAACGGGTTAACAGTTCAAACGGCAGACAAATATACAAAATAGTCGTAACGGAAAAAGGCAGAAATTTAAGAGAAATTATTCACCCCGTAATTGTGGATATAAGAAAAACAATTACTAAAGGAATTTCAAAAGAAGAACTTGAAATATGCTTGCAAATTCTTGAAAAAATGCTTGATAACATGAAAGACAAAGTTAAACTACAAATTTAATGGGAGAAATTAAATGGAAAATATAGATCACCACGGAACAAATACTATGGAAGAAAACGTTGATACACGCCCCGAATATATGAAAAAAAGAGTAATTGTACCTTCCGTAACCGCAATAATATTTTTAATATTCGGTATATATTTTACAATACATTCAATATTTTATCAATCAACGGATGACGCATTTGTTGAAGGACATATAGTATCAATCGCCCCAAGAGTTGAAGGACCTGTTTTAAAATTGTTAATAGACGATAACCAGCTTGTTAAAAAAGGTGATTTACTTTTGGAAATTGACCCGAAAGATTATGAAGTAAAACTTCAACAGGCAAAAGCAAAACTTGAAGAAGCAAAAGCATCGCTCGTAAGAACGGAAAATCAGGTTACAAAAAGTTTATCCGACCTGGAATTTGCACAAAACGATTATGAAAGATACTCAAAAATGTTTGAAAAAGGCATTGCCTCCAAACAGGATTACGATTCAAGCCTGAACAAATTAACCTCGGCTCAATCAGGCAGCAACGCGGCAAAAGCAATGTATGATGAAATTTCCGCCTCCATAAAAAGACTGGAAGCCGAAGTTGAACAGGATGAATTAAATCTTTCATATACCAAAATTTACGCTCCTGAAGAAGGCTTAATCACAAACCGCTCAGTTGAACAGGGAAATTACGTACAAGTTGCACAGCCGATGTTTGCAATTGTTCCCGAAAAAATGTGGGTTGTTGCAAACTTTAAAGAAACTCAACTTGCAAATATGAAACCCGGACAACCCGTTGAAATTAAAGTTGATACTTACAGAGGCAAAAAGTTTCAGGGAAAAGTTGACAGTATTCAAAGAGCAAGCGGTGCAAAAGCAAGTCTTTTCCCGCCTGAAAACGCTGTCGGCAGCTACGTTAAAATCGTTCAAAGAGTTCCTGTTAAAATTGTATTCACCGAAGATATTTCAAAATACAATATAGTACCCGGCATGTCAGTTGTTCCGGAGGTAAAAGTTAAATAATAATGACCGATGAAGTAATAAAAACACCCCAAAAAGCCCCGTTGTGGCTCATCTCAATTTCAATTCTTGTGCCGACTGCATTTGCAATGCTTGCGACATCTGCCACAAACGTTGCAATCCCCCATATTGCAGGATATTTCGGCTCAACTATTGATGAAGCCAACTGGGTTATCACCTCCTATATGATTGCGAACGCCTGTCTTATTCTTATGACCGGCTGGCTTGAAAACTTTATGGGACGCAAAAACTTTTTAAAAGTCTTTATCTCCATTTTTACGGTCGGTTCATTAATTTGCGCGGTTGCGCCGAATTTGAATTTTATGGTTTTGGGACGATTAATACAAGGGATAGGCGGAGGTCCTATGATGCCTATTTCACAGGCGATTTTACTTGAGAGTTTTCCTTTTGAAAAAAGAGGACTTGCAATGTCATTATTCGGACTTGCGGTTATGGTTTTTTCAATTTTAGGACCGTCATTCGGCGGGTTTATTGTAGATAATTCCGCCTGGCAGTGGATTTATTATATTAACATACCGATAGGGATAATTTCGGTAATTCTGGTTCATTGCAATATTCCTGAGCTGGAAATAAGAAAAAAAATCGAAAAAATAGATTTCCCCGGCATGATATCGCTTGTCGTCTGGCTTTTAACAATGCAGGTTGTGCTTGATAAGGGACAGCAATACAACTGGTTTGACTGCGCATGGATTTCATGGCTTGCCGGAATTTCAGCCTGCGCAATGGCATTTTTCATTGTATGGGAACTTGAATGCAAACATGCTTTAATAAATTTAAGAATCTTTAAAGATAAAAATTTCTTTATCGGAACTCTTTTGGGGTCCTCCGTAAACGTTATTATTTACGTTACAATTCTTTTGCTGCCGCAATTCTTACAAAACATGATGGGGTATACTGCAATGCTGAGCGGCTTTTCTCTTGCTCCGCGTGTAATTTCCTGCGTTATAATGCTTCTTATTATAGGACCTTTAATGAATGTTATAGACAACAGATTTTTAATTGCATCGGGATTTTTCTTCTTAAGTCTTTCGACAATAATGTTTATGAACCTCAATTTATCGGTTTCATTCACTTATGTTGCAATACCTAATATTATTATGGGTGTCGGGGTAATTCTTGTGTTTATTCCTGTATCATCGCTTGTTTTGGGAACGTTGCCGAAATCCGAATTATCCAACGGAGCAAGTTTACACAGTTTATGCAAATGTGTTGCAACAGCATTTGTAATTTCCATGTCATCTACCCTTGTTGCCAGACATTCTCAAATGCATCAGGTTTATCTTGTAAGACATCTTTCTAACTTTAACCTTGTTTTCCAGCATAAGTTTGCGGCTATGGTTAATACTTTTATGGTCTCCGCATCAAGTGTTTTTGCGCAACACAAAGCAAACGGCTTTTTCTACAAACAACTCGTACAGCAGTCAAGATTAATGGCTTTTGTTGATGTATTTGAACTTTTTGCACTTCTCGCATTTATCTTAATACCTTATGCTTTTGCACTGAAAGTTAATATTAAAAGCCGTAGAGAAAATTAATCTTGCATAAAATTCATTTAGCTTTTATAATTTAAAAAAAAGGAGTTTGTATGAATTTAAAAATTGATGAAAGCAAATGTATTCACTGCGGACAATGTATTAATGATTGTTTATCAAAAGCACTGGAATTTGACGAAAATAATATTCCGAAAACAGCAGAAAACGGAGAAAAAAGATGTATAGGCTGCCAGCATTGTCTGACAGTTTGTCCGACGGGCGCTTTATCCATTTTCGGTAAAAATCCCGAAGAATCTGATGCTGTTCAACAATACAATCCTGATGAAATTCTTAATTTGATTAAAAACAGACGCAGTTACAGACGCTACAAATCCGAAAATTTAGCGCCTGAAGTTATGGAAAAATTAAAAAATATGCTCAACTGGGTTCCGACAGGGGTAAATAACCATAAGTTACACTTTTCTTTCATTGATGATGTTGACGTAATGAATGATTTCAGAGAATACACAAACAAAAAACTCATTGAAATAATATCAAAACCCGGAATCAACGGAGCATTAAAAAAATTTGCAAGGTATAAAAATGCTATCTTAAAAGGAAATGACGTAATATTTCGCGGTGCACCGCACATGGTTGTTGTATCATCACCTGTTGATGCCCCGTGCAAAGATGTAGACCCGATTATTGCATTAAGCTACTTTGAACTTTATGCACAGAGTTTAGGAGTTGCAACATGCTGGTGCGGACTTGCATACGGTGTTTTGAGATTCATGCCGGAGCTTTGCAAACAGCTTGAAATTCCGGAAAAGTATAAATTATCTTACGTAATGCTTTTCGGACCAAAAGACATAACCTACCACAGAGCACCGCAGCCGGAACCGTTTACCATGGTTTCAGTTAAAAAAGGCAATCGTGAAATGTCTTTTGTCGAAAAGGTTAAAAGATTTTTCTATAATGCTCAATAGCTTTTAAAAATCACGCGGTTTAACACCTTTGAGCCAGTAGGATTCTATTTGCTCCAGAGAAATTCCTTTTGTTTCCGGAACAAAGAAGAATACAAACAATATGCAAAGGAAAGATACGGCTGCAAAGCCCCAGAAAGTTATTGCGCCGCCAAGCCTGTTAATCAAAATCGGAAAACTTCCGACAACAAAGAAATTAAAGGCAAAGTTTGAAACAGTACAAATACTCATTGCCAAACCTCTTATCTTAAGCGGAAATACTTCTGATACAAGAACCCAGCCCACAGGTCCCAGACTAAACGCAAAACATACAATATAAGAAACTAAACTTCCGACAGCAACCCATTTTAAATTTGCGCCCAAAACATGTTCAAATTGAAAAGCACATCCAAGAGCTAACAAACTTAGCATGACCCCTGTCAAACCGAAATATAATAAAGGTTTTCTTCCGAGTCTGTCCGTAAAAAATATTGCGACAACCGTCATTAAAAAGTTAACAACACCAATGCCCGTCGTTGCATAAATTGCATTAAGATTTGAATCAAATCCGGCAATTTTAAATATTGTAGGCGCATAATAAATAATTGTATTTATACCTGTACAAATTTGCGCAAACATAATACCGATACCCACAATAAACGGCATTATCATCCATTTTTTAAATCTGAATTTTTTATCAACCGTATCTTTTTCGGGTTTTAAAGTTTCTTTAATCTGTCTTATTTCTTCGTCAACATCAATATCAGGTTCAATTTTTTGAAAAACTTTTTTAGCCTCATCATCTCGATTTTTGCTGACAAGCCAACGGGGAGTATCACTCAAAAACATCATACCGATTAAAAGAATTAGCCCCGGAAAAACTCCTGCAAAAAGCATCCAGCGCCAGCTATATACAGCCTGTGCAAAAGCCGCATTAATTACATAGGAAAATAAAATTCCTGCCGTAATTGCCCACTGATAAAGTGAAACAAGAGTTCCCCTGAGCTGTTTCGGCGAAACTTCCGATAAATACAACGGTACAACAAAATTAACAATCCCGACAGCCAAACCCACAAGAATTCTTGATAATATCAAAACGTAAATATTAGGAGCCAAACCGCAAAGAATTGAACCCGTTATAAATATTAATGCAGTCGCTATAATAATCTTTTTGCGACCGAATATATCCGCCAAAATTCCGTTTGTTGCAGCGCCTATAACAGCTCCGATTAATACTGAACTTACAAGAATTCCCTGCAGGTAATCAGACAAATTCCAGGTTTCATTTATATAAAGCAAAGCACCTGAAATTACTCCCGTATCAAACCCTGACAACAAGCCGCCTAATGATGCAACAATTGCAACAACATATAACCATAAATATTTCATTCTAACTCCGGAAAACGTGTTTACCTTTTTATTATAACGTATTTTTTAACTTTTTCAAGCAGGTTTTCAAATAATACTGTTTATAATATAATGATTTAAAAAGGGGGAATTTATGGCAGTTTTAGTTTTAGGCGGAGCAGGCTATATTGGCTCACATACAGTTTATGAATTAATAGAACAGGGACAGGAAACCGTTATCATTGATAATTTACAGACAGGTCATATAGATGCAATCCATCCTGATGCAAAATTTTACAAAGGCGACATTCGGAATAAAGAATTCCTTGATAATGTTTTTAAAAAAGAAAAAATTGATGCGGTAATTCACTTTGCTGCAAGCTCGCTTGTACCTGAAAGTATGACAGACCCTTTAAAATATTATGACAACAATTTGTACGGCACTATGGTTCTTTTAAAATCTATGGTTGAAAATAATATTGACAAAATAATTTTTTCATCCACAGCTGCAACTTACGGCGAACCGGAAAATATTCCCATAAAAGAAACAGATAAAACAGAACCCATAAATACATACGGTGAAACAAAACTCTCAATGGAAAAAATGTTTAAATGGGTTTCTAAAGCACATAACATAAAATATGTTTCATTAAGATATTTTAACGCAGCAGGTGCTCACAAAAGCGGAAAAATCGGTGAAGACCATACCCCGGAAACACACCTTATACCTCTTATATTACAGGTACCGAATAATAAAAGAGAAAATATTAAAATTTTTGGCGATGATTACGAAACAAAAGACGGAACTTGCATAAGAGATTATATTCATGTAACAGATCTTGCGCAGGCACATATTCTTGCAATTGATTATCTTAAAAAAACAGAAAAAAGTGATATATTTAATCTCGGAAACGGTGTCGGTTTCAGCGTAAAAGAAATAATTGAAACCGCACGACAAGTCACAGGTCATCCGATTCCTGCCGTAATTTGTCCAAGAAGAGCCGGTGATCCGGCACAATTAATAGCTTCCAATGAAAAAGCAGAAAAAATATTGGGTTGGAAACCTGTTTATGTAAATCCGGAAGATATTATAGCTTCTGCATGGAAGTGGCATAAAAATAATCCTGACGGTTTTAAAAATTAACTTATAAATTAATTTTTATTAACTATACTTTGACTAAATTGTTATTTATGTTTAAATAATAATTAAATATTTGCCAGTAGACAAAAAAAGCATATATAACTATAATAATATTATGTTAGAAATTAAAGAAATACCGGTAGGGAATATTTTTTCAAAAACATCATTCAGGGGTTACAGTTATGTAATTAACCCGTACACCGGTTGTGCAAGCGGATGCTTATATTGTTATGCATGTTTTATGCAGCAATTTACAAATCATACGGGTGAAAACTGGGGAGAATTTATTGATGTAAAACGCTGGGATGGCGTTGTAAGAACAAAAAGAACAGTCAAAGATCGTAATATTTTGATGAGCACTGTTACAGATCCTTATAATCCGATTGAAAAAGAATACAAAAATACACGTGCAATTCTTGAACGTCTACAGGAAATAGGCTGCAATCTGACAATTTGTACCAGATCAGATTTAGTTTTAAGAGATATTGATATTCTAAAAAATATGAAAGCCAGAGTATCAATGTCCGTTAATACTCTTGATGAAAAATTCGTTAAATGCTGCGAAAATACAACACCTGTCAAAAAAAGATTACAAGCTCTTAAAAAGCTTCATGATGAAGGAATTTATACAATACTTTGCATCTCACCGATATTCCCGTATATAACAGATTATGAAGAAATTATAGAAAAAGCCAAGGGCTTTGTTGACGAATACTGGTTTGAAAATCTTAACCTGCGCCAGCCCTACAAAACAACAATATTAAATTTTATCCAGAGTAATTACCCTGAATATTATGAAAAATACAAAGAAATTTATATTGATAAAAACAGAGAATACTGGTTTTTCATGAAACATAATATTATACAGTACTGCAAAAAACACAAATTTAATTACAAAATAGACTTTAGACACAGTTAAAACCTGTCTTTGAAAATTCATAAATTTGATAATTTTCATCAAAATTTCCGGCAACGGTAACCATAAAATTATCTTTAAAAGGAAAAGTTATTTTTGTTTTTGGTGAACCTTGAAGCTTGATATCCGCTTCATATTCCGTCCAAAACTTGTAAAACAATTCTTTAGAAATATTTTTACCTTTATAATTATATCTTTCAAAAATTTCTTTAAAATTTCTTTCTTTCATAAATTCTATATCCAAGCCTACCGGATTTTCATCAAAAGCCGCCATTACAATATTATTTGAGTGTGAAATACTAAAATGAAGTTCACTGTTTTTAAATCGCGGTTTTTTATTAACAATTACAATTTCAGTGTCATTAAGCATAAAAAACTCTTTTGCTGCTGTTTTGACTAAAAATCTCCCGTAACAGTGCTGTATTTCCTTTTTCTCGGAAAGAAATTTTCTGTCGCCAAAGCTTTTTAAAAAATCTATGTCCACGGAGTATTCATTTATGTCAAGATAAAAAATTTTCATAAACTAATAATAACATATCCAAATAAAAAATTTTTCAACTAAGTGAATATTTATATCCAATCGGGCAATACAGTTTTGCCATGCTGTCGGATAAAATGATTATACTTTCAGAAAGGCGGATTTATGTTTAAAGATACACAAGGCAATTGTGCTAATTTTTGCACCGAAATAATTAATAACAAAGATTTAGAAAATTTAAAAAAAAGTTTTGTAGAAATCTTGACACATGATTTAAAAACGCCGATTTTAGCACAAATAAGAGTATTGGATATGATGATTAACGGTCAATTCGGTAAATTAAACTATGAACAATCCGAAATGCTGAATTTGACTCTTGAATCCTGCAACTATATGTACACAATGGTCGCCACATTAATTTCAACATACAAATTTGACATAGAAGAACTTGAACTTAATTATTCTCATTTTAATATTATGCAAATAATTGAAAATACTATTAAAAAGACCAATAAATATTTAACCGAAAACAATATAAAAATAGTAGTTATACCAGAAATTAAAAACCCTATAATTTCAGGTGATGTAATACGTTTAACAAAAGTAATCCAGACTATTTTATTTCATACACTTAATACGGCATTTAAAAACTCAATAATAAAAATTTACTTAGAAGAAAAAAACAACAATTTTTCCGTAAAATTTGAAAGCCACAGCGGTTATATAAACCCTGAAAAAATGAGAAAAGAATTCCAATTTCACACATATTACACGGAAAAATATGACAAAATAGGAACAGGCATCGGTCTTTTTCTTGTTAATAAAATAATTGAAAAACATAACGGCAGAATAATCGCGGAAAGTTCAATAAACCAGACAAACGTTTTAGGTTTTGAAATACCTAAAGAAGCCGTCGGAAAATTCTACTATGAAAATTGTGTTTAAATTCTGCCCCAAATTACACGGTCAATATCTGCAAGGTCTTTAATAATTTCTATCTGGCTAAATCCGGCAGATTCCATAATTTTTCGGACATCTTCAGCCTGTCCTATACCAAGTTCAAACAAAAGATATCCGCCCTTATTCAAAATTTGAGGCGCATTTTTTGTAATTTTTTCATAAAATTCCAGACCTTTTGCATCTTCGGTAAAAAGTGCCATTTCCGGGTCAAATTTAACCTCCGGCTGGATATTATTTTTTTCGCAAGGCGGAATATACGGCGGGTTGGAAACAATTATATCAAAGCTTTCACCGGGTTTTACATTAGAAAAAATATCCGACTTTCTAAAAATCGCCTTATTAAATAAATTCAACCTTGATGCGTTATCAAGCGCAGTATTCAGAGCTTCATTGGATATATCAAGCCCGATTACCTGACAACCGGTAAGTTTTGCAATCATACATGCAATACAGCCCGTGCCTGTTCCGACATCAAGCGCTATTTGAAAATTATTTTCATTAATAATTTCAACCGCTTTTCTGACAAGAATTTCCGTTTCATCACGGGGGATTAAAACATTTTTATTAACAATAAATTTTTCCCCCATAAAATCCGCAAACCCTATGATATGCTGAACAGGCTGGCGTGTTCTGGCACGCAGTTCAGCCTTTTCTTTAACAAGTTCAAGCTTTTGAGGGTCAAGCTTTTTACCCATAAGAATATCTTTTACGCCAAATCCGGCAAAATGCTCAATAAGCATTTTAACCTCAACATTCGCCTCATTAGGCTCAATCCCCGCATCGGTCAAAATTTTTACAATCTCCTGAATAGTCATAATCTATTTATAACACTAAAATAAGTTATTTTGAATATTACTAAAAATCCAATAACTCCAAAAGCGTCAAATCAAAACCTTGAGCAATTTTCAGCAACGTTGTAATTTTAGCCGTAGTCTGCGCTTTTTCAATTCTCATAATCGTTGACGGCTCCAGACCGTTTAAATAACAAAAAGCTTCAAGCGTTAATTTCCTTGATGTTCTTAAGGTCTTTATTCTATTGCCAAGCTTAATAATAAATTCTTTATTGTCTTTCATAAATTAATTATCCTATAATTTACAACTTAGTCAAGAACATAAAACCTAATTTATTAATAATATTTCCTGTTTTTGTTGACATAATTAATATATAACTATATAATAATATCAGGGAACTCCAAAACCTCCGCCGACACAGACTTGTTATGGGACTAAAGCGGAAAGGAGGTGAAACTATGAAGATGGGCTTAATTGTACTTATTGATTTTCTTATCTATAAGTACAAAACAAAAGTTCCAGCACTGGAGATACTGGAACTTTTAATCCTGAATTCATAGGGAGTTATGAAAGCTCTAAAGGATGACACCCTTTAGGGCTTTTCCCTATACATACATTATAACGTATTTTGAGCCAAAGTCAATAGATTGTTATATTATTATTGTTTTTCAACGACGCTCCCGCCTACGGCTCCGCTATTGTTTCAAAACAATAATAATATAACATGTATCAATAATCACAATTGTAACAATATATAAAGTTTATATACTTTTAAAGCAATTTCATCTTAACAAATTTCTTTAATAAAGTATAACGAGGTATAATTACGTTATGGATGAGAGAAACGAACAAAACTTAAGAGTAATATCAAATTCTCAAGAGACGAGAGGTAATGAAGTTTCTGAACAAATTCGTTTGTCTCGCCAGACAAATCCTATTGTTAGAAAGTTGTTGAAATTTGGCAAGTCTGAATTAACACACAAATTTTCGGTCAAAGATTTGTTCACGCGTTAGGAATATGCGCACGGTTTTATGAGGACCGCACGGGGGCAGAATGATCCGCCGGTTTGCGAAATTCTGAAAGTTATACTTCGTTATACTTTTTTAAGGTAGTTGTATGTACGAGATTAAAAAGCAGATATATCTTGATTTTTCAAAAACACAAAAAGCTGCTCTGTGTAATTTTTTGCGTGCATTAGTGAAAAAATCACCTGAATTATCTGTTGATGAAATTATGCAAAAATTTATTGAGGATGAAAAATATTATCTTGAAATCAACAACTCCCGCTTTGAATTTTTGGAAAATCTGCTTGACGATGAACAGTTTTTAAAAGATACGGAAAAATATTTAAAAGAATGCAGAAAATATTATGATTATAAAAAATCACAGAAGCCTTTAATTCAGGCACAAAAAGAATTTGAAAAGAAAAAACGCGAATTTTTGCGTCAGGTCAAAATGTCAAAAGAATCCCCGACAAAAAAACAGTTATATTATTACGAAAAACTCTGCAAAAAATATAATCTTGAAAAAAAAGAACTCTCTTCAAAACTTGAAGCACGTGATGAAATTGACAAAATCTTAAAAGAACACAAACCCTCTGTTGAATTCGGAGAAGAAATTTTATAGCTCAAGTTTTGCAATTTTGACATCAAAAACGCTTTCAATGTCAATTCCCGTCAAAACATTTGATATCAAATCATTCGGGTTAATTTTTTTCAAATTTTCAATATGGGGCATAACACCCAAAATCTTTGTATCCGTATATTTTTCAATTAATTTTGGCATTGATTTTATATTCAGGTCATGAATAACTTCCTGGCAGTCGTTTATAATAACACCGCGGATTTTCACACCTGATGCAACAGCCTGATTAATATTTGCAAGTGTGTTATTCACGGAATTTTCACTCGGAGAAACTACCAACAGCACAGGCACCTCAAGCATTTTTACCAGATCCTGTTCTAAAAATTTATCCGCCAGAGGTGTAGCAAGCCCCATTGTCCCGTCAATTAGCGTGCATTCAAATTCACGCTTAATACTTGCAAAATCCTGAAAAATTACGTCTTTATTAATATATGTATGTTCAAGTTCCGCTGCAATCAAAGGTATAGCTTCATTTTTCAAAAGATATGAAAAATAAGTTTTTATATAAGGATCGATAAATTTAACAAAAGCCAAATCCGGCGCCTGAATAAACCCGCTCTTTTCAATCGCGCCCGTCTGAACCGGTTTGTAAACACATGTAGAGTATCCGAGACTCTGCATAGTCGCAGCAAGTCCTGCCGTGATAAATGTTTTGCCGCTGTTTTTCTCCGCTCCGGATACAAATAACTCTAACATAGTTTTATACTAGCATAAAATAAACTTTTACAATGCAGGTTTTAACAAATGTTATAAACAAATTTATTTTTTATCCGCTCTTTTATTCGGGCTTTTCGTGATAATAAGTTTGTCACCTTCTATGGTATATTCCACCAAATCCGTTTCAGGTGTAATCTTCAAAAGATTCAATATTGTTTTATTCAGTGTTAAAGCCCAACCGTTACCGTTTCTTATAAGTTTTCTATCCATGACTGACATTCACTCTTACATTTAACTTGACAATATAATATTATGGATTTATGCTTAATTCTAATCTTATATTTAACCATACAATGTAATATTAAAATTTAATTATTCAGCCCACTTGACAAAAAATAAAAAACAGGTTAAAATAAAAAAGAGGAATTATTATGAAGAATAAAATTGAAGAATGGCTGTTGAAAATCGGAGAAATCAATGAGCTGCAAAGCTGTGCTGCAGATGTATTGGAAAATTGTATGCAAAAAGATGAAAAACCTTATTATGCACTGACACTTATCAATACGATTGTTGAAAAAACCACACAGATTTACGAAGACATTGACGAATTCAGCATAGAAATAAAGCAATAATATTGAAGTTCTTTGTTTTTCCTATATAATTGAAGATATGAAGTACAGGGAAAACGTAAGAAATTTTTGTATAATTGCACATATAGACCACGGCAAGTCAACATTGGCGGACAGATTGCTGGAATATACCGGCACGGTTGCAGAGCGCGACATGCAGGATCAGCTTCTGGATTCAATGGATATTGAACGCGAACGCGGTATTACAATTAAGCTGAATGCCGCTCGAATGAATTACAAATCCAAAAGCGGTAAAGATTATATCTTGAACTTGATTGATACTCCCGGGCATGTTGATTTTTCCTATGAAGTTTCAAGATCACTTGCGGCATGTGAAGGTGCACTTTTAATTGTTGATGCGACTCAAGGTGTTGAAGCGCAAACACTGGCAAATGTATACCTTGCAATTGAACAAAATCTGGAAATTATCCCTGTTATAAACAAAATTGATTTGCCGTCAGCAGATGTGGAACGCGTAAAACAAGAAATTGAAGAAGTCTTGGGAATTGATGCCTCAATGGCAATTCCTGTAAGCGCAAAAGCCGGAATCGGAATTGAAGACGTTCTGGAAGCGGTTGTTGATTTTATTCCGCCGCCTGTTGACACATCAGATAAACCGTTAAGAGCGCTTGTTTTTGACAGCGCGTATGATCAGTATCTCGGAACCCTTTGCTTTTTCAAAATTATTGACGGCAAAATGAAACTTAATGAAAAAGTCAAATTTATGGCATCCGGCAAAGAATACGAAATAGTAGAACTCGGCTACCTGACACCGACACGGGTGCAGGTAAATGAACTTGTATGCGGTGATGTAGGATATTTTGCAGGTTCAATAAAAGAATTAACCCGATTTGTCGGTGACACAATCACGAGCGTTGAAAAACCTGCAAAAGAACCTTTACCGGGGTACAAAGAAGCACTGCCTATGGTATTTTCCGGTATGTATCCGGTAGATAACGACGATTACCACAACCTGAAAGAAGCGCTTGAAAAATTAAAACTCAATGACAGCAGCATAACCTTTGAACCGGAAACCTCCAGCGCACTGGGATTCGGGTTCAGATGCGGTTTTTTAGGGATGCTGCATATGGAAATCGCACAAGAAAGGCTTGAACGCGAATACAACCTTTCACTTGTAACAACCGCACCATCGGTTGTTTATCATGTTTACAAAACAAACGGAGAAATGGTTGAAATCGACAACCCCGCGAATCTTCCGGCACCGCAGTACAGAGATTATATTGAAGAACCTTACGTAAAAGTTCAGATAATTACGCCGAATGACTACGTCGGGACCTTAATGGATCTGGCGCAATCAAAACGCGGAATTTTTATTAATATGTCATATCTTGATAAGGTCAGGGCAAGTCTTGAATATGAAATCCCGTTGAGCGAAGTTATCACTGATTTTTA
Source organism: uncultured bacterium (assembly GCA_949286705.1). Classification (GTDB taxonomy): domain Bacteria; phylum Cyanobacteriota; class Vampirovibrionia; order Gastranaerophilales; family Gastranaerophilaceae; genus SIG32. Next base: position 169,706 of record CASEDF010000001.1, on the reverse strand, counting down.
TGACCAGCTGAAATCCCGCTCAAAAGGTTATGCAAGCATGGATTACGAATTTAAAGATTACAAACGTTCAAAACTTGTAAAACTTGATATTATGCTTGCGGGTGAAGTTGTTGACGCACTTTCCGTTATCTGTCATGAAGACAATGCTTTTTATATAGGTCAAAAATTAACAGCTAAATTAAAAGAAATTATTCCGCGCCAATTATTTGAAGTACCGGTACAGGCTGCAATTGGCGGACGCGTAATTGCCCGAACAAATATCAAAGCCATGCGCAAAAATGTTCTTGATAAATGCTACGGCGGCGACATTTCACGTAAACGCAAACTTCTGGAAAAACAGAAAAAAGGTAAAAAACGCATGAAATCTATCGGACGGGTAGAAGTTCCGCAAGAAGCATTTATGGCTGTTCTAAGTCTGGACGATGAGTAAACAAATTATCAAATAAATTATGCTGAACCGCGTATAATGCAACTTCTGTTCTGTTTTTACACTCAAGCTTTCTCAATATCGCACTTATATGAGCCTTAACTGTATGATGCGTAATATCAAGTATTGCAGCTATCTCTCTATTAGTTAAACTTTTTGTCATATAATACAAAACTTCAATTTCTCTATCAGTTAATATTTTATTTTCTTCAATCATAACTTCTCCTTTTCTTAATAATATATCTTCATATTTTTATACTAACAAATATTCCCCAATAATCTATTACCCATATGGCTAGTTATAGCTTAAATTTTTGAAAACCCTTATGCAACGGGACTTTTTATTTTTTTAAAATGTAAACAATTGTAACAATATGTAAATAGTATATAACAATTGCGCAATTTTTAAATATGAAAATACTTTTTAAATGTATAGATGAAAATCTTGAAAATAGGAAAAAGTATTATTAAGAGAATGTGAGTAAAAAAGGAGAAATCGGATATGGCATTCGAGATTAACGGAAACGGAAATGTAAACAAGAATTTGTTTGTTACAAGCGGCACAAAAGCACAAAATACTTCCGGAGCAGAAAAAGTCGAAGTAAATATCACTGATAACAAACATATCGGCGAATATGGAGACAAATTGTTAGAACAGGTTCAACCGGGATTTGTTCAGGCTTCAAGAATTCCCGAGACCGACCGGGCTGAATTATCAGAAATGTTTGCAATGGCAGGTATTAAAAATCCTAAAATGCCAACAGTAGCTCAATATGCAAGTATTGCAAACAACGTCGGAGGTGCGGTAGCGGCACTTGATGAGTTAACAACAACACAACACACAGAACAACTTTTTGGCTCATCTGAATTCAACGTTTTAAAAGATATCTTTGGTATTTCATAAAGATTAATCACATTTACTCACAAAATTTAAAGACCGGCATGTCCGGTCTTTTTTTTACATAAAACAAGTGCCAACGCGTGAGCGAGCAGAGGCTGAAGGCGGGCGGAGAACTCCGTCGCCGTTGTCTTTAGGCGCGGTTTAAGATTGCAGGATTTTAGCCCTCGCCCCTTTGGGGAGAGGGTGTCACGTAGTGACGGGAGAGGGGCTAAATCCTGCAACGGCACGGAGTGCGCCCGTTAGGGCTTGAGCAATCCAAAGGATTGCAAATAAACAGCGTGCTTTTCTTTTTCGGTTCACTTTTTCTTTTTACATCGCAATAAAAAAAAGTGAACAAAATAAGATACCTATAATAGTTTTTATGTAAAGTTTTGTAAAATAAATAGATGAAAAATTGAATTAATGTTAAAGAAAATTAAAAACATACCGATAAATTACATGTGAGTAAATAAAAGGAGTCATGTGATGGCAATCGAATTTAACGGAAAAGGAAAGGTAAACAACTTAAGAATCGGCAAAGAAATGCCGAACTCCAAAGATGTTCAGAAGGAAGAAAAGGTAACGGAACAGGTAGTAGACAACAAATTTGTAAAAGATTTGGGCGAAGATCTGCTTACCCAAACAGCAGCAAGTGCTTACGGAATTAATTTTGCAAAACCGACAGGCACAAAAATCGACAAAGCGTTCTGGGGCGATGCATTAAAAGGCTTAAACCTTAAAGACACAGCGATTTCGGCTGCTACAACAGACGGCATTGCAGAATTGGATAATAATTTTGCAATGATTGACATGGAAAGAAAAATGGCTTCATCCCCATTTATTCAAGCACTAAACAAAGAATTTGAAATTTAGACTTATAAAATCACATTTACTCACACACAAATTTAAAGGCTGACAAATGTCAGCCTTTTTTATTATGATTCTACATATTCTCTCAAGCGTTTGGATCTGTTCGGGTGGCGAAGTTTTCTCAAAGCTTTAGCTTCAATTTGTCTGATACGCTCGCGGGTTACACCGAACAATTGTCCTACTTCTTCAAGAGTTCTCTGGCGTCCGTCATCCATACCGAAACGCAATCTCAAAACATCCCGTTCTCTCGGAGATAATGTGCATAAAACTTCTGCAAGATCTTCTCTCAAAAGTTCGGATGCAACAGTTTTAATAGGAGCGTCAGCTTCCTTATCTTCAATAAAATCACCTAAGCGGGAATCTTCTTCTTTACCTATAGGAGTTTCCAGAGATAAAGGTTCCTGAGCGATTTTAATAATTTCACGAAGTTTCGGAATAGAAACATTCATTTCAATTGCGAGTTCATCTTCGGTCGGTTTTCTTGAAAGTTCCTGAGCCAAACGGCGGGTAACTTTTTTCAACTTGTTAATTGTTTCAACCATATGTACGGGAATACGAATTGTTCTTGCCTGATCGGCAATGGCACGAGTAATTGCCTGTCTTATCCACCATGTTGCGTATGTTGAAAATTTGAAACCTCTTTCATGGTCAAACTTTTCAGCCGCACGGATTAAACCTAAGTTGCCTTCCTGAATAAGATCTAAAAACAGCATCCCGCGTCCTACATATTTTTTGGCAATACTAACAACCAAACGCAGGTTTGCCTGAACAAGTTTTCTTTTTGCAATAGCACCCGGAGTACCGCCTTGAAGAATTTTTCTTGCAAGTTCAATTTCTTCCTTTGCAGATAAAAGTTTAATTCTTCCGATTTCTCTTAAATATAATCGAACAGGATCATCAACCGCAATACCTTTTGGCAATTCAAAATCAGCATCTTCAGATTCTTCATCGGAACCGGACATCATATAAATATCATCCATATTCATCTTATTGCCAATTTTAGAGGTAACAATATCTTCAATATTATCAGTACTAATATCCATATTCATGTAGTTAACACTATCATTTTCGGAACCTAAAACAGCATCCTCATCTAAATCGTGTAAATCTAATGTTTCATCTTCCATAACGCTTACAACTGAGGAATTGGGTTGTCTTTTTTTACTCATTAATTTTTCTCCGATTATTAATTTTATCTCTTAATTGCATTTGAATTTTCAGGGCTTCTGTATCGTCGTCATTTACATTTTTATATAAACTGCGAATTTGTTCTTTTTCTTTTTCCCGCTGACATTGATTTATTTTATTAATATTTTCTTTAATTATATTTTCAAAGTCTTTTTGGGACAGATTTTTATAACTTTCTGAAGTACCTATCAAATCGGTTACAATTGCCTGTAATTCCGGATTTTGAATGAATTCCGTATATAAATGTTCAATTAATTCCTTTACATTATTTACGGTACATGTTAATTTGTCAATTGTAGATTTTACAATTATTAACGTTTCATTTTCAAATGCCGTATCGCCAATTATAGTCTTGATTGTATCAAAACTTAAGGGGCTTTCGGGTACTAGAAAAACACTCAATAAATTTTTTTGCGCTTTTTCCATAATTGAAACATTTTTTGTTACATTCTTAACAAAACTTTCAGGAACTGTTTTTGATTGCGAAAAAGAATTAACTTCTCTTGCCAAAACTTTACCGTCCAAATCAAGCGCCTGAGCAACCATTTCTGTATATTCGGCGCGAACAATTTTATTGCCGATTTCCTGTAAAACAGGAATAATCGTTTTAACAAAACGTGCTTTTTCAATAGGAGTTTTATATTTATCTTTATCTTTCAAAATATTATTCAATTGAAAATCAATCAAAAGCGGAGCATGCTCCATATATTGATTATAACTTTCAGCACCGACCGAACGTATAAATTCATCGGGGTCTTTACCTTCCGGCGGTGAAATTACGCGGATTTCACAGGCATATTTATCGTCAGAAGTTGATATATAGCTTTCGTCAAAAAGTTTTATATTTCCGACACCTTCAAAAACTTCTTTAATAATTTCAGCGCCCCTGTCAGTAGCTTTTTGACCGGCTGAATCAGTATCAAAAGAAAGATAAATTTTTCTTGATTTTGTATAGCGTGAAAGAAGTTTAACGTGTTCCTGAGTCAAAGCTGTTCCGCAGGCTGCAACACAATTTTCAATCCCGTGCGCCTGAGCGGAGATAACATCAAAATATCCTTCCATCAAAACAACGCTATCCTGCTCTTTTATGGCATCTTTTGCCGTATATAATCCGTATAAAAGCTTGCTTTTGTTATAAATAAGCGAATCGGATGAATTCAAATATTTGGGCGATTGCCCTTCCTCAATTGCACGCGCACCAAAAGCCACAAAATCCCCGAATTCATTTTGAATAGGAATTATAACCCTGTTTCTGAACCTGTCAATGAAACGGCTTTCTTTACCCGGGATTATAAGATTGGCTTTTTCCAAAATTTCATCGGAAAAATCTTTTTTCAATTCATCATATAATGCCGTGTAGCTTTTCGGTGCAAGACCGAGATGAAACTTCTTGATAATATCTTTTGAAATCCCGCGTTTTGTAAGATATTTCAAAACATTTTCCGTTGTTGAATCGGAATTTTTTAATAAACCATTTGAATAAAACTCGACCGCACGCGCACAGGCGTTCATCATTTGCTGTTTGACATCTTTGGACGCTTCGCCATGCCGGAGATTTTTCGGCAGTTCAAGTCCGAATTCCTGTGCAAGATCTTTTATCAAATCCATAAACTCAATGTTTTTTGTTTTCATAATAAAAGATAACGCGTCGCCGCCTGCACCGCAGCCAAAACATTTGTAAATTCCCAACTGAGGATTTACTGAAAAAGACGGTGTTTTTTCTTTATGAAAAGGACACAAACCCCAATAATGACTGCCTGATTTTTTAAGAACCACCTGTTCTGATACGACATCAACTATGTCCAGCCTGTCTTTTATTTGAGATATTAATTCTTCCAGAGTATCTGCCATAACTACATTTTATCATTAATATTTTTTTAAGCAAAATTCTACCCGCATGGCTAATATCCTAAATCAAAAAAAATCTGTAATATTTAATTATGGTACTTACCGATAAAGATTAATGAATAATACGCAAAAAGAAAAAAACAAAACACAGGACAAAGAATCCCTGTTAGCAATGGTTTCACACGATTTAAAAAATCCTGTAAGTTCAGGACTTATGGCTCTCAAATTACTGCAGGATACAAAATTATCGCCTTTAAATAATTACCAAACCGAAATACTCAGCAGTTTAATGTTTGGTTTAAAATATATGCAGAACTTAATTGAAAATGTTCTGGACAGATACAAGCTGGACAATAAAGTTTATTATATACATAAAGTTCCCGTTAATTTTGTTATATTTTTAAACTCCACTATAGACGAATTCAAATATCTTCTCGCAGATAAAAATCAAACCGTAAAAGTTGTAAATGGATTAAAAAACACAACAATAGAGATAGATATACTTGAAATAACAAGAGCAATTAATAATCTTTTAAGCAATTCTGCAAAATATTCACCCGCAAATTCCGAAATACTGATTAAACTTTCTGAAAAAAGCAACAATATTTGCATGTCTATAGAAAACAAAGGTTGTAATTTTAAACTTGAAAATCCCAATGAAATTTTTGACAAATTTGTGTCAATGAGCTGTGACAGCAAATCACTTGCCTCCGGTCTGGGGCTTTATATAGTAAAAGAAATAATAACTGCACACGGCGGTAAAATTTCCGTAGAAAGTGAACCGGGGGAATTCACTCGATTTTCTTTTACTTTACCAAGAAAATAATTCATTTAAAGCATTAAAAGTTTTCAAAAAAGCCTTATAATTTGAAATATGAGCATGCAGCTTCTATCGGAATATTTGGAATATCTGGAAATAGAAAAGGGTCTGTCTGAAAACACAACCCAGGCATACAGACGCGATTTGACAGATTTTATGTCCGATATAAAATGCGAACTATCAAATATAAACAGAAGTCAAATTACAACATACATAAGAAATCTTCATGAAAAACACTATTCACCGACAAGTGTAATGCGAAAAATTGCATCGCTCAGGGGATTTTTCAAATGGTTATGCGCCAATAATTACTGCACATCAAACCCTACACTCACTCTTGAACAGCCCAAAGTCCCCAAAAAACTCCCTAAAGTCATGACCCTTCAAGAAATTGAAACCCTTTTAAACCAGCATTTGACAAAACTTGAAAAAGTTATCCTTGAACTTTTGTACGACTGCGGACTCCGTGTTTCCGAACTTGTCAATTTAAAAATAAACGATTATGACTTAAATGCCAAATATATCCAGTGTTACGGAAAAGGTTCCAAAGAAAGAATTGTGCCTATGGGCAAAAAAGCCGTTACGGCAGTTAAAAATTATATGCCGGAAAGAGATTATTTAATCCAAAAATACAGATTGAATACAAAAAGACTTTTAATCCACGAAAACGGGAGAGAGCTGACCCGTCAGGATGTTTATAATTTCATACATGCTCAGGGCAAAAAAATCCACAAAACTATTTCCCCTCATACTCTCAGACACAGTTTTGCAACACATTTACTTGAAAACGGAGCTGATTTGCGTGTTGTGCAGGAACTTCTCGGTCATAGTGACGTTTCAACAACTCAGCTTTATACACATATAAGCAAAAAACGCCTGAAAGAAGTATACTTTTCAATTAATAAAGACTAATTGCGCATCAAAAACCGTCATGGTAAAATCCTTTTTATAAGGAGGATTTTATGAAACTGTTACACACAATGATAAGAGTAAAAGACGCTGAAAAAAGCGTAAAATTTTATACCGAACTCTTGAATATGACACTGGATAAGAAAAAACGCCTTGAGGACTGTGAACTGTATTTTTTAAATGATGAGGACGGCACAACGCAGTTAGAACTGACATATAATGACGAAACACCCGAAAACGGCTACGATTTAGGCACAGGTTTCGGACATCTTGCCTTTTCCGTCAAATCGCTTGACGAATTCACGGAAAAACTTCACAAACTTGGCTATGAATATTTGTATGAACCTTATGATTTAAACGGAAAAGGTACAAAAATTGCATTCATTAAAGATCCTGACGGATATGAAATTGAACTTATAGAAAAAGTTGTTTGGTAAAAAGCGGGTAAACTCCCGCTTTTTTATTTTGAAAAAATATGATATAATTGCCTTATGAATGACGTAATAGAAAGCTTAAAAGAACTCGGATTAAACAGCTATGAGGCAAAAGTCTACATTGCACTTTTGAAAAAATATCCTGCAACAGGTTATGAAGTTGCAAAACTTGCCGACATACCGCAATCAAGGGCTTACGACACCCTCAAATCTCTTGAAACGGCAAAAATTGTATCCTCTACCGGCGAAAAACCTCAAACTTTTATTCCGATTAAACCTAAAGATTTGACAAAACGCTACAGACGAAAATTTGAATCCAATCTTGATTTTTTGGAAAAAAAGCTTCCTGATGTCAAAAACGACTACAATGACCCCATACATCCCGTTTCGGGAATATCTGAAATAAGAGAAAAAATGACGGAAATAATAAAATCCGCCAAATCAGATATATATCTTGAAATCTGGTCGCATGACTTCAAATATATTGAACAGTATCTTTTTGACGCTTACAACAGAGGTCTTGACATAAAAATTGTTGGCTATGACAATTTTCAATGTCCGTTTGGCACCGTATTTAAACACAAAAACGGCAGAGAACTTGAACTGTCACTCGGGGGACGTATGGTATTTCTTCTGGCAGACAATACCGAAGGTCTTTTCGGCAAATCGGAATCAAAAGCTATCTGGACCAAAAACCCGCAAATTGTGTTCCTTTTAAAAGAATTTATAGTCCACGACATGTACCTTTTGGATATAGAAGACAGCTTCCCTGAACAGTTAAAATACTTCTACGGCGCCGGTTTGAAAAAACTCAAAGACAAAATCTTAAGCAAAAATTCTAAATATAATATACATTAATCCTGCATTTTTATAATAATTTTGCATTACAACAAAAAAATTTTGCTTAACAAATTCGTAATGTATACTTTTCAAAAACCTTGTTCGGGAGTATAATAAAAAGTGTAAAAGATACGACAAATTTTTGGGGATATAGGGATGATACAAGGGTATAGTTTTGAACTGATTACAGGTCCGATGAGCTGCGGCAAAACAGAAGAACTTTTGCGCAGAATAAGACGCTGTATTATTGCAAAGAAAAAAGTCAAAGTTATTTCACCTGATGTGGACACACGTACAAAAGGTGATTATATTGAATCAAGAAACGGTTTATGGCTTGATGCAATTAAGGTTAAACATTCAATACAAATTTTGAGTATTGTAAAACCTGAAGATGAAATTGTCGCAATTGATGAATTACAATTTTTTGACAGCAATATTGTAAAAGTTATTTCAAAACTTATGCAAGACGGCAAAAGAGTAATCGGAACCGGTTTGGAACTTGATTTTAAAGCAGAACCGTTTGGTTCTATGCCCGAATTAATGTGCATTGCAACATCTGTTGACAAACTTCATGCAGTTTGCATGAAATGCGGCTGCGATGAAGCAACAAGAACTCAAAGACTTATTGACGGCAAACCTGCTGATAAAAACTCACCGCTTATTATGATTGGCGGAGATGAAACTTATGAAGCCCGATGTATTAAGTGTTATGAACTACCTGACTCACATCCTAAGGAAAAAAGAGGCTTAAGACTTTTACAATTTGAACATAAGTAAAATGTGGAAGACTTCCACATTTTTTATATATATGGTATTATATTGTAAGACTTTTAAATTTTTATGGAACTAATTTTTAAAAAAAACATCTATAAAAACGTAAGAGTTAGGTGGAGGAATATTTAGTGAGAAATATTATGAGAAAAAGTTTTATATTTTTGTGGACATTTCTGATATTATTCGGATGTGTCGTCAAAAATTACAGTATGGCATACACGCCCGTCGAGCTTTACGACAATGTCTGGAGGCTTGTGAATGCAAAATTTGTAGACCAGACAAATAATGATCAGGATTGGTCAAAATGGCGTCACAAATACGATAATGTTATAAAAACCAACGAAGATGCCTATGTTGCAATCAATACAATGATTGCGAGTTTAAATGACCCGTACACAAAATTTTTAGACCCTAAAGAATTTGCGGAAGAAACAAGCTCAATCAAAGGTTCCTTAAAAGGTATCGGGATACAAATAGGCGTTAAAGACGGCAAATTAATGGTAATCGCACCGATTGAAGACACACCGGCGGAAAAAGCAGGACTTTTGGCTGACGACGAAATTCTTGAAATCAACGGCAAAAGCACAAAAGGGATTACCGTTGATAAAGCTGCCGACCAAATCCGCGGCAAAGAAGGCACAACCGTCACTTTGCTTATCAAACGTAAAGATACGGCACCGAAATTATACACAATTACCCGTGCGGAAATTGAAATCAAATCAATTTCACAAAAATTGCCCGATAATATTACATTGCCGAATGACATCGGATATATAAGATTGAGTTCTTTTATAAGCCGTAATGCCGCAAAAGAATTCAGTGATATTCTGGTTAACTCAAAAGATAAAAAAGGGTTTATTATTGATTTAAGATCAAACCCCGGCGGACTTTTAAGTAACGCCATTTACATCTCCGATATGTTTTTAGACGGCGGTGTAATCGTAAGTACAGTTGACAGGGACGGCTACAAAGAAACCCAGCGCGCGGCAAAAGGTATGGTAACCGATAAACCTCTCGTGGTTCTGATTAACAAAGGTTCTGCCTCTGCAAGCGAAATCTTCTCCGGCGCGATTAAAGATAACCACAGAGGTGTTATAATCGGTGAGCAGTCTTTCGGCAAAGGTCTTGTTCAAGAAATTAACAAATTGCCGTATGAATCTGGTCTTAATATAACAATTCAAAAATATTTAACGCCAAACGGCACTGATATCAACAAAAAAGGTATAACGCCCGATCTGGTTGTTGAATTGACCGAAGAAAACGTGAAAAATAAAGACGATGTTCAGCTTAAAAAAGCAATTGAGATTATGCAAAATATGACACGGGGCAGCGCTGTGGCAAATCAATAGAGGATTTAAAAGCTCCTTTTTGGGAGCTTTTTTAATATACCGATTGACAATCAAAACTTAACTTACTATAATCAACGTATGACAAAAATCATCAATGTAATCAAAGGAACACACGACATTTTACCTCAAGAGGTTGACAAATGGCATATTCTGGAAGAAAATGCCCTGAAAATCTTTAGCCGATACGGGTATAAAGAAATAAGAACACCGATTTTTGAAGCAACGGAACTTTTTGCGCGCGGTGTAGGAGATACAACCGATATTGTAAATAAAGAAATGTACACCTTTGAAAAAAGCGAACGTTCATTAACACTTCGCCCCGAAAACACGGCAGGCGTTGTTCGAGCATACATTGAAAACGGAATGGCAAGATTATCTCCTCCCGTAAAATTATGGTATAAAGGCCCTATGTTCAGATACGAACGCCCGCAAAAAGGCAGACAAAGACAATTTCATCAAGTCGGCGTTGAAATGTTCGGAATAAAAGAACCGACAGCTGATGCAGAGGTTATCTTGATGGCAGTAAATTATCTGAAATCCCTCGGACTTAACGATTTAGATGTTGAAATAAATTCTCTCGGCTGCCCTAAATGCCGCGAAGAATTCAAAAAAAGACTTAAAGAAGTTTTAAAACCCGAATTTGATAACCTTTGCGATGACTGCAAAACAAGATATGAAAAAAATCCGTTGAGACTTTTGGATTGCAAAGTCGAAAGCTGCAAAGCTATTTTTGAAAAACCCGAAATCCAAAAAGTTATCCAGGTTGATTATATTTGTGAAGAATGCGCGGAACATTTTGCAAAATTAAAGACTTATCTTGATAAATTAAACGTAAAATACAATGTAAATAAGTTGTTGGTAAGAGGGTTGGATTACTATAACAGAACCGTTTTTGAAATTAAATCAAACAATTTAGGTTCCCAAAATGCCGTCTGCGGCGGAGGTCGTTATGACAGTCTTGTAAAAAATCTCGGCGGCGACGACACACCTGCTGTCGGATGGGCAATGGGGATGGAAAGATTAAATTCCCTTTTACCTGATTCTGAACCTCAAAAACTCAACGGCTATATTGTTTCAACTTCTCCGGTTGATGCCTTTGAACTTGCGGAAGAGCTGCGCAATGACGGATTTAATATAGAATTTGACCTGAGTAATAAAAAATTTACAAAACAACTTGAAAAGGCTTCAAAAGTTGCGGATTACGCTTTAATTTTAGGCGAAGATGAAATTAAAGCAGGCAAAGTTTCCGTAAAAAATCTTGCGACAGGTGAACAAAAAACCGTTTCAAGACAAGAATTAAGGAGTATACTATGACAAGTCCGGTTCACGACGTCATAAAAGTTTTGACATCAGCGTTCCGAAAAAAATTCGACGATTTTAAGGGTATTTATCTTTTCGGTCAATTTTTGGACGGCAAAAACCATGAAGGTGAAGACATTGAACTTGTTGCAATTTTTGACACGGAAGATAAGGCAAAACGCGAAGAAATTTGGCCGATTATCGGAAAAATTGAAACCGAAATGAATGTTTGTATCGACCTTTATCCTTATACAATGGAGGGTTTCAAAAAGGATGAAGACCTGTATAATGAAGTAATGGAAGAGGGCATATTTTTTGATGCTCTCGGTATAATGAAAGACTAGTAAAGGAAAAAACAATGGACAAAATCACAATCCGTTCTGACAGAAAAACTGATTACAAATTTCAGTACAAAGGCGAAGATGTTGTACTGGGCGCAGGAAAAATTTTAAGCATTGCTGACGGCTTGGAGCATGTTGTTTTGCCGACCTGCGCAATGAAAATTATGAATAATCTCATCGTTATCAAAGACGACGTTAAATAGTATTTCTTATCTTTTTCGTGCTGATTGCAGAATAATTTTCTACAATAATATTTGCGTGCCTAAAATAAGTCTGTGACTGTCTTCCGTATTTTGATTGTCACAATAAACATAATTTAATAAAATTCTCATGCCCTGTCCGATTACAAAATAGTTTATACCGGCAGAATATTCTCGCCTAATATCACCGGACATATCTTTATTGGGGTCAAATTGGTCATAACGCGCCACAAGCTGAATTTTCGGAGTCAATTTATAACCCACGGTTGTATAAAAACCCTCTGCTTTATCGGTTGAAAGAACTCTTGCATTATAGCCGTCGGCAACAGAATATTCTGCATTTATCATAAAATCTTTATAATTCCAGCCTATATATGCACCGCCAACGGTATAATCTTCATGACGCCTGCCGGAATTTAAACCGCCGCCCATCACAAGTTTTCCGTATTTACCGTTGGTTTTGCCGAGCGGCTTCAAATTCACCCAGCCCGTAAATTCAGCTCCGGGGAAAAATTCCCTGAAAAACCTGTCCGAACTGTTAAAAGCCAAACTGTAATCCACAAGAGAATAATTTCCTATAACCCTTGCACCAAAGGCACGGGTATTTGCAAATGTTCTTGCGATTTGTGACCTCAAAACAAACGGCACATATGTTGTACTCATTCCGCCCTCAACACCAACCTGATTACGGGAATTCCCGAGCATTATTTGATGATGCGGTATTGCCGTGTTTACGATATATGCGTCACTTATAAGATTCTGAAAAAAAGTCCTTTCCGACGTGGGCGTAAATTTAAACTGTAATTTAAAATCCGTTTTATATTGCGGGTTAAACTGTCCCATCATACCGACGTCAATTGATGTGATATCATAATCCCCGTCATAATCACCTTGTTCAACAAAATTAAACGACATATTACCGCGGTATTTGCCATAAAATTGAATTCTGTCTACCGGACCTTTATCCAAATCAACCGTTAAAATATCTTTCAAAAGATAATTGCTGTAATCCGTTCTTGTAACTTCAGCCTTTAAAGCTTTTTCCACTTTATAAAACAACGAACCTTCTTCCCTGTTAATAGGATCGCCAAGATGATTAAACATAAAAAAGTTTTCTTCTGCCGTATCAATTAACAAATCTTTGCTATCAATAACTCCGTCATTATTCAAATCCCTTGCAGGCAGCTTTGTATTTTCGGGCAGCAAAATTTCGCCATCCGTAACATTTTTTTCGACAGAAAGTCCTTCCACCGCAAAAGCACTCCCTGAGATAAATGTAAACAATATAATTAAAACCGTTTGTAAAAAGGTCTTCATAAATATTAATTATATCATAAAGATATTGCAATTTAAATTTTTTTTATTGTATATTATTATTACTATGACAACTGTAACAAAAAATTATAAATATACAAAAACCCATGCCCCGATTGTAGAAGCATTAAAAAAGGCTTACGACAATCCTACATATCAATTTCACATTCCGGGTCATACAAAAGGCAACGGTGCATTACCTGAATTCAAACAGCTTATAGGTAAAAAAGCTTTAGCAGTTGATACAACTGACGAATTCGATAATTTAGGAACACTTCATCCTGCAACAGGTCCGATAAAAGAAGCGCAAGAACTTGCTGCAAAAGCTTTCGGCGCCCAAAAAACTTTCTTTTTGCTTAACGGCTCAACTGCGGGAAACCTTGCGCTAGCAATGGGTTTAACCAAACAGGGACAAAAAATTATAACAAACAGAAATTGCCACAGATCAGTTCTGACAGGTATGATAATTTCCGGCGCAGAACCATTATGGCTTATTCCCGAAAGATTTGAAGACTGGGGAATATGGGGGAATGTAAACCCTGACCGCGTTGAAGAATTACTTAAAACCAACAAAGATGTGTCAATGGTTTGGATTACAAACCCTACATACGAAGGCGTTGTATCTGATATAAAATCAATTTCCGCAGTATGCAAAAAATACAATGTTCCACTAATTGTTGACGAAGCGCATGCGTGTTTGTGGAATTTTAACGATCATTTACCGACATCTGCCTTAAAACTCGGCGCGGATGCCGTTGTTCATTCGCTTCACAAAACAGGCGGCAGCATGAGCCAGAGTTCCATGCTCCACATAGCGGAAAATTCTATTCTGGATGTTGACGCTGTTGAAAAAGCTCTAAAACTTTTACACACAACAAGCCCTTCTTTAATGCTTCTTGCAAGTCTTGATGCGGCAAGAGCAAACCTTGAAAGCCCAAGGGGCAGAAAACAACTTCAAAGAGCAGTTTCCAACGCAAAATATCTACGCCGTGAAATTGATAAATTAGAACATATTCATCAATTAAAACCTGATTTCGGATATAAAACAGATGTTACAAAAGTGTTTATCAAAGCTGACGGTTTATCCGGCAAAAGGCTTGAATCCATTTTGGAAATTGATTTTAATATAGAGGTTGAAAGCGCATCTGACGCAGGACTTTTATTGTTATCAAACATCGGCAACAAACGCTCTGACATTCAGTATCTCGTTGAATGCCTGAAAAAAATTGACAGAACAAATTATTCAGACATCTGTTATCTTGAAAATAAAAAACACATGCCGATGCTTACACCGGTTATCAAAATGAACTTGCGCGAGGCATATTATTCGGAAAAAGAAACTATCCCGAAAACAGAAGCAATCGGCAGGATTTCCGCAGAAATAATTGCAGAATGCCCGCCGGGGATTGCTGTTTTGCTGCCCGGTGAATTGATAACAGAAAGCCACATGCCGTATTTGACGGATTATGAATTTATTGAAGTTATAAAGTAATTATTACTTTAAAAAATCTTCCCAATAATTTTTTGACGGATCTTCCGGACTCGTATTTGTTGCAGCATAATAAGCACAGGTATAAGTTGCTTTTTCATAAGTATAACTGCAAGCAGTTTCAGGATTATTCATATCAGGTCCGAGATTTTCCATTTCTCTCCCTATATATGGTTTAACGCCTCCATCTTTTGTAAATGTAAATACAAACCAATCATAGCCATAAATATTAGGACCTTTTCTGCCATTTATATCTACACATAATTTAGGTCCATTGGGCGGATTATTATAAACACTTACAGGATCATCCATTGAAAAAAATCTGCCGCCTATTTCTTCAGTTATAACTGTTTTATCACAAGGATGAATTTTTTGTGCTTTTCCTGCAAGATTTTTGGGAGTATAACCAATTGCATTTTCAAAAGATACACTCCCTTCTATTTCGTCATCATAATCACTATTTACGCGATCTCCTTCTTTAGTCCCTTTAAAACAAGACATTAATTCTTTTAACGTTTCGTTAGCAGTATTACCATGATGACTAAACTCATACACTGTAATATCATTATTAAGCTGAAATAATTTTGCGGCGTTTTGAATATCACTATAAGTTTTTAAAAATTGAGAATGCAAAACTTTTTTGCTATATGTTGAAACAAGCGTCGGAATTGTCATCGCTGCCACAATGCCGATTATACCGAGGGTTATCAAAACCTCCGCTAAGGTAAAGGCAATTTTTTTAGAAGATACTAAGTTACTAAGACAGTAAGGCACTAAGTGTTTACTGTGAGCTTCGCTCACATTTTTGCCACTTAGCCCCTCTCCCGTCACGTCGTGACACCCTCTCCCCAAGGGGCGAGGGATGATATTCTTGTCATTCTGAGCTCTCTGCCGAGCAAAACAATTGAGTATTGTTTTGCGAGAGGAAAAGAAAAATCTCTTGATATTTTTATTTAGATCCCGCAATAAATGCGGGATGACGTGTAGAGGTTGACCAATGTCAAGTATGGTGTCCTGCCTTTGGCAGTTCAGGATGACATGGCAAGTTCCACCAATGTCTGGTGTGGTGTCGTGCCTCAGGCACTTCAGGATGACATGTTGTAGGTCGGGTTTACTAACCCGACGGTAAACTTTTCTGTCGGCATAGTAATGACGACCTACTTTTCTGTTACTTCTTACTGCCTTAGTATCATAGTATCTTAGTAACTTTACACAACCAATACCGTCAAAACCCTTGTCCTGTCTACTTAGGAGAGTCGCCCCCCCCCGAAATTTTTAAACTCTTTATAACGCATCTTATTTCTCCTTGTTTTGGTTTTATTTTAACAAAATTTTTTATTTTAGACAATAATTAAGAAATACTTACCAGATTATTACTTATTTCTGTCATTAAATTCAAATTATTTGTCTGACGCGCCAATTTTTGAGCTTTTTCAAGCAGACTCTTAGCTTTATTCTCATTTTTGTACTCAAGCATAATTTCTGCGGCATTCAAATAATTCTGAGCGGCTTTCTCAGGAGAATCCGCATCAAGATAATTTTTGACGGCTTTTGAATATGCTTTCAAAGCTTCTGGTGAATCGCCGAATTTGTCATAAGCATCGCCGATGCTTGATGAAACATAACCTTTCACTTTTGCATTATCAGTTTCATCCGCAATTGTATCGGCTATTTCATAATAATCAAAAGCAGTCTGTTCATACATATCAGAATAAATATTTCCGATTTTTGTCATGGATTTAGATTGCGCGGAAAGATTTTCGGCTTCGCCCGCATAAGATGCCGTACTGAAATAATGATCTATTGCAGGCTCAATCTGATTTACATCATTATAAATCTCAGCCATAGAATAATGCGCGCGGGTTTTTACGTTGCAGTCTTTTGTTCTTTGAACTGACTGATTGTAACTTTTCAAGGCCTGCGCAAGATAATCATGATCATCATAAATTTTACCGACTTCTAAAAATATTTTTGACTGAGTTTCTTTATCATCCACCTCATTTGCGCGCTCAAGGGCGGTTTGAAAAGCTTCTATTGCTTCTTTGGGTTTGTTTGCATAAGACATTTTTTTTGCTTTTATAAAGAGCTTTTTAAGTTCTTTATCCTGCGGAATAAAAGGATTTATCTGCTCTTTTTGAACTTCCTCCGCTTGAACGGTTCTGTTTTGAGTTTCTTCGGGAAATTTTACCAAAAAATCAGGATTAACGTCATTTTCATTATATTTAAAGTCTATTTGCTGTAAAAACAGAGCATCAACCCAATTTTCCACAACTTTTGAATCTTTATCCAGCGTTTTGGAAATATAATTATCTAAAATTGAAGCTGCATTTTTAAGATTTGATTTAATAAGTTTGCTGTTCGGGGCTTCTTTTGTAACCTGTTTTTCTATCAGCGCAAGATATCCGCTGACTTCTTCTTTCAAATCATCGGGCGTTCCTATTGCTATTGCCGTATTTTTAAAATCTTTAAGAATTTGGGCAATGTTTATATTGGGGTTACGCTGTGCAAGAGCTGTTGCAACTTCGTTAGGGTATTGAACGGGGTGTTCGGTATGAACCGGTTGATATGCAGCGTAATTATTATGCTCAACGTATTGAAGTCCTCTGCTTCTGGCATTTTGATTTGTCTGTTCTTCTCTTTGAGCATTAGAAGTTGAGCGCTCTTCGTCTTGTTTTTTTCTGACCTGATTGCGCCTGTCTTGTATAAAATATGGACGTTGATATACGCTGTTTAAATTCAACCCCATTTACATACCTCTGGTTTTACATACCTATCATACATGATATGAGTTTTTTTTAACTCATACTTTTGTATTATATTTAAGGTTTTTTAAGGATATGTCAACCGATTATTACCATTTCGCAATTTTTACAATCGAATTTAAGCGAATATTTTTTGCCTTTTTCGTCAATCAAAAACAAATTTACAGTTAATTTACACATATCAAAGGCATATTTCAGACAATGTTTTGTGCGCATAAGTTCAACATTTTTCGGTTTTGTACTTTCATAAGACATCTCACAAATTTCACAGCCGCAATTTTCATAAAAACTTTTTGCTTCGTGATTATGGATATTTGCTCTGTAGTCAAGATTTTTTACCGGAAATTCCGCATAATGCAAAGGCTGCTGAACATCACGTTCATAGTTATTAATTCGTTCTTCCATAAGTTTATCCAGAATATCACGGCGCAGATTATTTATTTCAGAAATCGGAAGAAATGGCAAATCGCCGTTTATTTGAATATCTGTTATATAAAAATCGCTTTCGCCAGATTTTTTTAACTGGGTTTTAAAATTTTCAAGCATTTTGTCGGGGTTTTGGGGAGTGTCAAGGGTGTCAACAGCCATCGCAGCTTCATTTCCGTCCTCATCAATAACATGCAAAACACCTTCATTATACAAAAATTTTGCCTCGATTCTGCGGCGGGTTTTGGAATTAGTAAGCTGTTTTTCAAATTTTGAATCAAAATTTCTGTAAATTGTCATTCCTTTTTTTAAATTATCCGTTTTATTCGGATAAATTCTGTTCCCTTCGACTTTATTCACAAGACAACCGCACAACTCCCCGTCGACAAAATAACACAGACCGTCCTGAGGACTCAATGATGCATTTATTTCAAAATAATCTTTGCCGACGGCGGTAATTTTACCGAGCTTTTCACCCGTTGATTTCGGCGTTCCGAAATTAAAACATTCTTTTCTTTTTTCAAGAAAATAATCCGTAAAACCTCTATTAAAGCTCTTATTAACATCGGGTTCAAAATCAAGAAAAACCTT
Organism: uncultured bacterium; assembly: GCA_949286705.1. Classification (GTDB taxonomy): domain Bacteria; phylum Cyanobacteriota; class Vampirovibrionia; order Gastranaerophilales; family Gastranaerophilaceae; genus SIG32. The sequence continues at coordinate 150,945 of CASEDF010000001.1, read as the reverse complement.
GCCGGAAGATGTTCTTTCAGATATTTTATCAAGCTCGGTTCTATAATATGCCGTGACATTTTTTACATAATTTATATCCTTCAATCTGCCTTCTATTTTAAAAGATTTGACACCTGCATTAACCAATTTTTGCAAATGATTTGAGGCGTTAAAATCTTTCAAACTCAAAAGATACATATCTTTTGCTAAAATTTTACCGGTTTCGTCAATAAGAGTGTATTTTTTCCGGCAGCTTTGAGCGCATTCACCCCTGTTTGCTGATCGCCCGCCATTAGAACAGCTCATATAACATTGCCCGCTGTAGGATACACATAAGGCGCCGTGTATAAATGTTTCAATCTCTGTTTTTGTATTTGTACAAATTTCTTTTATCTGTTCAATAGAAAGTTCACGGGCAAGAATAATTCTTGAAACACCGATTTCATCAAAAAATTTGACCTTTTCAAGCGTTCTGTTATCACATTGTGTGCTTATATGTATAGGGATAGGCGGGAGTTCACCTTTTATGGCAAGCTCCAAAATCCCCGTATCCTGAACAATTATAGCGTCTACTCCAGTATCATAAAGATCTTGTATCAATCTTTTTGCCAAAATTAATTCTTTATCATCCAGTATAGTGTTAATCGTCACATGAACTTTTACATAAAATTTGTGGGCATATTCAACAACTTCCCTGATATCTTCAATCAAATTACCCGCATTTTGCCTTGCTCCAAAACTTTTGGCACCTATATATAACGCATCGCAGCCGTAATTTATTGCGGCAATTGCTGTTTCTTTATCTTTTGCGGGAGCAAGCAGTTCAACTTTCTTCATAAATTTATTTTAGTACAATACACACCACTTGACAATCATATTTTTTTATGTTATAAAAGATGTGGGGTAAATGTATATTTATAAGTCTTGTCTTTCGACGAGACTTTCTTTTTCGGAAAACGAAGTTATTTAAAAAAGCTCCTGTTTGTAACAAGAGCCTAAATTTTTCGTTATGTTTTTTATTTTTTCTTTGATTTATCGGCAAGTTCACTGTCAACACGTAAAAAGACGGGTTTTATCTCATCTTTTGAAATAAGTTTGCCGGTTTTTATATTGTCGCAGGTTAAATCATCAAGTTTTATACTAAGATCAAAAGACAATTGTTTTGCCATTTCTTGCGCAATATTCGGACAATAAGGATAAATAAGCGCAGTTACTATGCACATAATCTCTAAAACCGTTGTCAAAACCTGTCCGCACTCCGTCCATTTTTCCTCTTTTGCAAGAGTCCACGGGGCATTATCGGTTACAAATTTATTTGTCATATCAACAAGTCCGATAATCTCCTGCGCTGCTTCCGCAATCTCAAAATGATTAAAGTGATTTTCAACTATTTTAATTGTTCCTAAAGCCTTTTTAAACAAATCGGATTGAACTTTAAATTCAGGTTTAACCTCACCGTCAAAGTATTTTACAAGCATTGAAAGGGTTCTGTTCAAAAGATTTCCCATGCTGTTTGCAAGGTGAGCATTAACTTTTTCTTTAAAATCTTCGTCGGAATAATTCCCGTCACGACCGCATGGAGCTGATGTTGCCATATAATATCTGAATGCATCCGGATATTCCAAATTAAAACTTTCCAGAACAGCCGTCGGAGAAATTACATTACCGAGAGATTTTGACATCTTGGATTCATCTATCGTAATCCAGCCATGCGCAAAAATATGTTTTGGCAGCGGCAAATCCAGAGCAAGCAAAAATGCCGGCCAATATATACTATGGAATTTTAAAATATCTTTTCCTATCACATGAACATCAACCGGCCAGAGTTTTTTGTATAATTCTGACGGATTTTCGGTATCATAACCGATTGCCGTAATATAATTTGAAAGTGCATCTATCCAGACATATATTACCTGATCAGGATCATCCAAAACATCTATACCCCACTGAACATTGGTTTTTGCACGGGATACAGATATGTCCTGAATATCTTCCAGCTGGTTTAAAACCTCATTTGCCCTGAATGACGGCACTATAAAATCAGGATTTTCTTTTATATGTTTGATAATTGCATCTTTATATTTTGAAAGTTTAAAAAAATAATTTTCTTCTTTGACTAATTCCGGTTTTTTAAGGTGATCGGGACACAAACCGTCTTCCGTCAAATCCTTTTCGCTCAAAAAGCATTCACATCCGGAACAGTATAATCCTTCATAAGAATGTTTATAAATATCACCTTTTTCAACTAATTTTTGAAATATTTTCTGAACCGTTTTTTCGTGATATTCATCTGTTGTTCTTATAAATTTAGTATAATCAACATCAAGAGATTTCCAGGCGTCCTGAAATTTTTTGGCATTTATGTCACAGAGTTCTTTAGGTGTAATACCTTGTTCTTTTGCGGTTTTTTGGATTTTTATACCATGCTCATCAGTTCCGGTTAAAAAGAAAACTTTCGTTCTTTGTGAATAATGTCTTGCTATAATATCCGTCAAAATCTTTTCATAAGCATGACCTATATGGGGAGCACCGTTTACATAATCAATTGCTGTTGTTAAATAATATTTTTCCATTTGCCGTTCCTTCCGTTCCAAAAAGGGTTTCTCCATTGATTATATCACAAAAAAGTTACAATTTTTTTTCAAAAGGCAATTTTTTTGATGAAAAAAACTTTATATACATATAAAGGAGTAGGTATGTCCTGGATAAATGATTTAGATGCTTTAGCTTCCGCAGGTGTATTAGGATTTGATGCACCGGCATATATAAAGGGAACTCAACCGAGATATTACGGGCATCCGGCATTGGAAACTCTTCCTGACCCGCTGCCTCAAATGAATACTCAACCCAAAAAAGATGAATTTAAACCGAGTAACCTAAAAAACGAAGGAAACCCTGCCTGGAAAAAATGGCTATTTGGTCTTATGGCAGCTGCAGGATTGATTTTTGGCGCATCAAAACTTAAATGTGTTAAAAATTTTATAACAAAAATTACATGGACAAATATAAAAGATTTACCAAAAAAAGCATGGAGCGGTATTCAAAAAGGCTGGAATTCTTTTATCGGATTGTTTAAACGCAAAACAACACCTTAATTTTTATTTTTTCGTTCCCTGACGGAAATCCTTATCGGTGTCCCGAAAAATCCGAACGCCTCGCGCAATTTGTTTTCTAAATAACGCTTATAATGATCCTTTAATAAATCAGCATTGTTCGCAAAAATTATAAATGTCGGAGGTTGAACATTAATCTGTGTTGAATATAAAATCTTCAATCGTTTATTTTTAACACTTTGCGGCGGATTAAGAGTATAGGCTTCGTTCACAATCTTATTCAACAAACCTGTTGAAACTCTTTTTGTAGACTGCTCATAAACTTCCTGCGCCTTTTCAAAAATCTGATTTAACCTTTGTTTGGTTACAGCACTGATATAAATTTTCGGTGCAAAGTCCAAAAAAGGTATATCGTTTGCAAGTTTTTTATCAAACTGATTAATGGTATTTGATTTTTTGTCTTCTATCAAATCCCATTTGTTAATAGCAACAATCAAACCTTTCCCTGCATCCGTTATGATTGATGAAATCTTTTTATCCTGATCTGAAATTCCCTGAGTTGCGTCAATAACAAGAACTGCAACATCACAATCCCGAATTGAGCGGATGGCTCTGTCGACGGCAAACTTTTCCACACCCCAATCGACTTTTGATTTCTTTCTGATGCCTGCTGTGTCAACTATTACAAATTCTTTGTCTTTATAATTAATCTTTGCATCAATACTGTCCCTTGTTGTTCCTGATATATCGGAAACAATAACTCTTTCTTCATTCAACAATGCATTAACAATTGAAGATTTACCGGCATTTGGTCTGCCGACTATTGCTATCTTTATTGTTTCGTCTTTTTCAGGGTTTTCGTCAATCTCAAAATCTTCTGTTATAAGATCTAACAAATCCCCCACACCGCCGGAACCATGTAATGCTGAAATTCCTATAGGTTCCCCTATTGCAAGTGAATAAAAATCGCTTGTCATATATTGTGAATTCGGGTTATCAAGCTTATTTACCGCAAGAAAAACCGGTTTGTCGGTTTGTCTTAAAATATTTGCAATATCATAATCAACAGGATTAACACCTTCTTTTCCGTCAACAAGAAAAATTATTTTATCCGCTTCATCACAAGCTATTTTTGCCTGATCAAAAATAGAAAGCATAATCTCATCTTCATCTCCGGGAACAATTCCGCCGGTATCAATACAGGTGAAAACTTTATTCTGCCATTCTACATCAAAATAAATCCTGTCACGGGTAACACCAGGCAAATCGTCTACTATTGAGTTTCTTGCGCCGACAAGACGATTTACAAAGGTTGATTTTCCGACATTCGGACGACCGACTATTGCTACTATTGGTTTTCTTTTCATAAACTTAGTATACCATGTTTATGTTAAAATTACACCATGAAGAGTTTAATTGTTTTAACGGGAATGATGGGGTGCGGAAAAACTACCGCAGGTGAGCTTTTGGCAAAAAAAATCGGATATGATTTTATTGATATTGATAAAGAACTTGAAAAATCCGAAAACATGACTGTCACAAATATTTTTAACGAATTCGGAGAACAGTATTTCAGAAAAATAGAAAAGTTAAAAATTTTTGAATTTACAAGTCATAAAAATTTGGTTATGGCGCTTGGCGGAGGGGCTTTTGAGGATGAAGAAACAAGAAAAATTCTTAAAAAATACGGTATTGTTATTTATTTAAAAGCAACTCCCGGATGTATTTTTCAGCGTATAAAATCCGAAATCCACAGACCTCTTTTGCATAAAAATTTTTCTGTTGATTCTATTGCTTTTATATTAAAAAAACGCGCCGGAAATTACGAAAAGGCTCAATTCACTGTTGACACCTGTGACAAAACGCCTGATGAAGTCGTTAATAAAATTATGAGGGTTATTAAATGATTACTTTAACCGTAAAAATTAAAGAAAACGAAAAAAGTTATCCGATTATTATTGAAAATAACGATATAAAAGAATTAAAAAACCAAATCTTTTCTTATTTAAAAGGAAAAAAATTTGTTGTTGTTATTTCACAAAAAGTTGATAAGTTATACGGTAATCTGCTAGGATTTGAAAAAGAAGACAAATTTATTTTAAAAGACGGCGAAGAACAAAAAAATTTAAAAAATTACGAAAAAATACTCAAATTTTGTCTTGAAAAAAAATTAACCCGTGAAGATGCAATCATTGCGGTTGGGGGCGGTGTTGCCGGTGATATCGCAGGTTTTGCGGCATCGAGTTATATGCGCGGGATTGATTTTATTCAAGTCCCGACAACTCTTTTGGCATGTGTTGACAGTTCCGTCGGAGGAAAAACCGCAGTGAATTCTTTTTTCGGGAAAAACCTTATCGGATCTTTTTACCAGCCGAAAGCGGTTATTATCAACACAAATTTCTTGAAAACTCTTGATGAAAGAATTTTTAAAACAGGACTTGGTGAAGTTGTAAAATACGCATTTATTGAAAAAAGCTGCATGTGCCCCGATGACTTCAACCTTATTAATTTTTTGGATGCAAATTATAAAAAAATTCTTGATTATGATATGACAACATTAAAAGAATTGATTAAAATTTGTATTTCTTTAAAAATTTCCGTTGTGGAAAATGACGAAAAAGAATCCGGTTTAAGAAAAATTTTAAACTTTGGCCACACCTGGGGTCATGCAATTGAAAAACTTACAAAATACAAAAAATACACTCACGGTGAATGTGTGGTTGCAGGAATTTATTTTGCTTTTAATCTTGCTTTGAAAAATAATCTTATTGACAAAAATTATATGTTTTTTATGCAGGATATTGTCAAAAAATTCAACTTTAAACAAATTCCTGATTTTGACCTGAAAAAAGTTATTCCCGTTATGAAAACAGATAAAAAAGCAACATCGGATTTTATAAGATTTATTCTGCCTGTTGATTATTCAACTGTAAAAGAATTTGAATTTAATGATATTCTTACCATTTCTTAAAAATAAAAAATACTGCAAGAATTATGAATAAAAAACCGACTAGATAATTCCAGCGGAACTGCTCTTTCAAATACCAGACTGAAAATCCGCTGAAAACAAGAAGGGTAATAACTTCTTGAATAGTCTTTAATTGAGCTGCGTTATAGACATCATAGCCTATTCTGTTTGCCGGAACCTGAAAACAATATTCAAAAAACGCAATTCCCCAGCTTGCAAGAATTACGAGAATTAATGCCGTATTTCTAAATCTTAAATGTCCGTACCATGCAAATGTCATAAAAACATTTGATATTGTTAAAAGCGCAATGGGAGCTATATATTTTATCATTTAACCAGTCCTTCTGTCTCATTATATATTACCATATAAAAATCCGGACTGGTCATTTTCGGATTTTTTTTCATGAATTTTTGGACGTCAAATTTTTCAAGAAATTTGTCTAATTTATTAATTATTTTTGGATTATCTTCGTGTTCGGCTTTTAAATTATTAATATATGATTTTGTCATCATAAGAACTTCGTCTTCAGTCAACAAAGGAAGCCCGCCGATTTTAACTTCGTCCTGTTCTTCCTGTTCAAGATATTTCTTTTCTTCTTTTTTTTGTTCACGGGGTTGTTGGTGTTTATTGCTGTCTGAGGAAGTTGAGGATTCTATTTTTCTGTTAAATGGATTGTTTACCGAATTAAACATAAAATAACTCCTTTTGTAATAATAACGGATATTTTTAAATAAAACTTAAAAAAATCATCCTTTTGATGTATTGCTGTAGAAAAACATGTTAAATACAGTAGAAAACCCATGAGTTTTCTACCGTATTTTTTGTTGTTTTATTTTTTTCTACTTTTTTATGTTTTTATTATTATTTTTTCTACAAATCTTTCTACTATTAAAAATCAATAATAATAATACTTTTAAACACTTTTCTACAAATATTTAAGGCTTATTATTATGATTATATTTATAATTTATTATTTTAATATAATATTTAATAAATAAAATTTTGAACAAAAAGAAAACCCGAACTATAGTTTTTTAAACTTCTTTACATTAGTTTGTTTTGAAAACATTTTTATTATAAAATTTAGTTAAAGGATTATAAAAGGAGCTTTTAATGAAATTTGTCGTAAAAAAAGAGGATTTGTTTGAGGGTATAAAAATAGTAGAGCGTGCAACAAGCATGAAAGCTTTGCAGCCTGTTTTTATGAATATATTAATAGAAACTGTTGATAAAGGTACCATAAGACTTGTCGCAACAGATTTGGATTTGACTGTAACAGCATTGGTTGATGCTCAAGTTGAAGAAAACGGCAAAATTACACTCCCTTCAAAAACCTTAAATGAAATTGTATCAAAATTGGGTAATAAATTAATAACTTTTGAAATGCCGGAAGGTGAAACAAGTGTTAATATTACCTGCCAAAATTCAAAATTTGATATTATTGGTATTTCAGCAAACGAATTTCCGCCGGAAGTATATAATGTTGACGTGAGTGATGAAGAAAGTTTTGAAATAGAATTAAAACCTTTTTCAAAAGCAATAAGACAGGCAGGATTTGCTGCGGCCGGCTATGAAACAAGTAATCTTTTATCAGGTATAGTCTGTGATATTTCAGGTCAGGTTCTTGAAATTGCCTCAACCGACGGAAACAGACTTGCACGTGTTAGAGAGCATATTGATAATAAAGAGAATAAAACAAAACAACTTATTATCCCTGCAAAAACGCTTAATGAATTCATTAAAATGAGTGCATATATTGATGAAGATAGTGTAAAAATTTATATTGAAAAAACAAAATTAATAATAAAATCTGAAAGAACAACGACAATATCAAGTCTTTTGAGCGGACAATTTCCGAAATACAATCAATTAATACCGTCAGAAAGTCCGAAAGAAGCTGTCGTAAATGTTTCACAATTAATATCCGCACTTGAGCGTGTGTCAATTATGGTTAATGAAAAAACAAGCATTGTAAAAATGAACTTTGCGGATAATGAATTAACCTTGAATGCAGATACACCGGATTCAGGTAAATCAGAAGAAAAGATTGATATTCAATACACATCTGAACCTTTGCTTATAGCATTTAATTATAAATATGTACTTGAAGCATTGAAAAATATTGATTGTGAAGAAGTAAAAATAGGTTTAAACACAGGATTATCTGCAACAGTATTAAGACCGAACAGCGAAGAAGATTTCGTATGTTTGATTATGCCTGTTCAGATAAGGTAACAGAATTGCGTCTTGTGACGTAATGTTTTTATATCCATTTATTGAGCCTTTTAAAAAAAGGCTCTTTTTTTATTTAAATAGATATAATATTTGATAAATCCGTATTTTTTCATATTTTCTCCTTATCTATAAGTCTTTTATATTACAGTTTAGTTTTTTATATAAAAAAACAACAATAAAAAAATGTCAATCTCACTGATTTTATATAATGTCAGTATAGCTGATAATATATAAATGAACAATGAATATTTACAAAAATTTGCAAAACATCTTAAAAAATTGAGAAAAGAAAAGAATATAAAGCAGGATGATTTTCTTGCGGTGGAGGGAATTTCAAGATCAACAATAGCCATGGTAGAAACTGCCAAAACAGATATAACTCTTTCAAAATTAAAAATAATAGCAGATGTTTTAAAAATAAAACCAAAAGATTTGTTGGATTTTGAATAGGTTTATTGAAAAAATAAAAGTTTTAACATAAAATATTTATATGAAAGAAAGAGCAAAAGATTATTATGTAAATCAAGGGTATTCATGCTCTGAGAGTATTATTCGTGCAGCAATAGATGAGGGGTTGTGCCCGAAGGATTTACTGCCTTGTGCAACAACTTTTTCAGGCGGCATGTCCTCAGGTTGCCTTTGCGGAACTATTGCAGGATCTCAAATTGTTTTGGGTTATAATTTCGGCAGGGAAAATACAAAAGGAAACGAGGTTACAGCACGTCAAAAAGCAGCAGAATTTTTGGAAGAATTCAAAAAACGCAATAAATTTACCTGCTGCAGAATTTTGTCCAAAGATGTTCCGTCAGAGAATAAAAAAGCTCATTGTTCAAAGTTTGTTTCTGATGCTGCGGAAATTCTTGAAGCCATGTTAAAGGTTAAAGTTTAATGAAAAAAATATTGGATAAATTAAATTTTCTGACTGCCGGAATGCCTCTTGCGACAGGAAAAGGCAGTTATCCGGAAGCGTTTGGTATTTTGAAAGACTTAAATCTTGACGGCATGGAGATGGAATTTGTCCACGGGGTTAGAATTACCGATAAATCAAAAGATTTTATAAAGAGTAATTCAGAAAACCTTGTTATAACAGCACATGGTCCTTTTTATATTAATCTGAATTCCAAAGAAGAAGAAAAAATTGATGCAAGCGTTGGGAGAATTATTGATACAGCAAGGGTTGCTGAGGATGTAGGAGCATACAGCATAACTTATCATGCGGCTTTTTATATGGGTAAAGATAAAGAAATCGTTTACAATCAGGTTAAAAATCAGACTCAAAGAATTGTTGATATTTTGGAAAAAGAAAAAATAAATGTATGGATTCGTCCGGAAACCACGGGAAAAGCAACTCAATGGGGTGATTTTGAAGAAATTATAAGACTTTCAAAAGAGTTTGAACAGGTTTTGCCGTGCATTGATTTTTCTCATATTCACGCAAGAACAGGCGGTCAATATAATACTTATGACGAAATAGCATACGTTTTGGAAAGAATTGGAAAAGAGTTAGGAGTTCAGGCGTTAGAAAATTTTCACGGACATCTTGCAGGGATTGAATATACGGATAAAGGAGAGCGCCAGCACCTTATTCTTGAAGAATCAGATATGAATTATCAAGCTGTTTTGAAAGCTTTGAAAGATTTTAACGTCAAAGGAGCGCTTGTTTGCGAAAGCCCGAATATTGAGGACGATGCGCAGATTTTGAAAGAATATTATTATTCTTTGTAATGTTTTTTCATTTCGTCTATGCTGTCACCGCCGAATTTTTGCATTAATTCATCAGCCAGAACAGAAGCAATTCTTGCTTCAGCAACAACACAACACGCTTCAACAGCGCAGGTGTCAGAACGTTCAAAATGCGCCTCACACATCTGAAGAGTTTCTTTATCAACTGTCTTTAAGGGTTTTGACATAGTCGGAATAGGTTTCATAACAGCACGAACAATTAAATCTTCACCGTTTGTCATTCCGCCTTCAATTCCGCCGGCGTTATTTGTTTTATGGATAAATTTTCCGTTTTCAAAAAATATTTCATCATGATATTCGGAACCCTTTTCCCCGAGAGGATTTTTACCAAATTCAACGGCTTTGACAGCACCGATACTCATAACCGCCTGAGCAATTTTACCATCTAATCCCCTATCCCATTGAACATAAGAACCTAAACCTATCGGAAGATTTTTGAATATAACCTCAAATTTTCCGCCGAGCGAATCACCCTGATCTTTTGCCATATCTATTTCTTTTTCAAAATTTTCTGTAACAGAACCTATTTGTAAAATTTTTGAAGAAAAAGTTATACCAAATTCTTTTAAAATAATTTTTGCAACAGCACCGACAGCAACCTCAATTGCTGTTTTTCTGGCGCTTGAACGTTCGAGAACATCTCGCAAATCAGATAGATTATATTTTATGCTTCCGGCAAAATCCGCATGACCCGGACGGAATTTTGTAAACGGCGGTTTTTCGTTGAAATCTTTGTTGTAAATAACAAGACATAAAGGAGCACCTGTTGTTTTGCCATTATGGATTCCTGCGGTTATTTCAACGGTATCTGTTTCCAGCTGCATTCTTGAGCTTCTGCCATAACCCGTTTGGCGGCGTTTTAATTCATTGTTGATAAAATCAATATCAACAGTCAGGTTTGACGGAACTCCGTCTATTATCGCTGTTAAACATTTGCCGTGGCTTTCGCCGGCTGTTAAAAATCTGAAATTATTTAGCATATCTTAAGAAAATTTGTTCCTTTGTCTGCATTAATTCTTCAATAACTTTCCAGTCGCCGTTCGGCTGTTTTTGAACTATTTGATATGTTTTCAACCAATAAGTTTCGCCTGTCGGCTGACGTTCGGCGCTTACTTTGTAACCGTTAGCAACTTTTGTAACAGTAATATTGCGATAAGTGTTTTTGTATTTTCTGAGTTTTGCCGTAGCCTGACCAAGTTTTAATTGTTTCATATAAGTTGAAGTATTTGTGCTCACATTTACAAGAGAGCCGTCAGGTTTTACAACCTGTCTTATAATTTTTGCATTCGGTGAATAAAAATTCGGAATAGTTGTACTATAAGTATTTGCTGCATTTACATATTTATTGAAAAAAGCTTTTGCATCTGCCGCATCATCAGCAAGGGTTTGTATGCCTGTAAACATAATTAATATAAAAATAGTTGATAAAAATTTTTTCATGTCGTTCTCCTACATATATACAACGAAAAACAGTGTTTTGTTGTTCATTTTTTAGTATAGCATAATATATTTTGTTTAAACAAGATCTAAAGCGGTTAAGTCATTTTCCAGAAGATTTTTTTGGAATTTTTCACATTCTTCTATAAGATTTTTTACTTCCTGAAATTTTTCATTATGCAAAACCGGCGACAAATCTTTTATTTCGTTGAGCTGAATTTTATAAAATTCATGATTTTTTTCTGAAATTTTAATAAAATCAACATCTTCAAACAAATCTAATAAAGTCAAAACAGTTTCAACTGATTTGCCGAGAGCGCTGGAGCAGCGCAGAAAATTAACTTTTCCCTCATTATTATGTTCTGCATAGCGGAGCATTTTTATAAAAGTTGTTAAGAATTCTTTGTCATCAAAATATTTTATGTTGTAGTTCATAAAATGAATGGATGATGGGTGGGCTTCTTCAATAATATAGTCAAAAGTTTCTTTATCCGCAGGATAGTCAAAAAACATCAAAGCGTCACACGGCGTGACTTTTTCTCTTGTAAAAGTTCTTGTAATAAGGTTTGAAAAAGGTGTTAGCAAATCTTTTACGGCTTTGCTTTCCGCAAAAATCATTATATTTTGTTTGGAATTTTTAACGTAATCGTTTACGAGCGGTAAAATATTTGTTTTTTTGCGGTGGTCATATAGTTTTAAGCCAACCTCTTGCGGTTCATCATTTTTCAGCAAATCTGAATGTATGTCATCAATAATCAATTGAACGCTTGTATTGCCGTTATATTCATTAATTTGCGGATGAAAAGCAATATCTATCATATCACCCGGAACAAGAGAAATGTCGCCCATCTGCCAGCGGACACAGGTAAATTCACATGTTCCTGATTGAACGGTAAGCCTTAAATGGTCTTTATTTTCCCCCATAAGTCTTTTTTCTTTAATTTTTAAATTTTTAATTGCAAAAATCGGACTCGGGTTTGAAGCACCAAAAGGCTCCATTTGGGAAATTTCTTCTACAAGTTCAACGTTAATATCCGTCGGATAAACTTCAGCATCCACATCAATAAACGGTTTTAATTCCTGCCCGTTAAGCATTTCTTTTACGGTTTTATTCAGGGCAGATTTTACCTGTTCAAAAGAGGATTTTTCTTTGGAAAAATATAAGCCTGCCGCAAGCTTATGACCGCCGAATCCGTCTAAAAGTTCTGAATTGGCGCTTATAATATCATATAAAGAAAGCCCTTCTACACCACGCGCAGAGCATCTGAATTGTTGGGTTTCTTCGGAATATGTCATTAAAAATGTAGGTTTATAATATTTTTCAACAAGTTTTGACGCAACAATGCCGATAATTCCTATATGCCATTCGGGTTTGTAAAGAATTATCGCAGGGTTTCTGTTGCCTTCTTGTTTAAGCATTTCTTCCGCTTCAAGAAACATATTCTGGCAGAGTTCTTGCCGGACTTTGTTAAAGTTATTCAAAGATATTACAGATGTTTCAATTTCCTGTTTGTTGTCTGAAATAAGGATTTTGACAGCATCTTCAACGGTATCAAGACGTCCGGATGCATTTATTCTCGGTGCAACGCCAAAGGCGATGTTTTCTGAGGTTATACCTTTTTCAACTTTATATCCGGCACTTTCCAAAAGTCTTTTTATACCATAATGCTTGCCCTGAGAGATTAATTCCAGCCCTTTAGTAACAAGGTATCTGTTTTCGCCGATTAAAGGTACAATGTCAGAGATTGTTCCGACCGCGACAAACGGCAGTATTTCATATATAAATTCTGTTTTGTTATAGTGTTTCAAAAGACCCTGGGCAACTTTGAAGGCAACTCCGACACCGGCAAGAGATGTCAAACTTTCAATATCTTTCGCCGTCAGATTTTCATCCAGAGCATTTGGCGCTTTCGGGTTTATTATGGCAAAAGCTTTCGGGAGTTCTTCGGGTGCTTCGTGGTGGTCTGTAATGATTACATCAATCTTAAAACTGTTTATAAAATTGACAGCTTCAACGTCGCTAATTCCGCAGTCAACAGAGATTATGACCTTTGGTTTTACGGTTGTCATAAGTTTTACAAGAGCTTTTGTGTCAAATCCATGGCCTTGTTTATCTCTGTCAGGAATAAAATAATTTACGTCTGCCCCCAAATATTTAAAAGTTTTGTATAAAAGAGAGGTGGAAGTTACACCATCTGCGTCAAAATCACCGTATATAACAATTTTTTCATTGTTATCAACGGCGTTTGAAAGTCTTTCGATTGTTTTTTCCATATCAACAAAAACATTCGAGTCATACGGTGTCATTTCAAGCGGATGAAGAAATTCATATATTTCTTTGTCGGTTTTTATTCCGCGTGAAAATAAAAGCCTTTTTATTAAAGACTTTTCTCCGCTTTGGTCTTCTTTTATCCTCCACTCTTTCAACATATCTACATAATATCATAAATAATAAGTTTATGTTAAATAATTTTACACCGCCTCTTGTTTTAAAAAATGACGCGTGTTATATATTTTACATAGGATTATAAAAATGAGAATAAATAATATTACATATACCCCGGCAGTAAATTTTACTGCCAAAAAAAGGGAGGCAAAAAATAATCACTATGTATCGCCCGTTCGTGCCGGATTAACAACAGCAGTAATCTGGGGCGGGTTCGGTGTTGTATTTGAACAGGTTTCAAAAAAACTTACAAAAGCATTGAAATCCGATAAAAAGTCATCCCTTGTATTAAATGGCGGATGTGCGCTGGTTTTTGGGATGATTGACGGAATTAAAACAGCTATAAGAAATAAAAAAGCGGCTGAATAACAGCCGCTCATCTTTTGTATGATTTTTATAATTATTTGTCATCCAATGCTGCAACACCGGGAAGAACTTTTCCTTCAATAAATTCAAGAGAAGCTCCGCCGCCTGTTGAAACGTGTGTGAAGTCTTCAGCATTGCAGAATTTTTTAGCTGCGGACACTGAATCTCCGCCGCCGATAACGGATATTGCACCATTTTTGGTTGCTTCAACAATTGCTTTTAATACAGCTTTTGTTCCTTCTGCAAATGCAGGGTTTTCAAATGCGCCTACAGGACCGTTCATCAAAATGGTTTTTGAGTCTTTAATTACATCAGCAAAAGCCTTTTGCGAGTCAGGACCAGCATCAACACCTTCAAATCCGTCAGGAATATTTCTGATATCAACAACTTTATTTGTTCCGTTGCCTGAAAAATCGTCAGTTACAAGAACATCAGTTGCCATAACCAATTTGACACCTTTATCATTAGCTTTCTTTTCAATAGCTTTTGCAACATCTAATTGGTCATCTTCGCAAATAGAATTACCGATTTTTCCGCCGTTAGCTTTTACAAAGGTATAAGCCATACCGCCGCCGATAATTAAGTTATCAACTTTGTCGATTAAGTTTTCCAAAACACCTATTTTTGAAGAAACTTTAGCACCGCCTACAACTGCAGTGAATGGTCTTGTCGGGTTGTCAAGAGCTTGAGATAAGCATCTTAATTCTTTTTCCATTAAAAGACCTGAAACAGCCGGTTTTAAAACTTTTGCAAGTTTAGCAGTAGAAGTGTGGTTTCTGTGTGCAGCACCGAAAGCATCATTTACGTAGAAATCGCCGAGCTTTGCAAGTTCATTTGCAAATGTCATATCATCGTCTTTTGCTTCTTCAGCTTTGTAATAACGGATGTTTTCCAATAAAGCAACCTGACCGTCTTGTAATTTTTCGAGTTCTTTTTCTGCGCCTTCGCCGACAGGAGTTGATACAAATAATACGTCTTCACCTAAAACTTTTGATAAATATTTTGCAACAGGTGCTAAAGAAAATTCAGGGTTTGCTTCACCTTTTGGTCTGCCAAGGTGTGCCATAAGAATAATTTTTGCACCTTTTTCTTTTAAGAAATTTACAGTCGGTAAAATTGCCTGAATTCTAGTGTCGTCAGTTACGTTTTTGTCTGCATCCAAAGGAACATTAATGTCAACTCTGACTAATGCTCTTTTTCCTTTGATGTCACCTAAATCTTTAATTGATTTTTTCATAAAATTCTCCTTCTTTTATACAATTATTTTACCTAAAACATAAAATTTTCGCAAAAACTATTTTTACCTGACTGTCGAATTTTAAAAAATAAAAAAAAGCGGATAACATGGGTTTAAAGAAAGGATTTATAATTATGAAAAAACATTTATGGTTTATTGCAATTTGTTTGATAGCTTTTGTTGCGGGGTATTCAATTAACAGTAAAGCAATATCGGATACGGGTTACAGAGTTGCGGTTGTTGATGTCCAGTCGTTAATTTCGAAATCTTCACAGGTTACAGCATTAAAAGCCGAGCAGCAAAAGAAATTAGATACGATGAAAGCAACTGTTGATAAAGCAAGAGCCGAAATTTCCAAAGAAACGGATCCTGTAAAAATTGCTCAATTAGAAGAAAAATACAGAAATGATATTAATAATCAAAAAGTTGCACTTGACAATGAATACAATACAAAGTTAATGCAGATAGATTCAAGTATTAAGGCAATTGTTGTTGAAAAAGCCAAAGGAATGAATTATAACCTTGTTTTGCCTAAAAATATTGTTCTTTTTGGCGGTGATGATATAACTGGTGAGGTTGCAAAATCTGTTAAGTAAAAAAGACCGGAAATTTTCCGGTCTTTTTTATATTATTTCTTCGCTTTTTCCAGAGATTTTTGATATTTTCTGTCGAGCTTTTTAAATTTTCTGTAGTCTTTGAATGCACTAAAGAATTTTAAATCTCCGAATTCAAGCATTGCGCGAAGCATATAAGGTTCTCCTCTTTCGGGAGCAACTTCCATTGCTTTTTCAACATCATTATAAGCTGCTTCTTTATCTTTTAATTGATAATAGACCATTGCACGGGCTTCATATTTTTCAAAATCATCTGGATCAAGAGAAATTGCTTTAGTCAAATCAGCTTCTGCTTTTTTGTATTCGGTTTTTGTTGCATAAGCAGCACCTCTGCCGTAATAACCGTCTGCAGAATGAGGTTTTAGCTTAATTACTTTTGTAAAAGATTCTACGGCATCATCATATTTTTGTAATTCAATTTCTGTTTCACCTTTACCGTAATATGCATCGGCAAATTTTGAATTAGCTTTGATGGCGGATTTGTAGTAATTTAAAGCTTGTTCATAATTTTTTTCCGCATAAGCTTTTTTACCTGCTTGATAGTCAGACTGTGCATTTGCGTAAACTGCCGTTGATAAAGCCAGAACGGCAACCAGTGTGAGTAATAATTTTTTCATAAATACCCTTTCCTAATTTTTTACGTAAATTGTCAGCATATCTTCTTTGTCACCGTAGTGTGAAAAAGTTATTTTGCCGCGTTTTTTCAATGTTATTAAACCTGTGATATATGGATTTTTAATACTGTTATCCGGTCTGTATGAGTATTTGTAAAATGTTAAATCAGTATCGTTTAACAATAAAACGGTTTTTTCTTTAAACCAGCCCTTTTTAATTGTTATTTCACCGTTTTTAAATTGAGAAATTTTTACGATTTCAACATCAGGGAATATTTTTTGCACCTCTTCAACCGGCAGAGGTTGTTCAGAGAAAATTCCGTTTTCGTAAACGATTTCATTAAATTCCAAATCGGCATTGTTTACGGTTATAAGTTTGCCTTCAAATAAAAATTCAAAATTTGAGGTCAAAGGAACCGCGATTTTCCCGTCGCTATAATAATATTCAGAATAACCGCCGGATCCAGGTGACATTTTTTTTGTCAAAACAATTCTGTCATCAGCCATTCCGCCTTTGTCCCAAACTTTTGTTTGTGTGTAATAAACTGCCTGTTCATTTTCTTTTATGCTGTCAAATTCAAAAGCTTGTGCCATTTGAATTCCAAAGAAAATTACAGAAAATAGAATAAGTAATTTTTTACACATAAAAACTCCTTTCATATATTTTCCATATTAATGTTATCATAAAAAAAATAAGTTTTAAACAGAAGGCAATAAAAAACGGTCAATTGTAAATTTTTGACCGTTTTTCCTTTTTTTATAAACCATACAGGTTTATACTTTGTTACTAAGATTTATTATAATTTTTATATTTATAGCTTAACATACTGTATGAGTCCACATCTGAAGAGGAATCATCACCGTAGAAAGTTGACATATTGGTTGCTCTTTTGTGATTAAATTCGTCAATTTTTTCCTGACGGGAAGCATCTACATTGTATGCAGAGATTTCAGCACTGGTAATTTTTCCGTCATGGTTTGTATCCATTTCGTCAAAATGTTCAAGAATGTTGTTTATTGTATCTGTTGAGAGTCCGGATGCGCCGGAAGCCGCAAGTTGGGTTAATTGTGCTCTTGTAAGCCCCTGTGTTGATAACATATTTGTATAATTTGTAATTTCATCGGAGCCTATTACACCGTCGCCGTCTTTATCAATAGCGTTAAAGTTGGTTTGCAGATAAGATGCAAAACTCTGGTTAAGGTTTAAATAATTTTTTGAGTCCGTTCTTGCGTTTGAAATGCTGTCTAAAGTTACACCATCAGGGTTAAGCTGTGCAAGATAAGAATATGTATTTGTTAAGCCGGCATAAATGCCTGTTAGTAATGAATTTCCGGAATAATTTGACATGATATTACCCTCGTGTTTATACTATCTCACATATATATTAATAATCTTTTTTCAAAAATCAACCATTCATTTAAATGAAATTTTAGCAACTTGATTTATAATTTTCCCCAACAGGTGAATGTTTGAAATTTATTATTGTTTTTATAATTTGAATTATGGATATAATAATTTCTTCAAATAATAATGAGCGGATTTTTTCCGGAAAAAATGTCATAACTATCGGTACCAATTCAGGTTGTAATTTTCAGCTGGATTTGGATTATGAGGTTTTGATTACAATTCAATTTGATTTTTCTATTCAAAACTACATTATTTTGAATACTTTCGGTAACAAAAATGTTTTATTCAGGAGCGAACCTTTGAGGCGTCTTGAACTCGGAAGCATCAACAGAATTGCATTTAAAAATTCCAATGAAACATTGAATATTAAACTTTTGCAAAAAATTCCTGCTTAAAATATTAAAAAAAAACCGGCATTTCTGCCGGCAAGGTTTCACTTTTAAAGTAAAGAGGTGATGATTTAGATTTTTATAATTTGCTCCCGACTGCTTTATAAAGACCTATGTAATCTACCAGACAGTCGACTTTATTTTGTGCTACCAGTTTGTCCATTGTTAAAAGGTTTTCTTTAAACTGGATTAAATCAAGTTTTGAAATTGTTCCTTCATTGTATTTGTGGGTATTGTAACCGAAGTCGGCTTTTTCAAGTTTTGCCTGTTTTTCGGTTTCCGTCATTTTATCGGTATCCATTTTTATGCTTACAAGTGAATCATTTACCTCCTGAATTGCTGTCAGGTTTGTCTTGTAATAATTTTGTAAAATCCTTTCATATTCAGCTT
Source organism: uncultured bacterium (assembly GCA_949286705.1). Taxonomy (GTDB): domain Bacteria; phylum Cyanobacteriota; class Vampirovibrionia; order Gastranaerophilales; family Gastranaerophilaceae; genus SIG32. The sequence continues at coordinate 132,065 of CASEDF010000001.1, read as the reverse complement.
TTCTTATTCGGAGGTTTGCAAATCTTGAACCGCCGGTAAAGAACGGATACATAATTGAACCGCCGAGCATTGCCAGCATTCCTTTTGTTGAGAAAATGCTTCCTAAATCATTTGCGTTAAATAATGCAAGTCCGGTTAAGCTTATTGACGGTAAAAATTCTTTTTTTGCAACGCGGACGTCAATTCCTGCTTTTTCTACCATTTTTTCGGCTTTCATATAATCAGGACGTTGAATTATTACATCTGACGATATTTCAGCCGGAATTACTCCTGTAAAATCAAGGTCATCAAGGTATGCCCGCTGTAATGTATCAGAGTTTTCAGGACTTTCGCCAATTAAAACGCATAATTGATGAAGCATTGTTTCACGTTGTTTTTTTAAGTCAATAAGATTTGTATTGCCGCTTACGTAGGATTTGTTTGCCCTGACAGTATCAGCTGTTGAGGCAAGTCCTTCGCTGTGGCTCAAAACCATTAAATCATATATTTCTTTTCTGTCTTTTACGATTTCTTCCTGTATTTCAATAATTTTGTCCAGCATGACTATGTTCAAATAAGTTGTGCCGACAGCTGATGCAACTGAAATATAGGCACTTCTTTCATCAAGCTGTGAACCTTCCCATAACTTTTTGGAGGCTTTGGTTTTATCTCTGTTTTTTAAGAACAAATCTATTTCATAGTTTGCAATTGCCGGAACCGCATACATTCCTGTTGTGTTGGTGGCGCCGGGCATTTTCAATAAATTCGGCGCAAATCCTGCCGTAACTGTCGGCAATTCGTTCGCGAATTGTGCTCTTGTCTGCTGGTAATATTCTTCAACCGCGAGAGTTGCCATTTTTAAATCATAGTTGTTTTCAATTGCCCTTCTTATATAACTGTTTAAATTTTCATCGTTGAAATTTTTCCACCAGTCCATATTTACATAAGCGTATTTGTAATCGTTGTTAACTTTTTTATTTTTTTTCGCCATGCTTTTGAATTCTTTTGGGGTTGCAGTTGATTTTTTTACATCTTCAATTGCAAAAATCTGGGCTGCATTCATTATTAATATTCCTGCTATAAGTGTTGCTGCTATTGCCTTTTTCAATTTCTCTTCCTCATATAAAATTTTTACTTGCATTTTTTATAATGATATGTTAGCATAATATTGTTGTATATGCAACATATTTTTTTTACAACATAATGTTAAGATTTGAAAAGGAAGTTGAATGTACAAAAAACTCAAACATTATACTGATACTTTGAATTATGAACTTGAAAAAACCGCAAAAGTCATGAAAATTCTCGGTATGCAGGTTATGGAAAAACTTAATATAAGTTTGTTCTTGGATGAATATGTTGCGCTTGATATAATATCTTGTCATCAGGGAATTTGTCAGAGAGATCTTGCAAAACTTATTATAAAAGACAGGGCAAATACAGGCAGAATTTTAAATTCCCTTGAAGAAAAGGGCTTAATTACCCGTTTTGTTGATACGAAAAATAACAGACTTGTCAGAAAAATGGCAATAACTGAATCAGGTTATAAAATGTTAAAAAATATTAACAAAAAAATTGAAAGTTATATATCAGAAACCAAAAAAGTTGTTTCTGAAGAAGAACTTGACGGATTGTATAATTCGTTAAAAAAAGTTAGAGAAAGATTTGAAGAGCTGATAGAATTGAAAATATAAGAGGTCAAAATGGAAGAAAAGGAAATTCAAACAGAGGAAAAACAAGAACAACCAAAAGAAAATAAAATGTTTAAAAAGCCGGTTATAATTGCGATTGCAATAGTCGGTCTGGCATTACTGGCATATTTTATAGTAGATGTATTAACATATCAATCAACCGATGATGCGTATGTTGAAACAACAACCGTATCTGTCGCGCCAAAGGTTAGCGGTCAGATTGTTGAAGTTTTAATAAAAGATAACCAGAGGGTTAATGAAGGCGATCTGGTTGCAAGAATTGATGATACGGATTATAAAATTAAAGTTGATCAGATGACGGCTCAGTATGAAAGAGCGTTATTAAACCAGCAGAATGCAAAAGCAAATCTTAATGCGGCAAATACAAATATTGAAGTTGCAAAAAAAGATTTGGAAAGATATAAAAATTTGTATGAAGCAGGTGCGGTTTCAAAACAGACACTTGATGCTGCACAGGCAAAATATGACAGTTCAAAAGCTCAACAGGTAACGGCGGAGCAGTCAATATTTTCCGATAATGACAGCAAAGTTGCCGACGCTGATTTGAAAGTTTTGAAAGCTCAAAAAGATCAGGCAGAAGTTAACCTTTCATATACAAACATTTATGCCCCGCAGTCAGGAACGGTTGCTTCAAGAAGGGTTGAAAAAGGTATGTATGTTCAGGTCGGAACGCCTTTATTCACAATCGTGCCTGATAACATCTGGGTTGTTGCAAATTATAAAGAAAATCAGCTTCGTCATATGAAACCCGGTCAGCCTGTTGATATCAAGGTAGATACCTATCCGAATAAAGTATTTAAAGGAAAAGTTGACAGTATTCAGAGAAGTTCGGGCGCAAAAGCAAGTTTATTCCCGCCTGAAAACGCCGTAGGTTCATTCGTTAAGATTGTTCAAAGGGTGCCTGTAAAAATTATATTTACGGAAGAAATTGATCCTGAACAGTACAACGTAGTTCCCGGAATGTCAGTTGTTCCCAAGGTAAAAATAAGATAAGAGAGTTTACAAAGCCGGCATTGCCGGCTTTTAAGGGGAGAAAATGTCCGAAGCAGTCACTCAAGATACTGAATGGAAACCATCGCGAAGCCCGTGGTTTATAATAATGCCGGTTATTCTTGCAACATTTATGTATGCATTGGATGAAACCGTTGCAAACGTTGCACTGCCGCATATTGCAGGAAGTTATTCCGTCAGCAATCAGGAATCTATCTGGGTTTTGACAAGTTACCTGATGGCAAGCAGTATTGTTATACCTATGGTGGATTTTTTCTGTAAATTTTTAGGAAGAAAAAATTTCTTTATGATAGGAGTGTTTATTTTTACACTTGCGTCATTTTTGTGCGGGGTTTCAAATTCAATTGGAATGATAGTAATAGCCCGTGCATTGCAGGGGATTGGCGGCGGATGTTTAATGCCTATGGCGCAGGCAATTACAATGGAGAGTTTTACGGGTGAGGCGAGAAACAAAGCTATGTCCGTATTTGGTCTGGTTGTAGTTGTGGCGCCGATTTTGGGACCTGTTATGGGCGGATGGATTACGGAAAACTGGTCTTGGCCGTATATCTTTTTTATAAATGTGCCTTTCGGGTTTTTGTGTATTGCTCTGGCAAAAAAATATCTCGAGGATCCTCCGTATGCCAGACGCCAAAAAAATACACATCTTGATAAGTTCGGGTTTTTGTGGCTTTGTGTATGGCTGATACCATTGCAGATTGTGTTTGATAAAGGTAATGACGCGGATTGGTTTAATGCGCCGTGGGTCTGCTGGTTCTCAGCTGTTGCGTTAATCGGTGCGGTTTTATTCTTTGTTTCACAGGTTAAAGGCAAAAAGCCTATGATAAAACTTGATGTGCTTCGTGACGGAAATTATCTTTGCGGAACAATAATGCTTATTTTGTTGAACGCGGTTTTACTGGCATCACTTGCAATATTACCGCAGATGCTTCAAAATATGCTCGGGTATGACGCATTTACAAGCGGCGTTGCAGTTATGCCGAGAGGTGTCGGCGCACTAACTGCATTGATTATTTTCGGATGTCTGGGCGGAAAATTTACGTATAGAACTTACGGGCTTGTCGGTCTTTTTTGTTTAGGTGTCGGCGGCTGGATGCTCGGCGGATTAAACCTTCAAATAAGCATGTTGAATATTGTTATCCCGAATATTGTATTCGGATTCGGGCTGGTGTTCACTATGATGCCGATTACAACGTTATCTTGTATTACGTTAAGAAATGAACAGATGACAAATGCGTCAGGGCTTCAAAATTTATTAAAAACAATCGGCGGTGCAATCGGTACATCGCTTGTTGCAACTATGATTTCAAGATTTTCACAAGTTCATCATAACGGTCTTGTAAAATCTTTGGTAGATACAAATTCTGTTTTTATCGAAAGATTAAACAGTTATGCGGGGTCGTTCATTTCTATGGCAGGTGACAGTATGAATGCAACATATATGGCAGGCAAAATGCTTTATAATCAGCTGATTCAGCAGTCAACTCTTTGTGCTTATATGACAACATTTAAAATCTTTGCTATTGCATGTTTTATTTTAATTCCGTTTATGTTTATATTAAAAAGTGAAAAACATGCAGCCGTGAAGGTAGAAAATAATGTCGACTGATGCAATAGAAGAAGAAAATCAATATTATCCCAAAAACCCGTGGCTTACGGCATCGGCTGTATTGCTTGCGGTATTTATATTTGTTCTGGACGGAACAATTGCAAACGTAGCATTACCGCATATGGCTGGAAGTTTTTCGGTTACGCGTGATGAATCCATCTGGATTTTAACAAGTTATTTGATTGCAAGCGGTATTGTAATTCCGGCAGTTGATTGGTTCAGCAAGGTTTTCGGGCGGAAAAACTTTTTTATAATAAGTATTTTGTTGTTTACTATAGCGTCATTGTTGTGCGGACTTGCAAATTCATTATTAACAATGGTTCTGGCAAGAGTTTTGCAAGGGTTTGGCGGCGGCGGTATTGTACCGATTTCGCAAGCCATAATGCTTGAAAGTTTTCCCAAAAGAGAACGTCCGAAAGCAATGGCTGTGTTTGGTATGGGTATAATTATTGCGCCGATTATAGGACCTGTATTGGGCGGATGGATTACCGATAACTGGACGTGGCCGTGGATTTATTTTATAAATGTGCCTTTTGGTTGTATTGCAGCACTAATGTGTAAAAAAATTCTTGTCGACCCTCCGTATGCCAAGCGTCAAAAAGGTGTAAAAATTGATGCTCTCGGTTTTTTTCTTCTGGTTGTTTGGATTACTTGTTTGCAGATAGTTTTGGACAAAGGTAATAATGCGGACTGGTTTAATGCAACGTGGGTGTGCTGGATGTTTACGGTTTCATGTGTTGCGGGAATTTCGTTTTTTATATCTCAGATTTACCGCAAAGATACACTTATTGATTTGAGTGTGTTTAAGGATATGAATTTTCTTGCAGGAACTGCAATGCAGGTTGTAATTCAAGCGGTTTTGTATGCGTCTATTGCGATTTTGCCTCAATTTTTGCAAAGTATGATGGGTTATACTGCATTTTTAAGCGGATATTCCATGATGCCGAGGGGTTTGGGAAGTTTACTATCCATGGTAATTGTCGCAAATATTTCCAACAAAATCAGTAACCGGTTGATGGTTGTAATCGGGTTATCTTTGATTGGTACCGGCGGTCTTGTTTTGGGATTTTTGAATTTACAGATTGCAAGCATAAATATTATGATACCTAACTTTTTAATGGGTATGGGTATGGGGTTGGCAATGATTCCGATTATAAACCTGTCTGTTGATACATTGAGAAATGATCAGATGACAAATGCATCCGGTATTCAAAATTTGTTAAAAACAATCGGCGGTGCAATCGGTACATCGTTAGTTGCAACCATGCTTTCAAGATTTGCGCAAATGCATCAGTATATGATGGTCGGGAAATTATCCGAATTAAACGGTGTTTATATGGAAAGACTCCAAAGTACCGCAGCAGCTTTATCTCAATATACGGAGCTTTCCGTTGCAAATTATATGGCACAGACAACTCTGTATAAACAATTGGTTCAGCAGTCAACACTTTGGGCATTTATTGATTCTTTCAGAATTTTCGGGCTGTTATGCTTTATAATTATTCCTTTGCTGCTATTTATTAAATCAAATAAATCTTTATACGATCGAAATAATAAATGATATTTATTGTCAAAATAAAAATAAATTGGTATAATAAAAACATAAAAAAAAGGAGAAAAGTATGGAAAATAAAGAGTTTAGAAATGTCGGGGGGGGGGACGACTCTTCTAAGTAGATATAGCAAGGGTTTCACGCTTGCCGAAGTCTTGATAACGTTAGGTATTATCGGAATAGTTGCGGCAATGACAATTCCTACACTAATATCGAATTACACTAAAAAAGAGACAGTTTCTAAGTTAAAACAGAGTTACTCAATACTTGCTCAAGCAATTACACGCGCACAGGTTGATAATGGGGATATTTCTAATTGGGGGTTAGCATATATATATGAATCATCTGTAGGAAGTCTGGATCCAAAAGAGATATTAACCAATTTTTTTAATACGTATTTAAAGCCTTATGTAAAAGTTTCTGAGGTTTACGGCTACAAAAATCCTATTTTGTTACCGAGACCATATTCACACAGTATTCCTAATGATACAGTGGTTAGGCAAAGTGCTTTGTATTGGTTTACACTTTCAAATAATGTGCTTGTAGGTATTGGACTTGGGACAGGCTGTTTTGAAAGGGATAATGATGGTAATTGCTTAAAGCATGGTTATACAAATATAATGTTTAAAACAGATGTAAATGGTTTTAATTCACCAAATATTATTGGTAAGGATGTCTTTTTGATGACATTAGATGTTCGTGCAAATAAATTTGGTTTTTATCAATACTCAAGCTATACCTCTCGCAATCAATATTTGCGGGCATGCCGAGGAGAAGTTGGTGATGATGATGTCTATAATTTATGCGGTCAGCTTATATTCCTTGACGGCTGGGAAATAAAGGATGATTATCCGTGGCTTTAGGCTCTCGGGTGAGCTTCATTGTAGACTTCTTTCATATGCTGCATGGAAACATGTGTGTAAATTTGCGTATTGGAAATACTGGCATGACCTAAAAGTTCCTGCACCACACGCAAATCTGCACCGTTTTCTATCAAATGAGTTGCAAAACTGTGTCTGAATACGTGAGGTGTAACCTTTTTTGGTAATTCAATTTTGTCAACGGTTTCATTTATGACGTTACGGATAGTTCTTGTTTGAAGCCTGTAGCCTGTGTTATTAATAAAAACAGGCGAGCTTTCCGTCGGTTCTTCCACCCTAAAGCCTTTTGGTATAAGCATACGGGCTGAAGTTATATATCTTTCAAGGTAAGTTTTTGCCCTGTCAGTTACAAGAATTATTCTTTCTTTGGCACCCTTTCCGAAAACACGGATTTCATTGTTTTCTAAATTCAAATCCCCGAAATTTAATCCGCTGAGTTCGGATACCCGCATTCCCGTTGCCCACAAAAGTTCCAGAATAGCTCTGTTTCTAAATCCCGCAGGTGTGTCAATTTTTACATTGTTAAGAATTTTTTCAATTTCATCCGGTGTTAAAAATTTGGGCAGAGATTTCGGACGCTTGGGAGATGTTAAATTCATTGCCGGATTTGAGTTTACTTTTCTTTCTCTGTAAAGAAATTTGTAGAAAGTTCTTAGTGATGCAATTTTTCTGGCAATTGTAGTTTTTTTGTAATTGAATTTTTGGATAAAATGAAGATAATCCCTGACTTTGGAAAAGTTAACATTTTCACATGAAGTGTCATCAATCCAAACAAGAAAACTTAAAACATCCGAACAATAAGCTTTTGCCGTATGTTCGGAAAAGTTTTTTTCTACTAAAATATATGATTTGAAATCTTCCAGATCTTGCTTTGAATTTGCGTTTAAACCCATCATTCACCGTATTGCTTTTTTATAATATATATTATACAATATATTTATAATATTTAGAATAGTAAAAAAGCAGGAGATAATATGAGTTGTAAAAAGTTATTAGTATCAGCAATGGTTCTTACAGGTATTATGTGTTCTTCTACAGTGTTTGCAGCTAATTTGGAAGCAAAGGTTGAGAAAAATAAGGTTTCGCAAAAATATCCGGAAATCAGTAAAATGATTGAATATAACAATTATTCAGAAGCGGATGCGGCTTTGAATAACCTTTTAAAACAAAATCCGAATAATCTTGATGCTCAGGCATTGCAGATTATTTCTATGGCGAAACAATATAAGCTGGCGCCTGCTCAAGCTGAACTCGATAAATTAATGAAACAAAATCCGAAAAATGCGGATTTACACTATGCGCAGGGTTTGATTTATATGCTCAGACAAACTTCTTCTGACGTTGAATATATTAAAAATGCAAGAAATCTTACAACAAACGCGATTAAAGAATTTGTTAACGCAGTAAATTTGAATAATAATCATTTTGAAGCATATAACGCAATGGGTGTTGCTACATTAAAACTCGGCAACAAAAAAGATGCGGAAGAATTATTTAAGGTAGCTTTACAAATAAAACCTGATTTTGCACCTGCTTATGATAACCTTGGCACCCTTGCTATGATGGATAACAAACTTGATGATGCCGAAAAATATTTTCAACAGTCTTTGAAATATAATTCTCATAACCCGACATCAATGTATCATATGGCACAGGTTGAAGCTAAAAGAAAAAATTATTCACAAGCTTTAACATGGATTAACCATTCAATTCATATTAACCCGAATTCATCTCCGGCTTTGAACTTGCAGGGTGAATTATATTTAAGACAGGGCAATCAGGCTGCCGCTATTAATTCCTTCAAAAAAGCAGTTGCCGTAAAACCTGAAAATTCACGTCCTTATATCAACCTTGCAGGTGTTTATGAACGCAGAGCGGATTCAGAATTCGCGATGGAACAGTTAAAGACCGCAATTGTTATTAATCCTAATTATAAAGACGGTATATATAGAGTTGCGAATATGTCTTTGGATACAAAAAAATATGATCAGGCGCTTGAATATTATTCAAAATTGCTCGGTGATGAAACTTATAATGACGAAGCTATAATCGGTCTTGCCAATACTTATTATGAAATGGCAAAAGATGCCGGTGACAGTGAAGCTTATACAACAAACAAAGATGTTTATCTGGCTTATGATTATGTAAACAAAGCAATTGAAAAAACACCGGATGATTTGAAACTTCACCTTGCAAAAATTAAACTTGCAAGAATTACGCATCAGGTTCCGATGTCAAAAGACAGTTTGAATTATATTATTCAATCTGCCAGTGACAGTTTGATGGATACTGTTGTTAAAGGTGAGGCTTATCTGGCTTTGGGCAGAGAAAAAGATGCGGTTTATACGTTTGAAAATGCAATTAATTTTTCAAAGACAACTGATGATTATCTGTATTTGTCAGAAATTTTGCTTCATAATAAACAATTTAAAACCGCAAGAACTGCATTGGAAAAAGTTCTTCAGCAGGATCCGAATAACGTTGCTGCCAAAAACGGTATAGATTACATTAATCTTTGCGAAATTAAATCAAATGAATTTTTGGATGTTGCAAGAAGACAGTTTAAGGAAGAAAACTACGCATCAACAATTGAATATTGTAACCGCGCAATTGATTTCTTCCACAATTCAGCTGATATTGCCAAATTAAAAGCAATGGCATACGAAGCTGAAAAGAATTATCAGGGCGCTGTAAAATACTATAATCAGTATTTGTCATATAACCCGAACGCTGCTGATAAAGCTTCCGTAACCAGAAAAATCAATAAATATCAGAAAAAAATTAAAAAATAATTGAATGCAAAAATTTGATATACGAAAAACATTTGAAATATTTTTGAGAGAGCCTCTAAGTGTCTTAACTGAGGGGCTTTTTCAGATTGTAAATATAAAAACAAATATTTTCAGCAATAAACCTTCCGTAAATGTTGATATTGTGAATAAAAAAACACAAATTACGGTTGTTGACAGTGACAATATGTACAATTTATTTCAAACGGTTTTGTATAAACGCAGGTTAAAAGAGCAGAAGGAAAAGGCACTTAAATGAGACCGTTTTTAGAGGCAAAATTTATAGTGAGCGCTGAAAAATTAAGTCAGTGTCCTGATTTTCAACTTAGCGAGTATCCGCTTTTGGGGCGTTCAAATGTGGGCAAATCCTCTTTTATTAATGCACTTGCGAATAACAAAAAGCTTGCCAAAACATCAAACACCCCCGGAAAGACACGGCTGATAAATTTTTTTAATTTTTCGGACAAATTTATAATAGCGGATTTGCCGGGATACGGTTATGCAAAAGTTTCAAAAGAAGCCCAGAACCGCTGGCAGAAGTATCTGGAAGAATATTTGTTAAATCGTAAACAGATAAAATCTTTAATCCAGCTTGTGGATGGCAGGCATGAAATCCAGAAGAATGATTTTCAGATGCGGGAATGGGTGGAAGCTTATAATTTGCCAGTATTTACAATAGTTACAAAAATAGATTATGTTCCGAAGCCGAAAATTCAAAGTGTGTTGAAGAAGGTTGAAAAAGAATTCGGCGTTGAAGTTTACCCGTTTAGTGCTATAGATAACAGATATAATGAAAAGATTTTAGAAAAGTTACTTGGATAAGTATTTTACATAAAAACTATTATAGTTATGTATCAGCATTTTCTTTCTCTTTTTTGCGAGGAAAAGAGAAAGAAAACGCTGGCAAAAGAAAGAGAAACACGCGATTGAAATGAACGAGTGAGCAGGGGACACCCCCGCATCCCCGTTAAAGCCGGCTGTGCCGGCTCCGCGCCGTAATTATAGGCGCGGTGAACAATTGCAAGCGTCAGCTTGCAACGGCACGGAGTGCGCCCGTTAGGGCTTGGGCAATCCGTAGGATTGCAAATAAACAGCGTGTTTTTCTTTTTCGGTTCACTTTTTCTTTTTACATCGCAATAAAAAGAAAAAGTGAACAAAATAAGATACCTATAATAGTTTTTATGTAAAAATGTAGGTCGGATTTACTAATCCGACATTATATTAGATCCCGCAATAAATGCGGGATGACGAATTGCATACGACCAAAATCAGATGTCTTGTCCTGCCTCAGGCAGTGCGGGATGACGTATAAGGATTATCCAAGGTCAAGTTTGTTGTTGTGTCTCTCTTGTCGCTCGCATTAAACGGCGTTGAGGGCTTTGCCTTCGCAAAGCTCTCCAGCCTCTGCTCGCTCACGCTTTGCCACTTTTTATGTAAATATTTTACATAAATCCATTAAATAGAGGATTAAAAGAAGAATTTGATCTGATAAAATAAACATGGGTAGGTAATCTGTGGGGTTTGTAATGAGAGAGTATCAGGATGTTGAAGAAGATTTTTATCCTCAGACTAAGGGAGAAATTTCCGAATCCATAACACAAAATTGGACGGAGCAAGCACTTGAATGCTACAGAATTCATTGTGACTGTAAAAAATGTTCTTTAGCACACGGTAATTACTCATTCGTCTGTCAAATGCCAAAAGTTATAGACGCATTAATAAATCTTACAGGTAAACCCCGGCTGGCTTAATACTCCTTTTTTCCATTTTTCTGACAAAGTAATTGTTGCACTTCTCCAAAAAGAAGTGCTTTTTATTTAAAAAAGCACCCCGAAAGGGGTGCTTTTCAAGTCCGGCAGCCTACTGAGGGGCAAGCCCCTCTTTGTGGAATTGCATCAGTTTTGCCAGATGCCATTCTCTGGCTTTTATCTCCTCTATATTGTTCTTTATCACTTCCAGTTCTGCAAGTAATGTGTCTAAACTTTTATGCTGTCTGATAAATGGTTGTTGTTTGGGTTCAGCTTCGCCAATACATGGTAAAAAGCAGTTTTCCTGAAACAAATCGTCAAAATTTTCCATACACATAACTCCCTAATTCAACGAGCTTTACACTTCTTTAACAAATGACCTGAATAAATCTGTCAAATCAAATTTGCCGAATTTAAAAGCATAAGGTTTTTCAGCATATTCGCTGTCAGTAATCTTATGCAAATCCTGCATTTGCTGATAATCCAAAGAATTAAAGTCGAAACTTGTCATTTCTGCAAAATCAACCATTAAATCTTCTTCGCTCATGATTTTCTTCTCGTCCATAATACACTTCTCCTTAAAGATCTTACAAAAAATCTATCGGATTTCAGCTAAAAAATCTTTAAGGTTTTTAAGTGCTTTGTTACATATTTTTACATTAATCCTCAAATGTAAAAAATTTTGCAGAATCTGTATTCAATATTGTCGAAAATCTATAAATTGTTTCAAGGCTTATATTTTGATGTCCGTTTTCAATTTTGCTGATATATTTTTCTTCCATTTTAATTTTTTCAGCTAATTGTGCCTGGGATAATCCCCTTAGAGTTCTGAAATATTTTAATCGTAAACCGACTTTTTTCTTATATTCTTCAAAATTCATATAATGATTTTATAATATTTGACGGGATAAAATAATCATTTTATAATATAACCAAAGTTGTACTATAATAACAATATAGGAGTATTTCAATGACACCTGAAGAAGAAAGTTTTTTTATTGATACGCGCATATTAATTGAGCAAATAAATATAATCGCTATGTTAATGGTTGATTATAGACGTGAGGTTTCTACTGAAGTGAGAGGTAGAGATATCAGTACTATTTTTGATTTAATAGCAGAAAAGACGATATTATTTTGCAAAAGATTAATACGCTGCAAGATTTTTAACAATCGCATGAGCAGTCATTGTCAAATTTTTGACCTTTGAAGGCTTTAAGCCCCGGATATTTTGCGGCCGGGTCGAGTTCCTGTTCAATGCGTATAAGCCGATTATATTTTGCAATTCTTTCGCTTCGCGAAAGCGAGCCTGTTTTTATCTGTCCGCAGTTTGTGGCTACTGCCAAATCCGCGATGAAGGTGTCCTCTGTTTCGCCGGATCTGTGGGAAACTATTGCGGAATAACCTGCAACTTGTGCAAGTCTTATTGTTTCAAGCGTTTCGGATAATGTTCCGATTTGGTTTAATTTAATAAGAATTGAATTTGCTGCACATTTTTTAATCCCTTCTTTTAGTCTTTCGGGATTTGTTACAAAAAGGTCGTCGCCCACAAGCTGACATCTGCCGCCCAATTGTTCGGTCAAGAGTTTCCACCCTTGCCAATCTTCTTCTGCCATACCGTCTTCTATTGATATTATCGGGTATTTGTTTACCAGATCCGTTAAAAAATCTGTCATTTCGTCGTATGTCATCACTCGATTTTCTATTATATATCGACCGTTTTCATAGAATTCCGAGGATGCAATATCAAGACAAATTTTTACCTGTTCCGTTGTATAATTTGCCTGAGTTATCGCGTCCAAAATAAGTTCTATGGCATCGGAATTATGTTGGAGATCCGGCGCAAATCCGCCTTCGTCGCCGACTGATGTTGCAAATCCTTTTTCATCCAGAATTTTTTTAAGTTTATGGAAAATTTCAGCACCCATTTGTAGTGCATGTTCGAAGTTTTCCGCACCTACAGGTGCTATCATAAATTCTTGAAAATCTAATTTGTTATTTGCATGCACGCCGCCGTTCAATATGTTCATCATCGGTACAGGCAGTGTTACGGCATTTATTCCTCCCAAATACCTGTATAAAGGGATGTTTAAACTTTTTGCCGCGGCTTTAGCGACTGCCAGCGAAACACCAAGTATGGCATTTGCGCCGAGCTTTGATTTGTTTTCGGTTTTATCAAGATTAAGCATTGTTTTATCAATAATATTTTGATAAAATGCATTTTTTCCGATTAATTCAGGCGCAATTTTTTCATTGATGTTTTTAACGGCACTAAGAACACCCTGTCCATTGTATTTTGATTTATCTCCGTCACGAAGTTCCCATGCTTCGTGTATACCTTTTGATGCGCCGGAGGGTACGGCGGCACGGCCTGTTATGCCAAAAGGCAATTCGACTTCCGCTTCAATTGTCGGATTCCCTCGAGAGTCAAGTATTTGCCGTGCTTTTATATTTTCTATGGTTAGTGTCATTATTTTTTCCTTTTTAATTAATATAGTTTTATTTATGGTTTTTTAAATTAGCGGATAGTATAATCTTTCATAATCATTTTTTCTGATGTATACATTTAGGATTTACTTTATCCTTTTTTAAGGAGGAAATTACTATGACAAAAAATATTTTAATAGCGGTTACAAATGTTGATTATTTTGGTGACGGCAGGACGCGCACCGGGCTTTGGTTTGAAGAATTTGCCGTGCCTTATGTGACGTTTTTGGAAAACGGGTATCATGTAAGCGTTGCAAGTTTAAAAGGCGGAGAGGTTTTGCTTGATCCGCAAAGTGAAAATTTTATAAACGATATAAAATGGCATGAAGCGAAAAAAGTTCTGGATAATACTGAAAAATTGGAAAATTTTGACATGAATATGTATGATGCAATTGTATTTCCGGGCGGTCATGGACCTATGTTTGATATTGCGGAAAGTGAACTTGTCGGTGAGATTGTGTCGGATTTTTATAAAAAAGGAAAGCTTATAGCAGCCGTATGTCACGGTCCTGCAGGTTTATTAACTGCCAAAAAAGATGACGGCGATTATATTGTATCGGGTAAACGCGTTACATGTTTTACCAATAAAGAAGAAGAATTCTATAAGAAAACGGAACTTTTGCCGTTTAGCCTTGAAGATGCCTTAAAAGACAGGCATGCAATATTTGAAGAACTTCCTGTCGGTGAAATTAATGTAGTTGTCGACGGAAATATTATCACAGGGCAAAATTATCAGTCATCTCAAACTTTTGCGGACACAATTGTCAAATATTTGTCAGATACGATTTAGTTTGTCTTTGAAAATTAATTTTTTAATATTAATAAAGTAACCCAGTGAAACAATAATGGATGCAGTAATCCATGCAATAGGGCCTGCATAGAACATGCCGTAGTAACCGAATTTCACAGCCAGATATACTGCGGCAAAGGCTCTTATCATAAGTTCAGCAAAAGATGAAGTGAGCGGAATAAGGGTTCTGCCCATACCTTGAAGCGCGTTTCTGAATATAAAAATTTGTCCTAAGAAGAAATAGAATAATGTGCTTATCCAGAGATATTCGTGCGCTAGATTGATTACCTCTGTTTTTTCCGTGCCTATAAATATTCCGATAATATTTGTTCCCCATACCCTCATGATAATTGCCATAAATATACTTAACAGAAGGTTTATCATAGAAGTTCTTAAAACACCGTAGCGGATTCTCGGGAGATTTTTGGCTCCAAAATTTTGCGCAACAAAAACAGATACAGCAACTCCGAAAGAAATCATTGGCATGGTCGCAATTTGTTCTATTCTTAGGGCGGCTGTCATCGCTGCAATTAAATTCGGACCAAATGTGTTACATACGCTTTGTATAATTAAAATTCCTATCCCAAGGACAGAAAATTGCATTGCCATTGGAAAACCGACATTTAAATGTTCCTTTATGAAATCAAAGTCTTCTTTGCGGTTTTCTTTTTTAAACAGCCAGTCGGATTTTTTTAAATGCAGTATGGGAAAACGTTTTTTAATATATATAAGACATAGAATTACGGAAAAAGCTTGAGAAAGCACAAGTGCGATTGCAGACCCGGGGACGCCCCAGTGAAAATTAAGAATGAAAATTAAGGCAAGAATTACATTAAGTATTGATGCAAATATCAGAAAATACAGAGGAGTTTTGCTGTCGCCGAGCGCGCGGACAACGCTTGCAAGAAGATTGTAATAATTGGCGGTTAGAAGTCCGAAAACACAAATTTGGATATACCAGTATGCATTATGAAAGATTTCCGGAGGAACATTCATAAAAAGTAAAACCGGTTTCATTAATATCATAAAAATAATTGTAAAAAACACGGTAAAAATGGTGCTTAAAATAGTAGATATAACAACCGAGCGTCTTACACCGTTGTCATCATTCGCACCGAATTTTTGACCTGTTATAATGGCAAAACCGTTCGTCATACCATTAACCGCAAACATAATTAGAAAAAACAACGGAGCAACCGCTCCGACAGATGCAAGAGCATTAACACCGAGGGTTCTGCCGACGATTACAATATCTGCAAGGTTATATAACTGCTGAAAAATATTTCCGATTAAAAGAGGTACGGAAAACAGCAGTATAAGCTTTAATGGAGCACCTTTTGTTAAGTCTTTAATCATAATAAAAAATTATTGTTCGCTATAAGCAAAAAAAATTATATAACTAAATACTTGAAAATTCAAATCTTTTGTGCAAGAATAAAGCTTGTCGATAAATATGACAATATTTATGGCAAGGTAGCCGACTTTGGTTCTTATGAACGAAGTGAATTAGAACCAACGGAGTCCTGAACTTGTTTCAGGATCTGAGCGGTTATTAAAATGATAAAAGAATATCTAAGATTATGGCAAGGTAGCTCAGTTGGTGAGAGCGCACGGCTCATACCCGTGAGGTCGAGAGTTCGAATCTCTCCCTTGCTAATAAAAAGAGGATAAGAATTTCTTTGATCCTCTTTTTATTTTAAGTAAGAAAAATGTTTGAAGCGTACAGCGAGAGGGTATCTTTGTTTTGGTTATCCAAAAATAAGCGGGAATTTTATGGAATTTATAAATTTAATTTTGTCTTATCTTGTTAATTTTATAGAACATGTTATTACATATATGGGTCCTTTCGGCATAAGCTTACTTATGGCTATAGAATCTTGCAATATTCCGCTTCCAAGTGAAGCTATTTTGCCTTTTGCGGGATATATAGTAAGTAAAGGTGAAATGAACTTTCATGTTGCCTCCTGGGCAGGCGCTTTCGGCTGTGTTTTAGGTTCAATTCCTTCTTATTATCTCGGGTATTTTGGAGGACGTCAATTTATTGAAAAATACGGAAAATATTTTTTAATTTCGCATAAAGATCTTGAAGACGCTGACAAATGGGTTGAAAAATACGGTGACTGGGCATTTTTCCTTTGCAGGATGCTGCCTGTGATAAGAACATTTATTTCTTTGCCTGCAGGAATTTTGAAAGCACGTAAAAGAGTATTTTTTACATTAACCTTTCTGGGTTCGCTTGTTTGGAGTTATGTTCTGGTATATGTCGGCGTAAAATTCGGGCAGAATATGGAAATGTTTAAACACCTCTGGCATAAGTTTGATATTTTAATTGTTGTTATCTTTGGCGTGCTTGGAATTTTATATGTTTATAAACATTTTAAACATTTAAAAGATTAGATTTATTTTTGTTTTTGTAAAAGTTTTAAATATTCTTTATAACCGCTGCCCCACTCTGCCATGCCATCCAGCACTACGCCAAGGCTGTATCCTATATCCGTAAGAGTATATTCAACCTTTGGCGGAATCTGGTTGTATACCTTTCTCATTACAAGTCCTGTTTCTTCCATATCGCGTAGATTAGTTGTCAAAACTTTTTGTGTAATTGTACCGAGAGAGTTTTTTAATTCTCCAAAACGTTTTGTACCGCTTAATAAATCGCGGATTATCAGAACCTTCCACCTGTTGCTTAAAAGTTTTAAAGTTGTTTCAACCGGACACTTTGGCAGCTCTTTTAATTCCATTTTTACCTCATTAGTATATTTTAGATACTAACATATTTTAAATATATTGTCAATTTTGGGAATTTTCAGCTTCCAGATCAAGCAGTTGTTTTTTAACATTTAAACCGCCTGCATAGCCCGTCAAATCGCCGTTTGAGCCTACAACGCGATGACACGGAATTACTATCATAATTTTATTTTTGTTATTTGCCATACCTGCTGCGCGGCAGGCTTTTTCGTTGCCTGCTCTTTTGGCGAGTTCTTTGTAGCTTATTGTTTTACCGTATGGAATTTTAATAAGTTCCTGCCAGATTTTTTTTTGAAATTCAGTACCGTTAAGCTTTAAAGGCAGGTCAAAAGTTTTTCTTTTGCCTGAAAAATATTCATCAAGTTCCTGAAAAGTTTTTTTAATTAAGGGAGTTTCTTTTTTACAAAAGTCGGGCTTGTTAAGAGATATTGAAAGGACAAAATTTTCGTCGGCAGATATGTAAATTTTGCCAATTTTTGTGTTGTATCCATAGTAGAACATTATTTTTTATCCGTAACCTTAATCAAATGCCAGCCGAATTCCGTTCCTACAGGATCAGAAACTTCACCGACAGGAAGTTCAAATGCAGCATCTTCAAACGGCTGCACCATCTGACCTCTTGAAAAATATCCTAAATCTCCGCCGTTTTGACCTGACGGGCAAAGAGAATAAGTTTTTGCATAATATGTAAAATCGCCGCCGTTATCAATATCTTTTTTAATCTGGATAGCTTCTGCGCGGGTTTTCACCAAAATATGGCTTGCTCTTACCTGTTTTGCTTCATCATAAGCAAATGCTGTTCCGCATAAAAGTATAAATACCGTGAAAATTTTTGAAAAAGTTTTTATCATAGAATCACCTTATTTTAAAAACAGGGGAATTTTATTCCCCTGTTAACCTATAACCGGAGCAACAAATGTTCTGGTTGCAAGATCTTTGTCTAACAATAATAATGCGTGTTTATCGTCACCGATTAGTTCTAATTTTGCAAGAACTCCGCCGACATTGTTTTCTTCTTCAACCTGTTCTTTTAAATACCAGTCTAAAAATGACAGTGCTGCGCGGTCTTTTTCTTCTTCTGCCACGTCCATCAATTTGTTAATGCAAGAAGTTACAAATTGTTCGTGTTCAAGAACATGTTTAAACACATCCAGAGGTGATGCCCAGTCGGTTTGCGGTTTGTCAATTGCCATAAGCTCAACTTTTCCGCCTCTTTCGTTCAAATAAGTGTACATTCCCATTGCGTGTGCATGTTCTTCTTGAACCTGTACTGTCATCCAGTTGGTAAAACCTGTCAGATTCATTCTTTCAAAATATGCCTGCATTGATAAATACAGATATTCTGAAAATAATTCTTTGTTAATTTGTTCGTTAAAAGCCTTTTCCATTTTTTCAGATATCATAATTCTCTCCTTTTTGACTTTAGTTTAACACGTAAAAATTAAAATGGAATAGGTATAATTTATTAATAATATTTCCTTATAATTATTGACATAAACAAATGAAATTATTATAATTTAATCAGGGTAGACCAAATCACCTCCGCCTCACAACAAACTTTACTGTAAAAAGGGTGGAAAGGAGGTGAGAACAATGAAAAGGAAAATAGTAAAAAGTGCTATCAACGCACTGATAGCACTTTTACAAATTATTGTTCTTTTCTTGTAGGGTCTGTAAAGGCTGTCAGGTGCGACAGCCACCCTATTTATATTATAACTCCTTTTCAGGCTTTGTCAACTGTTATCCTATTTTGTAATTATATCGGGTAATGAAAAATTTATTGATTTTATTTATACATTAAATGTTATGAATTGTGTAAATAAACTTTTAAAAGCTTCGGGGCATACAACAAAGCTTAAAAAAGACATCTGGACGGAAAATCATACATATTATGCCATAAATACCACAAAAAAATGGGTGGCAAATATTACGCCTTATGAGCTTTTGAGACGTTCTTTAAAGCAGGCTGTGGAATCAATTGTGACACTTTCGGAAGGTGATATATTTTATGATACTTTTCCGAATCTTATAGAAACTCCGAATTACGGGGACAGGTGGGGACGTCTTGCAAATTATATTGAAATAAATAATCGCGCAATATCCGAGATGCATGAAAACAGGGACTGCTGCGGGATTTTGAGTATGATAAAAATTCTTCCTGCTATTCCGCCTTCCGCCAGAAGCTGGGCAAATTGTGTAATTATTTCCCAGATTTTTCCGAATATTTTTGGTGACGGTTATAATAAAGGGCCGTTTGAAGAAAATTCCATATACGGGCTAAAGCTGAATGCCGGCTATAGTGAGAACGTAATTTCTTACGGGATTGCGGATAAGATTACACCTGAGGAGCAATTGAGAGCATTTAATGATTTGGCGCATTTCAGAGGGATTAAATCAGGGTTCAGAATGGTGATTTCTGCTGATCAAATGAAGGTTGCATATTCGGATAAACAAGATGTGACTTTTGACTGGAAAAATTCTGAACACGTTGAAATTTACATAAACGAATGTGTAAAGCTTATGAATTTGGGATTTGAAGCGATGTTTATAGATTCCGCAAAACATATCGGGGGCTATGATATGGGGAATTACACGGGCGTGGGTGCGTTGCCTGAATATCCGCAGATGCAGTATATTTTGAACGAAATTCGCAGCCGTTCGGGTAAAACCGATATAAGTTTTGTCGGCGAAAAAAGTTCTGATGATTTTGAACGATACAGAATGATGGGGCTTACGGCAGGTACTGATTATATTACGGGGGATGATTTTTTTGCGGTCAGAGAGTTGTCTGAAAAGTGTAAATATATGAGGGATTATGCCCCTGGAGTTGAAGTCGAAAATGACAACAACGAAGGCGGTTTGTCTTATGAGCAGAGGCTCAACAGAATTAATTCGGCACTTTTCGGGTTTTATCTCGCAAGTGATAAATTGCCGAGTTTTATGCAGACAGGCGATATTTTTCCATTACGGTATGACACAAACACTCATCACATAATGATGACAAACCCTTCATATTCCGAAAACGGCACACCCGAAAGCCATTGGGAAAATTTGTTTGCCAAAGATGACGGAAAATTTTATAACCACAAAGCAGGTGAGCTTTTTGCACACGCATTAGGCTTATAAAGAAAGGAGAATTATGACATTTAACGCTTTAAAAGAAAAGGGAATTCCTATAGAAAAACAGTTAAAATCCTGGCATGATATTGTAAAAAGACCGTATAAACGAATGGATGTTGACTGTTACACACGAACAAGACAAATTTTGATGAACGGTATTGAAACTGAAGCCTGGGGTTTCAAACACTGTTTTGCGAGAAAATGTGAAGATAATGATTTGAAAATTTTGCTTGCAAAAATCCGACGTCTTGAAGATATGCAGCAGACTACAATTAACTGGTTATCGCCAGTAAACCAAACAGTTCTTGACACAACGCTCGGCTATGAACAAGTTGCGGTGGATTTGACTGCATGGCTTGCACAGAATGAACCTGATGAATATGTTAAAGAAACGTATGATTTCGGTTTGCTGGAGGATTTTGACCATTTGTACAGATATTCCCAGTGGGCTTATATGTATGAGGGAAACAATCCTGACGACATTTTGCAGGGAATGACGGATGTCGTAATCGGCAGACCGACCCAGAATCACCATAACGATAATGCCGTAAGGCTCAGAAAACATTATGATAAAAATACAGCTTCTCCGCAGACAAAGGTTAATATTTTAACGCTGGTGTCAGGCGAGCAGCAAACTCATAACTATTACGCAGAACACGGTTTTATGTACGGAAATGACGATTTGAAAAAGACTTATGCAGAAATTTGCGACGTTGAAGAAGAACACGTTACAATGTATGAATCTTTAATTGACCCGACTGAAACTCCGCTTGAAAAATGGCTTATCCATGAATTTACCGAAGTTTGTAATTATTATAATTGCTATGTTGATGAAGTTGATAAACGTCTTAAACTCATCTGGGAAGAAATGCTTGCAATGGAAATCGGTCATTTGCAAGTTGCGGCAGATGTTTTCAAAAAACATGAAAACCGTGACCCGGAAGAGATTATCGGAACGGATATTATTTTGCCGTGCCATTTTGAAAGCCAGAAAGCCTATGTTAAAAATATTCTGGAAAACGAAGTCGATAAACGTCTTGATGAAAATATGGACTACACAACAATCGACAAGCTTCCGGATAATTGGGCAAGCTATGACGCACAAAATGCCGTCAACGGCAAGGGCGCTCCGACAGAGAAAACAATTCAGCTTATAAAATCAACCCTCAGCCGGGATATTGTCTGCGCGGATAAAAAACTTGTGAAAAAACAGCCCGAACTTCTCGAGAAAGGTTTGGAACGTAAAGCTCAAGCGCCTGATACGGTTTCCGTTGCGGAATATGAACGAATGACTGAAGTCGAAATTTATGACTTTGAGGAGGAATAAATTATGAATAAAGTAACGGAAATTATACTCGGTACAGCAGCTGTTGCAGCCGGTGCGGTTATGATTTTTATGTTAATCAAAAAAGGCAAGCGAAATCGTTTGTCTAAACTCCAAACCGGTAAATATGCAGTGGATATGTTCAAAAAGATTACACATGATATGAATAAGGCAATTCGTTCCACAGAAAGGCGTCTTGCCAAGCACGACAAACTCCAAAAACTCTATGAACAAATGGAGTGGAAAGTTTGTAATAACTAAAAGGCTCTGAAAAGAGCCTTTTTTATATTTATATACACTTGAATATTATAGCAATATTTGTTATAATATATATATAAATTGTTATAAATGAGGTATAGTATGAACATATCTTTAACTCCTACATTAGAAAAATTTGTGCAGGATAAAGTTGCATCAGGATTGTATAATTCTGTCAGTGAAGTTATCCGAGAAGCATTAAGAATGATGGCTTCAAAAGATAAAATTTCACAAGAAAGAATTGTGCAATTGAACAAAGATATTGAAGAAGGCTGGAATGATACTACAATTTTAGACGGGCATTCCGCTATGGAAAAGTTAATAAAAAAATATGAATAGTTTGAAACTGGAAATTACAGGTAAAGCGTATAATGACATTGAAATAATTTCTGATTATATTGCAAGGGATAACAAAAATGCGGCAATAAAATTTGTGGAATTATTTAAAAAAACTTTTGAAACATTATGCAAACATCCAAATATCGGGAAATCCAGAGGAGATTTCACATATCTTGATGTAAAATTTTATATAGTAAAAAAGAATTATTTAATAATTTACAGGATAATTGACAACAAAACTTTGAGAATATTGAGAGTATTGACTACTTATCAGGATGTTTGTTCAATACTGTAATATTTCTAATCACAACCACAGGTTGGGCTGAGGGTTCCGTCGCAGCATTGAGCGCTTCCGCCGGAGCAGCCGCACACTCCGCCATGGCTTGAACAGCAGCCGCGGCGGTTTAAAAGGTCAAAATTTGTCATAACTGCCATACTTGCGCCGGCACAAAGAATTAAAACAAACATAATTATTAATGCGTTTTTCATGAATCAATCTCCTAAAACTTCCACCAATCCCGTATCGTGATTGAAATGACATTTTGCAATATAAACTTTGTTGTTTTTAACGGCATCATTGATTATAACGGAATGTTTCATCAGGTAATCTTCAACCCATTTTGTGTGTTCCTGAGCAAAAAAGTTGTGGCAGGTTATGTCCTCTTTTTTGTCCAGAACAGGATAAACACATTTTAATATTGATGAAAAATCACTCATAGGTTCGGGATAATGTTCTTTTGCATACTTCATAACCCCGCAGTCATCGTGTCCCAGAAGGATTACAAGAGGCACCCGAAGTTTTTTAACAGCGTATTCAATACTTTCTATAACATTCGGTCCGGTTGTCATTCCTGCAACACGAATGACAAAAAGTTCGCCTATCCCGCAGTCAAAAATAATTTCCGGCACAACTCTTGAATCGGAACACGTTAAAACGCACGCATAAGGTTCTTGATGATATGCAAATTTTTTCAAGGTTTCAAGGCTCATGTTTTTTGCGGTCGGTGTGCCGTTTACAAAATTTTTGTTCCCTTGTAATAATTTATCCAGCTCGTTTTTTGCTTTGTCAAAAATCATAGGTCTATTTTATAATAGTTTCTCACATATTGCAACTTTGGAGTATATTATGTATAATCGACAAAGATGGGAAGGGATATAGTATGGATTTTATAAACGTTTTTAATAAAAACTTTGAAGGAATTAAGAATACAAAACTCTGGCAGTTTATTTGTAAACATCCGGAATTGTTTACAATAATCGGGTTATTGATTGCTTTTTATTACATATTTTTCAATGACATAGGAACTTATGCGCTTATGGATGTGGATGAAACAAGATATGTTTCAATGGCGCGAGATATGTTTCATTCAAAAGACTTTATGACGCTTTATTTGAACGGTGAATATTTTTTTGAAAAGCCGCCTTTATATTTTTGGGGTGAGTGTTTCTTTTTTGCATTATTCGGCAAAATAAATGAATTCACAGCAAGATTTCCGGTTGCTTTATACGGAACTTTAACATGTTTTCTTGTTTATTTAACAGGGCGGAGAATTGTATCCAGAAAATTCGGGGTTTTATCAGCCTTAATTCTTGCGACAAGTTTGGAATTTGTAATTCTTGCAAAATTCGCAATACTTGATATTGTTCTTGCAATGTGTACGGCATTTTCGGTGTGTTTTGGGCTTTTGACTTATTTTTGCAGCGAACGGAGTAAAAAGTATCTCTGGTGGCTGTTTTATATGTTTTCAGGTTTGGCTGTTATGGCAAAAGGCATTCCGGGGTTTGTTGTGCCTTTTGGAACAATGTTTTTTACGGCAATTGCTACAAAACGTTTTAAAGAACTTTTTAAACCGATTTATTGGGTTCCGGGTTTGATATTATTTTTGCTTGTTGTTGTTCCATGGCATGCTTTGATGTTTAAAATTCATGATCCGTTATTTTTTAAAGAATATATTATCAAACATCATATAGAAAGATTTTTTACATCGGATTATGTCGGACGTGAGCAGCCGTTTTATTTCTTTGTTGTGACGTTGTTATGGGGATTTTTCCCGTGGATTTTTTCATTTATTGCGGCAATTGTTGCAAAATTCAGAGCAATTAAAATATATGCTTATGAAACTTTGACTGATGAACAAAAGTTTCTTTATTTGAATGTGATAACTTTTTTGTGGGTAATGGTATTTTTCTCAATATCCAGCACAAAACTTATAACCTATCTGCTTCCGATATATGTTCCTGCAGCGTTTATTACGGGATATATCTGGAATCATTACGGTGAATTTAAAAAACAGCTTGATATTTCATCGTATATCCTCGGAGGAATTGTTTTAATCGCATTTATCGCAGGACTATGTACTCCGTTATATTTACCTTCTCAGCTTTATCAGGATATTTTGACTATAAAATGGTTTTGTATAGTTGTTTTATTTGTTGTAGGTATTTTGACTTTGTATTTTACAAGAAAAAACAAGCCTTATGCGCTTTTTGCGGTTTTAGCGGGATTTATACTTTTTGTATCCGCATTTGCGACGGAAGAATTTTTTGAAGTCGATTATGCTTTCGGACAAAATGACTTGATAGAATTTGCAAAATATGCAAAAGAAAATAATTACGATATAGGCGCGGTAGATCTTGAGCGTAAATATTCTCTTTTATATTACGGCGGCAAAAAGGTAGATTACAGAGAAGATGAGCAGGCACAAGATATGCTTAAAGACAGTAATAAGGTTGTCGTAATTTTGAAAAAAGATCTGGAAAGAGTAATGAACGGAGCCGATTATGAGATTTTAAAAACCGGCCGCCGGTATCATTTAATAAAAGGCAAATAAATTCAGCGTAAATATTTCAGATACAGATAAATTGAACTCAGTGTAAGTGAAATAAAAGTAACCAGAGCGCCGTATTTCATAAACCGCATAAAGGTTATTGGGTGATTTTTAGAGGCAGCGGTTTCGCTGACAATAACATTTGCCGCAGCGCCGATAATTGTAAGGTTTCCGCCAAGGCATGCTCCGAGTGATAATGCCCACCACAAAGGATGGTGTTCGTGAATATGTGCCGCAAAAGGAAGTGTATGCTGAACTTCCGCAATTAAAGGCGCCATTGTCGCAGTATAAGGAATATTATCTACAATGCCGGATAAAATTCCTGATCCCCAGAGAATCAGCATAGTGGCGGCGGTCAGACTTCCTCGCGTGAGCTCAATTAATTTATCAGCCAGATAACTTATGCCGCCGTTTGCTTCAAATCCGCCGATTATAATGAATAATCCGACAAAGAAAAAAATTGTCATCCATTCGACGTTTTCATAAATTTCTTTTGGTTTTTCAAATATCAATAATACGGCAGCCCCGAAAAGTGCAAATACATATGCCGGAATTCCTGTTATATCGTGGGTCACAAACCCTAAAATTACAAGAAACAAAACAATCATTGAACGTATCATAAGCGGTTTATCGGTAATTGTTTTGGAATTATCAAGATTTGTAATTTGATTCATTTTTTCAGGCGTTGAAACAAGTTGTTTTCTGAACATAAATATAAGTATTCCGGTACATACCAGAAAAATTAAGGTTACAATATCCGTCAATTCATAAAGAAAATCCATAAAGCTCAAGCCTGCTTTGGCGCCTATAATAATATTCGGCGGGTCGCCGATAAGTGTTGCGGTTCCTCCGATGTTTGACGCGAGAACTTCCGTAATCAAAAACGGTACCGGATCAATATCAAGTTCTTTTGCTATTACAAAAGTTACAGGCATCATTAATACAACTGTTGTTACGTTATCCAAAAACGCTGATGCAAATGCCGTAAATGCCGCAAGTGTGAAAAGAACCCATTTTGGATGTCCCTTAGTTAATTTTAAAAGTTCAAGCGCCATCCATTTGAAAACTCCGCTTTTGCTTGCAATTTCCACTAAAATCATCATCCCGATAAGTAAAAATATTACGTCAAATGAGATGTATTCAAAAACTGATTTTATGTAAATTCCGTTATCATAATGCGCATGAAACGGCAGTAACCCCAATAAAAGTGTTAAACCTGCACCGGCTAATGCCACAACGGATTTTTGAATTTTTTCCGTTGCTATAAAAATATAAGCAATTAAAAGAATTGCTCCGGATATTATCATACTGTGATTTGTTATAAAATTTTCAAACATTTTTATTCCTCAGATTTTTATTATATCATAAATCAAGCCTGCGGGTTCATAAAAATAATTTTGAGAATAATTCTTAATTTTTGTAAAACTTTTAATATTATCACTGGAAAAAATATAAAAAAAGAGTTATACCGAAAATAGGTTAAGTGTTTAAAATGGCAACAATTATCATAAAAAATATCATAATTGTTATATTTTGCCATCTAAATAGCGTATTGCAAGAGATAAAAAATAGTGTAAAATTATTTTAAGTAATGTTAAATTTATAAGTCAAGCTAACAAAAAAATGCAGCTCGGCGGTTTAGCATGATAAGTAGGTGGAACTCAGTTTTGGAAAAAAATAAGGTAGAAAATAATAAAAAACAGGCTGAAAAGAAGTCTTTAAGCTCAAATCCTCTTAAAGCTTCAAATCCTATTGTTGATAGGATTGTAAAGTCTGTTGTGCCGCAGAAGAATATATCGGCATCCGGAAAAGTTTCAAATCCGTTTTCTGATACAACAAACAGTATAGTTGCCAAAATTAATAACTTTAACACCTACAGAACCAATAACAGACTTTATTCCGGCGGTATAACAAATCCTGTTGCAACTAATAACAGGATTATTAACTATGCGGATTTGTTGCAGGAATTAGGCGAAAAGTTTCAACAAAGCGTTTCATTACATGAAATGTTTAATGCTATTAATACTACTTTATATGAAAAAATGGATTGTAATTTTACTGCATTCGGTTTGTTTCATGAAAAATCTAAATGTATTAATTTAAAGTTGTATACAAAGCGAGGAGAAGCCTATTCTTCCAAAATATTATTGTCTGATGAAACAAATCCGGTTATAAAATCTTTTAAAAATTCTGAAACTGTTGCCCAGAGTCATAATAAATTTTTGAACATACCGTATTTGCAAAATTCACCATCATTGGTTCTGCCTATGATTTCCGTAAACCAGTGCATAGGTGTATTGATTTTAGGAAAAGAAAGTTCAAATGTAAATATAAAGCTTTTGGAGCTTTTTGCAAATTATCTTGCCATGTTTATGCATAATGTTGAGTTGATGGCAAGAACCAATAAATATGCCAATACTGATACTCTTACATCATTATATAATCACAGAGGATTTCAGGAGGTTTTATCATCGGAACTTCAAAAAGCGGAAGATAACAAAACCCACCTGTCAGTTGTAATGCTTGATGTGAATAATATTTCCAAAATTAACAGAGAACTCGGGCATGCTAAAGGTGATGAAGTAATTAAACTTGTAGCGGAAAAGGTTAAACAAAATATAAGACCGTCAGACAGTGCAGGCAGATACGGCGGGGATGAAATCGCAATTATAATGCCGAATACAGATACAAAAGAGGCAAAATATCTTGCAGAATATATTACGTATTGTCTTTCTTGCTGTTTTGTGGATGATGTGGGTCCGGTAAAAGTTGCCGTCGGGATTTCAACATTCCCTGAATGTACAAAGGATCAGGAAAAACTTCTTATTCTGGCAGAACAAGCGATGTATATTTCACAAGCCAAAGGTTATAAAGAAGGCATGTCTGCAATTATAAGTTCTTCAGATTATAATTTCTGGGATGATGTTGCTTTGAATTCATTTGCTGAAATTTTGACAAAACGTCATGCTCAAATCGGTATTAATTTTGAAGAAGAATTGCTTGATAAATTTAATAACGAGCAGATAAAATCGCACAACCATTTGATGGAAATGGCAACATCATTGGCAGGCGCTATTGATGCTAAAGATCCTTATACAAAAGACCACTCAACCTCTGTTTCAAGATATTCGGAAGCTCTTGCGCGTGCGGTAAACCTGCCGGAAGAAGAAGTTGAGCGCATAAAACTGGGTGCACTTTTACATGATGTTGGTAAAATCGGTATTCCGGAAAGTGTTTTGAAAAAACCGGACAAATTGCTTGATGATGAATGGGAAATCATGAAACAACATCCGGTAATCGGTGCAGAAAAAGTTTTAGAGCCTAATGAAGCATTAAGAGATTTGATTCCGATTGTTAAATATCACCATGAACGAATTGATGGGAAAGGGTATCCGGAACAGCTTAAGGGCAATCAAATACCGCTTGCTGCAAGAATTGTGTCAGTTGCGGATGCTTATCATGCTTTGATTAGTGACAGACCATACCGCAAAGGTATGTCGGTTGAAAAAGCATGTGAAATTTTGCAGATGGGTTCAGGAACTCAATGGGATGCCGATCTTGTAAGACATTTTATTTCCATTGCTCCGTCGCTTTCTACCAGTGTGTAAGTGAAGTTACTAAGATACTAAGATAGTAAGGCACTAAGAATTTACTGTTGGGGTGGAAACCCAACCTGCTATTTGAATGAAGTGAATAAGTTAATAAGGGAATAAGTAAATAAGTTTTTACTGTGAGCTGCGCTCACAATTTTGTCATACTGAACAGCCAAAGACGGGATAACACTTTTAGCTTTGGTCTATCTTGTCATCCCGCATTTTGCAAAGCGAACTAATGAGGAACGAGTTGTGTGAGCCAGTATCCGTCGGCGTAGCCGGTAGGTGTTGCGGGATCTTATTGCTGCCCCCTCTCCCAACCCTCTCCCGCAGGGAGAGGGAACCATAGGGACCTCAGTAGTAGGTCGGCTAAGCCGACAGAAAAATTAACTTTTTGTCATTCTGAGCTCTCTGCCGAGCAGAACAATTGAGTATTGTTTTGCAAGAGGGGAAGAATAATCCCTTGTTTAATGAGATTCTTCGGGTTTCATCCTCAGCATGGCAAGTCCCATCAATGTTCAGTGTGTTGAAGTGCCTCAGGCACCCCTCTCCCTCTGGGAGAGGGTAGAATTTCTTAATGAACGTAAGTGAATTTAGAAATTCGGGTGAGGGTTAAAAATTCTGCACCAAAAGTAGTATTTTTTGTAAATCTATTGACAAAACTTAAAAAACAAATATAATGAAAGCATGATAGTTATGGAAGAGACTTATTTCAATACAGATATGGCTAAAACCCTTACCACCACAGGTGTAACGACCGGGGGGGGGGTACCATACTTTAAGCATTAAGAGGCTTTTCCGGATAATAAATAATTATGTTTTTACACCCCTGTTGCGGTTCATTATTGCTATGAACAAACAATATATGACGAATCGTCAATGCGAATTATTGAATTCACCTTTCGATAATCGTATTTTGAGCTGCAATAGGGCTGTAAAGACATAACGAAGAGGTTATGAAAAAAATTAACCAAAGAAGATAGTTGTTACAAAAAAAAGAAAGGTGAAAAGATTATGACAAAAAGATTTGGTTTTACTTTGGCAGAAGTATTGATCACATTAGGTATTATCGGTGTTGTAGCTGCCATGACAATTCCGACATTGATTTCAAACACAAACGGAGCACAGTTCAAAACAGCTTACAAAAAAGCATTGTCAACCTTGAATCAGGCAATATTGATGAATATTGCAATGGAAGACGAGGATTTTAGTACTATTGGTGATGATAAGGCGACACAAACAAACGCCGGCACAAGATTATCTGAAATCTTAGGTCAACGTATGCAATCAGCAACCGAAATTACAGCTTCATATCCTACAACAGGTATTACATTACAAGAAAATAATGCAGCACCAAAATTGGACTATACTATTAATTGTGTAAATAAAGGTTCTACTGAATCTCCAAACTGGCAGATTGAAATTCCGGCAGGTGTTACAGATTTAACTAAGCCAGATGGTGCTACTTGTGATGCAACTACACATACTGCTGTTATTAACAAATCAATGTCAACAGAAATGGGCGATTATAAAAAGTATTCATTTGCTGATGGTACAGCTTTCTGGTATAATCAGAATGCTTATAAATGTACAGATGCAACTGCATCAAACAATGATTGCTATGGTTTCATCGACGTAAATGGTGCAACAGGTCCAAACTCAGTTATTTATTGTGCAGATGCAGCATCAGGTTCTTGTGACTCATCTGAAATTACAGACTTGTTCCCTGTAATTTTCCACGGACAAACAGTAGAACCTGCAACTGATTCAGCAAGAGCAGTATTATTCGGTAAGTAATTTATTGAATAAAAATTAAAAGAGGGCGCGCAAGCGCCCTTTTTTGTGTTCCCCCACCCTAACCCTCTCCCCTAGGGGAGAGGGTGTCCGAAGGACGGGAGAGGGGCTGAATTTAGAAATTCGGGTGAGGGTATCCAGACCCTCACCCGTAGTTGTAGTTCGCCCTGCTCACACAACTACTTCCCTCTCCCAGAGGGAGAGGGTTATGATACAAAAAGATATTACATGAAAAAGGCATTAGTAGTAGTAGGTCGGCTTTACCAAGCCGACAGAAAAATTAACAGTCGGGTTAGTAAACTGCCTCAGGCACCCCTTTGTGTGAGAGTGGTACGCAGTGATGGGTGAGGGTTTTAGCTTTTACCCCTTGCATGTTTTTCAAAAATAGTGTATAATTTCAAGAATAAAAGGAATTAAGGTTTCTTTTTAGTATTACCAAATCAGGAGAAAAACCATGTACGAAGATGAAAAATTAGTTTGTGAAGATTGCGGAGTCGAATTTATCTTCACATCAGGCGAACAGGAATTTTATGCGGAAAAAGGTCTTGTAAATAAACCTAAAAGATGTCCTGAATGCAGAAAAAAACGCAGACAAAACAATAGAAGAAACCGGAAAATGTATGATGCGGTCTGCTCTAAATGCGGAGTTCAAACACAGGTTCCTTTTAGACCCATTGAGGGTAGAGAAGTTTATTGCAAAGAATGTTTTGCTAAACTTTCAGAAGAAAATAATAATGAAGAATAAGTTTTAGAGGGGTTTTAATAAACCCCTCTAAACATTTATACAGTTATTTAAGTATTCAATAGTGTTTATTTTTTCGTCATAAAGATATTTTATAAAATTCAAATAAGCTGCATCGTAGGATGTTATGACAAGATTAATTTCAAATCCGTCTGTGCAAAACGGCTCGTAATCATATACCACATAACTGTTATATTTACTTTTCCATTCTTTTCTTTCTATGCGGCTGTTGTTTTCTTCAATAATATCTTCTAGCCAACCGATGATATTTTTATCAACATTTTTCATTTCCAGTCGGTTGTATTTGCCGCAACTGTTTTCCATAAGCATAATACATCTCCTGTTATATTTGAATTTTAAATAATTTTATACAAGAAATAATCCCCGAAAGGTATAAGTTATTATAGTAGTATTTGCTAATCTTATTATTATTTGCCACATTGTATCTTATGTGCTATAATTCTGCTAAAGGAGAAGCTATGAATTTAATGCATATTTTTACGGATATTCCGATTTTGATAGTTTTAACGACATTTATTTTTTCAATCATTTTTTGTTTGACTAAATATATTTATGTAAATAAACATTTAGTAGTTTTTCTTAATTTTTTGACAAAGTTTAGTAAAAGTGATTTAAATTTCAGATTTAAAGAAATTGATGAATGGATGTGTGCCAATCCGTATGTTTCGGGCAGCTGGCTGGAATTTAAAAATACGTTGATATTTTCTGAATCCGTTGCCTTGAAGGGCGAAGATGATGACCTGACTTACCGGGAAGTTTCTTCAACCGTTCAAAATATTCAAACAACCGTTGATCCGTTGTATTTTTTTAACGAAGAATCTCTTATAACTTCAAAATTTAATTTTAAATTATTACAAACAATACCGACAATCTTGACAGGTTTCGGTCCGTTATTTACATTCTTAAACATTGCAATTGCATTCGGTAAAATTGACTTTTCAACGCAGGAACGAACAATCGCATCAGTTGCGGGCTTGATGAGCAGTATGCAGGTTGCAGCTCTGGTATCAGTTATTGCGGTAGGTTCGTCACTTATTTTTCTTATTATAGAAAAAATATTGTACGGACAAAAATGTGCCAAACCGTTAGCAACTGTTCAGAGTCTTATCGGACATTTGTTTGATAATATTTCTTCTGAAAAATTCTTGTTTGAACTTTTAAGAGAAACGAAAATTCAAAACAATTCGGTTTCAAATTTGATTGTTGCAATGCCAAATCATTTTAAAACAGCATTGAACGCCGGCATTGCAAGTAATCTTGTACCGTATTTGGAAAATTTAATTTTTGGCATAAATCAGATGAACAAACAGTTAAAGGAAAATGCCAAGGCTGGCGGCGGTGATTCTGTAGACGATTTATTTTAAAGGATGATAGATGGCAATTCTCGCAAAAAAAGCTAAAGCACCGGAAGGCGCAGATAATATATTCTGGACGACAATGGCGGACCTTATGTTAGGTTTGGCGATTATCTTTATGACACTATTTATTCTTGCAATGACAGGGTTTACGCAGGATACGGTTCAGCAAAAACAAGAACAGATTAAAGCTTCTCAGGAATTGACAGAAAAACTTGAACAGGAAGACATTCAGGCTGAAGTTGATGAAATGACCGGCGATATAAAGATTTCTGATCTGGAATTATTTGAGGTAAACAGCTGGAATCTTTCGCCTAAAGGTAAGCAATATCTTGATAAACTTATTCCTATATACGTAAATACAATATTTTCTAAACCGGAATTGGTTGAAGGTATTAATAATATTATAATTCAAGGTCATACTGATTCTCAGTCTTTTTCCGGATTAAAAACAAAAGACGAACAGTTTGCCAAAAATATGGAATTAAGCTTGAAGCGTGCAAATTCAGTAGCGGAATATATGTTTAAGACAAATTATAACAAAGCATATAGCGAGCAATTGAGAAGCAGGCTTATTGTTGAAGGGAAAAGTTTTTCAGAACCTATATTAAAAAGTGACGGCACGGAAGATTTTGACAAAAGCAGACGTGTAGAGCTTAAACTTACAGTAAAACGCTGGGATATTTCACAGGCATTTGGATTTTAATTATGATAAATGAAAGCTTGATACTTGAAACAATAAATATGATAAAGCTTTACAATCTGGATATCCGGACCGTTACTCTTGCGTTAAGTTTGAGGGACTGTATATCCGAGGATGTTGACGTTGTCTGTGAAAAGATTTATAACAAAATAATCAAATATGCTCGAAATCTTGTAGAATATGCAAATGATTTGGAAAATGATTATTCAATTCCAATAATAAATAAAAGAATCGCAGTTACTCCTATTTCAATTATCGGAGAGTCATGCAAAAATCCTGATTACGTAAAAATTGCAAAAACTCTTGACAAAGCGGCACAGGATGTAGGGGTTAATTTTATAGGCGGATTTTCTGCACTTGTAGAAAAAGGCTTTACAAAAGGCGATGAATTATTAATGAATTCTATTCCTGAGGCATTAGCGGTTACGGAAAGACTTTGTTCTTCAATTAATCTTGCCTCATCAAAGGCCGGGATTAATATGGATGCTGTTTTAAAGATGGCGGAAATAATAAAAAAAGCAGCAGAACTTACAAAAGATCGTGACGGAATAGGTGCGGCAAAGCTTGTATGTTTTTGTAATTCAGCAAATGATAATCCTTTTATGGCAGGAGCATACTGCGGATTTGGCGAGCCTGAATGTGCTTTAAATGTTGGTGTTTCCGGTCCGGGTGTTGTAAGAGCGGCAATAGAATCAATGCCTCAGGGTGCTGATATGAGTGAACTGGCAAATAAAATTAAACAAATTGCCTATAAAATTACAACAACAGGTGAACTTGTAGGACGTAAACTTGCCAAGCGTCTTGATATTCCTTTTGGCGTAATTGATTTATCCTTAGCTCCGACACCTGCAGAAGGTGACAGTGTAGCAGGAATTTTTCAGGCAATGGGTCTGGAGCATGCCGGTGCTCATGGAACAACAGCCGCGCTTGCAATGCTTAATGACGCGGTGAAAAAAGGCGGTATTATGGCAAGTTCGCATGTAGGCGGTTTATCCGGCGCATTTATACCTGTATCCGAAGATGCCGGAATGATTGAGGCTGCTGCAAACGGTTATTTGACTTTTGATAAATTAGAGGCTATGACGTCAGTTTGTTCAGTAGGGCTTGATATGATTGCAATTCCCGGTGATACTCCGGAAACTACTATAGCAGGTATCATTGCTGATGAAATGGCAATCGGAATGATTAATAAAAAAACAACCGCGGTAAGAATTATTCCTGTTACAGGCAAAGGTGTAGGTGACAAGGTTGTATATGGCGGGCTTTTGGGTGAAGCTCCTGTCATGCCTGTTAATAAACTCTCTTCAGAAAAATTTGTATGCCGCGGTGGCAGAATTCCCGCACCAATTCACAGTTTAAACAATTAAGGAAAATGTATGGCAAAAACATTAAACGAATTAGCAGCATCATTAAAAGAATTCATAGCCTCAACTCAGGATGCACATACATCAGGAGATATTAAAAAATACAGATATAATAATCTAAAAATAGATATCTCGGATCCCAGAACGACTAAAACACCGCAGATTATCGTAACTATAGGAATGTCAGAGGCTACGTTTAACCTTGCAACCGGAGAAAAGATATCAGGCGGGCTTGGTCCTGATGAACGGTATGTCCTGAGGTGGCTGGACAGAGGCTCAAACAGAGAAGAACTGAATGCCGTTTTGAAAAACGCAGAAAAACATATCGGTAAAGCTACGAGTGGTACTGATTAATTACTGATTTTTCATTGATTTTGCACGTAACTGCCTGTGGTATGTAATTGCGAACCTGTGAGCTTCATCTCTTATTCTCTGGAATAGAAATAAGGCGCTGGAATTCCTTGGTAAGATTACGGGCTTGGATTTGCCGGGTAAAAATACTTCTTCATTGCGTTTTGCAAGGCTGACAACGTCAATTCCCGTGATGCCGAGTTCTTTTATAATTTCCATGACGCTTGATAATTGACCCTTGCCGCCATCTATTATAATCAAATCCGGTTTTTCCCATTTTTTTTCGCCAAGATGCGTCAGACGACGCGTCAGGACTTCTTTCATAGAGAGGAAATCGTCGGGTTTACCTTCCGTTGATTGGACTTTAAATTTTCTGTATTCGGATTTTTTCTTGACGCCGTTTATGAAGGTGACCATTGAGGCAACGGTATTTGTCCCTTGAATGTGTGAAATATCGTAGCATTCCATGCGGTGCGGAAAGTTTTTGAGATGCAATTTTTCAGCTAAGTATGAACCGATTTCGTTAAAATCATCCCGAATTTTTGCCATTTTGGTGATTTTTGCGTTTTGGAGAACAACGTTTGCATTTTTATCTGCAAGCATTTGTAATTCTTTACCTTGAGCGGATTTGCCGTAACTTATTTTAACTTTCTTTTGGGCAAGAATTTCAAGCCATTCTTCATAAAGCGCCTTTTCCCCTACTGCTTCCAATTCATTTGAAACAATTTTGTCAGGATAGCCGAGGGTTAGAGTGCTGTAGTATTCCTTGAAAAATGTTGCGAAAAATTCGGTGCGGTCTTCCTCTTCAACATCATAGACAAAATCTTTTTTGTCAATCAGTCTGCCTTCTCTTACCATTAAAATCACTATTGCAAAAATTCCGTCATCTGCGGCAAGAGAAATTACATCTTCGTTAAGACGGGTATTTTCGTAAACTACTTTTTGTTTTTCCAGCGTCTTTTTCAAATCAAGATAACTGTCACGAAGCCGTGCGGCTTTTTCAAATTGCAGGCTGTCAGAGTATTTTTGGATTTGTTCCATTAACTGTTTCATTAATTCGGATTGTTTACCCGATAAGAACAGTTCAGCCTGATGAACTACGGCTTTGTATTCTTCGCTTGTAACTTTATTCTGGCATGGTGCAAGGCAGCGTCCTATTTGATAATAAAGGCATGGTCTGTCTTTGAACTTCGGGGTGCGGCATTGTTTTAGAGGAAATATTTTTTTCAGAAAATCGAGCGTTGAATGCATTGCCCGTATATCAGTGTATGGTCCGTAATAGCGTCCTTTTTCGGGATTAAGATTTTTCTTGCGGACTATTGAAATTCTCGGGAAATCTTCATCAGTTACAAGAAAATACGGGTATTTTTTATCATCTTTTAAAAGAATATTATAACGCGGTTTGTGCTTTTTGATCAGATGGCTTTCAAGAATTAAAGCTTCAACTTCGGTATTGGTGATTATGTATTCCAGATGATCAATCTGCGACACAAGCACCTGAACTTTTACGCTGTCATGCTTTTTGTTAAAATAACTTTTAACGCGGCGTTTGAGGATTTTGGCCTTACCGACATAGATTATTTCATTATCCTTGTTGTAATAGATATAACAACCGGGTAATGACGGCAATAGTTTTAAGCTTTCTTTTAATCTCTCGTTCATTAACTATATTATATAGTTTTAAATTGATTTCTGCAATAAATTATACATTTGATGTATTTTATTATGAATATCTTGACAAAAAATGCAAAACAAATATAATAAAATCATGATTAAAAAATATATGGAAAAGATTATTTTAAATATTAAAACGTCTGCAACCCTTGCCGCGACTAGTATTGAAGTCGGGGGGGGGGTACCATACTTTAAGCATTAAGAGGCTTTTCCATATAATAGGTTTATCTGACATCACAACCCTGTTGTGGCCCGTAATCGCTATGAACAAACGAAATATGACGGGTCTGACTTGTCATGTTGATACAATATTGATTTCACCTTTCGATAATTGTAACAACTCGGGCTGCAATGGGGCTGTGATATCAGCGCACGGTTATGCGTGAATAACCAAAAGATAGTTGTAAAAGAAAGAAAGGTAAAAGATTATGACAAAAAGATTTGGCTTTACTTTGGCAGAAGTATTGATCACATTAGGTATTATCGGCGTTGTGGCTGCCATGACAATTCCGACATTGATTTCCAATACAAACGGAGCACAATTTAAGACAGCTTACAAAAAAGCATTGTCAACCTTGAATCAGGCAGTATTGATGAATATTGCAATGGAAGACACTGATTTTTCAACTTTGAAAAAAGAAGAAACAACAGGCGATGGTGCAACTGCAACTGTATCATTAGGTGGTGATGGTACAATGTCATCACTTTTGACATCAAGAATGCAGTCAGCAACTCCTTTGACTTATCCGACCGGTACGGTTTTGTCTATAGGTACTACGGGTGAGGGTAATACTCCTGTAGGTGTAGAGGTACGTTATACAGGTGCCTGTGATCCTGATACAGATAAGCTTGTTGGTGGCGACGATTTGCCTGAGGGTGCTACTTGTAATGAGGATGGAACAGTTGAACTCACAGCTGAAATGGAGACTAGTTTAGCAAGTTATGTTCCGTATAGTTTTGCTGATGGTACAGCATTTATGTATCATAAAGAAGCTTTAGAATGTACTGATTCTGATGCTGTAGAAAATAAATGTTATGGTTTTATTGATGTAAACGGTGTAACAGGTCCGAACTCAATTATTAAATGTACAAAAGGTACTGAAGGAGGAACAGGAACTAATGCTTGTGAAGTAGAGTCATCAGGTATTACAGATATGTTTCCTGTAATTTTCCACGGACAAACAGTAGAACCTGCAACTGATGCAGCAAGAGCAGTATTATTCGGTAAATAATTTATTGAATAAAAGATATAAAGAGGGCGCGCAAGCGCCCTCTTTTTATGCCCTCTACCTTTGGGAGAGGGCAGAATTTCTTAATGAACGCACGTGAATTTAGAAATTCGGGTGAGGGTATACAGTCAGACCCTCACCCGTAGTTGTAGTTCGCTCCGCTCACACAACTCCTCCCTCTCCCAGGGGGAGAGGGGAAGCAAAGTAACCTCAGGATGACAAGTCCCATCAATGTTCAGTATGTTGTCGTGCCTCAGGCACCCCAGAGGGAGAGGGTTATGATATAATACTCTTATGAAAAGATATTACATGCAAAAGGCATTAGATAAGGCTAAGCAATTAAGACAAAATCAGACTGATACCGAAGCAATTTTATGGTCACGATTACGTAACAGGAGTTTGAACGGGATAAAATTTCGCAGACAAGTTCCAATAGATAAATATATTGCTGATTTTGTTGCTTCTGATAAAAAATTGATTATAGAACTGGACGGTTCACAACATCTTGAAGAAAAAAATACGATTAAAGATGAAGAAAGAACAATTAAATTACAGGTTCTAGGTTACAAGGTTATACGTATATTTAATAATGATATATATAATAATCTTGATACAGTTTTAGAGTATATTTATAATGAATATTTAAATATTTAACCCTCTACCTCTGGGAGAGGGTTGAATTTCAATACGAGCTTTGCGAGTATTTGAAATTCGGGTGAGGGTTTAAATTTTATTTAATTATTTATTTATGCTATACTCAACATATGGAAAATAAGAAGATTAAAATAGGGTTGATTGGTTTAGGTACTGTAGGTTCAGGGGTTTATAAGACTCTCGGAACTTTTAATAATATTGAGGTCGTTAAAATCGCTGTTAAAAATAAAAATAAAAAACGCGATATTCCTAATTTGGATGAGAGTTTAATCACGGATGATCCG
Organism: uncultured bacterium; assembly: GCA_949286705.1. Lineage (GTDB taxonomy): Bacteria > Cyanobacteriota > Vampirovibrionia > Gastranaerophilales > Gastranaerophilaceae > SIG32. The sequence continues at coordinate 93,126 of CASEDF010000001.1, read as the reverse complement.
TATGAAGTTGTAAATAACCCTGAAATTGACATCGTATGTGAACTTATTGGCGGTATGGAGCCTGCGTATGATTTGATTACTAAGGCTATAGAAAACGGCAAGCATATTGTAACGGCAAACAAAGAGCTTCTTGCAAAACGCGGGGTGGAAATTTTTAACTTTGCAGAAAAACATAATAAAGTTGTTCTTTATGAAGCCGCAATTGCAGGCGGCATTCCGATTATTATGCCTATAAAAACAATTCTTGCAGGCAACAAAATTAGTAAAATTGAAGCTATTATTAACGGCACAACAAATTATATTCTTACAAAAATGGATGTACAGGGTGCATCTTATGATGATGTTTTGAAAGAAGCTCAGGAACTCGGTTACGCTGAAACAGATCCGACAGGCGACGTTGAAGGTTTTGATGCCGCTTATAAAATTACAACTCTTGCGACTCTCGCGTTTAAAAAGAGAATCAAATTTGAAAACGTTTATAGAGAAGGGATTACAAAAGTCCGTGCTGAAGATATGAAAGCGGCAAATGACCTGGGATATAAGATTAAGCTTATTGCCTCTGCCAAATTGGATGAAAATGGTCGGGCTGATGTTAGAGTTCATCCCATGCTTGTGTCTAAAGATTCAACGCTTGCACATATTGATTACGTAACAAATGCGGTAAGTCTTTCCGGTCATCCCATAGGACATATTACTCTTTCCGGTCCCGGGGCAGGTGAATTCCCTACAGCAAGCTCTGTTGTCGGTGATATTCTGGCTATTGCGGCAGAACTCGGTACAACGGATTATCTTCTGCCTATGATGCGTTGTAACCACGAAGAACTTGCGGATTGTATAAACATTCTGGATACACAAAATAAATATTATCTTTCTTTAAATGCAAAAAATAATAAAGGTGTTATCGGAAATATCGGGAATATTTGCGCTGAATGCGATATCAGCGTTGAAAGCATTGTCCAGAAAAATGTTTCAGAAAATAATACTGCAGATATTACGGTTATTACCGAAATTTGTAAAGAAAGAAATATGCAAAATGCCGTAAAAGCTTTTGAAGAAAGCGGTTTCATTAATAATGTTAATAGTTTAATAAGAGTGCAGGTGTAAATATGTATTATCAAGGACTTATAAACACTTTCAGAGAATATCTTCCCGTTACGGACAAAACTCCGGTTATTACTTTAAATGAAGGCAATACTCCGTTAATTAAAGCAGACAATTTAGCCCGTAAAATAGGGATTGATGCGGAAATTTATTTGAAGTTTGAAGGCTCAAACCCGACAGGCAGCTTTAAAGACCGCGGTATGACAATGGCGGTTTCTAAAGCAAAAGAAGAAGGCTCGGAAGCAATTATATGCGCCTCTACAGGTAATACAAGCGCCTCTGCCGCTGCATACGGCGCACGCGGCGGACTTAAGACTTATGTTCTTATCCCTGACGGTTACATTGCGCTTGGCAAACTTTCTCAAGCCATGATGTACGGCGCTGAAATAATTGCTATTCAGGGAAATTTTGATGAAGCGCTTGAAATGGTCAGAAAGATTTCCGATAATTATCCGATTACACTTGTAAATTCCGTTAATCCATACAGAATTGAAGGTCAAAAAACAGGTGCGTTTGAGATTTGTAATGCACTCGGCGATGCACCCGATTATCATTTTATTCCTGTCGGAAATGCCGGAAATATTACTGCATACTGGAAGGGGTATAAAGAATTTTATTCACTCGGCAAATCCAAAAAGTTACCTAAGATGATGGGGTTTGAAGCAGAAGGTTCTGCCGCAATTGTTAAAGGTGAAAGGATTATGCATCCGGAAACTCTTGCAACTGCCATAAGAATTGGAAATCCTGCAAGCTGGAAGCAGGCAGAAGCCGCCCGTGATGAAAGCAAAGGCATGATTAATTTTGTGTCTGATGATGAAATAGTTAAAGCTTATAAACTTATAGCATCAACGGAAGGTGTATTGGCAGAGCCTGCCAGTGCCGCATCAGTTGCAGGATTGATTAAGTTTAAAGATAAAGTCCAAAAGGGTTCAAAAGTCGTTTGTATACTTACAGGAAACGGCTTGAAAGATCCTGATAATGCTATTAAATATTCTAACACTGATGTAAAGAAAACTCCTGCTGATTTGACGGAAATATTAAAAGTTATGAGTATATAAAGGATTTGAGTTATGAGAAAAAAATTAAAAGCATTCACTCTTGCAGAAGCTCTAATTGCACTTGCTATAGTCGGTGTGATTGCAGTATTAACATTGCCAAATGTATTAAATGGTTTTCAAAAGAAAATTTATGTGAGCAATGTCCAAAAAATTTATAATCTTTTTTCTGATGCCGCACGCAAGTATATGGCGGATAACAGGACTGACTCTCTGGCGGAAACGGATTTAGTAACAACAGATGGTGTACGTGAGTTTTTTAGAACTTATTTTAAGGTCGTGAAAGATTGCGGTGTTGTAAATAGTGGAGGAACCGATTGTTTTGCTGCTTCATATAAAGATGTCGGGGGCAACGGTACCTATACACCCGCTTATAAAAATAGATATTGCGTTAAAATAAATACCGGCGCCGTTATTTGTATGGAGGCAATGGGTTCAGATGATGACGATTCCCACGGTCTTTCCAATGTAATTTTTGATGTAAACGGATCTAAGGCACCTAATATAAAAGGACTTGATCTTTTTTCTTTTGAGTTTTATTCTGACGGTAAAGTCAGTGAAGGTTATGATATGCAAACTAAAATACATAGGTGCGATCCTGAAATTGTTGATGGCGGCTATGCCTCCGGATGTTTTAGCCGACTCAGAGAAAATAACTGGGTTATGGATTATTAGAACTTGAATATTTATGATATAATCCTGTTATGAAGAAACTTCTTTTAACAGGATTATTTTTTACTTTATTTTGTCCGTTTGTTTTTGCCAGTGAAGTTGTAGAAGATTATTTTGATATTGCAACAAATTATTGTATTGAGGGAAATTACAACGAGGCAGCGAATTATCTTGATAAAATCTTATTAATTGAGCCGGATAATAAAACAGTTAATGATTTAAGAAACGGTTTAAGACAAATTCTTCAGGGGAAAAATACTTCATTTATTCTGCCTAAAAGTAATGCCGTAAAACAGGCAGTAAATTATAAAAAATCCGGAAACAAGCAGGGAGAATTGACGGCTTTAACAGCCGCAAACGATTATTGGGCATATTACTTTCTCGCTCAATACTACCGCCAAAATAAGGATTACAATCAGGCAATAAGCTATTTTATTAAATCTGTTAACGTAAAACCAAGTTTTAATCAGTGTTATCTTGAAATTGCCGTTTGCTATTTTGAACTCGGAAATTTCCAACAGGCTGTCACTTATCTTAACCAGTATTTAAAAGTTAACCCTCAAGATGATTTTGCGTATGCCCTAAAAGCACGCAGCGAAGCTAATATGAACAATAATGATGTTGCCTTAAGTGATATTTTAACTGCAATTGCTCTGGAAAATTCTATAGATAACAGATTTTTGGAAGGCAAAATTTTATATAATATGAAAAGATACGAACAGGCAAAAGATAAACTTGAAAAGTTAACCGAAGAAATTCAAACTGCAGAAATATATAAATATATAGGTCTATGTTATGCCGGATTGGGAAATTATTCCGAAGCATTGAATAATTTAGATAAATCAATCCTCCTCTTTGAGGACGACAAAACGGTTAATGCAAAGTATAATGAATTAAAAACTAAGATTGGGAAGTAGATGAGACATAAAAAAGAAAAATTTATTACAAAATTAAAAAATTGGGTATTTACATTTATCCTTGTCGGTATAATGTTATTTTGGGTTCAAGGGTATACAAATGCGTCAGGTCTTAAATTTGTTCAGATCTCCGACGACCATTTTTTGAAAAATTCACCTAATACAACTTTTAAAATGATTGCGGAATCTCCAAATTTGCTTGATGATGCAATTAATCAGGTAAATTCAATACCAAATGTTAATTTTGTTATGTTTACAGGCGACTTGATAGACAAACCTTTTGAAAAAGAATTACATGCTGTCTTGCCGCATTTGAATAATTTGACTGTACCGTGGTATTTTTCTTTTGGAAACCATGATATATGCGTGGGCGGATATCTTACAAAAAGTATGTATTTGAGGATTCTTAGGGAAAATAATCCTAATTTTACTTTTGAAAAGCCTTATTATTCTTTTGTACCGAAAAAGGGTTATAAAGTTATTGTTCTTGATAGTATCATAGATACAGAAGTCACTGCAAACGGATATATTTATCCGGAGGAGTTGAAATGGCTGGATGAAGAATTAAAAAATTCTCAAAAAGATATTGTTCTTATTTTTATGCATGTACCTGTTATTGAGCCGTTTCCAAGTCCTAATCACAGGATGCGAAATGCCGGAGAGGTGCAGGCAATTATTGAAAAATATAAAAACCCTATAGGAGTTTTTACAGGTCACTATCATGCCGCTAAAATTACGCAAAATAATAATGTTTTATATGTAAGCACGCCCTCTCTTGTGTCTTACCCGAATGCTTTCAGACTTGTTAATATTGAAAACAGAAGAAATAAAGTTATATTTAATATAGAGTTTAAGGAAACACGTTTGAAAAATGTTCAAAAACTTGCAAAACTTATGGTGTTTGCATCATCAATATACAGCGGTGAAGAAAAAGATCAAAACGGTGTTTTTGTAATCAAAAAGCAGCGAGGTGTTAATGAGTGAATTCAGTTTAAAATTCAGGGGTGTCAGAGGAAGTTATCCTATTTCTTCTAAAGATTTTTTAGCATATGGAGGCAATACTGCCTGCGTAGAAGTGAACGTTGGCGGGCATTTGATTATTCTTGATGCCGGAACAGGCATGATAAGTGTCGGCGATGAACTTATGGAAAAATATATTACATCGGGATTTACTCCTGAGGAAAGAAAACCTGTCAGGGCTACCGTGCTTTTATCACATATTCATCAAGATCATATTCAGGGCTTTACGTTTTTCAGACCTCTGCATTTGAAATCAACCGTTCTTTCGGTTTTCGGTTCTGTTTGTGAAGAAGAAAATTTGTCCGATGAATTGTCAAATGTTTTGTTCGGAAAAACTTTTCCGCTGGATCTGGGTGATATTGCAGGAAAACTTGATATCAAAAATATCACGTCAAATGATTTGATTATCTTAAGACACGGGTCGGAACCTATTATCTGCAAATCTCAGGAAAATATTCTGCCTGACGACGTTGTAATTTCATGTTACAAGTCTTACGCCCATCCGCAAGATGGTGTTATGATTTATAAAATTTATTATAAAGGAAAATCAGTTGTATATGCTACGGATAAAGAAAGCTATCTGGGCGGGGATAAAAAGTTGGTTGATTTTGCAAGGAATTGTGACATACTTATCCACGATGCGCAATATACAACGGAAGATTATCTGAATCAGTATTCTCCGAAACAAGGTTACGGGCACTCAACTTTTGATATGGCTGTTGAAGCTCAAAGACAATCTAATGCAGGAAAACTTGTATTTTTCCATTTTGAACCCGGTTATGACGATGAAAAACTCAATAGAATTAATGAACATTATTCTCAAAAATTCCCTGATAATGTCATAATGGCAAAAGAAGGTTTGCAGCTTGAAATTTTGTAGAAAAAAATTAATAATTGTGTAATGAAAAAGTTTTGTTTAACAGCATTAATACTAATGTCTTTTTTAACATCGGCATATAAAAAGCCCGATGTATACGTTATTGATGCTGAAAAAAATGCCTATATGCACAATAATTTGGGTTTGATGTATGTAAATGAAAAATGTTATTATGCTGCAATTCAAGAATACAAAATTGCCATAAGTTTAAATCCGAATACTCAGGCAACTGCCGTTTATTATAACAATCTCGGTGAAGTTTATCTTATAATAGGTTATCCTGATTACGCGCTTGATTGTTTCCAGAGAGCTTTGAAACAGTATAGTTTAAGCTTTAAATATTATCAAAACCTTGCCAAAACCTTTAAGGCGCTCGGTACAGTTGACGAACAGATTGCAAAATATTCAGACGGTTCCAATCCTTTAAACAAAGTTATGCTCGGGGTTTTGTATGCTCAAAAGGGTGAAACAAAAAGAGCCATTACAATTTTGGACGAATTTTGTATGACGGAACCGGATTTGATAATTACACCGTCAATTAAAAAATACATAAAGGAACTGGTTTATCAACAATGAACGTGAGAAAAAGACTTTTAGAGCTTCAAGATAAGAAATACCAAAAATTTCATTCGGCTCTTGTGCCTAATATAGATAATGTTCTTGGGGTCAGGGTTCCGGATATCAGAAAAATTGCAAAAGAATTATCCAAAACTTCCGGCTGGCGGAATTATAAAGATGATCTGTATTACGAAGAATTAATGATACAGGGGCTTTTGATAGGTTATGCAAAAATTGAGGCAGCGGAGAGGCTTGTTTTGCTCGGGGAATTTGTTCCGAAAATTACAAGCTGGGGCGTGTGTGACGTTGTTTGTTCAAATTTGAAGTTTACTAACAATAACAAGGCGCTTGTCTGGAAGTTTATACAGAAGTATTTGGGTTCAGATAAGGAGTTTGAAATACGCTTCGGTGTTGTAATGCTTTTGAGTTATTTTTTGGATGATGAATATATTGACAGAGTCATTGAAATTTTAGATAAAATCAATCATGATGGCTATTACGCCAAAATGGCCGTTGCGTGGGCATTTTCGATTTGTTTTGTAAAATATTGGGACAAAACCCTGAAATATTTTAAGAAGTCTGATATTTCAAAATGGGTTTATAATAAATCAATTCAAAAAGCCTGCGAATCTTATAGAATTTCGGATGAGAAAAAAGAACTACTTAAAAAAATGAGAAAATAAAAGCCCTCAATCTTGAGGGCTTTTAAAACTTATAGAGCTCTTAAAGAATTTTTGTAAATTTCTTCAACCACCCCGCGGCCGTTTCCTGACGGTGCAATGTCTAAAAGACCGCTTAATGAAGGTGTAGTATAGACTAAATCAACAAGTTTTTCAACGTCACCTTCTGTAAAGCCTTCATCTGTAAGTTTTTCGGTTACGCCAACTGAGAATAACCAATCCTGAACACCTTTTGCAGCTTTTTCAGCTTCATCGGGATTGCCTGTTAGACCGGAAACAATCGGTGATAAAATATCTGCGAGGATATTTGCTCTGTCTTTGTAAATTACTTTAATAACCGCAGGCAAAAGCATTGCAAGTCCCAGCCCGTGTGCGAGTTCGGGTTTGACGGCACTCAAAGGATGTTCAAGCGCGTGTGTATAATGTAATAAACCGTTATCAAAACATACCCCGCCCATCATTGCCGCATAAGCCAGAAAATACCTTGCCTCCAAATCATCAGGATTTTCATTTGCTTTAGGCAGATATTTTGCAACGTCAGCAATAACTTCACGTGCGAGAGTAACTGCATAAGGCGATGTAACAGTACTTGTAGCCGCTTCAACAACATGGTTTACCGCATCAATTGAAACATAGCGGGTTTGTTTCGGTGACAATTTGGTCATCAACTGCGGATCATCAATTGCATACATCGGGTAGATGCAGTCATAAGCAATTGCCGGTTTGAAATTTTTTTCAGGAACAGTTACGACTGCAAATCTGTTTGTTTCTGTGCCGGTACCGTGTGTAAGGTTGATTGAAACGATAGGTGCTGCTTTTTCCGGTGTAAATTTGAATTCATATATATCATTAGCGTTTTTGTCGGGATATTCAAGCAGAATAGCAACTGATTTGCCGGCATCTGTCGGTGAGCCGCCGCCGATTGCGATGACGCATTTTGCACCGAAATCGCGGGCTATTTTTGCTGCTTCATTAACGTGGTGTGTTGTCGGGTTTGGAGTCACCTGATCGTAATTTACGTAGCTTATGCCGTTATTTTTAAGTGCTTTTTCAACATAATCCCATGCGCCTGTTGCTTTATAGGCATTTCGTCCTGACATTACGATAACTTTATCAATTCCTTTTGTTTTTAAATCTTTTGCGATATCTTCAATTTTTTTGATTGCACCAACACCGAAAAATACAGATGTGCGTGTTCTGATTTCGCGGATGTCGTTAATATTAATGTCTTTTTCCCACATAATAAACTCTCCTTTCATATTACAAGTATATTGTAATTCATAAATTCATCTTTTGCAATAATTATCTTTACGTAAAAACTATTACAGGTATGTATCAGCATTTTCTTTCTTTCTCTTTTCCCTCCATTTTTTTAATACTCAATTAAAAAAACGGAGTCCTTGAGGAAAAGAGAAAGAAAACGCTGGCAAAAGAAAGAGAAACACGCTAAATAATTTGCAATCCTTTGGATTGCTCAAGCCCTAACGGGCGCACTACGTGCCGTTGCAGTATTTTATCCCTCGCTCCCTTTGGGGAAACAAAGCGAACCAACGAGGAACGAGTTGTGTGAGCCTGTTTCCGAAGCGTAGCGTAGGTGAGGGTGTCTTGAGGCATACAAGTTATTAGTGAACGCAGCGTGCGGTGGTTTTGCGTCGCTTTTGACACCAAAAGCGACCGCCGTGCGCGCAGCACCCGCCGGAGGCTATAAAAAATAAATAAAAATAACTTCCTATAATAGTTTTTATGTAAGCTTGATAAAAATTTCATTATATGTATAATGAGATTTATGGATATCAATTTACAGAAAAAATTTGCTGCAGGGCTTTCGATTTTTTCAAATGCCGTGATAATCCTTTTAAAACTTATCGCCGGATTTTTGTCTGGCAGTATAAGTATTATATCAGAGGCAATTCATTCTCTGAGTGATATGTTTGCGTCTGTTTTAACGTATTTTTCCGTAATAAGATCATCAGAACCCGCAGACAAGGAACATCCGTTCGGGCATGGAAGATATGAAGATATGTCAGGGTTTATTGAAGGTGTTTTGATAATTCTTGCTGCATTTTATATTATTTTTGAAGCCGGTAAAAAATTATTATTCGGTCAATATGAAGATTTTGAACCCGTTCTGGGAATTTATGTAATGTTGTTTGCGGTAGTCGCAAATTTTGCGGTGAGTTCATTCCTTTTTAAAACCGCTAAAAAGTCCGGTTCAATTGCGCTTCTGGCAGACGCGGAACATTTGCGGACGGATTTTTTTTCATCTTTCGGGGTTTTATCAGGATTGGTGCTTATAAAAATCACGGGAATACAAATTTTAGACCCGATTATTGCACTTCTGGTTGCTGCGTTAATTTTGAGAGCGGGTTTTTCAATTACAAAAACAGCTTTAAACAATCTTTTGGACGGTTCTTTGCCGGATAAAGACGTTGAATTGATTGAAAATATTGTAAATGAATTTAAAAGTAAGGGTGTAATTAAATATAAAACTATAAAATCCCGTCAGGTAGGCGCGTGCAAAGATGTTGAGATGACTCTTATATTTCCTTCGGATATGACAATTCTGGCATGTCATACGATTTGTGATGAAGTGGAGGAAAAGTTACATAAAGAATTCGGGAATACAAATGTTGTAATCCATGCGGAACCTGATTGCAAAAGATGCGCAAGGGTTTAGCCGCCTCCGAAAAATCCGACAATTTCCAGAACATCGCCGTTTTTTATAACTTCGGTTGAGTATTTGTCTTTGTTTATAATTTCAAGATTTTTTTCTATGGCAAACATTTTGCCTGTGACCTGCCGTTCTGTTATAAAATCCTGAATCGTTGAATTTTCTTCAATTTCAATTTCATGTCCGTTTACTGTGATTTTAATTTTAGCCATAAATATTTTCCTTTTTGTTTATTATAAAATAAATTTATGCAAAGGTACAGCAGAAATATTTTATTAATTGGCAATCAAGGACAAACAAAACTTTTAAAATCAAAGGTCCTGATATGCGGATGCGGGGGTTTAGGCTCAACAGTTATTATGAATCTTGCAGGTTCAGGCGTCGGTACAATCGGGCTTATTGATGATGATGTTGTTGAAGTTTCCAACCTTAACCGGCAGTTTATTCATAAAAATATTGGTGAAGATAAAGTTACATCCGCTAAAAAAAGAATTCTGGAATATAATCCTGAAATTACGGTTAACACATATAAAATAAGGCTTGATGAAAATAATTATCAAAGTATTGTAAAAGATTATGATGTCATAATTGACTGTTTTGATTCGTATAAATCAAAATTTTTGTTAAATGATATAGCTGTAGAAACCGGTAAAACCCTTATCCATGGCGGAGTTACGGAATATTTCGGACAGGTTACGGTGATAAAACCTTCAACGCCTTGCCTCAGGTGTATTTTTTCGGATATTGATTTGGGAAAAGAAGTTCCGAAAGGTATTTTAAGCCCCGTGGTGTCAACCGTTGCGTCAATTCAATCCATGGAGGCTGTCAAACAGATTTTGAATACAGGTGAGCCTCTTGAGGGGCTATTATTGACTTATAATGCTTTAACAAATGATTTTAAAAAGTTGAAAATTACAAAAAATACTGCATGTAAATGTTATAAAAAGATATAATTTTGTTATAATTAGATTTTGGAGAGAATAATGACAGTCGGATTAGACGTAAACGGTGAGAATAACAAAATAGTTTTGATAAAAGACGGGAAAGAAATTCCGTATGAACCTGTTAAGGGTTTAAATATCACAATAACGGGCAATTCAAACACTGTAATGGTGGAAGTTCCGACAAAATTTATTGCGGTATCAATAGTCATGAACGGCGACAATAATTTTTGCCACATAAAATCTACTAAACACAGATTTATAAGACATACAAGTTTTGGTATGGAAAACGGCGGGATAATTACTGTCGGCAGCGGAATATCAGTTTACAGAAATCTAAATGTAGTTGCAAAGAACGGTAAAAAAGTAGAAATCGGTGATGAATGTATGTTTGCCAGAGATGTTATTATAAGAAACAATGACGGACACACAATAACCGATACTTTGACAGGCGAAATTTTAAACGCACCCGAAGATATAATAATTCACGACAGGGTTTGGGTTGCAACAAGGTCAATGATTTTAAAAGGAAGCGAAATTCGGGAAGGTTCAATTGTCGGTGCAATGTCACTTGTTAATAAAAAATTTGATGAGCCGAACATTATTCTTGCAGGAGTTCCTGCGAAAAAAATCAGAGGAAATGTTTCCTGGGACAGGGCTGATTTTGACAGCTATGTTGCCAAAAATAATATAATTATGTAAGTTTTTTGCCTAATTCCAGAACGGTTTTGATATCTTCGTCGGGATTTTTGCCGACTGTTGTAAGATAATTGCCTATTAAAATCCCTTCAACGCAAGTTTTCAGAGCAAGTTTTTGGTTTTCATCGCTTAACCTCATTCTGCCGCCGCAAAAACGGAGAACTGATTTTGGGTTGGCGATTTTAAATATAGCAAGCGTTCTTAAGATATTTTCTTCATCAATTTTATTATGATAATTTTCAAACGGAGTTTGGGGAATCGGCATCAGAATATTTATCGGAATTGAATCCGGCTGAATTTCCGCAAGTTCAAGCGCCATTTCAATTCTTTGTTCAACTGTTTCTCCCATACCCAGAATTACCCCGCAGCAGAGTTCCATTCCGTATTTTTTAACAAGTTTGCAGGTATTCAGCCGATCATCCCACGTGTGCGTGGTACAGACTTCCGGATAATATGACCGGCATGTGTTTATATTGTGGTGAAAGCGTTTCAATCCGGCATCTGCAAGTTTTTTTGCCATATCTTCATCCAAAATTCCGATAGATGCACAGCTTTTTATCCCGTCAATTTTATTAACCGCTTTTATAAGGTTTATTACTTTATCAAAATCTTCTTCAGCAGGGGTTTTGCCTGAGGTTACAACGGAGAATCTGTCTGCGTGGTGTGATTTTGCATCAAGTGCAGCTTTTATAACTTCATTTTCGTTAATCAGCGGGTATGTTTCAATATTTGTTCTGTAGTGTGAACTTTGTGCACAGTATTTGCAGTTTTGGGAACATTTGCCGTTACGCGCGTTTACTATTGAACAAAATTCAATTTTATCGGATACGTATTCGGATGAAATCTTTAATAGTTCATCCAAATCCGTATTATATAATTCAAGTAATTCTTCTTTTGTCATAGCTTTTATTATGTTACGTCGAAAGAGTCTTAAAATCAACAATAATTCATATAAATGATGATTTTTTAAGAACAATCGTTATAATAATAGTATGAAAAAATTATTCGCGATAATTTTCATAGCATTTTTTTGCCTGCCTGTTTACGGCGCAAAAAAAAATCCTGCATTTGACGGTATGGGATATGTCGGGACTTTGCCCGATTTAACCCGTCAATATCAGCCGACGGAACCAAAGTCTACAAAACCGGTTATTGAACAGGTGGAAAATTTTCATTCATCCGATCAGGTAAAACCTATTCCCCGTGATAATCCGGCGTTCGTTAATATTATTTTGAAACAGGATAAAACAACAAGATACGTAAATGATATTAATGAATTTATTCCTATGCTTGAAAAAATATACGATTCTATTGAGGATGGCGAAAATGTTCAATTATTTAATGCCAAGGTATATTTTTTCAATAAAAATGCGGATTATTTACGTGATAAATACGTTGAAAAACCCGAAGGCGAATATATTTCTTTTAAAAAGCTTATGGAATTAAGCACACATGCCAAATCAATTGCGCTTTTACGTTCCGAGGCGCAAAAATATAACCCCTATCTTGCATATTCAGGCGCCGGATATATTTATGATCCCGATAATATTAATCAGCAGCTTGAATATTTGAAAAAAGAAGTTGAACAGGCAATTCTACTTCTGCGGGATGCTAATTAATTCCCCATTTGGCTTTCATCTGTCTTATTTCGCCGCGGTTAAGCGCTTCTTCAAGTTCTATATTAACCGTTCTTAAAAGTTTTTCGGATTCTTCACCTTTTCGGAAAACAAGTGCATAAGGTTCTTTTGAATAGCGTTTGGGGAGAATTTTTACATTCGGGTCATTCATTGCAAAGCCCAGCAAAATTGTGTCATCCGCAATCATTGCGTCAGCTTTGCCGGTTTTTAGTGCCTGATAAGCTTCGGGGTATGTTTTGTAGCCTATGATTTGAATATTAGGAACATTTGATCTTAAACCCTGTTCTACGGTTGAACCGTATACAATAATCGCTTTTCTGTCCTCAAGATCGCTTAAGGAGGTGATATCGCTTTGTTTCGGCACCATAATTGCCTGACCTGCGGTGTGATATGGTATGGAAAAATCCAGAATAATCTGTCTTTGCGGGGTTATGGACATGGTCGCCGCAATCATATCGACTTCACCAGATGTGAGTTTCATAATCCTGTTTGTCGTATTCACCGGAACAAAAGCTATTTTATCAGGGTCTCCGAGAATTTTTTTAGCCACAAATCTTGCAAGATCAATGTCAAATCCGATATTATTGCCTTTTTTGTCCAAATAGCCGAAAGGCGGAGTGTCAACTTTAACACCAACAGTCAGTATATCTTTCTGGCGGATTGAAGTCAGGGTGTCATTTGTGACCTCCTGTTTTTTCCCGCATCCGCATAGGATTAATGATACTAATAATAAAGCTCCGCAGAATTTTTTAAGCATAGATTAATTATAGCATGAAATTTTAAGGTAGAAAATACTTTTCTGTAAATATATCTTATAGTTAGTAATCCATTTTCTGATGCAAAATATACTACTCTTTTAAAAATTGCAGATGCCCTTGGTATTGATATTTCAGTATTATTTTTAAAATCTTTGTAATAGTTATTACCACCTGAGTGTACATTTTTGACGGGAAATCAAATAGCCTGAGTGAATAACCGCTTTTGGCAATGTTTCTGACGTTGAATGAAGTACATAATTTGGTATAAAGTTTGTTTTTTAACTTTTGGGGTTTTTCAAGCAAAAGCCCGACACAAGGAGGTAAAAATGACTATTAAAAAACTTACTGTGGCAGCTGCAATTGCCGTTGGAATAGCAACGTGTTCCTTGAATCAAGCAATGGCGGCTTGCCCGTGTGCAGAGCCGTTACCGACAGTAACAGGTCCTGCATGTCCGATTGAAGAACAAATGCCTGTAGTTACAGGCGGGGCTTGTCCGTGTGAAAAACCGGCGCCTAAGTGCAATACTTGTAAAAAAGCATTGCCTGATTGCGATTGTAAAAAACCTGCACCTTGCGATCCGTGCGAACAAGAAAAAAAATCTGATTGCGGTTGTCCTGATGAAATAAGCTGTGATGAACCTGCAGTTCCGGCATGTGCATTGTGTCCTCAAACAGGCAAACCTGACAAAGCTCAAATGAAACAGGTTTACGGTTATCCGCAGGCAATCTACGGTACGAACAACTATGTAGGCGAACCGGCTAATTCAATTTTTTCAACAGAAACAGCAATGAAAGGCTGCTCTTCAAGCAGATTATCATCTAACATCAGCGGTGTAACCGTTGCAACAGACGGCAACATTACAGGCGCTGCTGCTCAAATGCCTTGCTTAAATGAATTACCTTCAATCAACAACGGTGTTTCCGTTAACAGAAATGAAGCAACTATGGATGGCAACAATTGTCCGATTGACTTTCAATCATCAAATTCAATTGATGCAATAAAAAAGTCATTTGTCCCTTTTGATTTGAAACCGTTTGCAAATCAAACAACAGGTGCGGCAGCGGGTGTTGCAGGTGCATGTATGTTTCCTGACGTCCCGAACAGCCACTGGGCAGCATGTGATATTGATAAATTGGCTGTTAACGATGTTGTTGTAGGCTATCCTGACGGAAAATTCAGACCTAATAAGAATATTTCACGTGCTGAATTTGCAACAATGTTAGTTAAAGGTTTTAACCTTGACTCATGCGGTCTTGAACGCGAAGGCATGTTTACTGACGTTCCCCGTGGAAACTGGGCTAATGCTGCAATTGCAAAAGCTGTTGATGAAAATCTGTTAAAAGGTTATCCGAACGGACAATTCAGACCTAACAACAACGTTACAAGGGTTGAAGCGTTAACATCAATTGCAAAAGGTATGACATGCGACATTGATCAGTGCAAAGCTGATGAAATCTTAAGCAAATACACTGACGGCGCATCTGTCCCTACATGGGCAAGAATTCCTGTAGCAAAATCTTTGGAAAACGGTGCTTTGAAAGATTCACCTAATCCTAATATGATTATGCCGAATAAAGACGCTTCCCGTGCGGATGTTGCATCTATGATGCAGACTGTTCGCGTAGCTCTCGGTTATGATACTAACCCTAAAACAGCAAACAGCATTTGTCCTGCATGTCCGGTAGACAAAAATGCATTTGTTCAGGAAGAAGAAATCGTTAAAATTCCTACACTTCAAATTGAAATGATAGACCAGTTAACCGCAAAATCATCTCACGTAGGTCAATACTTCCGTGCAAATACACTTGAAGACGTTACAATTAACGGTGTAACTTATCCTTGCGGATCAACAGTTACAGGTCAGGTTGTCGAAGTTATCAGACCTTCAGGCTGCGACAAAGGTGCTTTGAAATTGGCATTTACCGATATTAAAAACGGCGATTGCAAAACCAAGTTACCGAAACAAATCTTAAGTGCACAAATTAATAAATCTAAAAATGTAAACCCTGTTGCAAGACTTGTAGAAATGCCGTTTACATGGGCAGGTTCATTAGTTGGTGTTGCAGGAAGAACTGTCGGCGGTGTTGTTACCAACCTCGGTAACGCTGTTGAAAACGTATCTAACGATGCAGGTTATATGTTAGGTCACGTATTCCAGGGTAAATTCGGTGCTGCTGCACGTAACCTTGGTGACGGATTATGGGAAACTGTTAAAGCTCCTGTTGACGTAACTAGAACAGCATTGTCAGGTACTATGGGCTTATTCCAGACAACAGGCGACGAATTTGCTTACCTTGTTGACCCTCGCGGATATAAAATATCTGCCGTAAATCCAAGAGAACACGTTACTATTGCTTTTGGTTGTAATGAATAGGGTTTTCGAGTAGAAAATTCTATAACCCTAACCCGAATGTCTTAAAGTTTGAGCCGTCCGGAAGGGACAACCCAGTAGTTTAAAAGTTCGTTAGCCTGGCAGCGCCCGTCAATTTGACGGGCGCTGCTTTTATTTTATAGAACAATTTAATTTATTTTAAATATTTATAATAGCCGCATTAGTATTCTGTATTTTGTCAAGAGAATAAAAAAGAGCCTTTTTAAGGCTCTTTTTGTATTATTTTGATAAAAATTAATCAAAAACGTAAGGAATGATAGAAGCTTCTCTTGCACGTTTAATAGCTTTAGCAATCATTCTCTGGTGCTCTGCGCAGTTGCCTGTGATACGGCGCGGAATGATTTTTCCTGCTTCTGTCAAATATCTTTTTAATTTTGCAGCGTCTTTGTAGTCGATTTCTGTTACTTTATCTGCACAAAGACTGCAGTTTTTACGTTTTTTATCTTTTGAGATATCTATTTTTGCCATTTATTTTTTACCTTTCTATTTTGCGTCATTTGACGCTCGACCTGTTTTCTGTTATTAAAACGGAATTTCGTCTTCGCCTATAAGTTCATTTGATAAGTCATCAGACTCAAATTTAACTATTTCTTCCGTTCCGAATTTAGAAGATGCCGGTGCCATTGCACCTTCACCTAATTTTTCTATTGTATTGGCGTCAATTTCGTAAATTCTTTTTTCAGAGCCGTCGTCCATTTTAACTGTTGCTGTTTGAAGTCTGCCTTCAACAAGAACTCTTTCGCCCTTTTCAATATTATCAATAATTTCATCAAGAGCCTGACGTCTTGAAACTACTCTGATAAGAATTTCTTCTCTGTCGCCGATATTAAGAACAAATGCAGATACCGCAATGTTGTTTTGTGTAAAACGTTTTTCCGGTGCTCTGTATACTGTTCCTGTTACAACTGATTTTGCAAGTGACATTTTTTACCTCTATACGCTGGCTTTTTTGGAAACTTCCAGGAACATTGTTCTTAAAATATTGTCATTCAAACGTAATTGTCTTTTGAATTCAGCAACTTTGTCGCTCGGTAATTCCATTACCATTGATGTAAAGTAGCCGTCTCTGAAGTTTTGTACATCATAAGCCAATTTTTTTCTGCCGATTTTGTCTGTTGATTCAACTTTTCCGCCGAATTCAGAAATTGTATCGCTGATTTTTGAAATCATTTTTTCAACTTCTTCAGCATCCAAATTCGGTTTGAATATTGCCAGCAATTCATATGTTTTCATCTGATTTCTCCTTTAAATTTTAGTGTATGCTTAAATCTTAGCATGAAAATAAAAAATATTACAACATGTAGTTTGCTTATAACGGGCAAAAATGAATAAATGTTAAGCCTGTTGTTTATTACATGGCAAATTTATGTATTCAGATGCGTTAAGTGTGTATGTTTGTGACAGCAATACAACCATTTTCTGTTTATTCGTGCCCAAAAGGATATACACCGTCATTTGAGGGTAAAAAGAGTATTGATTTGAATTATATATTAAAAAAAAGATCAAATCTTTTGCCGCCAAGAGTTTACGAAAAAGTTGTTGCGATAGTTAATTCAAACCCACAAAAAATGCCTACATTAATGGAGGTGCATAAAGAGATTTATTCTCCGCTTTTGGAATGTAAAACATTGGACGAGGCAAAGGAAATTTTTTCCGAATTTTATAATGTGCGAAAAGCCGAAGGGACTTTTAAACGAAATAGAGGCAATATTAAAAAACTTAAAATGAACGGAGCATTGCAGGACAATTTGTCATTAAAATTGCTGCAGGATGTTTGGGTTAATTTGAAATCGCAGGATGAAATTGCGGAAGAATTGGGTTTAAAAGGCAGATCGGCATTGGGTTGGGTATTGAAAAAGATAAATTTTGCCGGATACAGTTCAAATTACAGAACATTATTAATGTCATCAAATCCCGAAACTCGTGCAGTTATTGCGGCAAAAACAACAGCATGGAATGCTTGCCATCCGGATTTAATGTATAAAAAAAATAAGTATGCGGCACAATTTTGTAAAACACCTGAATATAGAAAAGAGCATTCAAAAAGGATGATTGAGTATGACAATTCTCATCCTGAACGCAGAGCAAAAATTCGTGAATTTGATCTTGCTGTCTGGCAAAAAGTTCCTGAAATCAGAAAGGCAATGTCTGAATTTGCGGCTTTACAGGATCCGTTTACAAAAACAGTTATTAAAAAGGAAATATCACATATAGCTTTAAAC
This sequence comes from uncultured bacterium, assembly GCA_949286705.1. Classification (GTDB taxonomy): domain Bacteria; phylum Cyanobacteriota; class Vampirovibrionia; order Gastranaerophilales; family Gastranaerophilaceae; genus SIG32. The sequence continues at coordinate 74,925 of CASEDF010000001.1, read as the reverse complement.
CCTTGTGAAATAAGAGTAAGGAAAAATTTTTATAAAAGATTCTGGCAGGCAAATCCGGACTTACGCAAGAAATTTAAAGAAGCATTTAAACAGGTAAAAGAAGAACGTGCATTATTAAAAGATAAGGAAAAGCCTGAAAGTTTGTAATACTTGACAAAAAATTTTGTGCAGGTAGAATAAATAATATCCGAAAAATCGTTTGGAGGAGTGCCAGAGCGGTTGATTGGAGCAGTCTTGAAAACTGTCGAACGTTCACGCGTTCCGTGGGTTCGAATCCCACCTCCTCCTCCATTTTGAAAGAGCCTGAAAAGGCTCTTTTTTAGTGCGTTTCTGCCCTATCCCCGAACTGCAAAAATGAGCCAAAATAGACCCAAAAGGGACTAAAAAGGGACTGCTGAAAAAATTTGTTGATTTTAGAAGATTTCTGCAATCAGGCAAAATTCAATATTACATAACGGTTTTTGCGGTAAATGTGGTCAATCCCAAGTAACACATAGATTTCAGGATTACCACCTGTGGTAATTGCGGTTAATGCCAATATTCATATAAATATTGGTCTGTTTTGTTATGCCAAAATTTCAAAATCGGAAATAATATTAATAAATTGCACAACCTTGCAACCCCAAGACCCTTTCATACCAATCGAAGTCAAGAATTTGGGAGCGTGTTTTTTGGAAACAATTTATAATGAGTTTGTATAGCTTTAAATAAAAGAAAGGAAACAAATTTATGAAATTATTAAAATGTAATCAAGTTAAAGAATTATCAAACAATGAATTGCTGAAAGATAAGTCTCGTACTGAAATTTCAATCTGCGGAACCATTACTTCAACAATTCAAATACCAACAAAATCTAATCCATATAAATTCATACGCTTTATAACGCTTGAAGACGAAACAGGTACAATAGATTGTGTTTGTTTTGACAGAGAAATAAAAAAGTTCGATAAATTATTACAGATTAACAATCAAGTTATTATTACAGGAGAAAAGTTCATAGATAGGGAAGAGCCTCAAACTCCAATAATTATGCAAAATGTCAAATTAGCAAAATAATATTTTAATACTTTTTGCAAGATATCCTAAATTTTAATTCTGAAATGCTTTCATAACAATCGAAACGATGAATTTGGGAGCGTGTTTTTGAAAAACAGTTTATTATAAGTTTGTGTACTCAAGAACACAGAAAGGAAACAATTTTATGAAATGGTTAGCAATAGCTTTAGTAATCTACATTTTTATCAACGGCTTTATTGAAGAAGCTAAAAAGCGATTAGGCGGTTATAGTGACGATTACTATGAGGAAGATGATTATGATTACAACGACGATTGGAATAATAATTATTCCTGCAATCAGCAAACTTACGATAGTCCGCAATTTGACAATAGTTTTATTTCTCGTACTCAACCGCCTGAATATCATCATAAAGATACTAACGAATACAATATGTTAGTGCGTGTCAGGGGTGATAAATACGCAAGGCAGGAAGAAATTACTATTGAAGCACACAACATATTTGAAGCCCGACAAAAGGCTAAAAATATGGGTTACGACATTATTAGAAGTTAAGGAGGAAATATGAATACAACAGGTTACAATGAAATTGATTTAAAAAATTGGAAAAATTATCCTGAAATCAAAACTAACTCTTTCTGGGAGTATGAAGTTAATACTTATGAGCAAATTTATAAAAGATACACTAAAAGAAATGATTTAGTTCTGAATATATTCTGTAATTCTGAATCCGCAAAAGAAGAAGCAAAAAAGCTAGATAGAAAATATCTTGAGATAGAAGATTACGAATATGATAATTCTTTGCGTGATGTAGTCAATAATAAATTAAAAGAACTTGAGCAAAAGAATATTCAGCTATTATTACTCACTCCTGATGTAACTGATATTAGAGCAAGTAAGACAGAAGAATTTTTCAACACATTCAAACAATTTGCAAAATTAGGCATAGATAGCCTGGAGCAAGGTCGATTTGTCGTTTTAATAATCGGTAATACATATTCAAATTCAACTTTGCACCTTGAAGCTTTTGAATATGCTCAATTTCTTACAAGTCATGGATTGCGTTTAAAAGCTCACATAGTTAAAGAAGTTTGGAAATGGTCAACTCTTGAATCTAGTACAGCAAAAGCCTTATGGCATTGTAGAGCCTTAAAGAGCGGATTTAATGTAGCTACCTTTAAGAATATTTTTATTTTTGAAAAGTTATAGACAAAGAAAAGATAAAACTATAAAAATAGCAGAGGTAATATGAACAAAGAAGAATTAAAGAAAATCTTACAATATCATGCAAAAGGTTCACTGATTACAATAGGCGGTCGTCCTGCTATGGGTAAAAGAACATTTGCTTTGAATTTAGTTGAACTATTCTGTAAAGAAGGTTATAAATGCTTGTATGTAACAGATTACAATAAACAAATAATTACAGAAATGTTATTAAAAATAGTTGCAAATCCAAACAGGCAGGAAAGTTTAGAGATACAAACAGAAAATTTCACGCAAGCAGTAAAAGAACTAAGCAGTTGGAATTTGTTTATAAAATCTACAGAATTTTGCAGGATAAAAAATATCAAACAAATAATACAGAACTACAAACCTGATTATTTGTTCATCAACATACATATTAACAGCAGGAATAGACTAAGTTCTGAAAAATTGAGGGAAATATCAGAGCAGAATAATTTAATAATCTTTGTAATAGCAAATACACGCAGGGAACCTCGCAACACAACAAACTATTATCCAAAATTTACAGATTTACGAGATAAAAATCTTGTGAAATATTCGGATGTGGTCTTATTGCTCTATCGGGAAGATTATTACAACTGTGACATTCCTGACGATAGAAGAAATATCATAGAGATAATTCAGGCGAAACCTGAAAATAATTCAATCAAATTGAAATTTAATAGAAAAACTGGAAAAATCGGAACATAAAATTAAAAATCTTTTTAAGAGACAGAATAAAGGCAGTTGTAAGCTAAAGTGGGTAAAAACCTACAGTTAAGAATAGAAAATTATTTGGAGGTAAAAATGTACTTAACAAAAGATGAACTAACTATATTGCAGGGCTTGAAAGAAAACTTAAGCTATGCGGAAATAAGCCGAAAGTTAAATGAACCGCTTCGCACCTGCGACAGCAGGGTGAATTCCCTATATCAAAAGTACGGAGTAGATAATAGAAAAGATTTAGTCAAAAAGGCAAACCTTGATAAGGTCGAAATTGCAAGGATTGATAATATTCCCTACTGGCAATATGAGGGAACACAGCTTGTACAAAAAATTCCTGTTTGTAAAAGAGATGTTGAACGGCTATTAAAATTACTGGAAAATGAAGATGAAAAAGAAAAATTCAATCTGGTGTATTCATCAAATTACCTGTACAAATTTATGTACTTAGAAATGCCGAGCGGTAAAGAATACATCCAAAGAAACAAAATCATAAATAAAACTTAAAGGCTCCTAAAATGGAGCCTTTTCACATATTTTAAGCTGTATGCCAGTTGATTATATCAGCATTATTAACCTCTAAAAATTCGTTGCATTCTTTGAAAGGTCTAAAATCAGTATCCTTAAAAGCAGGAACTTCGCCATCACAAATAGACTTAGTACAAGCCTGATAGTTATTTGACGGATGAGAAGAACGCAAGATTTTAACAAATGGATATTTTTCTTGATAATCCACTCGATATTTGCCTTTTTTATAAGCTAGAACTTCCAATTTATTTGCCTTATCACCCCATAACATGACGACTAAAGGTTGTTTATTCTCGGTCTTAACTTCAAGAAGTTTAGATATTACCCGATTTATAAAATTATTCCACGCTTTTATATGGAAGTCCTGATTATCAGGTGCAAAGGTTAAGGTAGTATTGAGCAATAAAACACCCTGCTTTTTCCAAGCTGACAAATTGGTATAACGGTTTTCAATTCCAACATCTTCCTTGATTTTGCGGAAGATATTTAATAATGAATCCTCTGCAAGAATTTCACCATTATTGTAAGAAAATGCAAGCCCATGAGCTTTTGCCTCATCAGGATAAGGGTCTTGTCCGATAATCAACACTTTAACATCTTGCGGTCTTAATCCGTCAAATGCGTTGAATATATCGCTTTGACTTGGTCTTGTGCGTTCGTTGATACACTCCTGAATTTCAGATGTAAAAAGTTCTTCTACTTCCTGCCTTGTGAACCATTCATTTTTAATCAATATTTCTTTCAGTGCTTCCATAACTTCCTTTCTTCTGTTCTAGAACTTAGAGGTTTAATACAAACATATATTACTACTTCTGTGAATATCTTAACGCATTACAGTGGTAAATGCAAGTTTGATTGCGACTCTTGCGGTCTGTTTTAAAAGAATGAAATCACTTATTATTAAACAACGAGGGCGGTAATGGGAAATAATCTAGAAATAAAAAAATTATTAGGACAACGGATTAAAGAATTAAGGACAGGAAAAGGTCTTACACAGGAGCAGCTTACGGAAAAGCTCAACATAGGACAGAGAACACTATCCAAAATTGAAAGAGGTAATGCCTTTGTTTCCGCTGAAACACTAGCCAAATTATTAACGGCTCTTGATATTGGAATTGATGAACTGTTTAACTTCGGCTACCTGCAAGAAAAAGAAATCTTAAAAGAAGAATTAATCAACGCTATTCGAGATGAACAAGTTGACATTGAAACCCTCTACAGGATATACAAGGCGTTGAAATAAACCCTGCCTCTAACATACAAGATTATAATATTGGAATGCACTTGCAAAATATTTACAGGTGCATTTCTTTATGTACTTATTTCACCATAGACCACGGAATTATACCCACTTTAAGGTTAAGCAGGAAAAAGTTGCCATTTTAAAAGTTACCAACATAAAATCGTGGAAATTTATAAGGGAAATGTAAAAAAATTGTTACAAAGCTCGCCGCCGGAACTATTTCCTTCGCGAGCGGAAACACTTGTACTGCAAGGGTATTCTGGATTGAAATTCTTGAAATATCTGTTATCCTGAGGATACAGGTATTAATTATAAGGAGAAATCAAATGAATAAAGAAATTGACATCCCTTGCATGATAACAATAAATGAAGCAGCACAAATTGTCAAGTTAGCAAAATATCACATTCGGCAGTTAGTGCTGCAAGGCAAGGTTAAATATGTAAAGAGCGGAAAAAAATTTTTGCTCAATCTCGACAGTTTAGTTAATTACTTAAAAAATGGTGATACAGAAGAAAGGATGGAAAATTATGACAAAAACATTAGACGAATTAAAGCGTAAGTACAAATTTATTTTAGCAGACTTCAAGAAAAGTGGTATAAATAAATCAACAATCTTGGATTATGTGAACAAAGGTTATCTCTCTGAAACGGATGACTACTGGCAATTAAATTACCCTGCATTATACGCAAATTACAAAACGGATTACTATAACAGGCGGTTAAAAAATCCTGAGTATGGTAAGGGTAAGTACATAAAACCGGCAGGCAAGCCATCGCAAATTTTTAGACCTCTACATCTTTCGATTTCAATGTTAAAAGACCCGACAAAACCTATAATAATAACAGAGGGTGACAAAAAAGCTATTAAAGCAGTACAAGAAGGTTTCCCTTGTCTTTCGCTTGGCGGAGTATGGGGTTGGAAATGTAAAGCAGACACTATAGATTTAGAAGAAAATCCTGAATGGGAGTTAACGGCTGACATCATACCAGATTTAGTACATGCTGATTTCGAAGATAAAGTGGTAATTCTATGCTATGACAATGATATGTACCACAACCTAAAAGTGAAACAGGCTCTATACTCACTAGCTGGCTATCTTATAAGCGAAAAGGGTGCTAAAGTAAAACTTATATTCTTACCAAAAGGTGAAGCAAAAGGACTGGATGACTTCTTAGTTGCATACGGGGCAGATGAATTTCAAAAGTTACTTGATAAAGCAGAATTTATTACACTAGAAAAAATTCAAAACAAACTATCAGGTAAGAAAGAAATTGCAGAGTTTCCGGTAGAAGTATTCCCTGAACCAGTAAAAGATTTAATTCTAGAACTGCATAAGCGAATGGATGCACCTATAGAGTATATAGCTTGCACATTTCTTATAGTAGCAAGTATTCTTATGGACGGACATTATGCCATTAATGTAAATCCTGGAACAAATTGGATTGAACATCCAATTTTATGGTTGGCAATAATCGGAGACCCTTCACAAAAGAAAACACCTTGTTTAAATATTGGTAAAGAGATACTAAATGAGTATGACCGAATTTTATCAACAAATTTTGAAACAGAATTAAATGAGTATAATCGTAACAAAGAATATTATAAACGACAGAAGGAAAAATACAAAGAGGCGATTAAAAAGGGAGAAAATATGGAATCACCTATTGAACCTGAAAAGCCTATGAAACCCCGCTTAATGACACAGGATATAACCAAAGAAACATTAGCTTATCTTATGAATATAAATAGTAAATTTCATCTAGGTTTGGCAATATATGTTGATGAATTAGCTGCATTTATAAAAAGTTGGAATCAATACAAACGTGGAGGTGGGAATGATAAAGAATATTTCTTAGCTTCATGGTCAAGGGAACGGCAAAATATAGTTCGTAAAAGTGATAAATCAGACTATACTTTTGACGCAAGTCATAATATAGTTGGTGGAATTCAGCCTAAGGTATTATATGAAACTCTTTTCGGGAAAGGTATAGAATGCTATAACGGAATGATTGAAAGATGGCTATATTGCTGTAGTGAATACAAGGAAACTGGAATTTCATACAATTCTGATGAAGAATATGACCTTTCTGCTTTTACCAAAATTTGTCAAAAAATATTTTCAAATGTTGTATTACATCCTGAAACTATAAATATTTACCAACTTGATAATGACGCAAAAAAACTTTTTCAAACATTCCGGTCTAAAATAGTATGCTTAAAAAGGTCAGGTAAATATGATGATATAACACAATCATATCTAGAGAAACAAACCCGTTATACCGCACGCCTAACATTAATACTTCATTGTATACGCAATCTTGAAGAAAAATCTGCCACATATTTTGATGTTTATAATGCAATAAAACTGTTTAATTATTTTAAAAGCTGTTTTGAAGTAATTACAGACAATAAGCTTAATTATGATGAAAAAGAGGAATGTGCATTGAACTTTTTTAAGCGTAAAAATTTAAAAACAGTTTCACCGACAGAGCTATTCCGCAATAATAAAACTAAAATCAAAGATATTAAAACAGCACAGGTTACTTTGGAAGGGCTTGCACGCAAAGGATATGGACGAATGGTAAAGGCTAAAAATGGAGTGTCCTTCGTCTATTATGGAAGTTAGACTATGGTGCAGGGTAACACCTCAAAACTGTTACCCTGCATTCTTTTTTAAGAAAATGAGGCTTGGATTTATGAAAAAGGGAGATAATAAGAAATGATAAGAAGGAAAATAAAATGGCATTTTACGAAAAAGTTTCAGATTATACATATAGATTGACAGTTTGTCAGGGTTACGACTCCAAAGGCAAAAAGTTACGCAAAAGAAAAACAATTAAACTAGACGAAATATTAACCGCTAAGCAGGCTGAAAAAGAGCTTAACCGTCAAATGGTTATGTTTGAAAACGAAGTCTTAAACGGGGTTTACTTAGACGGCGAAAAGATAACATTTGAAGAATTTACACAAAGGTGGTTAGAGGATTACGCAGAGAAACATCTTACACTGACGACATTACAATCATATAAAATCATGCTCAAACGGATTTTGCCTGCTATCGGACATCTTAAACTCGGCAAATTACAGCCTCATCATTTGATACAGTTTTACAACAATCTTGATGAAGAAGGAGTAAGACTTGACGGCAGATTTACCCCTACCAAAGCCCTGATAAAATATCTTGAACCTCTGACAATTTCTCACATAATCAAAACTACAGGCATATCATCTAAAACTTGCAGAAGGCTAAAAAATGGACAGGCAACAAACTATAGCACCGCTCAAAAGCTCTGTAATTGCTATAAACTAGACTTCAACAGAATGTTTAAGGGAAATTCAGAAAAGAAGTTAAATCGAAAAACAATCAAAAATCATCACATTGTAATTCACTCAATACTTTCAACCGCTGTAGATTGGAACATCTTAATGAATAATCCTGCTGAAAGAGCCAAACCACAGAAAGCAACAAAAACAAAAGCTAAGTATTACAATGATGAGCAGGTGGCAGATATGCTGGACTGCTTGAAAAGTGAACCATTAATGTATATGACAATGATTTATCTTGCAGTAGATATCGGTTTAAGAGAGGGCGAACTTACAGGCTTGAAGTGGGAAGATATAAATTTTGATACCTGTGAAGTGAATATCAATAAACAACGACACTATATTGCAGGTTATGGCAATATTGAGGGTAAACCAAAAACAGAAGCAGGAATAAGAACTGTTACAGCCTCAAAAACGGTAATATCTCTATTGAAGGAATACAAAAAGCAACAGAATGAGAATAGGTTGAAATTTGGTACAGCTTGGCAAAACGGCAAATATGTATTCCTGCATGAGGATGGGAAGCCGATAAGTACACAGCTTCCTTATAAGTGGTTTACAAAATTCTTAAACCGCCATAACTTACCGAAAATAACATTCCACCAACTCCGCCACACAAACGCAAGCCTGCTGATTTCATCAGGCGAGGATATTGTAACAGTAAGCGGTCGACTCGGACACGCTGATAAAAATGTAACCCTGAACACTTACTCTCACATAATTAAATCAAAAGAAGCACAGGTTGCTAATAAAATGGATGAATTTTATGCAGGATTGAAGGTTAAAAATATTTAGGATTCCTTATTTTCAAATTTCAATAAAATATTAAGATATTCTTTTATATCATTATAGTTAATCCAGTATCTAGCAAACGAAGGGATATTATTTTCTTCAAGAGAATCAATATATATACTATTATTTCGTTGTTGTTTGTCAGGTTTATACTTTATTGAAAATTGACAAAGAGTATTAAAAATTTTAGAATTCCTATCTGTTTTACAAAGAAGCAATGCTATTAAATTTATGCCGTCGTATAAGTCTTTTCGTTTGGAAACATCTTGTTGTTCAAAATCAATAAATAATTTTTGGATTAAATCTTCAATTAGTTTTTTGTTTTTATCATTTGTGGTTGCATACATTTTTACAGAATAGTAAACAAATTTAACCAAATCTTCTATATAGTAACTTTGGTGATTTTCTGAAATGGTATAATTTTTTAAGATATTTAAGAACGTAGAATATAAGTTTTTTAACAATATGCTTGATATTTCTATCATTTGTTTTCTTTTATAATTAGTTACATTTACTCTCTCAATAAATAAGAAGACATACTCCTGAATATTTGTTATTGATTCTAATATTCTATTTACACAGATACTATTGCCACTATCAAACAATATTTTTGTAGATTTTTCAAATAAATCAAGAAAATTAGATAAACAAGTCAAACCTCTAACAAAATCAACATTTGTATCAAAATCATACACCAATATAGCATTATAAACTTGGTCTAAGGCATTTACATAATGAGTTATTAATGAAGAACCATTGTACACAGAATTTTTGTAAGGTGTCATTATATATGGAGAATTTTTTAATATTTCGGTTACCGATTTCAAATTTAAATCTCTTCCCAAATTATTAAAAAATATCGAAAAATCACTAGGATATGTTTTGTACGTTGTTAATAATTTAAAAGAATCTTCAAATGCTTGTTTAATTTTATTTTCAAGATAAGTAGTGTCTATTGACATATATTCTTGCAAGTTATACATTACTACATAATAAAAAATATTTATAATATCAGTAATAATATAACTAATAAGAGTTATACACCAGGCATTATTAGTTACTTTTTTAGTATTATTTAATGTCCAAATTCCAAAAGATATAGTATTTAAATCATCAATTAATCCACTAACTTCATCTATGGATTGATTAAAAATAAGTTTGTGAATAAACTTTCTAAAAGAAATTATAGCAAGAGTTGATGCAGGTGTATTTTCTAAATTTATTGCCATTATAATAAACTCTTTTGCATTATCCTTAAATGCATAAAAAGATAACGTCTGTATTGTCTTAAAATCAGTTTGGTCTTTCTTTTCTCTAATTGAAAATAAACCTAATTGCTCATTCAATTCAACTAAATGTTCTGGAAATGATTGATATTTTAAATTTACAGCTAATCTATATAAATCTTTAATTTTATATGCTAGAAATTGATAGAATTTTGTTTCCAAGCTATCATTGTATAATTTGGCGTATATTGCAACTACATTATAAATTACTTTATTACATATTAAAAAATCGTTTAAATTATTCTCTCTTAGAAAATTTTCAGCCAGCCTAAAAATAGGTTCAACCTGTCCTTGTAATTCTGATATTGTTTGTTCTGAAATTGTATAATGTTTCTTTTTATTTATTCCCCAAACTTTATATTTAATAAAATATTTTACACCTTTTTGTGTTATTTCATTTACAAGATTTTTATCATTACTTATATTCCAACTTTTTATAAATTTTATAGTATTCCTTTCGTATATCTTCAAAAGGATTCCAAAATTCATCATAAAAGATATATTAATAGCTATAAGTATTAATTTTATAACAAGGTAGATTGAAGAAATAAGAATTAATATGTCAAAATATTTATTTGAACCAATAAAATAAAAAATAAATGATGTAGTTGTATATATTGCTAACAATATAAAAAGAAAAATATTGGTTGTTTTCCATTGTTGTAGTATTGATTTAAAATCAGAGTATTTATTTTCAAATTGTTGTAATGTAGAGAATAAAACAGTTAATACTATGGATGATACTGTAATTACAATTCCTATAGCTTGAAATATTGGATGATTTTGAGTGCTTAAAGACTCTAAATTAAGTAATAAAATAGAAAAGTAATACACAAATAAACCGGCGGTAGCAATATCTAGTATTTTATTAACTAGTTTCGTTATTCTAAATGGTTCTTGAAACAAATAATAAATAAAGTTGTAAACATTATTTATGACACTTCTATTAAAAGCAGTATTTTGACGAAATATTTCAGTAAAAATAATTACAGGAATAATAATTACTGAGATAGACAGAAAGCTAATTTTAATCCATTGAAAATAATAAGTTACGGTCAAAATACTAGAAATTAACAATGTATCTAGCAATAAATAAATTAAATTTATAACAGTTTTACAAAACAGAGCGTTTATATTTATTTCTAAATTATTCTTCATTTTCTGTTAACATTCCTCTGCCGTTTTTATTAATTGTGCAAATTGTTACAAAATGAAAAATTATTGTAATAATAACAGCAATAAAAAACCAAAGTAAAATAAAACAATAAAGGATTTTTTCTAAGTTAAAAAACATAGTATAATTTATGTTTAAATAACTGATTAAGAAGTATATAAATTTAACTGTAATAACAAAGCATACCACAGCTAAAAATTCTGATAAAAAATCCCAAAGGAATAATCCTATATATTTCTTTTTATTATTGTTTATACTGGATATTAAATCTGTAATTTTATTATTCATATTTACACACCTGCTATCTAATTATAGCAAAAACATAGTTTTTTCTTTAATGTGTTAATCATTAAATTGGATTAATACATTAAATGACTTTCGTTAGTTTGTATTATAATCTATAAAGTATAGTAGGTTTTAATGTTAGATTTTATTTTAAATACGGCTAAAACAACTCCTAATATAAACTTGTGGCAGGTGGCAACACCATTTATAACGGCTATTGCTTCTTTTGGTGCAGTGTATTTTGGAGCTTGGCTAACTGATAAAAGGCGAGAAAAGGAACAACATAAAATAAACATTAATAAAGCAATAATATTGCATACTTTAATTGAATTGCAAGCACCTGCTTTAATTGATTACAGGGACAACACTTTAATTCCAAAACTCAAAGCAATAAAGATAGGAAATTTAACTGTAGCAACTGAAAAATATCCATTTTCTTCATGGTTATTACCTGTTAACATTAAAGATTATGACTTTTTGATTAATACAAGCAAGGGTGCTATGAGTGCTTTAAATCAAGTTTTACAATATGAAGAAAAACTAAACAATACGATATTAACTTTTGATAATTTCTCATTAACGGATGACGAAAAGAAAGCCATAAATTGTTTAGAAATACATATAATAAAAGTTAAAAGTATAATTGAAACATTGTATGATACTTGCGATAGTTTGATTTATTTCTCGCTTTTATTGCATAGATACTTAACTTATATGCTTAGCGAAATATACAAAGAAAAAATCACTTGTTCTGATAAACTCATGGGAATAAATCTTGTAGCAGAGGCAAAAAATGACAAAATTAAATTAGATTGGTTAAGAATGTTACCTAAAGACTGGGAAAATGCCAGAATTTACAAAGAACAAAATAATAAAGTTTAGGGGACTAAAAAGGGACTAATTTTACAAATAGTCCCTGAAAATTATTAAAAGTTACCGAAAAAACAAACTTCCAAGATTGAATAATACTGGAGGTTACGGGATAAAATTTGAAGCTACAAAAAGCAAAAATATTTGTTCGAATCCCACCTCCTCCTTATAAAAACGGGCTGACTTTAGTCAGACCCGTTTTTATTTTGTGTGGTGTGTGTATTAAATGTATGTATTAAACCAGACATTTCAATCCTGTACGGTTAAAATGATTTTACCCCGTAAAGCGGCTTTGTGTTTAGGTTTCAACCTGCCGGAAGTGTCCGAAAATAATCAAACCAAATTACTTGAAAAGTCCACGAAGTGTCCGTTGAAGTCCACTCCCTCGACTTTTGGTTGTAACCCTTATGTGGCGGAAGTTTAGGACATATTTGAACTTGTACGAATGGTTTGATTATTTTCGGCAAGGACATTTGAAATTTTAGTCGGAAAATTTTTCTTAAGGTCGGAAGTAAAAATAAATTATTTTATTCTAATTTTATTTTGCGCACAGATTTTAAAATTATACAACATATAAAAAAAGGTTTTTCCTTGCTTATAAATTGTTATACTTATTTAAAAAGGAGGAATATTATGAGTTGGCTATACTTAATACTTGCAATTGTTTTCGAAACACTTGCTACAACATGCTTAAAATTATCAAACGGATTCTCTGTTTTATTACCGTCAATTGGAACAGTGTTTTCTTATGTTTTTTGTTTCTTATTCCTTTCATTTGCTCTAAAAACAATGGATATGAGCGTTTGTTATGCAATTTGGTGTTCTTTGGGAATATTATTAATTAGTATAATCGGAATTGTGTTTTTACACGAATCTGTTAATTTTTTAAAAATCGCATCTATTATATTGATTATTCTTGGAACAATTGGTTTAAGACTCGCTAACTAACAATTGATACGAAACCAACACAAAGTTCGTAGGTTGTGGTAAATTTTAATTTTCCGCAACAAAAATATTTCTGTAATCAAAGATTACCAAAACCTACTAATCTTAATAACATTCCTCTTTGTATTTTAATCCCCATTCTTCCATTGACTTTAATACAGATTTTAAACTTAAGCCTGTTTCTGTTAACGAATATTCAACTTTTGGAGGTACTTGCGCATATACTTTTCTTTTAATTAATCCGTCATTTTCCATAGACCTTAAATTTGCAGTCAAAACTTTTTGGGAAACATTCCCGACAGATTTTCTTAACTCTCCGAATCTTTTTGTACCATTTAATAAATCTCTTATTATTAACACTTTCCAGCGGTCTGAAATTAAAGAAAGTGTCACCTCTACCGGGCATTTGGGTAATTCGTTTTTGTTTTTCATATAAAATCCTTTATTTAAGCAATAGTTTCAAAAAGGTAACTATAGAACATTAAAGTGCTTACTTTACATAAGTTACTTACATGCTTATTATATCCATGTAAGTAAAAGTGTCAATACAAATTAAAAGGAGAACATTTATGACAAATTTTAAAATTTTAAAAATCGGAAAGTTAGATGATGTTAGCAAAAACTATGAAAACGGTAAAGCATTTTTACACGATTTATTAGATTTAACAAGTTGTGAAATCTCAGTAAATTCTATGAGTGCCGGTGTAAAACTTCCATTTAATCATAAACACAAGCAAAATGAAGAAATTTATATTTTCTTAAAAGGAAATGGTTCAATGACTCTTGATAACGAAATAATAGACGTAAAAGAAGGAGATTGTATAAAAGTCTTGCCGCAGGCTGTCAGAACAATGGAAGCAAAAAGCGATTTGCAATATATTTGTATTCAGGCAAAAACTAATTCACTTGAACATTTTGGATTAGGTGATGCCGAACTTTGTTAAAATTTTATGTTATTATAAGACTGTTTAATTTGAGGTACTATGTTTGCAAGTACCTCTTTTTACTGTTTCAGACATTGTTTACTTAAAAACTATTTTTTAAGATAACTAACGGTAAGTATTGATAAAGTTTGGGCTCCAATTTGCCGAAAAAAATCAAACCATGTGTTCTTTTACAGTGGTGTGGATGAGAATCCATTTTAAGATGTTAGTCTTGATGTAGTTATATTTTAGGTTCATTGTCTATAAAATAAGTTATCGGTTTCGGGATTATGACTTTACCTTTGTTTGACTTGACAGATGTTGTATAATTAAGGTATGGAGAATAAAAAAATATTATACCTTTTGTTTGCCGGATTTATTTTTTTTATGGCCGGAAATATTAAAGCATTTGGCATAGAAGATGAAGAAGATTTATTTAAGTCTGTTGAAATAAAAGACGGTATGACACTTTCTATTGCGGATTGTGTTGCCGCTGCATTTCAGAACAGTCCGAAAATTAGGCGTCAAAAATATAATCTTGATATAGCAAAAAGCAATGTCGGGATTGCAAAAGCACAGTATTTTCCTGTAATTAGTGCGGGTGCCGGATTTTATAATGAGAATAACTCTGATAATTTATATTATAATTCCCATTATCGTGAGCTTCCGGCAATAGGGGTAACGATTAACAAGCTTGTCTGGGATTTTGGAAAGACAACCGCTTATGTAAAAATGGAAGAGTTTTACAAAATCGGCGCAGAATATGAGTTTATGGACAGCTTGTGTTCGACTTTGTTTGATGTGAAGCTTAAATATTATAATTTTTTAAAGTCTAAAGCAATGCTTGAGGTCGCTGAAAATAATCTTAAGATAAACGAAAATTTTGTAAAATTGGCAAAAGGTAAAAATATAACCGACATAACAACTGCCGAATTGAACCTAAGTAATGCAAAAGTTAAATATATTGAGGCTAAAAATAATTACAAAAACGCAAAGATTGATTTGAATAATTCAATGTATCTCGATAATCAGCCGGATTATGACATAAAAAATACCTATACATTTGCTTACGAAAACGATTTTGCATACGGAACGGAATTTAAAAAGCCTGAGCTTTTTACACCGGAAACTTTTACTTTTCCTGTTGAAAGGGCGGTTCAAATCGCCTATGACAACAGTCCCGATTTGCAAGTTTTGATTTCCACAAAGCATGCAATGGAACAATCTCTTGCGTATATTAAAAAAGTTTATTTACCGAGTTTGACTGCAGATGCCGGATACGGGTTAAATCAGTCGACTTTGACTAATAATAACAGTTTCCACGTCGGTGTTAACTTGAGTTCTTCGGTTAACTTAATGGAGTTAAAGCATAGTATAAAAGGTGCCGACGCTCAGCTCAGTCTTGCGGATAATGAAATTTTGCTTTTCAAAAAGGATTTGTATTTTGAAGTTAAAAGAGCGTTGAACAATGTTGAAAAAGCCCAAAGTCAAGTTCCAACAGCCGGAATGGAAACGGAACAGGCACTCAAAAATTTAAGTCTTGTTGAAGATCAATATATAAAGGATAAATTGAATTATGTTGCGCTTCAAAATGCACGAAAAGAATATATTATTGCGCTTACGGAATATATAAATTCTTTATACAATTATAATATTGCACTAATTCAGGTTGAAATGGCATTGCATTATCATCTGGTAGATATTCATCACAAATCCGAACATGCAATGCAGTACCATTCGGATGAACTTATACAGCATTTGAATAAAGTTCTCGGGTGTGATGAAAAGGAAACAAAAACACAAAAGTTTTTCAAAAATTTGACAAAACAAAATCTCTAAGACGTCTTTTGTGTTATTTGTATTTATGATATCTATAAAGTTATGGCGGACAAATTTATAAATAAAAAATTTAATAAAGCAAAACTTTTAGGTTTCGGGTTTATAGAGGAAGATGGAACATTTGTCTATAATCAATTATTAATGGATAATCAGTTTAAATTATCGGTTTTAATTGATAGCTCCGGCAATATTCGTACAAAGTTAATTGATCTTGCAACTGATGAATTATATACTCTTCATTTGGTCGAGGGTGTTAATGGAACTTTCGTCGGTAAGATTAAAGAAGAGTATAATAATATTTTAGAGAGAATTTCCGCTGAATGTTTTGAGCCGGATGTTTTCAAAGCTGAGCAAACAAAAGAGTTAATTTTGTATATTAAAGAAAAGTATAATGATGATCCGGAATATTTATGGGAAAAATTTCCCGATAATGCAATTGTCAGAAGAAAAGATAATGCAAAATGGTATGCAGGATTTTTGACGGTTTCAAAACAAAAATTCGGTTTCAAAGAAACAGCTTCCGTTGAAGTTATTGACTTAAGAGCGGAAAATGTTGATGAATTGATTGATTTTACAACTGTTTTTCCGGGTTATCATATGAATAAAAAACATTGGATTACCATAATTTTGGATGGTTCTGTTTCTTTGAATGCTATTAAGTCCAAAATTGATGAGAGTTATATGATTGCTAAAAAAAGATAAATCAGCGGCGGAATTATAAATTTTGAATATGTATTGACATATTCAAATGATTGATGTATAATATAAATATGGGAAATGGTTTTAGTAAATCAGACAATTTTGATTGTTTGAAAAGCAAACGAGGGGGCAGGCGTGATAATGCGGGAAGAAAGCGTACCTGTTTAAAAAAAATTCCGTTTAACCGCAGGATTAATGAAAATATTTTGAACATTTTAAGACAGTTTGCAATCTCGCATAATATAACTGAAACTGAAGCGCTTGAAAGTGCTATTTTATTACAGTCAAATATAGATAAAATGAAAGGAAATAAAATTATGAAAATTGTTGTTCCTACAGAAAATGAAAAATTATGTTCACATTTCGGTCATTGTGAATCATTTACTTTTGTGGAGATAAATCCTGAAACAAAAGAAATTTTGAATATTGAAACAAAGGTTCCGGAAGAAGGTATAAGCTGCCAGAGTGCAAGCTGGATATCCGAACAAGGCGCAAATATTGTTTTGGCAGGCGGTATGGGAGGGCGTCCTCTTGGTATTTTTAGTCAAAACGGTGTAAAAGTTGTTTCAGGCTGTCCGGAACTTCCCGTTCGTGAACTTGTTACTAAATATATGGAAAATTCTTTGGTAACAGGCGAAAATTCGTGCGGCGGAGAACACAGTCATTGCGGCGGGCATGAACATCATCACTGCCATCATCATGGATAAAAATCGTAAAGGTAGTTTAGTTTAGCATAACAATTTCAAAATTAAGATATGCTGCAAAAATCAGCCATAAAAAATATGGTATTAAAAGGTATGCAGCAATTTTTGAAGTTTTATAGAAAAGAATAATATTTATAAGAACAAATATTATTAACAAAACAATTATTATAAAAGCTAATTTGATGTTATGTGATTCAAAAAACACAGGTGACCAGAGAATGTTTAAAATTATCTGGATAGTGAAGACAACAAGAGGAGTTAATTTTTCTTTTGTCAGACCATCTTTAACATAGAAAAATAACGATAGAGCTATCATTACATAAAGAATTGTCCATGCAATCGGAAATACTGCCTCCGGCGGGGTCAGCGGTGATTTGTTTAATGAATAATACCATAGAGAATCTTGCATAAAAGCAGTTTATAAGATTTTTCCGCAAAATTAAATCGGACATGTAACTAAAAAAGCGCTCTCTTTTGAGAGCGCTTTTTGTTCCTTTCTTAAAATTCTAGAAAGTTGCAACAGGTTTTTTCTGAGCGGTAGCACCGGGAATTGATTGCCAGTTTGCAGCCATAATCTTTTTGAAAGATTTTAATGCTGTATCTTCCAATTCGCCCAATTCTTCAGCTTCCATAATCAATTCTCTTAAAGGAAGCAGTGCTCTTTGATCTCTCAAGACACCTAATGCAGCTGCGGCACCTGCTCTGACAAGTTCATTTTCATTACGGTTTTTCATAACATCAATTAATGCAGGTACTGCTTTTGTATCGTTTAATTTGCCGAGTGAGGTTACTGCGTAAATTCTTACGTTAACCCATTCGTCATATAACATATTAATAACTTTATCAACGGCTTTTTTGTTTCCGATTTCGCCTAAAGCACGGGTTGCATCACATCTTACGTTAACTTTTTCATGATCGAGTGATTCAATTAAGGCATCTGTTGCAACATCGCCGATTTCAATCAAAGCATCAGTTGCTGTGATACAAACCTGAGGGTTTTCATCATTTAAAGCTTCAACAAGCGGTTCAACAACGATTTCGCCGCCTAATCTGCCTAATGCTCTTGCTGCACGAACTCTTACATCAACGTTTCTGTCTTCACGTAAAGATTCAATCAAATGAATTGTGGCTTTTGAATCGCCGAGTTCGCCTAAAGCACGTGCTGCATATAATCTTACAGAGCCGTTTTTGTCATGTTTTAATACATCAATCAACGGTTCAACTGCTTTGGAGTCACCCATCTCGCCTAATACTCGTGCCGCATTGTATCTGACTTTTTCTGAGTTGCTTGTTTTTAAATCCATTAATAATTCGTCAAATGTCTTTTTTACTTGTTTTTTCTTGCTGTTCACACTAATTGTCATTATTTTCCTCCGACACTAAAGTAATAAATTCACACCTACATTTAATATAAAAAATTTGTGTTGAATTTAATTGCCTTTTTTATAACTTTCTACTTAATTTTTTGTAATAATTCCTTTTATGATGTCTACCTGCTGTGAGAAAATAATAAGGGTAACACTCACACTTTATATTTATAATATAACATATTTTTTGAACAAATTCTTGGGTTAAATGTATTATTTTAAGTTTTTTATTGATTGTTTTTTAAAAAATAGGTACAATAATGATATAATTGTGTAATCCGTGTTACAAAACTTAATATAATGCTACTCACTACAGATAGTAATAATAAATTCGCTGCCCTTGCCAACTTCACTGTTTACCAATATTTCGCCGTTATGCTTTTCAATTATCTTGCTGCAAATTGCTAAACCGAGTCCTGTCCCGACGCCTACTCCTTTTGTTGTAAAACCGGCTGTAAATATCTTGTTGAGTTGATCTTCGGGTATTCCTTTTCCGTTATCTTTTATCTTTACAATTAACTTTTTATCGTTATATTCAGTTGTAATTTCTATTATTCCCTTGTTTGAAATTGCCTGACATGCGTTAATCAAAATATTGGTGAAAACTTGATTTAGCATATTCGGATAGCATTTTATAAGCGGAAGATTTCCGTAGTGTTTTACGATTTCAATACGATTTTTTGTTTCGTGTCTAATCAAATCAAGAGTCAAATCGATTTCTTTATTGATATCGGCTTCTTGAAGTTCGGCTTCATCAAGTCTGACGAATTTTTTGAGGGAAGTTACGATATTGCTGATTCTTTGAATTGCTTCGCGGTCAATTTCGTTTATTTCTTTGAGCATATCAGCGATTTCAGGGTCGTTAATCTGCGGGATGAATTTGTTTAAAATAGTATTATTTGATTTGATTGAGGCGACCGGGGTATTAATTTCGTGTGCTACACCTGCGACTAACTGACCGAGGGATGCCATTTTTTCTGAATTTATCAGTTGAATTTGGGTTTCTTTCAGTTCTTTGAGGGTATTTTGAAGTTCTTGAACGGTTTTGATGTTCTTTTGATAGAGTTCGGCTCTTATAATTGCGTTGCCGAGCTGGGATGAAATTGCTTCGAGAATTTCGAGTTCTTCATTCAGTTCACGTTTTTGATAACTTAAAAGAACGATAATGCCAATTAATTTTTGCATGTGGAAAATCGGGACAATAATTTTCATCACGGGTTGCTTAAAAGGTTCGGCGCCTATGTATTCAATCATGGAGTGGGTTATTGAAATATCGCCTGAAACTATCTGTTTGTAAGTTTTTTCATCAAACCTTATTTTTTTGTCGGTTTTATTTTTGTTTCCGAAAGCTTCCGTTATAGAAAAACTGCCGTCATCATTTGAAGCATAATAAGCTTCGTAAGCGCCAAACATTATGGCAAGTTCCGATAATGCGGAATTTAAGATTTTTGATATGTCCATTGATTCTCTTATTATGTTGGACATTTTGTTAATAAGAGCAATACGGATAGCTTGAGATTGAGCTTTTTGCCGGATTTTTTGGAGATCCTGATTTTCTTCTTCAAGGTGGTTATATTTATCCTGCAGTTTTTCCAATCGTGATTTATAAACTTCCAGCGCGTTTTCGGCAGTTACGTCCGTCATAAAAATAACCGTGTATTTCTTTTTTTTGATTGCTGTCAGGTAAAAATACAATATATTATTTGTTGTGATTTCGTATGAAACAAAAGCAAAAAAGTCCTCTTTTGAATTCAGTGCATGATAAACGGGAGAATAGATTTCAATGTTTTCGCTGTTTAAAGGACAGATGTCAAAATTCATGTTGTGGGAGAATTTTTTTAAGTTGGAAAAATTCGGAAATCTGCGTTTAAACGCATTGTTTTGAAAAACAACATCACCTAATTTATCGGTTACAATAACCGCGTCCGGAAACTGATTTAAAAAACTGAATTTTTTCATAATTTTATTATATTGTATAAAGTTTTTTCGGGCAATTATTTAACCATGCTTGACAATGCCTGAAAATGAGTTATAATGTATATATAGGGAAAAGCCCTAAAGGCTGCTACCTTTAGAGCTTTCATAACTCCCTAGATGAAATAAACAATTAAATCTATAAAAAGCCTTATGCCTAGTAAGGCTTTTTTTATTAAATGTCTTTTCATTTTTCACCTCCTTTCCGCCTAAATTCTCATAACAAGTCTGTGTCGGAGGAGGTATGGAGCTTACCCTCTGTATTTATTTTATATTGCTGCGTAAAAAATGTCAAGAAAAACAGGAAATATTATTAACTATTTAAAACTGTTTCAAACGCGAGATTTTCGACAATAGTCTGAATATTCATATTTAATTTCAGTTCTTTTTTGGCTTTTTCAATTGTTTTGATATCAGAGAGGAGTTTTAATTTAAGCTGAGGATTTTCAAGATTTGATTTTAAAATGTGAACAAGGTAATTTTGCATTTGAATAAAAACTTCTGAAGGGTCATTTTCTTTTGTGAGTGACAAAATCTCGTCATTAAAGTTCAATACTTCGTTTCTTTTTATATCAAGATAGTTATCCATAAGGTTTTTGACAAGTTCAAAGTTTTGCGGTTCGTCTTTTTGGGAGGGGACGAAAAAGCATTGTGAACGCGAAACAACGGTTGATATCATATCCGAGATATCATTTGTTAAAAAGAAGAAAGTTGTATTAGCGGGAGGTTCTTCAAAAGTTTTCAACAAAGCATTAGCGGCATCGGTTGAAAAGTTAGTAGGATTAAGCCCGCAGGGTTTGCCGTTTGAATCTTTGTCGCAGAAGATTAACACTCTGTGGTAATCCGATGTTATTGCAAGGTCATTTTTAATCATTCGTGCCTGTGCGATTGAAAACATTGTTTTGGAATCATCATCTGAGGGTTTGTTGTCAACTTTTGAATAGGTTAAGACAGCCGGATGCGAATTATTTTTTATCCAAGTGCAATTAAGACAATTGCAGTCAGGTGCGGCATCGAGTTTGCAGTTTAAAATTCGTGCTATTTCAAGCGCAAGTTCATACTGCGCCTCAATATCATTTCCCCAAAATAAAATGCAGTGAGAAATATTTTTATCGGGATTTTTAATTCCCTTTGTAAAATAATCCGTCAGAAATTTGTAATTTTCATAGATATTCATTTACAGCCCCTCTCCGGAATTTCTGACACTCATTTTTCGTGTCGAAATTTTTTCCTCTCCACTATGATGCGAGGTTTTTATTTTATCTGAACAAGACATCTTCTACCTCCTTTTCAGGGACTAAAGATTGTCCTGATTTTATTTTGTATTCAGCTTCCGTAAGATTTTGTTTTAATTTGACTAAATCTTTCAGACTTGTGTTTTTAAGTTTTTGCAGGTTTAATTTAACGACATATTCGTGCTGTCCTGTAAGTTTTGAAAGTTCGAACGGGGAGCACTCAGAAGATTTTGCTTTTAATAAAATCCATTTTCTTATCATTGTTTGGAGTGCCGCAACGATTTCAAGGCAGAATTTTTTCTCTAAGAGTTTTCTGTATTCCAAAAGCGCCAGATCTTTTTCGCCTTTCATTAAGTAGTCCGAAAACGCAAACAAATCTTCGTTTGAAATACACAGTTCTTTCACCGTATCTTTTGTAATTTGTTTTTGGGGATAGATAAAAAGTTTGAGCTTATCAAGTTCGCCGTCAATTTCCCTCAGGTTATTTCCGATTTGTATAATCATTCTTGATGCGGCGTCTGAAGTTATTTCCAAATCCTTTGACTTTGCCTGTTTTCTGATCCAGCTTTCAAGTTCAGCGGTTTTATAGGTCGGGATTGAGGGGAATTCTTTTGCATTATATTTTGAAAGCAGTTTGAAAAATTTTTTACGGCTGTCGAGTTTTTTGCCTTCGTTTCTGGGAAGTTCCGCAACAAAAACTATATCAAGATTTTCGTTATTATCTTCAAGTGCTTCTTCAATTTGTTTGATTTCTTTGTCTTCAAAAGCTTTGTTAAAATAGTCATTTGCCTTTATAATAACAAGCATTTTGCCGAACATCATAGGCTGGGTTCTCAATATTGAGATTAAATCGGCGAATTTCGGGTTGTCATAAGTTTTCAGGCTCATTTCAAGAAAGTTTTTGTCCAGACCTTTTTTGAGTTTGTTGACTTCCTGCTCTATATTGAATTCTTCGTCGCCGTAATAAAAATAGATTGCCATAATTATATTATATTATAAATTATTTATTTAAAAAGCATGCGGAATTGTGATTTTGACCAACCGTAAACATAGGAGGAATTTCTTGTTTACAAATTTCCATACAAAACTTGCATCTGGGATGGAATTTACACCCGTTTATTATCTGCTGGATTGTCGGCGGATGTCCGGCAATTGTTTCCAATTTTTCGCCTTTATTGGACGGAATAGCTTTCAAAAGCGCCATTGAATAAGGGTGATTAGGCGTCTGGAAAAATTCGTCAGCCGGTGCATTTTCAACTATTCTTCCGGCATACATAACAGATACTTCATCTGCGTTTTCTCCGACAAGTGCCAAATCATGCGTAATCAGCATAATCGCGGTTTGTGTTTGTTCTTTAATCTCTTTTAAAAGTTTCATAATCTGTGCCTGAATTGTAACGTCAAGCGCTGTTGTGGGTTCATCGGCAATCAGGATTTCGGCATTACAGCATAAAGCCATTGCAATAATCGCACGCTGTTTCATACCTCCTGAAAATTCATGCGGATATGACTTTAATCTAATTTCAGGACAGGGTATTTGTACCATTTCAAAAGCTTCAATTGCTTTTTGAAAAGCTTCTTTTCCCTCAAGATTCTGGTGAACTTTTAAAACCTCAAGCAATTGATCGCCTACGGTATAAAGCGGATTTAATGATGTCATCGGATCCTGCGGTATCAGGGCTATTTTTGCCCCGCGGATTTTTTGCATTTCATTTTGAGTGCAGTTTAAAAGATTTTTCCCGTCAAAAATAATTTCTCCGCCGGTTATCTTTGCGGTTTTTGGAAGAAGCTGCAGAATACTCATTGCACTCATTGTTTTGCCGCAGCCGGATTCTCCCACAAGTGCAAACATTTTGCCTTTTTCAAGTGAAAAATTCACGTCATATAATGCATGCCGGAATCCGTTTTCGCAATTAAAACCAAGATTTAAATTTTTAACATCAAGTATGCTCACAGGTTAATTATATATTTAAAAAGGGAATAATGGAATAGGGAAATAGAGGAATAACAATGTTACATTTTGTTACATGAATTAAAGTTTAATTCTTTATATGTCGTAAATGCATGTGTGTAGAAGTATATCTGTATATAAATTTTATATATTAAGTATTGTAAACTTATATATTATAAAATAAAAATGCAGGTGTAGAAAGAATTTAAGGTGTATAGATATGGTAAAAGTAACTTGATAACATGCAATTTTTAAAACGTGAATACGTTTATTTTTATATCGAGAGAAAAAGAGTACTAATATAACCATGCCCGTACGGGCTGAAAGGACGTGAAAGATGTCAGTGGACAATGTGCAAAGCAAATTTTTGACAATGGCCGAATTTAGTAACTTGACCGAGGCGGAACAGGCAAGATACAATTCGGCAAGCAAAGCTGAACGAAAACAGATGACGATTGAATTTCGTCAATCTCAAAAAACTCCGCCTGAAGAACCTGTAACGGGTACGGTTGTAGAACCGGGACAAGAAGAAGTTGTATCACCGGAAGAAAAACAAACACGTGCTCAACGTAGAGCTGCGGCAAAGGCAGCTAAAGAAGCCGAATTGGCTCAGTTGAAAAAGGATGCAGAAGCGTATGCCGCAAAACTTTATTCACCTGATGAATTAAGTGATTTCGAAAGACAGCATATTAAATCTGTTATCGGTGAAGATGACAAGCCGTTTTTCAGAAACAGAAAAGCTCAAAAAGAATTAAGAGAAGCTTTTGCAGAAAGAACTATGGATGCTGTAAAAGAAAGTCAGGCATATAAGGACGCTATTAATAAAGCTTTACAAGAAGTTCAAAATGCCGTAAATACCGGTGATCAAGATAAGATAGAACAAGCACAGATAAAATTAAAAGAACTTCAAGATTTCTATGAACAAATGGCTGAACGCGGTGCAAAAGTCCGTGTTAAAGATATGGCAACTGGTGATAAAGTTGAACATACAAGAGTGTTTGACTCAGGTGCTGAAAAACGTGATGCACGAAAAGCTCTCGGTGATGAAGCAGATGGTTTAAGATTGAAAGTTCATAATAAGAAATTTATTGGTGATGATAACGTAAATCTTCATTCTGCAGTAGAACAGGGTGTATCATCTCATGAAGCTGCTTATAACTTATCAAAAGATATTAGCGGTGATAGAACATACGAACCTAATGAAGCTCAAAATTTTGCGGCAAAATCATCTAACGAACAGTCACATGATGCAGCTGCAAGAAAAGAACTTCGTAAATTAGGTTTTGATGTTAAAGATGATACGCTTAAAAATATTGCTAAAGGCGTTGCAGTCGGCGTATTATCACAGGTTGGAACAGCCGCATTACCGGTTGCCGTTAACGCATTTGCGGAAGCATTTGTACGTAACTCTGTAACAGGTGAGATTCTTGCATATGATAGCGATTCTGAAAGTACTCAATACGTCAACTGGAAAGGTATGGGTATTGGTGCTGCAGTCGGTACTGCAGTTGCAGCAGCAATGTTTCCTAAAACTCAGGATGAAGATGTCCTTCACGGAGTCGGTGTTCAGGAAATCTTTATGGATGCGCCAAATGGTGAAAGAGCATACGAAAATATGAGTTTTGGCTCAAAAAATGATACATTAAGAGTAAAAACATTGATGCGTGCAATTGATGAATTGGATTTGACTGATGAACAGAAAACTCAATTCTTGATTGATGCTGCAGGTGAAGACGGACAAAGAATTCTGAGCAAAAAAGAACTTGCTATAGCTTATGTAAAAGCTTATGAACAAACATTGCCGGATAAGGAAACTATAGAGGTACCTCCGCTGCCTGAATTGGATGATATTGAAATTGAAGATGAACCTATTCAGATTCAGGATGAAAATCTTGATTTTGGCGATGGCGGAAAGACAAAAGTGCCGTATATGGTATTTATTAATAACAACGATACTTATGATAAAATCGCAAAAAGATTTGGTGTTGAGCTTGAAGCGTTGATTAAATTGAATGAAAACGTTAAAGGTCAAAAATCAGGTCATATTGATTGCGAAGAACTGGCACATAAATATCTTGTTGCAGGCAAGCCGGTAAAAATCCCCGGAGAAGCTAATGCCGATATAATTGAAGATTACACTGAAGAATTCACACCTGAACGAATCAGATCAGATTATATTAAATCAGTAACAGGGGATGAGTTCCTTGAAAAGAACAGAGATTGTTACAGAAATATCAAGGCGGCAGGTCCTGAAGCTGAAAAAGCGTTCAAAGAAAAAATGATAAAAGAAGCTAAAGAAGCCGGTTTGACAATACCTACAGAATATAAAGATGGGGCAGAACTTGCCCGCGATCTTAGAGATAGCATAAAAGACCTTAAAACCGTTGTTGAAAATCAGAAAAAATATTTAAAAGATACATACGGTATTGACTATGATCCGGGTGACAAGACATTGAAGCAGCAAACCGAAGAAATGCTTAAATTGATTGAGGCAAAAGAAAAAGAAGCACAGGTTGCCGAAAAAGAATCAAGGATTGCTGAAATTGAAGAACAGCTTAAAACACCGATGATTGACCCTGATGTTGAAAAGTCTTTGAAAGCTGAGCTTGAAGAGCTCACCGGCAGAGAAGCACGGGCTGCAGAAATTTTAAAAGAATTTCAAGGCTTGCAGGGACCTGTTGCTCCTGAAATCTTGAATGAACTTAATGAAGAATATCAAAAATTGACAGGTGAACCCCTACCAGGTTTCAGCGGGCAATGGACAGTAAAAATGCCTCCCAAAAATGAGAAAAAAGCTGATGATATTGCAGTTAAGCCGGAAGAAACTCCTAAATCTGCAGAACAGTTAAAGTCCGAATCTGAGGCAAAAGCTAAGGATCGTGCTGCTGAAATTTTGCAAGAACTTCAATCTTCAGTAATTTCGCCTGAATATGCAGATGAATTAAGAGCTGAATATCAAAAATTGACAGGTAAGCCTCTTCCTGTGAAATCTGGCGGTATGTGGTCAGCGGATTTCAATCCCTTCATATAAATAAAACCTCCCTTCGGGGAGGTTTTTTTATACTTCTTTTACACCGTATGGTATTGATTTCAAGTTATTTTTTATCCAAAAACCTTTTTGAGGTTTAAATTCAGTATCTATTGCGAAATAAGTTGAGCCGGAGCCTGACATAACGGATTTAGGATAAAGTTTTTTAATCTCTTGTAATTCTTTGTAATCATCAATTACAGCCCATTCAAGGTCGTTGGGGTAAGCCTCTCTTGCCCCCCACCCTGGCCCTTCCACTGCAAGGGTAGGGTAGTTAGCTATTTTTTCCGAAAATTTTGTGTATGCTTCCTTTGCGCTTATACCTAAATTTTCAGGCTTTATAAGCGAAACTTCAAATTCTTCAAATTCCAGCGGTTCCAAAATTTCACCTCTGCCGGAGGTTTTTTGTCTGCCGCCTTCAAGGCATAAATTCAAGTCTGAGCCGAGTTTTGCGCAAAGCCCGTGTAATCCTTCACGGCTTAAAGGTTCGTCAAATAATTTGTTTAATCCGTACAGCATCCCTGAAGCATCCGTACTTCCGCCTGCAAGACCTGCTGCAACGGGGATATTTTTTTCTATGAAAACACTAATCCTATGCGCCGGAAGTTTTGTCTTTTCTAAAAATAACAGGCATGCTTTATGTACAAGATTTTTTTCGTTATACGGAATTTCGTCGCTTGTGCCGTTTAGAGTTATTTCGATTTTATCGCTTTTTTCAATTGAAATTGTCAGATAATCAAACAGGCTGATTGTCTGCATTATGCTGTCAATGTTATGATAACCGTCCTCGCGTTTTCCGGTAACTTTGAGCGTCAAATTTATTTTGGCGGGACATTGAATTTTAATATTCCTATTTTCACTGCTTTTCCTGAGATATGTCCATAATATTTTTTCAGGAGTTGCTGCATTAGTTCTTAAGTTTTTTGCATTTGATATAGAAATTTTTGGATATTTTTTATTATTCATAATCACCCACCCGGAAATCGTAGATTTCCACCCTCCCCTCAAGGGAGGGTATTTTATTTTTTTAGAAGCGCCTCCGACAATTTTCCGAACGTTTCTATTGAAAGCTTTTCTCCTCGTGTGTTTTCATCAATCCCAAGCGATGAAAGAGCGTTTATTATTGCATCACGGGTAAATCCGCCGTTTAAAAGACAATTTTTAATATTTTTGCGTCTTTGGGAAAATGCGGCTTTAACCGTTTTTCTGAAATGGCTGTAGTCGGATAACTCAAGTTTTGGTTTACTTTTTACCACAAGTTTTACCAGTGCGGAATTCACTTTTGGCGCCGGATAAAAAGATTTTCTGCCGACAAGTTTAAATATTTCAACATCTGCCCAGAATTGTGAAAGTATTGTCAAAAGTCCGTATTGTTTTGCGGGAGAATTTTCATCCGCAACCATTCTTCTTGCAACTTCCTCTTGAACCATCAAAATTATCTCGGTAATTTTGTTACGGTTTTTGTTATTCAAATCATCAACTTCGCCCAGCAAATGTGCAATTATCGGGCTTGTTATGTAGTATGGAATATTTGCAACAACTTTGATTTTACCGTCGCATAGTGTCGATAAATCGGTTTTTAAAATATCGGCGTGGATAATTTTAAGATTAGGTGCATTTAATTTTTCAAGTTCCTTTATTGCTTCTTCATCCAGCTCAATTGCAATGACCTGCTTGGCGTATTTTACAAGCTGTTCGGTTACAAATCCGACGCCGGGACCTATTTCAACAATTGTGTCTTCAGGCGAGATTTTGGCATTGTCAATTATTTCCCGAATAATTTCGCCGTTTATCAGAAAATTTTGTCCGAGTCGTTTTTTGGTTCTGAAAAATTTTGCTCTTTCGTAGTAGTTCATATTACTAATTAATAATACCACACACAGGTAAATGTTTTAAAAAAATTTCTCTGCTAGTTTTAATGGTGTTATAATTAATGAGGGAATATGTTAAATACACGAATTAAACAGAAATTGGAAAAAGAGGACATTTTAAGACTTTATCAAAAAGGTTACAAAAAGTCTGAAGATTTTACCGTAGGTGTGGAATACGAGCGGCTGCCGATTTCCGCATCATCATATAATGCAGTTGATTACGCAAACGGGGTTTGTAATTTTTTACGTCAATTCGCAAGAGAAGAAAATTGGGATTATATAACGGACGACTTTAATATAATAGGTTTGAAACAAAATCATGATACTATTACGCTTGAACCCGGATGTCAGATTGAATTAAGCATAAAACCCGAAAAGACAATTTTTGACATAGAAAAAAAGATTAAATCATTAAACAAAGTTATTCTTCCTATTCTGGATAAAATGAATATTACACTTCTTGAATACGGAGTGTCGCCTTTAACAACACACAAAAATATTAATATCATTCCGAAAAAACGTTACAAAATTATGGCAGGGTATCTGTGGGGAATTCTGTCGGACGTAATGATGAGGGAAACCGCCGGAATACAGGGATGTTTTGATTTTACGGATGAAGAAGATGCAATGAGAAAATTCAAAATTGCAAATAAACTTGTACCTTTTATGACAGCAATGTTTGCAAATTCTCCTATAAGAGGCGGTGTGGAAACCGGTTACAAAAGTTTCAGGGCTTTAAGCTGGCTTAATACCGACAACGACCGCTGCGGGTTTGCTTGTAATTTGGATGGGGAATTTTCTTTTGATGAATATATAGACAAAGTTATGAATTCTCCTGTTATATTTTTGAATAAAGGCGGACATCCGGTTGAAGTTAACGGCAGGATAAATTTTGCCGATTATATGGTTAAAGGGTTTGAAGGTTTTGAGCCGACTTTAGACGATTATAAATTGCATGCAAATCTTTATTTCCCTGACGTCAGACTTCGGAATTTTATTGAAATTCGAAACCATGATTGCACACATATATCTTATGCTGTTTTGGCGATATATAAGGGAATTTTGTACGGCAAGTATGCTTTGAGCGAGATTGAAGATTTGTTCAAGGAATTTACTAACAAAGATTTTACCGAATTAAGATATAATATTCCAAAAAATGCGCTTCAATCAGGTATAAAAAATTATACAGTTCTTGACATTGCAAAAGAAATTCTTTATATCGCGGAAAAATCTTTGATAGAAATGAATACAGGCGAAGAAAAATTTCTTGAACCAATAAAAGATTTGACCTTGAACGGTTTATGCCCTGCGGATATAATTTTGAGGAACTGGAACGGGTTATGGAATAAAGATATTTCAAAGCTCGTCAGATATCTTAAAAATCTCAGCTTATCAGATATTTAATATATTTGTTCACATATTTAGCTGCAAATAGGGCTATCAAACTTAATGCATAATCATATGCAAGCTTTAATATGCTTTGTGAAAGTACCCAGCCTTTTATAAACGCCCAGCCTTCATGTTTTATTGCGGCAATAAATAACATATAAATTATTCCGATAAAATGTATTGTCACAATGCCTACTAGTGCTGCTTTTAAAATATTTTTTATTGAAAATCCGCTTTTTAGTATGCTGCCCGCAAAAAATACCGCCGGAATGTATGCTGCTATGTATCCAAAACCGGGTTCTAAAACATATTTGGCTCCGCCACCGAGCGCAAATACGGGCAGCAAAAATAATCCTGTCAGAATATAAATTATAATACTGGTAATGCCGAGTCTTCTGCCTAATAGCCCGACAACAAACATAACAGCCGGGATTTGAGGAATTATTGAAAATGTATATAGAAAATCTTTTTTAGTTAATGCGTGGTTTGAAAAAATGTCAAACGGGATTATAAAATGCGTTATGTTAAACTGGACAAATGTGGATACCATTAATAAAAAAGAACAAAAGAGTACTAAAAGTATATTTAATACAGGAATTTTGAGTTTCTTTTTTTCTTTGCTGACCCTTTTTATGCGGGGCAGCATTGTATCGTCATCGGTCATTTTTTTCTCCGGATAAGATTTTTTCGTAATTCAATTTAAATTTATCGTAAAATATGTTTTCTGTCCACATTATTAAGGCATCTTCATTATTGTTTTGGTAGTACCCTTTGCGCGTACCGAGCGATTTGAATCCGTATTTTTCATACAATTTTATGGCTGCATTATTTGAAACACGCACCTCAAGCGTAATATATTTTGCCTTATTCTTGTAGCAATCGTCAATAATTTGTCTTAAAAGTCTTTCACCGATTTTTTGTCGTCTGAAATCAGGTGAAACAGCGATATTGGTAATATGAACTTCTTCCAAAATCTGCCAGCAGCCTGCGTAACCCAAAAGGTTTCCGTTTATATCAAATGCAGCGTAGTAACGTGCAAGATCATTGGAAAGTTCGTTTAAAAAAGATTCTTTTGACCAGTGGTGTTCGCCGTAAGCTTTTTCTTCTATATTTATAACATTGTCCACATCGGACTTTTGCATACGCTGAATTTTAATTTCCATAACCTGATTTTAGCATAAAATTTGTTAAATAAATGTTACAATTTTGATTTGCCATACACCCTATGTTAAACTTTTTGTAAAGAAGGGAATATCAATGAGAAATATTGTTGTTTATACAGACAAAAATTCTTCAGCTCTTGCAGATGTTTTGGCTAAAATTGATGAAACAAATGTCAGAATTGAAAATGCTGAAAAATTAAAAGAATATGAAACTTTAAATCCTGCAATTCTGGTTATTGAAAGTGTACCTGATATTAAAGATGTTTTAATGACAACAAAATTTAAGGTTCCCGTGTTATTTATCGGGGAAGTTTTTAAAGGCACAACAGTTCGTTCTGTTGCTTTTGATTTTATTAAAACTCCGGTGGATAATGACGAACTTTTAATCCGCGCAAACTGTCTTTTGAAAATAAGAGATTTGCGTGAAAAATTAAAAATTGTATCAACAACCGATGAACTTACAGGGCTTCATAACAGAAAATATTTGAACGAACGCCTTGAACAGGAAATTTCCCGTGCAAGACGTTACGGAAATAGTCTTTCTTGTTTATTGTTTGATTTGGACTTTTTCAAAGTTGTAAATGATATTTACGGTTATGAGTGGGGCGATGTGCTTTTACGTTCAATCGCAGATAAATTGAAACAATTAATAAGAAAAGAAGATATTTTGACAAGATACGGCGATGAAGAATTCTTGCTGATTTTGCCAAATACTTCGGAAGATAATGCGTTTTTATTTGCTGAAAGATTTAGACGCGAAATTGAAAAAATGGAATTTATTCCTGCAGGTGAAGAAGAAAGACACCCGATTACAATTTCCGGCGGTATTTCAACTTATCCTTGTATTGAAGGTGCGGAAGAAGATGCAAATACAATTATCCGCTACGCGGAACATGCATTGTATAATGCTAAAAAACGCGGCAAAAATAAAATTGTTCAGTTCTCGCAAATTAATTTAGGGGAATAGAACAATATATATAAGCTCCTTTCTGAACACGAAAGTGTATATCTGGTTAATAGGCGGTGCCCTCCACCGCCTTTTATTTTATCTTGTCAAAAGCAGGAAATTTTGATATAATAAACCTAAAGAGAAGGAGAGCTAAAATGGAAGATATGACTAGTTTGAGTAACGGGGGGGGGCGACTCTCCCAGCCGGCGTAGCCGCCGGACCCGCCCAACAGGAATTTGGAAAAAATATATCGGGGCATGAAGTTAATAAGGTATTCGGTGATATATTTTGGAAAAAGATACTAAGATACTATGATACTAAGGCAGTAAGAAGTAACAGAAAAGTAGGTCGTCATTACTATGCCGACAGGGAAATTAACATTCGGATTAGTAAATCCGACCAACAAGTTATAAAAAGATTTGACACAACCCCTGAAACAAATTATAATTCTAACATGATGAATTATAATTCAGAAAACAAAACCATGAGCGTAGCTCAATGTAAACACAAATCTCACAATACTCGCGCTACTCACGTTAAAAAAGTTGCATTCACATTAGCAGAAGTATTAATAACCTTGGGAATAATCGGGATAGTAGCTGCAATGACTATCCCAACACTGGTTTCTAATTATCAGAGCAAGTCGTGGCAGACTTCTGCTAACGTTTTTGAAAGAAAACTTGAAGAAGCTCTCAAAACGATGAATACCCAACAAGTTTTATCCGGATATGCAAATACTACAGATTTTGTTTCAGAACTATCAAAACATTTGAAAATTACAAAAGTTTGCCAGAGTGATGACATCTTATCGTGTTTTGAAGATAAAATTTATTGGGGTAAAAATGAATTGGAAATCAGTGTTGAAAATGTTAAAACTGCTGCAGGTTTAGGACATGATGATTGGAAAACAGATACATTGGGTGTTCAATTCGCGAATGGAGTAACTGGTATAATCGCGTATAATACGAAGTGTAAAGAAAATCCCTTTACTAATCAGTTTAGCGGTACCAGTTGTTTAGCTCTATTATATGATATTAACGGTTTTAAAACACCCAATTCAGACGGTAAAGATTTAAATTATATAAATGTGCCAAAATTAGATGGACATATGCCTTGTTATTTCCAATTGACTGATGGAAGTTGTTTTGCTAAACCTTTTTATCCAGAACCATTATCAAAACAAGAATGCGAAGAGCTTGCTGATAATGGTTTTGGCAACAACAAGAATTGGTGTGGTTTTAATAGTAATACTGATTATTGGGCAGGCGCTGTTAAAACTTGTGGGGGTGTTGATAAGATGGCAAATCAGGCACAATTAGCCGCTATTGCTACTGATATATACGGAACCGAGGTATCACCTTCAGGAAATACATACGCCCAATTTAATAAAGAAATAGCTGCTGAAATGGGATTTGTTATTAATCCGGATTGGTTTTATGTATGGTCAGGTGATGAATATAGTTATAGCGGCGGCGGTCATGTCCGTCAGTTTGGTCCTACACGAACCGGTTGGGTTGAATATGGGCATGTTAATCGTATATCCAGTAACGTACAAGCAGTTTGTGTCACAGATTAATTATTTTTTTTGATTATTTACTCCGTAACCGAACATTGCAAAATCGTATTTGACCGGATCTTCGGGATCCAGTTTGCGCAGATTTTCGGTTAATTCCACAACTGCCTTGAAGTCATTTGATGTTCGATTTAAAAGTCCCATCTCGCGTGAAATTCTTGCTACATGTACATCCAGAGGAATTAAAAGTTCAGAGGCCGGCATAAAGTTCCATATGCCGAAATCAACCGGACCTTTCCTTACCATCCAGCGTAAAAACATACACATACGCTTCATAGCACCGCCGTTTCTGGGGTTTGGTATCATAAAATAAAACCCTTGTCCCGCATTTTTAACACGTGAATAAAAATAATCCGTGACAGGAATGAACATATTATTATCAACCGGATTTTTATATCCGTATTTAAAAAGTTCTTCCAGTCCGCCGTCTATTTTGTATAAGTCTTTCATTACGGAAAAAATTTGTGCAAAATCTTCAGGCTTTCCGAATCTGTAGTTAAAATCTCCCAAAATTTCAGGCTCAAAATTCAAAATAAAATTATACGGTTCATTTTGTGCAAGATTAAAAAGCTGATCCAGTTTTTTTGTAAAAACATCACGTCTGCCGTAAGCAATCAAAGATGCCATAAACCCCGCAATTTCAATGTCTTTTTTATTTTTAAATCTGTTCGGAAATCTTACGGGATCGTCTTTTATAAAATCTTCATTTTCGTATTCTTTTACAAGTGCATCAATTTCGGTTTTTGTAATCATCTTAAATCCTTGAAACATTCTTCTAATATTTTATCACATTCTTTTTCCATAATTCCGCCGTAAACTTTGAGTTTTGAATTTGCGATTTGTCTTAAATCGATTTTTGAACCTAGAGCGCCGTAATTTGTGTCATAGGAGCCGAAATAAACATTTTTAATTCTGGAATTAATTATTGCCCACGCACACATCGGGCAAGGTTCAAGCGTAACATACAGGTCACAGTCCTCCAGACGCCATCTGTCTAATTTTTTAGCTGCTTCTCGTATTACAAGAATTTCTGCATGAGAGGTTACGTCATTGTCTTTTTCTTTGCGGTTACAGGCGCTTGCAATAACTTTGTTATCCTTTACAATTACCGCTCCCACGGCGATTTCGCCTTTTACCGCTTTTGCAATATTAATTGCCTGTTGCATAAAGTTCATTCACAGCTCCTGCAAGATTCAAAGTAACTTCTGCGCAAAATCCGCAGCCGGTGGAGGAGGATAATTCAATTTTGCCGTTCATGGCTTCCACAAGACCTTTTACAATAAAAAGTCCTAATCCTGTTCCGCGGGTTGTTCGGGTTGTATTATCTTCAAGTCTTATGAATTTTCCGAAAAGCCGTTGGAGTTTGTCTTTCGGAATTACATCACAGTCATTTTTAACAAGAATTCTTGCTTTATTGTCACGCATATCAGCTTCTACACGGATGACGGAGTCTGGATAAGAGTACTTGACAGCGTTTTCAAGCAGGTTGACAAAAACCTGTTCCAGTCTGCCCTTGTCCGCCAATACCTGCGGAAAATCGTCTTGAATTTTTATAATTATTGTTCTGCCGTCTTTTTTACGCAAAAGCATTTCCGAGCGCTCAAGAATTTCAGGTAAATTAACCGGTTCATTTACTGTTTTTAATCTCATTCTTTCAATATCCGGAATGGTTAACAAATCCTCAATAAGCCGCTGAAGTTTTTCGGATTGTTCTTTAATAATCCGGAGGGATTTTTGTTTGGTTTCTTCGTCAATTGTTATATCCTGCCTCATCAGGCGCGACGTGTAGCCCTGAATGCTTGTCAGAGGTGTTCTGAGTTCATGGCTTACTGTATCTATCAAATTTGACCTGAATTCGTTTAATTCTTTTAATTCCACGTTATTTTTCTGCAGCTGAAGGTAGGATTTATGGATTGCGTTAGCCATTTTGTTAAATTCAAATGCCAAAAATATAATTTCGTAAGGTGTAAATGCCGTTGTCAAAAGTCTAATCTGCCTGTTATAGTTTCCCTTGGAAATCGCGATAATACCCTTGAAAAGTTGGCGGATATTGATATAAAGATAATAAGTATATAAAGCTGAAACAAATAAAATTGTAATTGTTGCCGCAAGAACCGAAAGAATAATTTTTAATCTGTTGTCGTTAATTGTACTGTTTGTAATGTCTTCGGTTGTATTTACGATAATTGTAATTTTAGGATCTTCTTTTGTAACATAAACAATTGGCTGGTTTTTGACATCGCCGAAAATCACCGGATCATCAAATTTGCGGTATTTGGGCAAAAGTTTCATTGTTTTTTGGAAAACGTCATCTGTAAAGTTGTGTTCTGCAATAAGTTGTTCATTCTCATCCAGAACGTAAATTTGTCTTGTATCTTCATCAAGTGATTTAAACAGTTTTGCTCTCAAATCTTTAACGTTGTATGTAATTGTCAGGTAATCGCCGTTTTTTAATTTTGTATACAATACGGCTTTTTTGTTTTCGCGGCTGTGTTTGGTTATTTCATCAAGTTCGCTCTGGTACTTAACAATTATGATATCGTCGCAGCCCGTAACTTTTTTTTCAATGCTGTCTAAAAAGTCCTGTTTTTTCCCGGGGGTATCAAGGTAATCAAGGGTATATGCTATTTGGCTTAGAGTCATTTGATTTTGGCTTATAAAAAAGTCAATTTCATCAGAAACCATATTAGCAATCAAGACAGCTGTTTGTCTTAATTGTGACCTTACGGATTGCTGGTTAATATTGTTGATGATAAATCCGCTTATTGTCATCGGAATAAGTACGGCAAAGAAAAATACAATCGCTATTTGTTCTACAATTTTAAGTCGTTTAAACTTGAAAGCCATAAATTAACCCTCCGCAAAAGGTGTTAATTTGTAACCTACATTTGTGACAGTGTGCAAATATTTCGGATTTTTTGTATCAGGCTCAATTTTATTTCTTAAACCGCCTACATGAACCCTGAGCATTCGTACATCTTCGTTGCTGTCATAGCCCCAAACTTCATCCAATAAGGTTGCAAGCGTAACAGGGTTATTAAAATGCTGCATAAGGCAATACAAAATTTCAAATTCCGTCGGGGTTAATTTGACTTTTTTATTGACTATGACAGCTTCAAGAGTTTCAGGAGAAATAGTAATATCGCCGGCACTTAAAATTTCGTCAGAGAGTGAATTTTTTTCTTCTTCCATATTATTGCGGCGCAAAAGAACGCGGATTCTTAAAAGAACTTCCTGAATATCAAAAGGTTTTACGAGATAATCATCAGCTCCGCAGTCAAAACCTTCGGTTTTATCGTCAATTGTCCCTTTTGCCGTAAGCATTAAAATAGGAATGGCGAGTTTTGCCTGACGGATGTTTTTACAGACGTCAAAACCGTTCATTTTTGGCATCATAACATCAAGCAGAATCAGGTCATATGTGTTATTCAATGCTTTGTTAAGCCCTTCCAGACCGTCTTTTGCAGTGTCTACGAAATAACCGCTTTGCGCAATATCAAACTCCAGAAGTTCTCTGATTTCATCATCGTCATCGACTATTAAAATTCTTTTTTCAGACATAAAACCCCGCTTTTTATTTTATTTTACTAAAATAAAAAGAGTTTAGCAAGTATGTTTTTTACATAAAAACTATTATCGGAAGTTATTTTTATTTATTTTTTCAGAGCCTCCGGCGGGTGCTGCGCGCACGGCGGTCGCTTTTGGTGTCAAAAGCGACGCACACTTGTTGCGGGATCTAAATACATTTACCGCTCAGACAATACACGCCTATGAAGTTTGTTTCGGCTACAGTTATTGTTCACTCCGCTATTGCGGTATTAATGCTGCGTAGCGGCTCCGCGCCGTGATTATAGGCGCGTAAGAGATTGCAGGATTTTAGCCCCTCTCCTGTCCTTCGGACACCCTCTCCCCAAAGGGGGCGAGGGATAAAATACTGCAACGGCACGTAGTGCGCCCGTTAGGGCTTGAGCAATCCGTAGGATTGCAAATAAATGCCAGCGTTTTCTTTCTCTTTTCCTCAAGGACTCCGTTTTTTTAATTGAGTATTAAAAAAATGGAGGGAAAAGAGAAAGAAAATGCTGATACATACCTATAACAGTTTTTATGTAAAGATATAGAAATTTGATTAAAACTTTTTAAGTTTGGCATAAGCTGCATCCATGGCTTTTTTGCCCATTTTGCCGAAATCTATGGTATACATTATGCTTTCACCAACAGTCATAACATCTGTTATATGACCGACGCCGAGTTTTTCATGGAAAACTCTTTCGCCAACATTGAAAACGTAGTCTATTGTAGTATTTTCGCGTTGCCGTTTGCGTTCTTGTTCAAGCAGAAGTTCTTCTTGATTTTTGCGGTCGCGTTCTTCTATCATGCGTTTTATGGCATTGTCTTTCAGAAGATTTTTAACTTTTTCTTCGTCGCGTTGTTTATTTGCCTGAGATTTAACGAGAATTGTGCGGCTCGGGGTTCTGTTAGGTATTTGTTGATTGCGTTTTTGAGGAGCGACAAAACCTTTGCCGAAACCTGTTGAAGGTTTTACATAACCGTAGCTGTCAATTTGTGCCGTTGAATAATTTCTTCCGGAATCTCCGTATTTTGCTTTAGACACTGCATCGCGGAATGTTGAGGAGCTTTCTGATCTGCCTTCAAAAGTTGACATTTCAAGCAGGTTCCGCGGAATTTCTTCAATAAACCTTGACGGGTTATAGTATTTATATTCACCCCACATCTGGCGGCGTTTTGCAGAAATCAGGTATAATTTTTCTTCCGCACGGGTAACGCCCACATACATAAGCCGCCGTTCTTCTTCCAATTCTGACGGGGAATTGAATGTTCTCTGGTGCGGGAAAACACCCTCATCCATACCTGCCAGAAATACAACCGGAAATTCCAAGCCTTTTGCTGAATGCAGCGTCATTAAGGTAACATTATTTGAAATATTATCCATTCCGTCAACGTCTGACACGAGTGCTACCTGCTGCAAAAATTCTCCCAGAGCATTATCAAGTTCCTCGGGTTCAAATTCTTCCGCAACGTTTACCAATTCCTGCAGGTTTTCAATATCAGCTTCGGCTTCAGGGGTGTTTTGGAGCTGTAATTCAGCAAGATATCCTGTTTTTTCAATTACAAGTGTTACAAATTCCCTCAAATTATAACTTTTTTGAGTATCTTTGAATCTTAAAATCAATGCTGCAAAGTCTTTGAGCTTGTTTTGGGTTTTAGCAGGAATTTCGCTGTCTTCATCCAGTTCCAGAATAGCTTGAAAAAGGCTCAAATCTTTTTCATCAGCGTATTTTTGAAGATTTTTTACGGTTGTATCACCGATTGCGCGTTTCGGGACATTAATTATCCTGCGAAGGCTCTGGGAGTCGTCAGTATTATAGATTAATCTTAAATATGCGATAATATCCTTAATTTCTTTACGGTCATAGAATTTCAAACCGCCGTAAATTCTGTATGGAATTCCGGCTGCCATGCAGGCTTCTTCCAGTGCGCGGGATTGAGAATTCGTACGATATAAAATTGCGTAGCGGTTGTAATCTCCGCCGCTGTTTTGTCTGATTTTGCTTACTATAAAATTTGCTTCATCAGCTTCATCCTGTGCTTCATAATAATCAATAAGCTCCCCGTCGCCTTTTTGGGAATACAAATATTTTTCTACACGTTCCTGATTATTTTCAATAATTGCGTTTGCAACATTTAAAATGTTTGCGGTAGAACGGTAATTTTGTTCAAGTTTAATTAATTTTGCATTTTTAAAGTCGCGCCGGAAGTTCAAAATAATTGTATAATCCGCACCGCGCCAGCTGTAAATTGATTGGTCAACATCCCCTACAACGCAAAGTGAGCGTTCCTCGGGAACTTCTTTTTGCATATTGGTATAAAGCATATTCACAAGTCTGTATTGAGCAAGGTTCGTGTCTTGATACTCGTCAACCAGAATATGCTTGAATTTGTTATAATAGTATTCTCTTACATGTGCGTTTTGTTCAAGAAGTTTCACCGTCAACAAAAGCATATCGTCAAAATCTATTGCGTTATTGTTATTCAGAACATTTTCATATTCTTCAAAAATTGCAGCGATTTTTTGTGATTTGAAATCTCTTGCAAATGTCGCAAAAGTATATGCGTCCTGCATTTTGTTTTTAGCATTGGAAATTACGGCTTTTACGAGTTTTGGCTGATAGATTTTGTCATCTATATTAAGCTTTTTAATAACCTGTTTTAACACGGCAACGGAATCCGTTTCATCATAAATACTGAAATTTCTGTCCAATTTTTTGCCTGATTGAAAACTGTAATTTTCAATATTTTCGCGTAAAATTCTTCCGCAAATTCCGTGAAACGTTCCGACCCACATATATTTTACGGTGTTTTCACCTAATATGCTTCCCAAACGTTCTTTCATTTCGCGCGCAGCTTTGTTTGTAAAGGTTACAGCAAGGATGTCACGCGCTCTTGCGTAATTATTTTGGATTAAATATGCAATACGTGTTGTCAAAACTTTTGTTTTGCCAGAGCCTGCTCCCGCAAGTATTAACAGAGGTCCTTTTACTGTTTCAACAGCCTCTTTCTGTTCCTTATTAAGATTTTCTAATATATTTTCCACGAAACCTATTCCCAAAATCTGTTTTTCATGCTATAATACATCATAAGCGAAAAAAATATTAATTGCAAAAGGTAGGGAAAATGGCAGAAATTTTAATGAGTTCAAAAGAAGATGACAAAGAAAAACAAAGTTCAATTGTTGTACCTATAGATGATGATATGGATGTTGTCAAATCGAACTCGCCGAATACCATGGATGAACTTGCAATGGAGCTTGCGACAATTAAGCAATCAGCAAAGAGAATTGCAATCATCGGGAGCCGTAACCTGCCGATTACGCATCAACAGATGATAGAAACCCTTGCAACTGCGCTTGTTATGCAAGGAAATACAATAATTACATCCGGCGGTTCTTCCGGAACTAATGCCGCTGCTATTCGCGGTGCTATGAAAGCTAATCCGGATAAGCTTAAGGTTATTCTTCCGCAGACAATCGGCCAGCAGCCGTCTGATGTTCAGGATCAGCTTATCGGTGTTCCTAATATTGTAGAACATTCCGACCGCGCTATGATGACTCTGGCTGATGCATCACGTGTTTGTAACAGAGAAATTATTGATGATTGTAATCAATTGATATGCTTCCTTTCACATACAAGTAAAACCCTTCACAATGCTGTTCAGTATGCTGAAGAAGGGCACAAGGTTATTACAGTATTTTATCTTGATTAGGCATATATATGTTTAAAAAATTGACCGGAAAAAATCCGCGTGAGTATGAATATGCTGCACGCCATATTATGGACAATGCAGATGAAAAACTTTTCGCCGAATTGGTTGAAAAAGATAGTTTTTTGTTTGATTTTGTGAAACAAAATGTTGCCCAAAGACTTGAAAAAGCTACTAATGAGCATAATTGGCAGACGGTTTTGTCTTTTTTAAAGTATTATTCGCCTTCTTATGAGGAGTTTGTTGCGTCAACTCTTGCAAAATATGCTGATGAAGATTTGACGGACAGAATGCTTGAATTTTTGGAAAAAGGCACGGATGATGAAAAAACTTATGCGGCAAAATTTTTTTCCTATGTTCAGGATCCTCTGGCAATTGAATTTTTGAAAAAGAATTCTTACACTGAAAACGATTATCTCAACACAAATTGCGCCATTACATTAGCCGCGATGAAAGAGGAAAGTTCCTACAATGAAGCAATTGAAAAGTTGAAATCCGGAGATGATTTTGAAAAGTTTGCTGCTGTTAAATTTTTGACTGCATACGGGAAAAAAGATGCCTTGCCGCAGATTCTTGATGCCATGAAAAATTCTTCCATGGCAGAAAATATTGCAGGTGAAATACCTTACCTTGAAAGTATTTTTAATATTCTGGATAATAATTTTGAAAACGGGCTTTTGGTTGTAAATTACATCATAAACGGACTGGGCGAAATTTTGGGGCTTTCGCAGGTTTTTGACTTTGAGCTTTTTGAAGTTTTGGAATTTATTGAAACAAAATTTGAGGACAGCCGTGCTGCCGTTGTTCTTTTGAACGCAAGGGAAAAGTTTGAAACCCTGACTGAAAACGATGAATATCTTTTTGATGAAGATAAAAATACCAAAAACGAAATTAATGATATCAAAAAACTTTTATTTAATATTGATAAAAAAGAATTGCTCTCAAAGGTTAACGCAGAACTCAAAGAGGACAGTCCGTTTGTGTTCACGGCACTTGATTTTGCAACGGATTTGATGGCTATCAGAGAACTTTTAAAGTGTAACAATCAGACAATCATTTTAAAAACAGCGGAAATCTTAAAATCTCTCGGAAATCTTGACGATACCGCAAAAACCGTTGCTCTCTTAAAAATCACGGATGAGAATATCAAATCTATTATTAGGGCGCTTTAAATATTAATTGAAACACTCGTCATACATCTGTTGAAATTCTTTACCGTCTTTTTCAGTTGCATAATTGAAGGGGCGTTGGATAATTGAAGCTATACCTACAGTTCTGTTCCCTGAAAAACCAAAGGTAAATATATCATAACCCCATTTGTTGGGCCCTTTCTGACCGTTTATATCAACAAGAAATAATGGTGCATTTTGAGAATATCTTGCAATGTAGGTACCATCGTTAAGAACATATACAGGGTAATTATTTTTCACAACCGAATCTGAAAATATACCATTTGGATCATATTCATTATCAGGGTGTTGTTCTGATTGAACAATATTTGCGCCTTTGAAGTTCTTTGGAAGACAACCTTGATCGTATGCATGATCTTTACATATTTTTGCAGTTTTTAAAGTTTTCAAAAATAAT
Organism: uncultured bacterium; assembly: GCA_949286705.1. Lineage (GTDB taxonomy): Bacteria > Cyanobacteriota > Vampirovibrionia > Gastranaerophilales > Gastranaerophilaceae > SIG32. The sequence goes on along the minus strand of CASEDF010000001.1, from coordinate 31,984 downwards.
TCTTCATAAAAATCCGGACATTGCTGCATATTACCGTTAAAGTCTTGAGGAAGACTCTGACCGGTCTCTGCACAAATTGCGTTAGATATACAATAGCCATTTTCATCCCTTTCACATGAAACAGTACATTTGCCTGTATATGGATTGCTTTCATTTGTCCAGTAATAGCAGTTAATTGGACGTCCTTCTTTCGTTTGTATACCGATTACAGCCTGCCAGAAAGTGCTGTAGAATTTTTTAAACTGATTTTTTAATACCGCCTGCTGTATATTTTTTGATATCGTCGGTATTGTCAGAGCTGCAACAATACCTATTATGCCCAGTGTGATGAGAATCTCTGCTAATGTAAAACCTTTATCGTGTTTTTTAATCATTTTTCTTCCTTAATTAATCCTTTTAATGCTTAATATAATCATTATAATGATTAATTTTTGGTTTGTCAAATGATATCATGAACAAATGAAGTATCCAAAGTTGGTTGAATTCGGAAAAAATCTAAGGATTGCACGTTTGATTAAGGGCTATTCAATGGAAAAATTAGCCTCTGTTGCTAATCTGAACCCCACACATATCGGCAAAATTGAACGTGCGGAAATGGCGCCGACTTTATTAACTATTCTTGCACTTCTTGAGGCGCTGGAAGTTGATTTTAATTCACTTGTTTCTTATAAAAAGCCGCAGCCTTGACAAAGTGAAAAAAGGAGTTATAATGAATATATAGGGGCAAGCCCCAACCAAGAGTCTTTGATTGAGGCTTGACTTAGTACCCTATAACCAATAAATGATAATTTGTAAAACCGTTATAATTACCGTTATAACGGTTTTTATTATCCTGGTCATATTCTATCACCTCCTTTCCACCGATTTCTTAGTTAAATACGTGTGTGGGCGAGGCGATAAGTACTACCCTTATGTATAAGTTTACAGCATTTCATTTTTATTGTCAATAATTTTGAGGAAATATTATTAATAAATGTTCGGCTTTTATAATAAATTTTTTGTGCTAAAATAGTATTATGAATTTTGAAGAAAAGACACTGGATTATGAGTATGTTTATAAGGGGAAAGTGATTGATGTCCGCCGTGATAATGTAGAGATTTCAACCGGCAGAAAATCAGTCAGGGAAGTTGTTGAGCATTCAGGCGGGGTTGTAATCGCCGCCCAAAAGTCACCTGATACTGTTTTAATGGTAAAACAATTCAGATATCCGATAAAAGAAACGGTGTTAGAACTTCCGGCAGGAAAGCTTGAAAAAGGCGAAGAACCTTTTCCGGCTGCAAAAAGAGAGTTGGAAGAGGAAACCGGATATAGAGCAAAAATTTGGAAAGAGCTGGGATTTATTAATACAAGTCCGGGTTTTTGCAATGAAAAATTATATCTTTATCTGGCATCTGATCTGGAATTTGTGGGTGAGCATCCGGATGAGGGCGAAATTATACAATGTTTTGAATTTGGGCTTGATGAGGTATTCGAAAAAATTAAAAATGGTGAAATTAATGACGCAAAGACTATTTGCGGTTTGACGAGGGCTTTTAAATTATGATTAAAATGGTCGCGACAGACATTGACGGAACTATATTAAAATGGAGTTTTCAGTTTAGTCCCGAGGTTAAAAAGTGTATAAAAGAGCTTGACGCAAACGGAATTAAAGTGGTTCTTGTAACGGGCAGAATGCACAGTGCAACGGTTCATGTGGCGCAAGAATTGGGACTTCATACACCAATTGTTTCATATCAGGGCGGTTTAATCAAAGACGAAAGCGGTAAAACTCTTTATCAAAAAGATTTAAGACCTGATTATGCGGTTCAGATTATTGATTGGGCAAGAAAAAATAACGTTCATTTGAATTTGTATCTGGATGATAAATTATATGTAGAACACGATAACGAAATTGTCAAAGAATACACTGACGGCAGGTTTATAGATTATACGGTCTGTTCTTTTGATGATTTGAAAATAGAAAATGTAAATAAATTGCTTGCAATTGACTTGAAAGATGCTGAAAAAGTTACCGGCTGGGTAAATGAATTAAGTGCGAAATATCCTGATTTGTATATTGTAAAATCGACTCCGTATTTTTGTGAAATCGGTTCAAAAGAGGCAAAAAAATCCTCCGGTGTTAAATTTTTGGCTGATATGTGGGGAATTAAGCAGGATGAAATTTTAACAATAGGCGATCAAAATAATGATATAGAGCTTTTAAAAGCCGGCGGAGTTAAGGTTGCAATGGGTAATGCAACGGATGAATTAAAAGAATGCGCGGATTATATAACTGATACGGTTGACAATGACGGTTTTGTAAAAGCCATTGAAAAGTTTATCCCTGTTATATCCGTAAAATAACTTAATAAAAATTATTTGTCATGACAATCTTTTCTATATTTATTTTTTAATAATTATAGGGAAAATTATAGGGAAAATGACAAATTTAATTTCAGATTACGTAAGTAAATCTCATACGAATACTACAAATACCCCTCATGAAGTACAGGTAAAACCTGTAACTGTCAGTGTTGTTAATTCTCAAAATTTACGAGATGAATTTGTAAAAGAGCATAAGAAAAACGGGCTTTTTGAAAGATTTTATAATTTTTTGAAGAATAAAACACATTTTGGTAGCGGATCCCAAAATGTTGAACAAAACATAAAAGATTATGAAAACGGTGGAAAAACAGAAGAAGATGTAAAAGATGAAATACAAAAATACAGAACTTCTCAAAAGAACAGCCAGCAGCTTTTAGGAGATGTTGTTGCCGCAACAACCGCTGCAGGTTCTTATTTTACAGTTACTAACGGTTTAAATAAGATTAGAACATTGACAGCGATTAATAAAGGCAAATTGACAGGAATTGCAGGCGCTATATTTGGTAACGGGGAAAGTAAAGTAAAATTTCTTAATAACATAAGAAAAATGCTGGAAGGGTTAAATAAACGTTCAATTATCGGATTAGGTGTGTTGTTTGCTGCACTTAGTGCCGGTATTATGAAGCAGTTTGTTCTTGATATAAATCGTATCGGTTCAAAAGAATTCAAATTTGATAAAAAGAATAAACCTTCCAAGGAAGAAAGGAAACAAATACGAAAAGCCGAACGTAAAGAAAGAACGAAAGATTTCTTTACCGGTGCTTTGAGCGGTGTATTTGCTCCGTTGATAGGTATTGCCGGAGGAATTGTAGGTGTGCCGGCATTTCTGGCAGCGAATTTTGGTACGAGATATTTAACTCAGAATAAGGATAAAAAATCTTTAAATGATTTTGCTGAAAAATATAAAGATAATGCTGCGATAAATACTGTTACCGCAGGTATTATGGCAGTGCCGCTTTTGAGAAAAGCGAATTATTCAAAAGTTTTGAATAAGAATTTGGCAAAAGTATTTGAAAAATTAAAGGATTCAACTCTCACAAATCCGTTTGGAAATAATAAAACAGCTTATACGCAGCTTGAAGATACGTTGTTAAATTCAAATTCAATTAAAAAAATTATAGATGATCGTATTGATGATTCTGATAAAATTCGGCTACTTACGGATGAAAATATTTTTGCGGCTAAATTTATACAAATATCAAATAATTGGCACTATTCCGATTTGAGTTCCGCTTTAAGAGAAAATTGTCCTCCAACCAGAACAGTTGAAGAAGCCGCTGAATTTATTTCTAAAACTTTTGGTAAAAAATATAATGTAACAAAACAGCTCGGTGTTGGTACGGTTGCAGAAACTTATCTTGCAAAAGATACTGAAACAGGTAAAGAAGTTTGTATCAAGATTTTGAAAAAAGGAATTAATGCCGAAAAAATTGACAGGGATAAACTTAAATTTGCGGAATTAGTTAAATCTCAGGTTCAAGATCCTAAAGAACAGGAATATTTGTTGAGGAATCTTGATGATCTGGCAGAAGGTATAAGAAAAGAAGTTGATTTCACAAATGAAATGGAATCTGCTAAAAATCTTAAACCTTATACAAAAATGGCAAATGTTGTTCAGCCTATTGAGGTAAAAGATAATATTTATGTAATGGAAAAAGCAAACGGTATAAGTTTAAAAACATTACAGGAATATATATCTCTTGTTGCTGATAAGAAATATTATCTTAAAATGATTAACACAGATACAGATGATTTATACGGATTTTACCAAAGACAAATTAATGAAATAAATGCTAAATTAGAAGCATTGCGGGCAAAATCACCTGATTTTAATTTGGACGGGTTGAGCAGTAAAGAACTTAAAAAGCTTTTGTATGAATATATTCTTGTGAATACGGAACAATTCCACGCAATTAACAAAAACGGAAAAGTTTTGCATGCGGATATTCACCCCGGTAATATATTTATTGATTTGGATGCTTTAAAATCCGGTAAAGGCAAGCTTTTGACTCTTATTGATACAGGTAATACCGTTAATATGTCTAAAGTTCAATCATTAAATGCTCTCAAGCTTACTCAATATATAAATAGAGGTGATGTTAAAGATATTACAAGATACGTTCTTGACGGAGCAGTCTTACCGGACGGTATGACAAAAGAGGCTGCTGTTGAGATTATGGAAAAAGAACTTAATAAATTTTTCTTTGACAATAATACAAAAATTGAATTAATGACAAATGACAGTATGCTTAAATTAACATCAAATATTATGAGAAAATATAATATATTCCCGTCTGATACCCAGTTGAATTTTGAAAAAGCTAAAAAATCAGCCATGAATTCATTCAAATCTTTCTTACAATCTTTCTTCCAAAAGAAATATTCAGGTATAGACGATGATTCAAAAGTTGAAGTCGGTATAACAGCTGCAAAATTGACTAAAGACGCGGGTGAAATGTTATATAAATATGTATTAGCCGGAAAGCTTCAGGATATGAGAAATTTGGGACAAATCGGCTTCAAAGAATTGTTAAGACAAAATAAAAATATGTTAAAAACAAATAGTGAAGATTATTTAGTCTATAAATTTAAACAACAGCTTAATGGTAAAACTTCTGATTTAGATACGATGTTCGGTGTTTAATTATTTGTGTTAAAATATAAATGTTATGTATAGAGTCGGCTTAGGATATGATATTCATAGATTAACTGAAGGGCGTGATCTGATTATCGGCGGGGTTAAGATTACGCATGAAAAGGGGCTTTTGGGGCATTCTGACGCGGATGTTTTAATACATGCAATAATTGATGCTATGCTCGGCGCGCTTGCGCTTGCTGATATCGGAACGCTTTTTCCGGATACCGATAAAAAATATAAAGATATTGAAAGTACTCTGCTGCTTGAAAAGGTTTATGAAAAAATATCTGAAAAAGGCTGGCAGATTGTGAACATTGACAGCAATATTATTGCTCAAGAACCCAAAATGATGCCTTATATTCCGAAAATGAAGAAAGTTTTATGCAAGATTTTGGAAATTGAGCCTGATGAATTGTCTATAAAAGCAAAAACAAATGAAGATATGGATGCTGTCGGTCAAAAACTCGCAATAGAGGCGCATGCGGTTGTAATGCTCAGAAAATAACCTACGGTTGACAAACTCAAAAAACGAGTTATAATGAATATATAGGGTGGCTGCCCTGCACGGCAGCCTTTACAGACCCTATAGAAATAACGAAATAACTTGTAAAAGATGTCCTATTATGACTAGGGCATCTTTTATTATCCGTTCTTTCATGCTCTCACCTCCTTTCCGCCTTTTTTACAGTAAAGTTGTTGTGCGGTGGAGTGAAAGAGGTCTACCCCGTAATTATTATACCGTGTTGTTTGATTGTTGTCAATAAAATGAGGAAATATTATTAATAATTACTATACCGGAAAAGTTTTTGAGACAATAGCGGAGCCGAGAGCGGGAGCGAGCAGAGGCTGAAGGGCTTTGCGCAGGCAAAGACCGTAACGCCGTTTCATGCGAGTGACCAAGACAGCATCGTCGAGAAAACTTTTCATATCTATAGGAATAACAATCTATTTAAAAATCAAAAGAGTTTCAATATCAACGTTTAAGGATTTTGAAAGTTCAAGAATTTTGCCCAAAGACATGTTTTCTTTGCCGCGTTCAATACTTGCAACATAGTTTTGAGAAACTCCCATAATTTCTGCAAGCTGTTCCTGAGTCAAATCCTTTTTAACACGTTCGATTTTTACATTTTTACCGAACTTTTTTAGTAAAGTTTCTTTGTTCATAATTTATAAGTATACATATATTGACTTATAAATTCTATTATGTTATAACTAATATTATAAATGTTATAACATAATAATGAGGTAAAAATGGATTTAAGTAAAAGATTTTCGCAGATTTTGTATGATTATATGAAAATAATCATAATTTTAAAAATACTGGAAGGCTTCTGTATTGCAAATAGAGATAAAGAAGACGTCGGTTATATACTTTATTTCCTTAAAAAGATAAATAGACTCAATAATAAACTTTATAATAAAATTGACAGAGTTTCGTTGGATTATTAATTATCTAAACTTTCTTATCATTGACATGGCTTTAGTCATGGCGTGTTTGCCCATTTTGCCGCCAAATCCGCCCATCATTTTTTTCATGTCATTCATACCTTTCATCATCATTCGCATTTGTTCAAACTGTTTGATGTAAAGGTTAATATTGTGCATGTCAATACCGCAGCCTTTTGAGATGCGTTTTTTACGGCTTGTATTCAAAAGCGCAGGGTTGGCGCGTTCTTCGGGCGTCATGCTTTGAATAAAAACTTCAATCTTTTTGAATTGTTTTTCGCCTTCGTGGGAAATTTTTTCGCGGTCATCTCTGGACATTTTCATTCCCGGAATCATTCCGAGGATTTGATCCATTGAGCCCATCATTTTCATTTGTTTTTGCATTTTTAAAAAGTCGTCAAAGGTGAATTCTGCTTTCGCCATTTTCGCTTCCAGCTCGCGGGCGGATTTTTCGTCAAAAACCTCCTGCGCACGTTCAACCAGCGACACAATATCTCCCATGCCGAGAATTCTTGTTGCCATACGCTCCGGATAAAAATCTTCAAGCGCATTGAGTTTTTCGCCGGTACCGGTAAGTTTTATAGGTTTTCCTGTACAGTAAACCACGCTTAATGCAGAGCCGCCGCGGCTGTCGCCGTCAAGTTTTGTTAAAACCAAGCCTGTCAAACCGATTTGCGCATCAAAGTTTTCTGCAACATTTACGGCTTCCTGACCTGTCATTGCGTCAATTACAAGTAATTTTTCCTGCGGGGCAAAAACTCTGTCTATTATTAAAAGTTCTGCCATCATATCGGTATCAATCTGTAAACGTCCTGCGGTATCAAGGATTAAAACGTTAAAGCCTTTTTCTTTTGAGTAATCAATGGCACTTTGAACAATATTTTTAACATCTTTTGAGCCGTCAATTGTAAAAACTTCAACGCCGATTTCATTTCCGAGAGTTTTTAATTGTGTAATTGCAGCGGGTCTGTAAACATCACATGCGACCAGAAGCGGGTTTTTACCCTCTTTTTTAAGCTTTACGGCGAGTTTAGCTGAAGATGTTGTTTTACCTGAACCCTGAAGACCAAGCATCATAATCAATGAAGGGTGACCGTTTAAATTCAAAGGTTTTTGTTCTTTACCTAAAAGTTCAATCAATTCATCATGAACTATTTTAACAAGCTGCTGCGATGGATTTACACCCTCCAAAACCTTTTCACCTTCGGCTTTATCTTTTATGGCGGAAATAAACGCTTTTACTACGCGTAAATTAACATCCGCTTCCAAAAGCGCACGTCTGATTTCCCGCAAAGCTTCCTGCATATTTTCTTGAGTCAGCTCTGCACCCCGCGTTTTATTTATAATACTTTGTAATCTGTCGCTTAAACTTTCAAACATATTTTTATCTTAGCATAAAAATTATATTGCGGATGTACAATTGGGGCATTTTGTCGCTCTGATATCAATGTTTGAAAAACAATACGGGCATGTTTTTGTTGTAACAGTTTCTTCTTTAACTTCTTGCGCACGCAGTTTGTTAATGGCTTTTACAAGTATAAATACCGAAAAAGCAACAATTATAAAGCTTATCATAGTGTTAATAAAGATACCGTAATTGATTGTTACCGCACCGGCGCTTTGAGCGGCTTCAAGCGACGGATATTTTATAATTTCACCGTCGTAATTCGGCAGGGTCAGATAAAGATTTGTAAAATCAACTTTGCCCATAAGCCATCCCAAAGGCGGCATAATAATATCTTTTACCAGTGAATCAATAATCTTCCCGAAGGCAGCACCGATTATAATACCGACTGCCATATCAATTACATTGCCTTTCATTGCAAAGGTTTTAAATTCACCAAAATTTTTCTTTAATCTTTCTAACATTTTTTACTCCTTATTTTTTTCTATTATACACTTAAAAATAAAAAAAAGCTATGTACTGAGGTGCATAGCTGTTGATTAGGGATATGTGTATCTTAGTCTCTAAGGAGTATGGTTTTATATTAGCAGAGGATGTAAAAAATAAAATCATACGTTTTATTGATGTTTTAAAAAATTTGCTAAAAATTTTTTAGTGATACAATAAAGTTACACACAGCGGTATCGTCTAGTGGTTAGGACGGGAGATTCTCATTCTCCAAACAGGGGTTCAATTCCCCTTACCGCCGCCATTTAAAGATAATTTATGAAAAAAATATTATGCTTTGGTGATTCGAATACATTTGGTTTCAATCCTGAAAACGGAACAAGATTTAATAAAGAAAGCCGTTGGAGCGGAATTTTAGCAAGTCTGCTTTTTCCGGAATATGAAATTATAGAAGAAGGCATGAATAACCGTACAGGATTTTTTAAAAATCCTGAAGGTTTGAAACAAAGCGGCGGGGAGTATCTTTCTGTTTTTCTGCAAAATCATGGCAAGTTTGATATTTGTATTTTGAGTGTGGGAACAAATGATGCACAGATTTTTTATTCCCTTGATGAAGCTGCTGCGGAAAAAGGTTTGAAAAATCTTATTTCAATAGTGAAAAATGCAAATACCGATGTGATTATAGTCCCTCCCGTCAAAATTACGGAAGATTTGTTGCATAGCGGTTTTTCGGCAATGTTTGATAAAAATTCCATTCAAAAAATTCAAAGGATATTCCCTGTTTTTGAAAAAGTCGCAAAAAATAATAATTGTTTTTATTTTGATTTTAATAAATTTGTACAGCCGTCAAAGTACGACGGAATTCATTATACTAAAGAGTCACACAGAATTATTGCGGAAAATTTTGCCGGATTTATTGCGGAAAACATTAAATAAATTTTATAAAAAAAGAGCTCCTTAAGAGCTCTTTTTTATTCAACCACTTCTTCTTCGGTTTTTTCTTCTTCAGGAGAGTCCATTCTTATGGATTCTTTTCCCGGAGTGAGTGTTTTGCCTTTATATTTTTCAATTTGTCTTGCTAATTTGTCTGCCAATAAATCAATACTTGCATACATAGATTCAGCAGCTTCTTCACAGCGGACAACGCCGGATGCCATTTTGCATGAAACTTCCGCAACGTGTTTTCCGGATGCTGAAGGATTTTTGATTACTGACAAAACAACATCTATACCTTGGATTTGGTCATAGTGTGCGGCTACTTTCCCCATTTTTTCTCTTACATAAGCCTTAATAGCGTCAGTAATTTCGATGTTTCTTCCGTTTACGTAAATGTGCATTTAAACCTCCATTTATTATACTGCTTTTGCAGTATAACACAATTCACGTATTTTTTAAAGGGGTAAAATATTAATCTTCTATAATAAATTGCGGTAATTCAACATTCGGTGTGCCGATTACTCTGACCAATTCCAATACGGATGCTTTCATCTGGCATTTTTGTGAAGATCCGCTAAAAAAGTCTTTATAGAAACATCCTTCACAATTACATCCTCTTTTATAACATTCAAGTGCTGTAGGAGTCCATCTTCTAACAGCAACTGCCCTTCCCATATCTCTACTTCTAAACAATTTATATAATCTCCAAATTCATCTACTCACACATGCGTGATATAGACAGCAAAGCTGCCTTTACCCCACCCCTGAGGTCGCTTGTATCAACTATCTCCGACCTATACTAACATTATAGGAAATAAGTTTTATTTTTCAAGGGGCAAACATGTGGTTGTGAAGATTTGTAACAAGGCGCTTAAACGCCTTTACACAGCCGTTTTTGAAATGTCAATTACATGCTAAACAAAGCTATATCATGCTCTTAAGATTTTGAACCATGCAAACCCATGTTGTGACATGGTTTTACATGGTTTTGTAAACTGTTAAGAAATGTAAATAATTCAAGAATATTGTTGGATTTCAGGCATGAAGGCATGCCAAAAATTAAAATATTATTGATTTTGCGGCCAGAAAAATTAGAATTGCACCGCCTGTTATTTCAAGATACTTCGGAGGGAATTTTTTAAAGAAATTTCCAAACCAGAATCCGCTTAAAGACATAACAAAAGAGGCAAATCCTATAATTATGGCGGAAAACATAAGAGGAGTGTCCGTAAAATTTAAACCGGCTCCTGAAACAAGTGCGTCAATGCTTGTTGCTATACCCAGACTGATAAGGCATCTTAAATCTATACAGCATATTTCTTTTTTTTCTCCTTCAAAAGCCTCTAAGATAAATTTTATGCCTAAAATCATGAATATGCCGAAGACAATCCATTTGCTGTAGGGTGCGATTAATTCGTAAATATAATTTGCACCTATATAGCCTATGCAGGGCATTAATCCTTGGAATAATCCCATTGTTGCTGCTAATTTTAATGAATTTGCCGTCCGGTTTTTATTAAGTATAAGTCCCTGTGAAAATGACACAACCAAACAATCTATGCCAAGTGCTATTGCAAGTAAAATTATATCAATTAAACTCAATTTCCACCTCAAATAATCTGTTCCACGGGAATTTGTAACTTAAATTTGCACTCAGATGCATTTTATCAAATACAATTTTTTCAAAATTTGTAATTTTAGATTTAATTAATGCCGCATCAGGCTTTTGCTGGCGTACAGTTGCCTGATATGCCCAATCATCAAGAAAGCGGACGATTGCTAATTTTTTGAATGCGTTCTCGCTGTAGTTTTTTGCCAGATATTTAATTTTTGCGGCGCAAATTAGGCTTCCGAGCGTATTTGCGGTAGTATTCCAGGCTGAATATCCGTAAAAATTATCGTCAAAATCTGTTTTAAAAATTTGTTCCACAAATTTATTATCAGCACCGTTTGCAAAACGGATATCGGCAATCATATAGGGTTTAAGAGGAGTTTTCCATATGCCGTTAAAGGGTTCAGTATCAATACCCATTACAATTTCGCCCTGATGCTTTTTAAAATTATTGACATACAATAAAATATCCGCATCATTTTCATTTGAAATTTTACAACCGGCAAGTTCAATCTGTCCTGATACGCTTTTTTCAACCGGAATGTCCTCATAATTTGAGATAAGATTTTTATATTGAGGTTCCAAAAAGACGGGAGCAATTTTTACATCACCTTTAATTGCCCGTGCCAGTAGGGAAAGAGGAATTTCATCAGCGCCTGTTTTCACAAATCCTCCGAGTTTTTCCAGAGTTTTTGCCTCCTGAACATTAAAACCGAATTCAGTGCAATCATCTTTTGAAAAAACAAGAGTATTAAAAAATCCTTGTTTTTGCCAGTCAAGGTAAATTTTGTTAATCTCAAAATTTCTTTTTCGTGTGTTCAGATAATCCTCAAGAATTTCGTCAGGGACTTCTTTTTGGCATACTGTGCCGTATTTATCCATACAGTAAGAATAATTGAAGATTTTTTTGCCCCATTTGTTCCAGTATTCTTTTTCTTCCTCATTTATATTATTGTTTGAGATTCGCATAATGCTTGAAAACGCATAGATTTCAGCATTTTTTTGCGATAAAATCTCTTTTAATTTTTCAATTCTTGATTTGATTTGTTCAAATTTATCAGGGCATCTTCTGGAAGATATAAGCCCGCCGTAGGCAAGTGTATCAAGTGAAATTATGACGGCATCAAGCTCGGGCAGATTTTTGAGCCATTCAAAGAGTTTATCTGTATCTGCATATTTGGTTAAACTGCCGAGGAGGTTTCTGTCGGGCATAAAAAGTTCAATACTCTCATCAATTGCCGCAATCTGTTCAGGCAGTGTGTAACATACCGGACGATTATCTATTGGTACAAATCCTATTTTCATTCTTTTATTATAAAATATTATATATTTTAGGCAAAAATTTTAACAAATTTTATTTAAAAAACTCTGTTTTTGCTTCCGCCGTTTGTAAAATCCAGAATTCCGTCAAAAGTTTTTGTCAGGATAAAATCAATAGCATCCTGAGATTCATAGGCTATGTGCGGAGTTATGAAAACATTTGGCATTTGGATTAAGTCTTGAATAATTTTTGAATTGGAAAGGCATTCAAGCGAGGTCTTTTCCATATTGTCGGAAAATTTTTCACAGTCCGGATTGTATTTACATGCCACAACATCAAGAGCTGCGCCGAGGATTTTACCGTTTTCAAGGTTTTCTTTTAAATATTTTGTATCAACAAGTTCACCTCTTGCAACATTTATAAAATAGGAATTTTGTTTCATCAGGTCAAATTCATGTTTTGAGAACATATGGTAATTATTTCCGGTATACGGGACGTGTAAAGTTATTACATCTGAATTTCGAATTAAAAAATCCAGAGTTGTAAAATTAACATTGTATTTTTTTTCGAGTTCTGTTTTTTCAATTAAGTCATAGGCGAGTATTTTCATTCCGAAGGCATGGGCAAGTTTGCATACAGCAGCACCGATTGCACCGGTTCCTACGACACCGATGGTTAGTTTTTCCAGATCACGTCCGACAAACGAAACTTCTTTAAAAATATCTTCTTTGATGCTTATAACGGATTTAAAAATGTTTCTTACAATCCCGATAATCAAGCCCATTGTGAATTCCGCAACGGCAGTTTCACCGTAATTTTGGACGTTTAAAAGAGCGATGTTTCTTTGCTGGCATGCTTTTTTATTAATATTGTCATAGCCTGTTGAGCGCATTGCAATTACGCGTAAATTTTTGAATTTGTCCAATACTTCTTTTGTTATTACTGAATTTATAAAAAGACTTATGATGGATGTTTGTTCAAGATCTTCTTCGGATAATTCATTAACGGTTGTTTCATTCAGGCTGAAATCAAAGAATTTTATATCGTAATTATCCAATTTATTTTTGCCGAAAAAATCATGTTCGGTTTTTCTGTATTCAAAAACTAACATTTTTATTGCCATAATTGCCTCCTTAAAACATTATCAGACAATGAAAAATTAAATCTATTAATCAAAAGTGTATATTTCCGGATAATTTATTGTACTTTGAGAGAATGAAACTACAGGAGAAAGAGTTTATCTTGATTATGAAAGGAGTTTCTATGAAACACGATATAATAATCCGTGAACCTGATTTGTATTTTGACAGTATTCATCAGGAATTAAATAATTTTTTAAGAGATACGCTTTTAAGCAGCCATTTTGCAAATCCGTTGAACATAAAGAAAAATTCCGTCTGGCGTCCTGCAATTGAAGTCAAACAGAATAAAGAAAATTACACTGTAAAAGTTCAGCTTCCCGGAATAAAAAAGGATGATATAGAAATTGAAATTGACAATGATTTTATGACAATAACAGCCGAAATTCAGGAGGAAAAAGAAGAAAAAGAAGAATCTGAAAAAAATGCCAAATATCACACAAGTGAATTTCGCTACGGTAAATATCAAAGAACAATTTCTTTTGATCAGCCTGTACAAGGCAAAGAAGCGACAGCTAAATACAAAAACGGTGTTTTGAAAATAACAATTCCCAAACAAAATACCGAAGATTATAAACCCCAAAAAATAGAAATTCAAGAATAAAACGGTGTCCTGCCCGAATCAATCCCGGATATGCTGGGACATGCAAATATGCGCGGCGGCTGCCTTTCGGACTAATGCAAGCTCTCTAAAGGAGCGGTGAACCGGCAGCTTATAACGACACCGGCGGTTCAGGGACAGCATGATTCCCTGCCGTGATAAAAAGAGTGCGGTATAATAAGTATCGCACTCTTTTTTATTAACTTTCTATTAATAAACTTGCACCGATGACGCCTGCAGTGTTGCCTAATTTGGCCGGAACAATTTCGACGGCAGATCCTGCAACAACCATGGCGCGTTTTTTAATGGTTTCTTTTATCGGGTCAAGTAAAATATCTCCAGCATCGGCAACGCCGCCGCCTATAATGATTTTTTCTGGATTTAAAAGATTTACGACACTTGAAAGTCCAAAGCCTATGTATTCACCAATCCGTGCAAAAATTCTTCTTGCCACCGGATCGCCCTGTTTTGCCGCTTCCGCAACAATAAACGGTGTAATTTCGCCGCCTGATGCAAGTTCGCGGAATTTTGTTGATTTGCCGCCAAGAATATATTCTTCTGCCATTGCAACAATAGACGGACCTGATGCAAAAGCTTCAAGACATCCGTGGTCGCCGCAGCCGCAAAGAGGACCTTCATGCATTTGAAGTTTTATATGACCGAGTTCGCCTGCTGCATTTGAGGCGCCGCGTACAAGTTTTCCGTTAATTACAATACCTGAACCTATCCCTGTTCCGACAGTCATGCAGATGAAGTTTTCACAACCTTTTCCCGCACCGAAATTCAATTCGCCAAGCGCTGCGCAGTGAACGTCATTATCAATTCTTGTCGGAATTTTGAATTCATCTTCAATGATTTTTGCAATCGGAATATTAACCCAGCCCGGAATATTCGGAGCAAGCCTTACAATACCGTTTTTGTAGTCGATTTGACCCGGAAAATCAAAGCCGATACCTTCAATACTGGTAACTTTTGTCTCGGACATCAAATCTCTGATTGCCTGTTTAATATTATTTACTGTATATTCATAGCCCATTTCCGCACGGGTGGGTACTGAATTTGAATATAAAATGCTTCCTTTATCATCAACAAGGGCGATTTTAACATTAGTTCCGCCGACATCTATTCCTATTCTGTTTTTTGTCATAATTCCCTCTTAAAAATTGTATATTTCTATTTTACGACAAAAATGGAAATATGGAAGAAAGAGATTAAAATACAGGTTTGTATATTTGCTCAACCTGTATTTTAATCTGCAAACCAGTCATCACTTACTTCATCAATATTATTGAGGATATTTTGTGTTCTTTTGCCGCCTTTTTCCCATATTGCACAAATAGCTTCATTTATTCTCACAGAACCGTTTTTTCTTTTAGTCGGAGATAGTTGAAAAACATCATATCCCCACTTGTTAGGCCCTTTATCGCCGGTTATGTCAACAATCATAAAGATACCGCCAGTATCACTATTTCTAGGATTTGCATATACAATACTTCCGTCAGGTAAATAATATTTGTATGTATTTGCTACTAAGTATTTGAATGAACAAGCCGGATTTGTTATCCCGCCGCCCTCTGCAAGAACTTCTTCTTTTGTTTTATAGTCAACAGTCGTTTCATTAACAACATCATATTTTAAATACTTTAAATTTTTAAAAAAGGCTTCTTGAAACTCTTTGCATTGTGAATATTCATAATAATCGGAATTTTCAAAATCTGTGGTTTTGGAATAACATTTGTATTCAACTCCGTTTTCATAATTAGTAAGCTGCAGCGCTTGATTTAACAATGAATATGTTTTTTTAAATTGAGACTCCAGAGATTTTTCCTGGAATTTTGATATGAGTGTCGGAATAGTCATAGCGGCAACAATGCCGATGATGCCGAGGGTGATAAGCACCTCGGCTAAGGTAAAGGCGGCTTTCTTAGAAGATACTAAGTTACTAAGACAGTAAGGCACTAAGAATTTTCTGTGAGCTTTGCTCACGGTTTTGTCACAGCCTTGCCCCTCTCCCTTAATCCCTCTCCCCAAGGGGCGAGGGAAGGTATTTCTGTCATGCTGAACTTGTTTCAGCATCTCATTAACTTTTTGCGATCCTTCGGCTAAAGCCTTAGGATGACCAGTAAAATTCCAAAAAGCCCTAATGTGTTGTTGTGCCATCGGCACCTCAGGATGACAGATTAATTTCCCTCGCCCCCTAGGGGAGAGGGTGTCACGTAGTGACCGGAGAGGGGCTTTTACATTGTCCCGATTGCAAGATGCTGAAACGAGTTCAGCATGACAGATAAAAAAGTTGTCTGCGGAGGTTAAGCTACTGCCCCCCCCCCTGAGTGAAAAGTAGTCATAGTGCGTATTTGTGTTCATTTGTTTAACCTCCATTGTGGTATTATTATATCAAATTTAAGCTCCAAGTGCAAGAGATTAAGATAATATTAAAATATTGAGCCGGCAGGGAATTTATAATATAATTAGTTTATCGTAAGTTAAGAAGAGAGGTAATTATGATAGACAAGACAGCAGTTATTCATCCGTCAGCACAGATTGCGGAAGATGCGATTATAGGCCCGTACGTTGTTATAGGCGAAAATGTAAAAATCGGCAGCAAAACAAGAGTTATTGCAAATGCCTATATTGAACATGCAGAAATCGGCGAAAGATGTACGATTTCTCCGTTTGCAACAATCGGTTCGGAACCGCAGGATTTAGGATATAAAGGTGAAGAAACAAAAGTTGTAATCGGCGACGATACTATCATAAAAGAAAACGTAACTATTCACAGAGGCGCTGCATGCGGCGATTTTACCACAAGAATAGGCAACAAATGTTTACTGATGGTCGGATCTCATATTGCTCATAACTGTGTACTTGAAGATCAGGTTATTCTCGCCAATCTTGTAACTTTAGGCGGGCATGTTCATGTCGGATTCGGTGCGTTTGTCGGCGGTATGTGTGTGTTCCATCAAAATGTAAGAATAGGTGATATGGCGATTATATCAGGATTTTCAGCTTCCCGTCAGGATATTTTACCTTATTCAAAATGCGACGGACGTCCTGCTTATCCTTGCGGACTTAATGTTGTTGCCATGAAGCGCCGCGGAATTCCTCAGGAAACCAGAACTGCAGTAAATGAAGCTTTTAAACTTCTTATCTCAGACGAATTTAACACAACTCAGGCTATTGAAAAAATTAAGGCCGAAATTCCGATGAATGAATATATTGAAAAAATGATTGAATTTATTCAAACATCAAAACGCGGAGTTTTATTAAAATCTCACAAACACTGTCACCATTCATTAGAAGGCGGCGAAAATGAATAAAACCATCTGGGATAAATATGCGGAAGTCCTCGTTGATTATTCGGTTGACGTTCAAAAAGGCGACCTTGTTGAAATCAGATCGGAAAGCGTTTATGCAAAGGATCTTGTAAGAGCGGTTTATAAACGCGTTCTGGAACGCGGCGGACATCCTTTAGTCAGAACCGGGCTCGGTGATATGGCGGAGTTGTTTATAAAATATGCCTCCGATGAGCAGCTGGATTATGTTGATCCTATTTCAAAACTTGAATATGAAAGAGTTGATAAATTTATTTCCATTGGCAGCCCTTTAAATACAAAAAGTATGAAGCGTGCGGATCTCAAAAAGCTTGCGCGCAGAGGAAAAGCTACAAAGCCATTATCTGAACTTTTGATGAAGCGTTCTGCAGAGGGTTCTGCCAAATGGGTTATCTGTGATGTACCGACCCATGCTCTTGCTCAGGAAGCCGGCATGTCTTTTGATGAATATGCTGAATTTTTATTCAATTCCTGTTACTTAAATCTGGAAAATCCCGTCGAAAAATTAAGAGAATTGGACGAAAAACAATCCAAATGGGCAGAATATTTGAATAAAGTTAAAAAATTACACATAACAGGCGACAGAACTGATATAACGTTTAACGTAGAAGGCAGAAAGTGGATTAGCTGTTCAGGTTTGAATAATTACCCTGACGGTGAAGTTTTTACATCTCCCGTAGAGGACGGAATAAACGGCGAAATCTATTTTGATTACCCGCAAAATTACAGAGGAAATGAAGCTCACGGGGTTCATCTTTGGATTGAAAGCGGAAAAGTTGTAAAAGCCTCTGCGGATAAGGGTGAAGAATTCTTGCACGCAATGCTTGATATGGATGAAGGCTCCCGCGGCATTGGTGAAATTGCAGTCGGCACAAACGATATGATTCAGGAGATTACCGGCAATATTCTTTTTGATGAAAAAATCGGCGGCGCAATCCATATGGCTGTCGGCGCTTCATACCCTGAAACAGGCGGCAAAAATGTTTCCGGACTTCACTGGGATTTAATTAAAAATATGAAAAACGGAGGCAAAATTTTTGCCGACGACGTTCTTATTTACGAAAACGGTAAATTCCTTATCTAAGTATACAATTGTTTGAATATGAAATCACTTGGAATAGCTGTTTCATCAGCGTCCTGCGGTTTCATAAAAATACTCGGATTGTTTTCAGGAAGTTTTTTATCAAGTTTTTGTATAATACTGCCTACTGTGTTGCCTGTTACAGGTTTAATCGGTTCTGCCATAATTGTTCTCCTATTCTCAGGGACGGATTTTTTGAGGCAAAACTTTTGGATTTTACAAATTTTTTTACATAAAGTAACATTGACAAAAATTTTGTAGGGTGTTAATATTTTATTCCCGAGGAGGAAAAATGGTTAAAATATTACCTATTATTGAAAGATTGTCATCATTGAAAAACGAACAGGTTTATTCCGCTTTTATAGGAGATTATAAAGGGTTTAAAAATGCCGCAAAAGAATATGCAAAACTTGCTGTCAGCAACTTTGATGACGCACTAAAAGCTAAAGCAATGGAAGTAAAAGTGCCGTTGTTTTCGCCATATGGTCTAAAAATGGCAAAGGTTTGGTTTTTGAATAAATTTAGAATAAAAACACCTGAAGAAAAAGCTTTTAAAAAACTCGTAAAAGAGTATAAAATGAAAAAGGATTTTGAAAAAATAGTTAAAAAATAGGAGGCTGTTAAAGCCTCCTATTGATTTATTATGCATTTACTAATGATTTTGAACGTTCTAGCTGCAATGTGCAGGTTGTAACGTCGCATACGCAAGACGGTCCAAAATACTGAACAGCTCCGGGGAATAAATATCTGTCATTCATTGCCCAGTCTTCTCTGTTTTGTTCCAATTCTTTGAAAACGGGTCCGTCAAGTCTTACTAATGCTTTTTGGATAACCGGTTTCATTTCACCGTGGCGTTTTTCCATATTCATCATCATTGTCAAAGGTACACCGCCTGCAATCCATTCATCTGCAGGTGCTGTAAGGTTTCTGACTGATGACAGGTATCCGGTCAGACCGAAGTTGATTAATGCAAATGCGTTAAAGCCTAATGAGTAGCAGTAATCAGCGTCAAAGTTTGACGGGAATGCGCATCTTCCTTCATAGCCGAAGAAATGTGACTGCGGTGAGAATTTGCCGATATAGTCACCTTGTGATTTCAATTCATCAAGTCTTGTTGAAATCATTTCGATTAACAATTTTTCGGTTTCGATTTTTGACACCTGAACATTACCGTGCGGATCCCTGTCTGCCAGCAATTGACCTTTGATTAATACAGGAAGTGAATTGTAAACTTTTGCATTGTCAGGATCAAGTCTGTTTTCCACAATATCAAATTTTTCTCTGATTGTTGTTGCGTTTACAAAGTCAGGGTCTGTTTCCAATGATGCCATAATATCATTTAAGTTCGCAATCATTGATTTCATCTCGGGTATAAATTCAATTAAGCCTTCCGGAATAATTGCTATACCGAAGTTTTTACCAATATCTGCACGTTTTACAATGATATTTGTCATGTAATTTACGATTTGTTCAAGTGACATTTTCTTTTCTTCAACTTCTTCGGAAATCAAAGTTATATTTGGCTGAGTTTGGAGTGCAGCTTCCAGAGCAACGTGTGATGCGCTTCTGCCCATAATTTTAATAAAGTGCCAGTATTTTTTTGCGGAATTTGCGTCGCGTTGGATGTTTCCGATTAATTCCGCGTAAGTTTTTGTTGCAGTGTCAAAGCCGAACGAAATTTCAATCTGGTCGTTTTTCAAGTCGCCGTCAATAGTTTTCGGACATCCGATAACCTGAATTCCTGCGTTATTTTTTACAAACCATTCGGCAAGCATAGCCGCATTTGTGTTTGAATCGTCCCCGCCGATTATTACAACAGCGGAAATGTTAAGCTTTTTGCAAACGTCCCATGATTTTTGGAATTGTTCTTCTGTTTCAAGCTTTGTTCTGCCGGAGCCTATAATATCAAAACCGCCGGTATTTCTGTATCTGTCAATAAATTCATCGGTGAATTCTACGTATTTGCCGTCAATAATGCCTGACGGACCGCCTAAAAATCCGTATAATTTGTTGGAGGAATTTGCCTGTTTTAATGCGTCATAAAGTCCGGCAATTACGTTGTGTCCTCCCGGTGCTTGACCGCCGGAAAGGATTACGCCTACGTTTCTCGGCTCTGATGTTGTCATTGATATAGAATTTTTAAATGTTACAACCGGTTTGCCGTAAGTATTTTTAAATAAATTTTGGATTTGTTCCTGATCTCTTACTGATTGGGTAGAGGATCCTTCAACCAGTTCAAGGCTGTTTATCCCTAATGCAAGACATGCAGGGAGTTTCGGCTGGTATTTTAATCTTTCGATTTGTAATGGTGAAAGTGTTTTCATAAATTTCTTCCTTCTTATTAGTGTACACACCTATATTTTACTACAAAAATAAAGACTTCCAACAAGGAAGTCTTTATTAATTATTTTAAAGCAAACATCATATCTGCTTCGACTGCGATTTTGCCGTCAACCCGTCCGATACCATGAGCTTTGCATATAGGACCTTTGACTTTTAAGAGTTCAATTTCCATTTCGAATTTGTCGCCGGGTCTTACGATATTTTTGAAACGTGCATTTTCAACCCCTGCATAAAGTGCTAATTTGCCGTTAAATTCAGGCATTTTTAATAAAATCGGTGCTGAACATTGTGCCATAGCTTCCAGTTGTAAAACGCCCGGCATAATCGGATTGTTCGGGAAATGTCCCTGGAAAAATCCTTCATTCATTGTCATATTTTTGTAACCTTTTGCGTATTTGCCCGGTACACATTCAGTAATTTTATCTACCAGCAAAAAAGGATATCTGTGCGGCAGCATTTCCATAATCTGCATAATGTCAAAACTCAATACTTCTTCTGTCATAAAATTTCTCCTTATTTAGTCTCTATTAATTTATCTTTTAAAATTTTTGCAACTTTTAAATGCACGGCATGTCCCGCTTCTTTGACAAGGATTTGTGCCTTTAGATTAAGCGGGTTTACGCCTGTTAAATACAAATCTCCTATAACATCAAGGATTTTATGTTTTATAGGTTCATTTTCGGAACGTAATTCTGTTGTGTAGCCGTCATCCGTTAAACCAACAGTATTTTCCTGAGTTACACCCTGCGCAAATCCGAACATCTGGAATTTTTTCAGATCTTTATAAAATCCGAAAGTTCTGGCTTCAATAATTTCATCAGGATTTTTCGGATTGTAATTAACCCAGCGTCTTGTCAAATCCGGATGGTCATAATTCACAGCATAAGATATAAACAAATCTTTATCCGGCAGAATTATCATACTGGTTTTGCCGTTCAGATAATAAATCGGTTCAGTAACCGTATAATATTCAGGTTTTGATTTTTCAATACCGGCTTGTTTAAAAAGATCAACCCAGCCTTTTGCGCTTCCGTCAAGAGCCGGAACTTCGCTCTCATCCATACAGATATCAACCGAATCTATTCCGCAAAATGCCATTGCGGCTGACAGGTGTTCTTCAAGCATAACTCTTGATTTTTTGTTTCCGAGAGTTACGCAATGATCTGTTGAAATCAGGTTGTCTATGTCCGCGGTGAAAGCTTCTTCGCCTTTTACAAAATATCTTATTTTACCTTCGTTTGAAGGGAAAAAAGTTACTTTGCAGGGCTTATTTTTCATCAAGCCGTTACCGGTTATTTCGATTTGTTTTTTGAGTGTTCCCATTATTCGTTGTGTGCCTCTTCAAATGCATTAAGCATCGGTTCATATTTTCTGAATTTCGCGATAATTTCCTGAGCGTCTTTCATTGTTTTAAGCTGTTTGATAAATTCTTTTCTCGGAACAGCCGGAATACCTACAACGATTGAGCGTTCGGGGAAGGATTTTGTAACACCGGCTTTTGCTGCAATAATTGTGTCGGAACCGATTTGGATATGATCGGCAAGACCTGCTTGACCGGCAATTACTACTCTGTCGCCGATTACACAGCTTCCGGCAATACCGACTTGAGATATTAAAAGGCAGCCTTTGCCGATTTTACAGTTATGACCAATCATTACCTGATCGTCAATTTTTGTATCATCACCGATGATTGTATTTTCAATGGTGCCTCTGTCTATTGTTGTATTTGCACCGATTTCTACATTGTTGCCGATTTCAACAGAACCTATTGAAGGAATTTTGAAGATAACATGTTTTGTTTGAGAACCTTCTTTAATTTCGCCTTCTTTTCTTGCCTGTTCAATGTTATCAGGATTTTCTGTTACAAAGCTGAAACCGTCCGCGCCAAGTGAAACTCCGTGGTGTAAAATTACGTAGTTTCCGATTTTTACTCTGTCACCGATATTTACACCGGGGTGGAAAAAGCAGTTTATGCCTATTTTTACACCGCTTCCGATGTAGGAATTTGCAAGAATTTTTGAATGATCGCCTATTTCGGCATTTGCAGATATAACAACATTAGGTCCGATTGAAACATTTTGACCTAATTTTGCAGTAGGATCAACAACCGCTGTCGGGTGAACACCTTGATTGACAGCAGGCGGCACATAAAAAAGATTTAACAATTTCATCATTGCAAGTCTTGGTCTTTCAACTTCAATAGTTGTTAAGCCGTCAATTTGGACACCTAAAGGTACAAGTGCGGCTCTGGCTTTTGATTTTGAAAGGTTGGCGATTTCATCTTCGCCGAGTGCAAGTGCCAGAGTTTTTTCATCTGCGAGTAACGGCGGTGCGATGTGTGTAATTTCAACATCTGAGGCTTTGGTAAGCATTCCGCCTGTAATCTTTGTGATTTCTTCTACCGAAAAAGTCTTCATATCCTACTCCTTTATTTTACTTATTGTATTTGTTGTTGATTTGCCGGGTACAAAGTCGATAAATTCAACTTTTGTTCCGTTTTTTTTCATAATATCCGCTTCTGGAAGTGTTTCCATATTATAATCCGCGCCTTTTGTATAAACGTCGGGCTTGATTTCGTCAAGTAAGTCACGCGGGCTTGTTTCATCAAATAATACCACATAATCAACGCAGTTTAATGCGGTTAATATTTCAGCGCGGTCATTTTCGTTATTAATCGGGCGTCCTTCACCTTTAATTAACCTTACCGATTTGTCGGAATTTAAAAGGACTATCAGGTAATCTCCAAACGATTTTGATTTTTGAAGATATCTCACATGTCCTACATGAAGAATATCAAAGCAGCCGTTTGTTGCAACAACGGTTTTTCCGCTTTTTTGAAGATTGCGGACAAATTCTGCTATATTTTCTCTTCTTAAAATCTGTCCCATAAATACCCCTTGTGACTTTAATATTTTAGCAGAAAAAACCTTAAAAGTCGCGTCCTTTTTACAAAAAGTAATAAAAGTGAAGTTTAATTTATTTGTCTATAAATTCCAGTTTGTATTCAAGCAGATCCGCAATTAAGTAAGCTTCATCAAGTGATAAGGTGCCGCGTTGGAGTTTGCCTGTCAGGCTTTTAAAGGTATAAGGCTTGCCGGTTTTTTCCCGCAGCATTTGCGCGAGTTTTGTAATTGTAGTACATCTTAGTGCTATTAAAGATTTAATTTTATTACGGGCATTCATTATTTAATTATTATAGTTCAGCTAATAATAAAATATAATATTTGTTATTATTCTGCCTGTATACAGGCAATAATACTTTGATTCGGGGAGAAATATTTTCATATTGAATTATTCAAAATAATCACATTAATATTGACCGTGTGGGGAATATTAAAAACAAATTGTCAATGTTAGGATGAACGCATTATGGAAAAAATATTGGTTATAAGATACGGAACCATTGGTGACAGTATTTTTGCGAGTGCTTTTTACCGAGAACTCAGACAAGCTTTGCCGGATGCGAGGATAGATATTCTTGTTGATGAAATTGCCGAAGGTGTTATGCGGAATTGTCCGTATATTAATAAAATTTTTCAAATCGACGGTAAATATCGGAATATATTAGCTTATATTTCATTATTTAGCAAATACGATACTGTGTATTTTTTGAAAAGTGATAGTTTTTTTACGCTTGTGGCTTTTTTGGCGCAAGTTAAAAATCGTATAGGTTTTGATATAAAACGTAATAAATTTTTAACGGCAGCGGCGCCTTATAATTTGAACAGACATGAAATTGACTGTTATTTGGATTTATTGAGGATTACAGGTATTCCCGTAAAAAATGACAGAACCGAATTATGGCTTGACAGAATTAATGATTCTAAAGCACAAGAAGTTGTTTCAAATATTCCTAACAAAAAAGTTTTAATACATGCGTTCAGCAGGTTCGCTCAAAAAAATTGGCTTGATAAATACTGGATGGAGCTTATAAAATATTTATCAAATGAATTGCGGTCGCAGATATTTTTTGTCGGCGGCACGGGCGATATTAAGAATTATCAAAATATTATTGATAGTATGGGAGATAGTCTTGAGATTTTGCCTATTAATATGTGCGGGAAATTATCCATACCGGAAACAATGTCACTTGTTAAAAACATGGATTTAGTAATCGGATTAGATTCTGGAGTAATCCATATGGCGGCAGCTCTGGATATTCCGTCAATATTGCTGCACGGTCCTACGTCGTTAGTAAGATGGAAACCAAGGAGTGAAAAATGTATTGTGCTTTCAAGACATTTTTCGTGTTCTCCGTGTTGTTTACAGTCAGGTACGGTAAAATATTGTAAAAACAGAGTATCGGATTGTATGGAGGATTTGGTACCGGATATGGTTATATCCACTTTAGAGGATAAATTCGGAGTTAAAAAAAGAAAATTTGCATAGTGTTATGCCTGAATATTTAGTGCAGATTCTGCAGCGTTTAATTCATTCATATTATCTGCGTGTACCTTAGGGTAAGTAATAATATTTTTGGATTTATTAAATATAGGATTCCATGGTGCTAATTCTTTATATTGCGGAAAATCAAGAGAAGCTTGCAGTTCTTTGATATATAAATCTGCAGTAATATCAGTACCGCTGTTTACGTGAAGAGTTGTTCTTGCATTCATAGCTTCTTTAAACTGTTCAGTATTTCGAACTTCACATTTAAGTTTGTGTTTTGTTGACCACCATTCGGGTTTTTCAAAGGTTTTCCCGTTAATTTGTAATTTACTAATTAAATTTCCTATTTTAGGCATAATTTTTTCCTTTATTGTTCAGTCAATTTTATAAAAATCAAAAATAAAAATTTTTGCTAGAATAATTCCATTTCGGTAATTTTTTTACAAATTCTGACGGTGTTTAGCGCGGCGCCTATTCTGAGGTTGTCTGCCACACACCATAATGTTATTCCGTTTTCAAATGCAATATTTTTTCTTATACGACCGACAAAAACAGGGTCAACATATTCTGCATCACGTGTTGTCGGGTATTCAAAGTTATCAGGATTATCTATAACTTTGACTCCGTAAGATTTTTTAAGAATTTCTCTGACTTCATCAGGTGTAATTTCATTCTCAAATTCAATATCTACGGCTTCGCTGTGGCCTCTGTATACAGGAACTCTGACGGCCGTACATGAAATAGGTGTATCAGGTGCGAGGTGAAGAATTTTTTTTGTTTCATTTGTAACTTTCATTTCTTCTTTTGTGTAACCGTTTTCGCAAAATACGTCAATCTGCGGGATTACGTTAAAAGAAATCGGCTTTTTGAAGCATACATTTTCAAATTTTTCACCGTTTAATTTGGCTTTTGTATCTGCAGTGAGTTCATTTATAGCTGCAAGACCTGCTCCGGAAACTGATTGATATGTTGATACAATAAGCCTTTTTATTTTTGCTTTATCATTCAATGGTTTTAAAACAAGCATTAATTGAGATGTTGAACAATTCGGGTTTGCGATAATGCCTTTGTGTTTTTTTAAATCTTCGTCGTTAACACCTGCAATGACAAGCGGAACATCCTTTTCCATTCTGAAAGCCGATGAATTATCAATCAAAACCCCGCCGCGTTTTACAATTTCCGGCGCAAATTTTTTGGATGTAGAGCCTCCTGCTGATGCTATAACAATATTAATTCCGTCAAAAGATTCGGGTTTTGCTTCTTCAACAGTGTATTTTTTACCTTGAAATTCCAATTTTTTTCCTGCGCTTTTTGCACTGGATAAAAGTTTCAGTTCATTATATTGAACGTCAAGTTCATCCATGATTTTTAAAATTTCGCGTCCGACAACGCCTGTTGCGCCTAAAATTGCAATGTTTGGTTTTCTCATAAAATACCTCTATAATATATTCTCTAATCCGTAAATAAAATCATTGTGCTTAAAAACATGTTCCGTTGCCATTAAAATCCCCGGCATGTAACATTTTCTGTCGGTCGAATCGTGTCTGATTGAAAGAGTTTGCCCCATTGAGCCGAAAAGAACTTCTTGAGATGCCATAAATCCGGGCATTCTGACTGAATGTATATGGATGTCGGAATATGATTTTCCGCCTCTTGCACCTTGAATTGTTTCGGTTTCAGGACAGTTGCCTGCGGTGAAACTTT
Organism: uncultured bacterium; assembly: GCA_949286705.1. Lineage (GTDB taxonomy): Bacteria > Cyanobacteriota > Vampirovibrionia > Gastranaerophilales > Gastranaerophilaceae > SIG32. Next base: position 5,285 of record CASEDF010000001.1, on the reverse strand, counting down.
CTTTTGCTTTTGACATCATTAATGCTGTTTTTATTGCCGTGCCTGATGGGGCATCTTTTTTCTGGTTGTGGTGAAGCTCAATAATTTCCGCATTGTCAAAGTATTTTGCGCAAAGTTCTGCGCATTTCATCATCAAAACCGCACCCGTTGAAAAATTCGGCGCAATAAAACAGCCTGTATTATTTTCTTTGGAGAGTTTTTCAAGCTCGTTGATTTGTTCGTCGGTTAATCCCGTTGTGCCTATTACGATTTTTATATTGTGTGTAAGGCAATATTTTGCATTTTCATAGATTGATTTCGGCTGGGTAAAATCAATTACGATGTCAAATTCGCAATTTTTTGAAGCCTCATCAATTGATTGGAAAACACCTTCCGCTGACGTTATATCAATTTGTGCGGCAAGTTCTGTTGCAGGATGTTCTTTAACTGCATTTACAACTTCTTTGCCCATTTTGCCTAAAGCTCCGCATACTGCAACTTTTATCATAATTTCTCTCCTTTTGTCATTTTATTTTAGCATAAAACAAAAAATTTGTGGTATTATATTTTCAGTTAAGGAGGAAAAATTATGGCAGACGCAAAAAATTTGGCAGTTATTGAGAGAAGCGAAACAGAGCAGTTACAGATTTCTATCAGTGAATATAAAGGCAAAAGCTACCTTAATATGAGAATATTTTATACAACCGACGGCGGTGCAAGCTGGCTTCCGACCAAAAAAGGCGTAACCTTTACTCCCGATCAGCTTGATCTTTTGGAAGAGGCTATACAGGAAGCAAGAAAAGAATTTATGGCTGAGGAATAATGAAATACGCTCTTGCTCTTGTGAATATAAAAGGGCTGGGGGTAAAAACTTTCAGTTATTCAATCCCTGATGAGATGAAGGACAAAATTCAAATCGGTCAGGCGATTCTGGTGCCTTTCGGGCGTCAGGGGCTTATTAATGCTTTTTGTGTGGGGTTTTCGGATTATCTGCCGGGTGATTTTAAGGTAAAAAAAATAAGCAAAATTCTTGATGAAAAGCCGCTTTTTTCTATTGATTATTTAAAATTACTTGAATGGGTTGCGAATTACTACTGCTGTGATCTGGTTACTGTTTTGAACGCGGCAATTCCTTTGAAATTAATTGAAAAAGCTTCAAAAACCGAACAGGCGGTTGAATTTGTACAGTTTGACGGGGCGACAAAGAGGCAAAAAGAGGTTCTGGAAATTTTGCAAAAATCCGGCAAAATGCCTTTGATTTTGTTCGAACGTCAGGCAAAGACAACGCGTAATACCATTAAAAAACTGGAAGAACTCGGGTGTTTAAAGATTACATCGGAAGAATTATACCGCAACCCGCTTGATATATTAAAAATTACGGAAAAAGAACCGCTGTTTGAACTTTCACCCGATCAGCAAAAAGTCTACGAAGGGATAAAAAATAAAATTACCCCTCACCCTAACCCTCTCCCACAAGGGGAGAGGAAAACTGCCGTACATTTTTATACAAGGCAAGCTTTGGCGTATTCCAAGGAATTACGTCAAAAGATGACAAATGCAGAGAGGATATTGTGGTATTATCTGAAAGATAAGCAATTGAATAATCTTAAATTCAGGCGGCAAGAGGCTATTGGTAAATATATAGTCGACTTTGTATGTTATGAGAAAAAACTTGTAATTGAAATTGATGGCGGGCAGCATAATGATATTGCAGGGCTTGAAAGCGACAAGGTAAGACAAAAGTTTTTGGAAGATAACGGTTTTAAAGTTTTAAGATTTTGGAATAATGAAATTTATGAAAATATTGAAGGCGTAATCTCTAAAATTTTATCAGAAACTGATTACTCTCCCCTTGTGGGAGAGTCGGAATCTTTGATTCCGGTGAGGGGTAAAACAATATTACTTCATGGTGTTACGGCAAGCGGCAAAACGGAAGTTTATTTTAAATTAATTGACGATACAATCAAAGCAGGTAAAAATGTTTTGTTTCTGGTTCCGGAAATTGCACTTGCATCACAATTAACCAAGCGTCTGGCGAAAAAATTCGGCACTGATGACGTTGCAATATGGCACAGCAGCATTTCTGACGGCGAACGTTATGATGTTTGGCAAAAATTATACAAAAATGAAATTAAAATACTTGCGGGTGCGCGTTCGGCTGTTTTTGCGCCATTGCAAAATATCGGCTTAATTATAATTGATGAGGAGCACGAAGGCGCCTATAAGCAAACAAATCCTGCGCCAAGATATGATGCGCGTGTTGTTGCGCGTAAACTTGCCGAATTTCATAACTGTCCGCTTTTATTGGGATCTGCAACGCCCGATATTTCGGTTTACTACAGGGCAGTGAATTCCGGTAATCTTTTTGAGCTTAAAAAAAGATATAATGATGCAAAAGTTCCGCCGGTTACCGTCATAAATATGCAGGAATACGGCCGCGCGGCATACAAAAATGTGATTTCCAAACCTTTGCAGGTCGCGATTAATGAAACTTTAGAGAATAATCAGCAGGTGATTTTGTTGATTAATCGCCGCGGGTTTTCAACGTTTACCCAGTGTCAGGCATGCGGGCATGTAATTGAATGCCCTAATTGCGCTATTCCGATGATCTGGCACGCGCGTGAACAGCGTTTGAAATGTCACTATTGCAACCACAGTGAAAGCTTTCCTGATTTTTGTCCCGAATGCGGTTCTGACGCTTTGAAAAACAGCGGAACAGGCACCCAGAAGATTGAACAGTACATCAAAGAGCTTTATCCTGATAAAAAAGTTGAACGTATCGACAGCGACATTCTTGTCAGAAAAGGCGAACACATAAGGCTTTTGGAGCGATTTCAAAAGGGAGATATAGATATTCTGGTCGGCACGCAGATGATTGCAAAAGGTTTGGATAACCCGAATGTTACGCTTGTCGGGGTTATTTCGGCTGATGCAAGCTTCAATCTGCCGGATTTCAGAGCATCAGAGCGCGGATTTCAGCTTTTGACGCAGGTGGCCGGGCGTGCCGGACGCGGAGATTTTGCGGGACGTGTGTTTTTCCAAACTTATAACCCTGAATTTTATGCGCTTGAAAGTGCTAAATCCCAAAATTACGGTGAATTTTTTGAAAAAGAAATTATTGCCCGTGAGGAATTTGATTACCCGCCTTTCAGCCAGATTATAAGACTTGTTCTGGCTTGTGAAAACAACTTCCGCGCGGAAAAATCAGCACAGGAGATTGCCTTGAGACTTTGTACAATGGTTGAAAAATACGGAATATCAGAGCGGATTGAGGTTTTGGGTCCCACAAACTGTGTAATCGAGCGGCTCAACGGGCAGTATCGTTTCCAAATCCTTATTAAAAACAAAATGGACGAAAAAGGTCACAGATTTATTTCAAGTTTTCTGAACAAAATCACAATGCCAAAAGATATTAAGCTCACAATAGATGTGGATCCGCTGGATATTTTATAGAGTTTTAATAAATTCTTTTGTTTTTTCGCGGATGTCTTTGTCGATTTCAAAGATTTCGTCTATTGTAGGGTTTTGGATAACTTTGTGTTCTGACATCATTTTTTCAACTATTTCGTAGATATTATAGAGCTTGATTTTTCCGTCCAGAAATGCAAAAACAGCTTCTTCATTTGCCGCATTAAGGCATGTTGTCATGGTTCCGCCTGTTTTGCCTGCTCTGTAGGCAAGTTTTACGCACGGGAATTTTTCAAAATCAGGTTTTTCAAAGTCAAGCCGCGCAATTTCCGCAAAACTGAAACTTTTTGACTTTATCCCTTTAAATCTTTCAGGATAAGATATGGCATATTGAATTGGGATATGCATACTCGGCAGTCCTAATTGGGCAATTACGCTGCCGTCTTTGTATTCAATTGCGGAATGCACAATGCTTTGCGGGTGAATTACAACTTCTATATCATCATAATTAAATCCGAAAAGGTGATGCGCCTCAATGATTTCCAGTCCTTTGTTCATCAAAGTCGCGCTGTCAACAGTTATTTTTTTACCCATATGCCATTTGGGGTGCGCAAGTGCCTCTTTGACTGTTGCGTTTTTCATATCATCAACGGATTTGTGTAAAAAAGGCCCGCCGGAGGCCGTAATAATTAATTTATCCACCTGAGAAATATCTTTTATGCACTGGTGGATTGCACAGTGTTCGCTGTCGACCGGAATAATTTTTACCCCGTGGTTTTTCGCTTCCCTCATCACAATATCGCCCGCCATAACAAGGGTTTCTTTATTTGCAAGCGCTATATTTATGCCGTTTTTTATTGCGGTAAGTGTCGGGCGTAATCCGATTTTGCCTGAACATGCAACTAATATTATGTCGTTTTCTTTATCGGAACAGATTTTTTCAAGACCTTGTTCGCCCAGAACTGTATATTTTGGTTTGAATTTTTTTGCCTGCGCGTCCAAAAGCTCCTTATTATGTCCGCCTGCCAGTGCAATTATTTCAAATTTGTCCTGAAGTTTTTCAAGAACCTCCAGAGTCTGAGTTCCGATTGAACCCGTTGAGCCGATTATGCTTATTCTTTTCTTTCCCATAAATGTATTATATTACAAAGAAAATATGAGGGGTATTTTTTCTGTCAGGTAGTTATATCTACATACAGCCCCATCTCCCAAACCCTCACCCGAATTTCTAAACTCGCAAACGCTCGTTAAGAAATTCTACCCTCTCCCAGAGGTAGAGGGGTGCCTTTGGCACTTCAGGATGACAATATACAACCATCATCCCGCACTTGTTGCGGGATCTATTGTTAAAAACGCGGAACGAGTCTGGTATGACCGTTGATTGTCGGGCTAAAAATGCCCTTTATTAAGGCAGGCAATCCCAATAACCTTTTGTATTATCCTCAGGACATTTGTCATGCACTGCATACCAGCTGCAGCCAATTCCGTTGCCTGCCTGGCTTGAGTCTTCCCGGCATGGATAGCCCTTTTGTTCTGCTGAGGCTATACATGAAGAATAATGCTGTCCTCCTGACGGATAATTCTCTTCACATTCGGTAATTGCATTTTCACGTTCATCATCAGTATATATTGAACTTTGCTTTATAGGCTGGAGATAATCGTTTTTGTCCATGTGGAAAGAAAATATATCGTGTCCCAAAGCGTTCGGACCTTTATCAGGACCGTTCATGTCAAATGTAAATCCGAGATTGCCGCCGTTAATTACCATATCGTAACAGCTCCCGTCTGCAAGTAATTTTCCGGGGTTTGCTTTGGATCCTATATCAGTGTACGCTGTATTTTGTTTGTTATATGTAACTACATTATTTTTGTATTTGCAGGTACCAACCTGTTTAAAA